>CAVFPF010000050.1:0-5529 GCA_963624265.1 bacterium | reverse complement strand
TAAACGGAAACGCGTTCAAATCATAAACGGATATGCATTCAAATCATAACAAACTGCTGGCGTGCGTCGTCGTTCTCTTTGTCATCTTTGTCACACTGCTGACTTCGTACGTCGTTCACCGCGAGGAAGAATATCACATCGACCTGCTCCAGACCCGTCTGCAGGACTACAACCAGCTGGTCTACTCGCTTCACAACAACCCGTCAGTCCACACGGGTGACGAATACAGTCGTACGTGCGACAGCGCTTCGGCAACGTCCGACCACTGGATTTCGCCGCGACAGGAAATCCGGCTCACGGTCACTGACCTCGAGGGCAACGTGCTCTACGAGTCGACGGACTCCGTCACGGGTCAACAGCACGTCAACCACTTGTCGCGCAGCGAGTTCCAACAGGCTTTGGCTACAAGCCAGGGCTTTGCCGTAATGCGCAAGTCGGAGACACTGGGCCACGACTATTTCTATTCGGCCACACGCTGCGGCGACTGCATCGTGCGCAGTGCCCTCCCCTACGACACGCACCTGAAGGAGACGATTTCGGGCGACTACGGCTACCTCTACGCCGCCATCCTCGTCACGCTCGTTCTGGTCGGCCTCTTCTACTACATGTCGCGCCGCATGGGCAAGACGGAACTCAACAACCAGGAACTGCAGACGAAACTGCAGCTCGAAAAGGAGTACAACCAGTATAAATACGAACTGAGCCACAACATCGCCCACGAACTCAAGACGCCCGTCGCCTCGGTGCTCGGCTACCTGGAAACAATCATCGACTCGCGCGCCAAAGGCAACATCACCGACGAGCAGATGACCCATTTCCTGGAACGAAGCTACTCGCAGACACAACGCCTCAATGCCCTGGTGCAGGACATCTCGACGCTCAACAAAATCACGGGTTCGCGCACGGTCGAAAAGGAGGAAGTCGACCTCTCGGCCCTGGTGGGCGGCATCATCGACGAGGTGGCCCTCAAACTCGAACTGCAGGAGATGACGGTGGTCAACGACCTGCCCAAGAACCTTAAGCTCTGGTGCAACGCTTCGATGGTCTACTCCATCTTCCGCAATCTGACCGACAACGCCATTGCCTACGCCGGCAAGGGCACGCAAATTCACATAGGCTTCTATCAGGAGCCCGTCTACGGACGCACTTCACGCGAGACGACCTACTACTTCTCGTTCTATGACAACGGTCCGGGCATCAGCGAGGAACACCTCTCGCGCATCTTCGAGCGTTTCTACCGCGTCGACAAAGGCCGAAGCCGCAAACTGGGCGGTACGGGTCTCGGTCTCGCCATCGTCAAAAATGCCGTCGTCATGCAAGGCGGCAGCATTACGGCTAAAAACAGACCCGAAGGCGGACTGGAGTTCGTCTTCAGCCTGGTAGGGTAAATAACGTGATGTGTGAGGCACCGACGCCATTCACACCACCCTGACTATCTTGTGGGGCTCGAAATACCAAAGGTAAGCCTCGACAAGACCGAATCCCATTTCCTGCATCAACTTGGCGTAGTACGACACCTGCCGCCGGTGTTGTGCGGGATGCTCTTCGCCCGTCTTGTAGTCGATGATAATGACACGGCCCGACGGCGTGAAGACGATGCGGTCCGGACGCTGCGTGTGAGTCGTCTTGGTGATGATGTTGCGCTCAGCCAATACGCGGTTGGCAGGGTCGAACCACTCGGCCACCTCCGGACGGGCAATTAGCTGGCCCACGCGCTGAATCGTCTCGTCGACGGTAAGGCCACGCGCCTCGGCCCGCCCGGAACTGAACAACCGACGGATGGGCCGCTCCACATCGGCACTGTCGTGCACGGCAGAGAGCGCATCGTGCAAGGTAACCCCCCGCGCAATGGCGTCGGTCTCGACCTTGGGCGAAACTTTGATAACGGGCATCGGCGCATGGGCAGGCTCGATTTCGAGTTCTGTCTGAGAAGCGGATTGTGCCGGAGTTTGACTTTCTGTTCCGCCTTGACCATTCTTTCCCTTTGCCGATATTTTGCCCTCAGCCCCGCTTTGTCCTTCCGCTGAAGAAGCCTGGCTTTCCTCCGCTTCGATATTATCCGTGTCGAGTTCGATGCGGTCTTGCCCGAAGTAACGGGCCAAGAGGGTCTCGAGACTGCACTTGCTCTCCTTCTTGGCTGGAACGGGCGAAAGGATGACGAGGGCCTGCTTGGCGCGGGTGAAGGCCACGTAAGAGGTGTTGAGGTTGTCGATGATGGTCTTGCAACGCTCGCTGTCGTACTCGCGGTCGAAGATGGAGTGCTGCATGCTGTCGTCCACGCGAACGGGCAAGACGAGCCCGGGACTGCTGAAAGGCTTCTCCTGGGGTTCGCACCACAAGAGGCGGGCGTGCTGGCCGTCGATGTCCATAGTGCCTTGGGCAAAGGGGACGATGACCGCCTTTTCGCCCAAACCCTTCGACTTGTGGATGGTCATGATGCGGATGGCGTCCTGGCCTTCGGGCGTGGTGATGCTGAATTTGTCGCTCTTCTCGTCCCACCACTTGAGGAAGGCGTCGAGCGACGGACCCTGCCGGCTGCAGAACTCCAACACCATGTCGCGGAAAGCATCAAGGAAACTCATCTCGCGCCGAGCTTCGGGCGGCAACATCTCTATCAGGCTCTCGACCATCTCGTAGAGCGGCAGGTTGAGCACGCGCAGGAAGTCGGGGCAACTCTGTGTGCGGGCCCAACGCGCCACGGCCGCCGTCATGCTGCCTTCGGTCAAAGCATAATAGCAACAGGCTGCCGTGCAACGGCGCGCCTCTGATTTGGGTTCGTGGACGTACTGCAGGAACGACACCAACGAACGAATCACTTGCCGCGACTTCAGCTTGAGGGCCTCGCTGGTGATGATGTCGTACTTGTAGGGCGAAGCGGGATGGGCTTTTTTGTACGACAACAAGGCTTCGGCACAGACCTTGCACTCATCGCCCTTGCGGCACAGAATCAGGATTTCGCCGGCTTTATAACCCTGCCGCTGCAGCGCCGCGACGAGTTGCGGCAGACGTTCGCTCACGCGCCCGATGTAGGTCTCGCCTTTCTCAAGTTCCAGTTGCTCGAAGTGCAGAATGCCTCCCCCATTGTCCTGACGGGCGGCGGGGAAGGTCTGCTCCACATCGCCGTAGATGTCGGCTATCTTGTGCATAAACGGATTGCCTTCATCGAGCTGGGAGAGATACTGGCTCGCATCTTTGAAGAAGCTGTTGTTGAAGTCGATGATCTTGCGCACCGAACGCCAATTGTCGCGCAACTTGTTGCCCCGCTCGTCGAAGGCCTGCTTGTCGGGTTCGAAGGCCGGAATCTCGGAGTCGAGCAAGCGCCAGTCGCCGCCTCGCCAACGGTAAATGCTCTGCTTGACATCGCCCACGATGAGGTTGCGGCTGTCGATGCCGAGCGCATCGGTGAGCAGGGGCTTGAAGTTATCCCACTGGATGCCCGACGTGTCCTGAAACTCGTCGATCATATAGGAATAGATCCGCGTGCCGGTCTTCTCGTAGATGAACGGCGACTCGCGGTTGCGCACCAACTCGTTGAGCAGCTGGGTAGTGTCGGAGAGGAGTTTGACGCCCTGCTCGGTGCAGTAGTCGTCGGCTGCCTCGCGAAGGCGGCAGAGCAGACCGAGCTGATAGAAGTTCTGGCTGATGATTTTGGCCGACAAGTACTGCCGCATCCCTTCGGGCGAAAGGTGCTCTACGAGCCGCTCAAAGACGGACTGCAAACGGGCCTTGTCGCGTTCGGGCAAGGATTTCTGCCAGGGGCTGCTCTTAGTGAACCAGGCCGCGGGGTCTTCGCTCCACTTGAGCATGGTGGTGGTCACTTCCTCGCTCTCGCCTGCCTCGTATTTGGGCAGATAGGTCAGGACGCCGGCTCCCTTGCGCGAGAAGTCGTCTGCACTGAGGTTGAGGCGGCCTTTCAGTTCGGCCATCAGAGCGGTGGCTTCCTTGCCGAGTTGGCGGAGCTCGGCGCGCCACTGCCGCTTGATGCCGTCGAGCATCGACACATACTGGCGCATCTGCCGCTTGTCGTCAGTCCACGTCTTGAGTTGCTCGGCATGCTGCCGATACTCTTCGGCGGTGAGCTGCAGGGCGAGCCGGTAGAGGTCGGCGTGCGGATTCCAGCCAGCGCCGTCCACGAGACGGCTGTTGGCAAACTGACACAGCCAGGCGAAGGTCTCGGGGTCGGACACAGAGTCAAGGTTGAGCAGGAACTGCGAGACGGCATGGTCGAAGACCGAATCGGAGTCGAGTTCGACGTCGTAGTTGCCCTGCAGGTTCATCTCGTGGGCAAAACTACGAATCACCTGCTGGAAAAAGCTGTCGATGGTCGAGATGTGCAGGTCGCTATAGCGGAGCAACATGTCGCGGAGGATGCGGCGCGCCTTGTCGCGAATCACCTCGTCGGTGAGGCAACGCCCCTGGCTGTCGGGAGTCGTCAGCTGACTGTAGTACTGCGAGTTACGCGGGTCGACAGAGAGCTTGTGAATCTCGGCAATGATGCGCTCTTTCATCTCGGCCGTGGCCTTGTTGGTGAAGGTTACGGCAAGAATCTCGCTGAAGCGCAAGTCGCGCTTCTCCTCCAGGTCGAGGAAGGGCGTGAGCTCCCGACGGAAGAGCAGACTGATGTAGAATCCGGTCAGCAGATGAGTCTTTCCCGAACCTGCCGAGGCTTTGTAGACGTATAACATGCAGCAAAGGTAGCAACTAATTTGAAAAACTACAAATTTTCGGCTCTTTTTTAATAAAATATGGACAAAATCTTTGGAGGGTCTTGCTTTTTTGCGTACCTTCGCACGGCGTTATTCAAGATACTAACAAAGTGTTATTACTACATAATATATATGAAAAAGTTGGTTTTTGCGACAAACAACGGACACAAGGTTGAAGAGGTCCGGGCCATATTGGAAGAAATCGACCCCAAACTTAACAAGGAAATAGAAATCCTCTCACTGGCTGACATCGGATGCGATGTCGACATACCGGAGACGGGACTTACCTTTGCCGAAAATGCTATGCAGAAAGCCGAATATGTCAAGGTCCACTACAACCTGGATTGTTTTGCCGACGACAGCGGCCTCGAAGTCCGCGCTTTGGGCATGGACCCTGGCGTGTGCACCGCCCGCTATGCAGATACTGCCAGGATAAAGCACAACAGCGACGCCAATATGGACAAACTGCTTCGCAACCTCCGCAATGTGGAAGACCGCCACGCACAGTTCCGTACGGTCATTGTGCTGCTCATGGACGGAAAGAAAGAGGAGTTTGAGGGCATTTGCAAGGGCGAAATCACCAAGGAGCGCTCCGGAAAGGAGGGCTTCGGCTACGACCCGATCTTCAAGCCCGAAGGCTACGACATCACTTTCGCCGAAATGCCGATGGAGGAGAAAAACCGCATCAGCCACCGCGGCCAGGCGGTCCGCAAACTGGCTGACTTCCTCCGTGAAGAAGTGTGTAGCCCGCACACTGTAAAGTAAGAAGAAATGCGAGGTCTACACATTATATAACATAAGAGTGCGCAAGGTCTAATATTTA
>CAVFPF010000049.1:0-20025 GCA_963624265.1 bacterium | reverse complement strand
ATTCCTGCTGATTTGTTATTTACATTTGAGCGAGTAAAGAAATTAGACTTGAAGAAAACCATTCTTGTCGGGATGGCAGTTTTTAATGAAACACAGATTTCTGAAGATGGAATAATCATAGATTTCACCAAAGACAAGGTTCAATATCACGAAAAGGGGAATAGATATGCTTATAACTTGGAGATAGATATAAGAACAAAAGGACTTTGGGATAAGTTGTTAGTTCAATTAAAGAAGACACTGGCAAGCAGGAAATCCGACACAACTTCTTTCGCCGGATAATGTGCTGTCAGCCGCATGTGCAAACGGACGGGGCAGCCTCCGTCTTTGACTTCGTATTTCACGCTGCTAGTAAAAAAACTCCAGTTAGGAGAAATAAAAAACCTAACTGGAGCGCAAAATTTTTCCAATAGAGCTGCAACGTCCCCCTATTCACACACCTGCCCTGGTGATGATGTCGTGACCCAAGCGGGAGAGGGCGGTGTAGATGTCGACGCAGGCGACGGCATCGAAGGCGGCGTAGGCCTGCTGGTGCGGAGTGAGCTCGGGCGACTCCCAATTGGAGAGCTGCTGGCGCTTCGAGATGCGCCGGCCGAAAAGGATGGCATAGATTTTGGAGAGACTCATCTCTTCAATGCCATAGGCTTTGACCATATGCTGCAACTCGATGAAGCCGCCTGGCTCGAGTTCGGGTTCCCACTTGCGGAGGCCCTTGAAGTCATCGTGAGTGGAAAGGCCCACCTTGACCACGTTAGGGTCTTCGAGCAGGGCCTTGAGCGGCTCGACCAGTCCGCCCATAAGGCAGAGGCGGAACAGATAGGCCGTTGAGCCGGCCGAGAGCTGCACGAGAGCCACCTTGTAGCTCTGTCCCTTGACAAAGACGGGGCGCGTCTCGGTGTCGAAACCAACCACGGTGTGCGCGTCGCGTATGGCCTGCACGGCCTGCGCGGCCTCGTCGGGGTTTACGGACAGAACGATGCTGCCCGTGAAGTTGGCTATGGGAAGGCGGGCGAAGTCTTCTTTAGAAATCTTGGGTTGAAACATGGTGTATCAGATAGTCGGCAACCTTGGGGTCGCACATTAGCGATATGTCACCGCCTTCAGCCAGTGTCTGGCGGATGCGGGTAGACGAAATGTCACTTACGGGAGCTTGCACGAGGCGCACGTTGGGGTAATCAGTAATAGACAGCGATCCGTCGGCCGTGTAGCCCGGACGCGGATAGACGATGACATGCCACTGGCGAAGAATAGTCGCCCAGTCGCGCCAGCTGGTGAAGACTTGCCAGTTGTCGGCCCCGATAATGAGATGGAACTCATGGTCGGGATACCGGCTCTGCAGCTCGCACAGCGTGGTAACAGTATAGTTTGGACGGGGCAGGTCGTCCTCGACACGGCAGATGCGGAGTCCGTTGTGGCCCGCGATGGCGAGCTCGAGCATGGCCAGGCGATTGGTGTCGGACATCAGGCCGGAAGCTGACTTGAGCGGGTTTTGGGGCGTGCGCACAAACCACACTTCGTCCACTTCGCCCTCGCTCACCAGCCAGTCGGCCAGCGCCACATGCCCGAGGTGAACGGGGTTGAACGATCCGGAGAAGAGACCTACACGCATACGGACCTGTGCATTATTCTGACAGAAAATCGCGCATCAAGGCGAGCACCTCGGCCTTGGCCCGGTCGAGGTCGTCGTTGACCACCACACGGTCGAACTCAGTTGCGAAGGTGAGCTCGTAGGCAGCCTTCTCGAGACGGACGCGGATGACCTCGTCGGTGTCGGTGCCGCGATGGCGCAAGCGACGCTCAAGTTCGTCAATCGAAGGCGGCTGCACGAAGATGCTGAGCGCCTCGTCGCCATAGAAGCGCTTGATGTTGACGCCCCCCTTGACGTCGACGTCGAAGAGCACGGTCTTGCCCGCTGAACGGAGCCGCTCGACCTCGCTCTTGAGCGTGCCGTAGAACTTGTCGGAATAGACCTCCTCATACTCCAGGAAGTCGCCCGCGGCAATGCGCCTGCGGAACTCGTCGGGCGTAACGAAATAGTACTCTACCCCATCGCGCTCGGTGCCGCGCGGAGCACGGCTGGTGCACGAGATGCTGAACGCCAGGTCGGGGTTCTGCTGCATCAGGTACTGTATCAGTGTGGACTTGCCGCTGCCCGAAGGTGCGCTTAGTATCATCAGTTTTCCTCTTGCCATAAAACGGAAAGTTGTTTTCTTCAATCAAAAAAAATGCTTCGGTCAAAAAAATGCTTCGGCTGGAAAGACTCTTTTCCCCAAAAAAGCATTGTCAAAAAAACTACGGGCAGAAAGCTTCGTTCCCAAAAAGCTTTACTAAAAACTACGGTCGGAGAGCCATGTCCAGGAAAGATTTGTCAAAAACTCCGAGCAGAAAGCTTCGTCCCCAAAAAATCTTTACACAAAAACTCCGGAACATAATGCCAAAGTGGGAAGAGCCTCAGAGCACATTGAGCACCTGCTCCTTGATTTGCTCGAGTTCGTCTTTCATGCGGACCACGATGCGCTGCATCTCGGCCTGGTTTGACTTGCTGCCGAGAGTGTTGATTTCGCGGCCCATCTCCTGGCTGATGAAGCCCAGTTTCTTGCCCTTGCCGTCCGAGTCGCCCTCGGCATCCATGGTCTCAGCAAAGTAGTCGAGATGGTTGGCCAGGCGATGTTTCTCCTCGTTGATGTCGAGCTTCTCGATGTAGTAAATCATCTCCTGCTCGAGGCGGTTGCGGTCGTAGTCGGCTGGCAGTTGCTCGAGTTTGTCAACGATGCTCTGGCGGATGCGCTCGGTGCGGGCGACCTCGTAGGGCTCGATGCTGGCCAGAAGGGCGCGAATGTTGGCGAGCTTCTCGGCAAAGACACGGTAGAGCGAAAAGCCCTCCTGCTCGCGAAAGGCGACGAAGCCGTCGATGGCGCGGGCCACGGCAGCTGTAACCTCGCCGAGTTCCTCCTCGCCCACCACCTCGTCGGGCCGGCTCACCACGTCGGGCATGCGCAACACGGTCTGCAGAAGCGACATCTGCTCGTGGCCGGTGTCGTCGCCGGCGTTGAGGCCGAGCTCAGCGCGCAATGCATTGATTTGCTGTAGGTAGGCTTTGGCCAAAGCGGTGTTGATGCACGGGGCGGCACAAGCGCTGTCTTCCTCAACGGTGAGGGAGAAGTCGACCTTACCGCGCAGGAGGCGCCGCTGAATCATGGCGCGGAACTCCATCTCGAGCTCACGGTATTGTGGGGCGACCTTCATGCTGAGGTCAAGTTGCTTGCTGTTGAGCGAACGTATCTCGACACTGATTTTGCGGTTGTGAACTACGGCGGTCGACTTGCCGTAACCGGTCATGGACTGTATCATATAATAAAAAGGAGTCTGTCTGTATCCGATTGTTGTGCGGAAATGATGCGGCAAAGTTAGCGCTTTTTTGCACAAGTTGTACGACAAAGATGCGTTTTTATCGGCAAAATATGGTCAGAAGCCCCAAAATAAGGCAAAAGGCACGTATTTTTTTGCTTTTCCCGAAAAGAATCCGTATCTTTGCGCGTATTTAATCGAGGGAGAACAGAGATGAACCTGATTCTGATAGAGACTTCGGCCAAGGCCTGCAGCGTGGCGCTGAGCCATGACTTTGACATCGTGCTGAGGAAGGAGTGTACGGAAGGCCCCAATCACATGTCGGTGCTCGGCGTGTATGTGGACGAAGCCATGCGCGAAGCACGCAGCCGCGGTTACGCCATCGACGCAGTGGCCGTCAGTGCCGGACCGGGCAGCTACACGGGTCTGCGTATCGGCGTGAGCGAGGCCAAAGGGCTGGCATTCGGACTTGGTGTGCCCTTGATTGGTGTGGACACGCTGAAGGCGCTCTGCTGCCACGTGATGTTCTCGCCCGCCCTCGAGAACGTGCTCACCCCCGACGTGCTGCTCTGCCCGATGGTCGACGCCCGGCGCATGGAGGTCTATGCCGCCCTCTACGACTGGAAACTCGACACCGTGCGCCCCGCCAGTGCCGATGTGGTCGACGCTGACTACCTGCACGACACGCTCGAAAAGAAGGAGGTCTACTTCTTCGGCGACGGAGCTGACAAGCTGACAGACACCATCACTCACCCGCACGCTCATTTCATACCCGGTGTGCGCGTAATGGCCACCGACATGCTCGCCCTCGCCACCAAGGCCTGCAAGGAGCAGAAATGGGACGACACGGCCTACTTCGTCCCCTTCTATCTCAAGGACTTCGTGGCCACCAAACCAAAAAACATACTGGAGAATCTTTGAATAAAGAAGAAGGTTCTTTGAGCAAAAAAGAAAGTTTTTTGAGCGAAAGGATTTGAACAAGAAAAGGATTTGAACAAGAAAAGGATTTGGACGAAAGGATTTGACTCTTTGCAAAAGGATTTGACCCATAAAGGTTCTTTGACCAAAATAATTGAGAAAAAGGCTTTGACTCTTTGCATAAAGTTTTGACCAAGATGCTTTGACCAAAGCACAAACACGAAAAAACAATCACTGCACCGCAATGCAACAGTACAATACGCAACTCGCCAAAATCAAACTACCCGAATACGGCCGCAACGTACAGAAACTTATCGACTATTGCAAGACCATACCGGACCGGGAGAAGCGCACGCGCTATGCATACACCATCGTCGACATTATGGGCGACCTCTACCCAGAGCTCGGAACTGTGGAGGACGGCAAGCACATCCTTTGGGACCACCTCGCCCTCATCAGCGACTACGAGCTCGACATCGACTACCCCTACGCCATCACACCGCGCGAGGATATGAACAGTGCCCCTCAACCGCTCGACACGGCTCAGGGCCCCATACGCCTACGCATGTACGGCAAGATTGCGGAGGATATGGCCAAGATGGCCAGGACTATCGTCGACCCCGCTGGACGCATCCGCCTCTTCGAACTTTGCGCCAACCAAATGAAGCGCAATTTCCACCTCACCAACAAGGACGCCGACGAGGACAACGAGAAAATAATCTCTGACCTCATCGACTATGCCGGCGAGGAATACAAGGACGAAATCATGCAGGTCTACCTCTACTCGACCTCCGAGTTGATGAAGAACGAGCAGTTCGACCCCGCTTGCCTGCAACCTGCGCCCAAAAAGAAGAAAAAGAAGAAAAAGAAATAAGGATATTTTTTACACGTTTTCCTAAGCCGAATGAGCAGACCCGAACTTGCTCGTGCTATGGCGAGAAAACTACAACACGCAATACTAACACGATATATCACACGCTATGAATACTTCTGAAGCCAAAATCAAGACTGCCTCGAACTTTGTAGAGGAGTTTATCGAAGAAGACATAGAGGCCGGAAAGGTGGCCGCGTCGCCCACTCACATAGTACACACGCGCTTCCCGCCCGAACCGAACGGATACTTGCACATCGGGCACGCCAAGGCCATTTGCATGGACTTCGGCGCCGCTGCCAAATACGGCGGGCAGTGCAACCTGCGCTTCGACGACACCAACCCGTCGCGCGAGGATACGGAGTACGTCGACTCGATTATGGAAGACATCCATTGGCTTGGCTTCGACTGGGGCGACCGCCTTTACTACGCCTCCGACTACTTCCAGCAGCTTTGGGACCTGGCCGAGGAAATGATACGCCGCGGATTGGCCTACGTGGACGAGCAGTCGGCCGAGACCATCGCCGAACAGAAGGGAACACCAACCCAGCCAGGCGTGGAAAGCCCCTACCGCAACCGCCCCTGGGAGGAGTCGCTCGACCTCTTCCGCCGCATGAACAAGGGCGAGTTTGACGAAGGCTCGATGACCCTACGCGCCAAGATAGACATGGCCAACCCGAACATGCACTTCCGCGACCCGATCATGTACCGCATCATCAAGCACCCTCACCACCGCACGGGTACCAAGTGGCAGGCCTACCCGATGTACGACTTCGCCCACGGCCAGTCGGATTTCATCGAGGGCATCACCCACTCGATTTGCACGCTGGAGTTTGAGGTGCACAGACCCCTCTACGAGTACTTCGCCAAGATTTTCGCCGACATCAAGGGCACAACCTACACGCCCCGGCAGATAGAGTTCAACCGCCTCAACCTCACCCACACCGTGATGTCGAAGCGCTACTTGCGCAACATGGTCGAAACGGGCATTGTGCGCGGCTGGGACGACCCTCGCATGCCAACTCTGTGCGGACTCAGACGACGCGGTTACACGCCCCAATCAATTCGCGACTTCATCACCACGATAGGCTACACGAAGTATGATGCCCTCAACGACATACGCCTGCTCGAAAACGCCGTGCGCGCCGACCTCAACAAGACGGCAACCCGCATCATGGGCGTGATTGACCCCGTGCGCCTTACCATCACCAACTGGCCTGAGGGCAAGGTCGAGATGTGCGAGATGGACAACAACCCCGAGCAGGAAGGCTCAGGCACACACGAAATGCCGTTCAGCGGCACGCTCTACATCGAGCGCGAGGACTTCCAGGAGGTGGCCGAAAAAAAGTTCTTCCGCCTCACCGTGGGCAAGGAGGTGCGCCTCAAGTCGGCCTACATCATCCTCTGCACGGGCGTGGAAAAAGACGCCGACGGACGCATCACTAACATTCTTTGCACCTACGACCCCGAGTCGAAGTCGGGAATGCCTGGCGCCGACCGCAAGGTCAAGGGCACGTTGCACTGGGTATCGGCCGAACACGCCGTCAAGTCCGAAGTACGCCTCTACAACGCCCTTTTCCTAGACGAGGAGGCCACAACCGAAAGCGAACGTAATCCGGAGAGCGAAGTTGTGGTGGAAGGTGCTTACGTAGAGCCTTACATCAAGGAGCACTGCAAAGCCGGCACAAAGTTCCAGTTTCAGCGCCTCGGATATTTCTGCGTAGACAAGGACTCGACACCCGACCACCTCGTCTTCAACCGCACCGTTTCGCTCAAAGAGTCGAAATAACCCTCGCCAGGCTTCCTTGTCAACTATACTTGAAGCAACATCCGAGTCAAAGACACTTGAAACGACATCCGAGTCAAATAACACCCGAAACAACAACACCCTGACACCCAGATGAGCAAAAAAAGCAAGGCATACTACCGGTTCTGCCGTGACAAAGAGAAAGGAAAATACTCATACTACGACCCGGAGGAATTCATAGATATCATCGACGACTTCGAGTGGGACGGCAACATAGACGACGCTCTCGAAGTGGCGGAAGAGGGCTGCCGGCAGCATCCGGGCAACGAGGAAATCGAACAGTTGCTCGTCATCCTGTACCTTCAGCACAAGAGAATCGACGATGCCGAAAAAATATTCGCCAAATACGATGGCGACGGCTCGTACCGCACGGCTATGATCAGCTTCCATATTAAGGTCTGCACCAACCACCCGCGCAAGGCCCTTGACGAATACTTGACCGAACTCAAAAAAGGCCGCGTCAGCATCGTCAGGTGGCTGGAAACCGTCGACAACCTTTTCGACCAGATTCCCAAAGACATATTGGGCCCGCGCCTGATGAAAGTGGTCAAATACGCTGAAGGCAACGCCACAGCCCTCAGCACCCTGGGCAGCATGTTGCTGGGTTGCAATTTGGCGAATGAGGCCGCCGCGCTTTTCAACAAAGCCCTTGACATCAATGCTTATGATATCTTCTCGTGGAAGGAACTGACGCGCTGCTATCTGCAAGTGCAGGAAGTGGACCGCTGCATCGAAACGGCCGAGTTCGGCTTGGCTGTCGAGCCCCACGACCCGATGCTGAACTTCGCCTGCGGGTACATACACTTCATACGCAAGGAATACAACAAGGCCATTCCCCACCTGGAGATTATGCGCAAGCACTCGGAGAAAGGCATGGAGAACGATCATTCCCCGCTGACCCCCGAGGAAATCAAAGACCAGACGTGCGTCTCATACTGGGCGCTCGGGTCATGCTATCTGGCAACCAAACAACTGCAAAAGGCCACCGAGTGCTTCGAAACCCTCACCGAACTCGAGCCCGACAGGAAGGACGGATGGTTTCAGTTATACACCTGCTACACCTTTGGCCAAAAAATAGACAAAAGCCTCGAGTGTCTGGACAATATCATAAAACTGGACCCCAAGGATAAGACCATATATGCGCTCAAGATTATGCTGCTCAAAATGTTGCACCGCGATGACGAAGCACTGAAGGCAATGAAGGGGATAGTCAAACTCAGCCACTACAGCCCGACTTACATGCTCCTTTACGCCGAAATGGCCAGACAGAGCAAAAAATACGAAGAGTGCGACCGGACGTACAGGGCTATTCTTAAAAAGAAGTCCAAGAACAAAAACGTCATTGTAGCGATGAAACACTATTTCGAAATCATCGCAGACCACGACGCCCTCGAGCAACTCAAACGGGACTGCGGCGAGGTGACAGAAGAGGACGAGAAGAAATTCAAAGAGGCAAATGAGGCCGGGAGCATGGGCCTCGGGGGCTTGAGCATCGGAGGTCTGGTCTTCGGAGACATCTTAGATTCTATGAAAGACGACTGATGTCTCCCTCCGGGAATCTGTTGAAGTCTTGAGCATGCGTACTCCAGGCTAAGCCATTCGAGCTTGGGCCAAAAGAATCTGGGGTTTGTCATATACGCTTTGCTCCAAGAGAAAAATCCAGACTTAGCCATATAGGCATTGTCCAAGAAAATACAAACAATAACAATAAAACACTGTCGAAAGATGGAAGAAATCTACGCGTGGATCGCGCAAAACATGGACTACGGAGTGATTACATTCTTCATGGCCGTAGAGAGTTCGTTTATTCCCTTCCCCAGCGAAATCGTCATTATCCCGGCTGCCTACATCGCCGTCAACCAGGGCACGCTATCGCTGCCCCTCATCATCCTGTTCGGTACGATAGGCGCCATCATCGGAGCTTTGGTCAACTACGTACTGGCTTATACGCTCGGCCGTAAGTACATACACCAGTTTGCCGACACCAAGATAAGCCACATGCTGCTCATCGACCGACCCGGAGTGGAGAAGGCCGAAGAGTTCTTCTCACGCCATGGTGCCGTCGGTACGTTCGTGGGACGTCTTATTCCCGCCATCCGCCAGCTCATCTCCATCCCCGCCGGCCTGGCCAAAATGAACATGCCCAAGTTCCTCTTCTTCACCTTCCTCGGTGCTGGCCTTTGGAACTGCGTGCTGGCCGGTCTCGGAGTCTTCTTCGGCAAGACTATGCCTGCCGAGGAACTCATCTTCAAGGTGCAGCACTATAGCGGCTACGTTAAGGCCGTCATCGGCGTCGTGCTGCTCGTCGGCTTCGCCTATTATGTCTATAAGGTCATCAAGGCCAACCGGGCCGTCAAGAAATAACACGGCCAAAGCCCTTGCAGGCCGGATAAACCAATGGCGACATCCGCTGACCAAGGGCCAAAGTTCTTTAGAAACGTCATGACTTTCAAACTCGAGGCTACTGACCCGAATTCCTGGGCGCGCGCTGGAGAAATCCGCACGGACCACGGCATCATCCTGACTCCGATATTCATGCCCGTAGGCACGGCGGGGTCGGTCAAATGCCTGCACTTCAGCGAACTGCGCGAGGAGGTGGGTGCACAAATCATACTCGGCAACACCTACCACCTCTACCTCCGACCCGGGCTCGACATTCTCGAGGAAGCAGGCGGCCTGCACAAGTTCACCTCGTGGGACCGGCCCATTCTGACCGACTCGGGAGGATTCCAGATCTTCTCGCTCGCCGCCAACCGCAAACTCACGCCCGAGGGTTGCACATTCCGTAGCCACATCGATGGCTCGAAGCATCTCTTTACCCCCGAGCGCGTCATGGACATCGAGCGGACCATTGGCGCCGACATCATGATGGCCTTCGACGAATGCCCGCCCGGCGACAGCACCTACGACTACGCACGACGCAGTCTCGACCTTACCGAAGCATGGCTTGACCGATGCTACAAGCGCTATAAGGAGACGGAGGACGCCAAAGGCAACGGCAAGTACGGCTACCACCAGGCACTCTTCCCCATCGTGCAGGGCTGCGTCTATCCGGAGCTCCGCAAACGCTCGGCCGAGAAGATTGCCGCCATGGATGTAGAGGGCAACGCCATAGGCGGACTGGCCGTGGGCGAACCGACCGAGAAGATGTACGAGACCATCGAACTCGTCAATGGCATACTTCCTCCCAATCGCCCGCGTTACCTGATGGGCGTTGGTACGCCCGCCAACTTGCTTGAGGCCATCGAGCGCGGTGTTGATATGTTCGATTGCGTCATGCCGACACGCAACGCCCGCAACGGAATGCTCTTTACGAGCCACGGCATCATGAACATGAAGAATGCCAAGTGGGCTCACGACCTCACCCCCATACAGGACGACGGACCGTGCTCGGTGGACCGCACCTACAGCAAGGCCTACCTGCGCCACCTCTTCCACGCCCAGGAATATCTCGCCCTGCAGATTGCCTCCATCCACAACCTCTCGTTCTACCTCTGGCTGGTGGGCGAAGCCAGGAAGCACATCCTGAGCGGCGACTTCAAGCCCTGGAAGGACTTCATGCTGGGCGAAGTGACGCGCAGGCTTTAGCGACGCACAGGCTTTGACGCATTTGCAAAAAGTTCAATGCTTTGCAAAAAGTTCAATGCTTTGCAAAAAGTTCAATGCTTTGCAAAAAGTTCAATGCTTTGCAAAAAGTTCAATGCTTTGCAAAAAGTTCAATGCTTTGCAAAAAGTTCAATGCTTTGCAAAAAAGTTTATGACGTTTTGCTCAAAAAGGAAACTCTCTCCACGATGGAATATTTCCATGCTCTCGGCCAGAGCATTGCAAAAGGATTCCTTCTCGAAACAAGAAGATTGGTTCTCCTTGAAAAATGGGGAAAAGGAAATTTACTCTTTGATAAAGGAGAAGGTCTTTCAAGAAGGAATTTGTCCTTAAAAAAAAGGATTATTTCTCCTTGAAAAATGGGGAAAAGGAAATTTACTCTTTGATAAAGGAGAAGGTCTTTCAAGAAGGAATTTGTCCTTAAAAAAAAGGATTATTTCTCCTTGAAAATGGGGAAAAGGGAATTTACTCTTTGATAAGGGGGAAGGTCTTTCAAGAAGGAATTTGACCTTGAAAAAAAGGATTATTTTCTCCTTGAAAATGGGGAAAAGGAATTCACTCTTTGAATAAAAGGAAGTTCTATAAAAAAGGCCTTTACCTTTTAGATAATAGGGGAAAATATTCCTTTGCAAAACACACTGACTCTAAAATATACACGGAATAACAAGATTGGAAACATATAAGAACATACTGAAGGTCACGAGCCTCTTCGGCACCGTCTACGGGTTGAAGATTGTGCTCAACATCGTGCGGACCAAAATTGCGGCTTTGCTGCTTGGCCCCACGGGCATCGGACTCAACTCCATATACAACGAGACACGCGAACTGCTTCACACCTCGACTAACCTCGGACTGGATGTGAGCGGAATACGCGGCATTTCAAGACGCTACGAGGAGTGGCGCAATGCTCAGGAAGAGTGCGAGAAGGCGCTAATCAAGGCACAAATGGAGGGCGAGATTTCCCTGCTGCGCAGCTGGGTGCTGCTGTTGGCACTCGTGGGAACACTGGTGTGCATGCTGCTCGCCGAGCCTTTGTCCTACTTTACCCTACACGACTACAGCCACGTCTGGGCTTACGTCTTGCTGGCTCCTGCCGTGGGATTGAGCACCATCGTATGCGGCGAGATGACCATTCTCAAGGCTACACGCCGCATCGCACTTGTGGCCACTCTTTCGGTCTTCTTCGTCATTCTCGCCATCATCATCTCCTTGCCACTCTACTACTGCTGGGGCACGAACGGCATCATCCCAGCTCTGATTCTGCTTTATCTGGGCGAAGCCATACTGGTGATGGTCGTCTCATACCGACGCTACAAGCCGCGCTTCTCCTTCAACCGCAAGGACCTTCGTCCCGGCATCCCCACACTCCAACTAGGCATTGCCTTCGCCCTTTCGGGTATGTTCACCCACGGCACTCAGCTCGCCATCAAGTCGTTCTTCGGCGACCCGGCCCTCACGGGTCTCTACAGCGCCGGCTACACCACAATGGCTACGGTGGGCAGCATCGTCTTTGCTTCGCTCGACTCGGATTTCTACCCGCGCCTGGCCGGCATCTTCAGCAACATCAGCGAACGGCGCACGACCGTCTTTCGTCAGATTCGTGTGGCTTTCTCCATGATTCTGGTGGTGGCACTTTTCGTCATCGTCTTTCTGCCCTATCTCATCCCTATCCTCTATAGCGACGACTTCAGCCCCATCGTCCCGATGGCTCAGATAGCGATGGTGAGCCTGATGTTCAGGGCGTTCTACCTGCCGTTCTCGATTCTCAACCTCGCTGCTGGTGAGTCGCGGCTCTACTTGGTCCTCGAGATTGTCAGCAACGCCATCATCATCGTCTGCGTCCTCCCCGCCTACCACTGGTTCGGCCTGACCGGCATCGGCATCGGCATCCTCATCGCACAAATCATCGACACGATAATCTCCTACATTGTCGCCAAGGTGAAGTACGGAATATAGGACTTAGAGTGAAGTACGGAATATAGGACTTAGAGTATTAAAACCCGAAACAATACCATGCGCATTCTCCTGTTCGGCAATCCGAGTACGCTCCATAGCAATCTGGCCAAAGGCCTGAGGGAGCTGGGACACGAAGTCCGTTGCATCAGCAACCGGACGGGATGGCGTATGTTTCCCGTCGACGACATTCTGCTTGAGCGCCGGCACGACATCAACGGCAAACTGGCCTTTCTCGACTACCTGCGCAAGGCCATACCTCTGATACTCCAATGCCGGGGCTACGACATCGTGCAGCTCAACAACCCGATGTTCCTGTGCTTGCGTGGCACGCATATCCGACCCTTCTACGACTACCTGCGCCGCCACAACAAGCGGATGGTGCTCGGGGCTTTCGGCGATGACTACCACATCGTTGACCAGATGCTTCACGGCGACCATCTGCGCTACAGCGACCAGCGCATCGGCGACGTGGTGCGCGAGGACGATGCCGCCGTACAACAACGCCGCGAGTGGGTCGAAGACGGGTCAACGCAACGCGAAATCTCGAAATACATCTCGAGGGATTGCGATGCCATCGTGGCCTGCCTGCAGGAATATTGGGCCGACTACAACCGCGTGTATCCCGACAAGCTCTCGTTTCTCCCCCTGCCTATCGTGATGGACGAAGACGAAGATGCGGCCCAAAGGACATATTCCGTGGGCGAAAAAGTCAAGCTCTTCATCGGCATTCAACGGGAAAGGTCGGTCATGAAGGGCACGGACATCATGCTCCGCGCCGCCCAGGATGTGGTCCACGACTATCCGGACCTGGCTTCGCTACACGTGGCCGAAAACGTGCCTTACGCCGAGTACTGCAAACTCATGGAAGGCTACGACGCCATCCTCGACCAACTCTATAGCTACACGCCCTCGATGAACTCCCTGCTCGCCATGTCGAAGGGCATCATTGACATCGGAGGCGGCGAACCCGAAAATTACGAAATTCTTGGCGAAACCTCGCTTCGTCCTATCGTCAATGTCTATCCGACCTACCAAAGCGTGTACGATACGCTCAACAACTTCATCCACCACCCGGAGCGCATCCCCGACCTCAAGCGTCAATCGGTCGAATACGTGCGCAAGCATCACGACTACCGCAAGGTGGCCCGCCAGTACGAGGCGCTCTACGAGGAATTGCTAAAGCATTAAGGTGTCGGTTGAGCGAGATTAAGCGAAAAAAAAACGGCGTATAGGTCAAAAAAACATTAAAAACACCCGGGAGTTTTCCCTTATTATCTTCTTTCGGCGCTAAGTTCTAAAACTCCAGGAAAATCCGTTCCAATTGCCCGGCGACGACCTCGGGCGAGGCAAGATGGCGCACGGCATCGGAAATTTGCCGCGAGGGCTCGAGACTACGCACTTCCATCATTTGCTTAAACAACGAATCCGAATCGCCCGTCGCGGCGATGAGGCACGCATTCGCTATCCGTTCGCAAGCCGGAGTAACCTCGGTCGAGACGACCGGAATGCCCGTCGACATCGCTTCGAGCAAGACCAAAGGCTGGGCTTCGCTCCGGCTCGGCAAGACCAACGCGTCGCACCGGTAAAGCAAGTCGCGCACTTGCCCTTTGTCGAGCCGGCCCAAACAATGCACCGAAGAGTCTTGGCCAAAGAGCGCCTTGACCGACCCGGCGTCCGTGCCAGCTCCCGCAATGTACAGCTCTCCGTCCTTAATTCTGGGCCAGACTTCGGCCAAAACGTCAAACCCCTTGCCGTAAATGTCCGCCCGCGCCAGAACGCAATACTTATAGGGACGAGAACCGAGTGCTTGGCCATTCCAAGGCTCCCGCTCATGAAAGTCGAAAAAGTCTGTGTCGACGATATTGGACACGGCCACGTAGCGGTAGTCACGGCCAAAGTAGGCTTGCAGACCATCGACCAGTTCGGCGGCCACGGGGATGACACACGCGGCATTATGGTACACCGAACGAAGCAAGTCCTTGGCCCACACATGACGCGTCCACCCCTGGCCGAAATCCTCCTCGAGGAGGCCGGCTGAGAGATGCTCGGTGACGAAATACGGAATGCCGTCGCGCCGGGAGATGGCCATAGCCGCCACACCTGCCCACTTGGCACAATGGGCATGGATGACATCGGGTTTGCCATAAGCCCGCACATACGCGTTGTACATTGAAAGGACGGTGCGCACCCAGCGGCGTTGGTTCAGTCTGACCCACTTGGGCACGGCCCGCATGTAGGTACGCATGGCTTCCACGCCTCCACCATTGCACTTGGTTCCGCGCGGGGTCTCGCTCTTGCTCTCTCCCCAGGTTTCTCCATTGGTTTTGCCCGTAAGCTCGCCTATCCGCTCACCAGTAAGTTCACCCGTGCTTTTCCCCATAAATTCCGTCCAACGTCCGCACCGCGCCTTGAGGTAATACGCCCTGTCGACGGTCCAGGCCAGCTGCGAACAGGAGAGGATGCGGACCTCGTGCCCACGGGCCTGCAATGCCTTGGCCTGCTCGAGGCAAAACATCCCGCCGTGCGGCTCAAAGAAAGAAGGCAACTCAAGTATATGCATGACGCTTTCGATTTGGTTTGTGTGAGTTTTTCCGGATTTCTATGATAGGGCTATGAAAAAGTTTTTGACGATAGGCTTTTCGGTGAAGAAGATTTCTACGAAAAGTTTCTATGATAAAAGTTTTCCTACGACGAAATCAGGCTTTCGAACAAACTCTGCCATTGCCCCATAACGGAATCTTTGCTATAGGATGCCGAGAGAGCGGCTCCGGCCTTGCCCATACGTTGGCGGAGCTCTGGACTAGCCATCAGCGAGACGACGGCTTCGACCATAGTCTGCGTTTCGGCCATCGGAATGAGGCGGCCGTTATGCCCGTCAGCGACGAGGTCGCACGGACCATAGGGGCAGTCGAAGGCCACGACCGGAAGTCCACACGCCATAGCTTCGGCCATCACGAGACCGAAACCCTCGAAGCGCGAAGTGACCAGGCAGAGGCTGCTCTGCGCGTAGCACTCGGCAATGTGGCGCGTCGGGGCGTGCAGGACGACTTTACCCTCGAGACCCAATTCGGCAATCTGTCGCTCGAGACCGACACGATCTGGTCCGTCGCCATAGATGTCGAGTGTCCAATCGGAAAGGTTGTCGATCGTCCGGCCGGAAGAGTCGGAAGTGGAGGTTTTCGCACACACATCGCACACGTCGCGCCACACGCGGAGCATGGTGGAGAAGTCCTTTTCGAAGCTGAGTCGCCCCACCCCGATGCAACGCCGTGCGTGGTAGTCGGGGTTGCGTGTGGGGATGATGTCCACAAAGTTGGGGATGACCTCCACCCTCTTGGCCCGCGTGTAATTGGCGGCATCGCCACGGGTGAGCGTCACCACGGCGTCGGCGTACATTTCGGCCACACCGATAGCCCACTGGTGGTGCATGGCGGGACGGGGCACATGCGCTTCGTAGACGACCTTGGCCCGATGCGTGCGCAGGCGACAGGCCAGGGCGCCCCACACGTGGCAAGTGACGAGGATGTCGGGAGCAAGACGACGCACGGCCCTATCGATAGCCCACGGAGCGAAGACTCGGGTGGCCCGTGTCAAGTCGAGATGCACGATGCGGATGCGGTCGGAGACGGGAAACGCCACCTGACGTTCGTCGCGGTACACGACAAGGAGCGTCACATCATAGCCCAGCGTGTCAGCCCACCAACACGCCTTCTCGACCATAATGCGCTGCATACCTCCGAAAACGGACAGGCGCTCCAGTTCGTATACTATCTTCATCTGTTGTCTTCCTTTATACCTTGTTTTCCTTCAAAAGCTCTTTCTATGAAAATTATTTTCAAAAGCTCATTTCTTAAAACATCCTTCAAAATCCCTTTCAAAGTTTTTCCAAAATCACCTTTCCAAGATTCCTATATTCAAAGTTTCCTACAAAGCCCCTTCCGAAGTTTTCTTTTCGGAAAACCTTCTTCAAGGCAATCTTTTCGAATTCAAACCTTTTCACTCTACTTCTTCGGCCTTGACATCAGGCTGTGCCGAATGCGCGCAGGACTTATCAGACCCGACAAGCCGACCAAGGGGTTGTTGCCGTCGCGCAGGCAATCGCGGGTGGCCCTTGCTCCTGCCTTCAGCCCGTAGCGCCACGAGAGGAGGAAATAGTGGAGCACACTGAGCTGAAAGCGACCGAGTCCGTGTTGGCGCAGATAATGGTTGACTCTGAGCCGGGCCTGTCCGTTGCTCTCGAACCGCTCGCGCGACATGTTGCTCGTCAGACTTTGCCCGCTCACCGTGATGCAATACAGCTGGCGCCGGTCCATAGTGACCTCGCGCGCCTCCACTCCGCACCGCACCGAGAAGAAAGCATCGTTGGCCGAAGGAATCTCCTCAAACCATATTCCCTCCCGCTCGACCAGCGCGCGGCTAATCATCTTGCCCCAGGGGTTGGTGTGCAAAGCCCTGAGCGCATCGAGCGAGCGAAGCTTGTCGCACTTGTCCATGAGTCGGGTGACCTGTCGGTCGCGGTAGGCCGGAGTGCCGTCGTCGGAGTAGCGGCTCGCGACCCCGAAATAAACCACCTCGGCCACGTCGTCGGCGTGCCCGGCCAGCAGGTTCTCGGCATCGGGCATAAAGTAGTCGTCGGCATCGGCAAAGACGAGCCAGCGCCCCCGGGCATGGGTCAAAGCCGCATTGCGCGCCACCCCGGCCGAATGTCCACTCACACGAAGCAGCTCGAAGCCATACTCCTCGCCGAGCCTTTGCACCTCGCCGAGGTGCGAAGCCGTGCTGTCGTCGTCCACGACGATGACCTGCGGTGCGAGCGTCCAGGGCACGGACTGCAGCAGCCTCCGCAACAAGTCGGGGGTGTCGCGGTGCGGGATGATGATGCTGTATGCTGGTCCGGCCATAAGAACTGGGGCTAAGTGCGGTTATGGGTCTTGTGCAAGGGCAAAGCTTCGTCTGTAAAGGCAAAACTTTATTTGCATAGAGCAAAGAATCTTGCCTACAAGGGCTATAAGCTTCGTCTGAAAATGACAAAAGGCTTTGCCTTTCCACTTAAGTAACGCTTTTTTGGCCAAAATATTGTAAGATGACAATATTTTATTGTCACATACGTTTTATAAGAAAGGCAAAGTAAAGCCTGCATAAGCCAAACGTGACAAGCAAAAGCCAAGATAAGCAAAGCAGGCAAAGCACCTAAAAAACGAAGCAAAAGCAATCACTAACGAAGCAAAAGCATATGCGCAAAACCATACTTCCCCTCCTGCTCGTCGGCCTGGCCGTGAGCGTCCCGACGCTTTGGGCCGATGCCATCGGCACCTGGCGCGTCTATCCTGCCGCCGGCACAACGTTCTCGCAAGCCGTGTTGCTGCAAGACCGCGTCTTCTACCTGAGCGGCAACACCCTCTATGCCGCCGACACGAGTCGCACCGACGTAGTCACGGAGTACACCCGTCTCAACGGACTCAACGACTCGGGCATCACCGGGCTGGCCGTCTCCGATAGTCTGGCCCAATTGGGCATCGTGTACAGCAACGGCAACATCGACCTTATGGGCGCCGACGGCACGGTGCGCAACCTGCCCGACCTCAAGGAGAAGACCATCACCGGCGACAAGACCATTCACTCCGTGCTCGAACAGGACGGCCTGCTCTACATCTCGGCGGGCTACGGCTTTGTCGTGGTCGACATGAACCACGGCGTGTTCGCCGATTCCTACATCCTCAACACCGACGTCGACTACGCATTCGCCTCAGGCGACTCGCTCTACTTCTTGTCGGACGGCAACTACTACCGCACCCTGCGCGCCACGGCCAACAGCCGACTCGACTCATGGGACGGCCCCATAGCCAATCGCGGACAGCACGACGCCATCATCTACCGCACCGACGCCCAGGCCCGGCAATATGCCACGGCCATCGTTAGCGACCATCCGGGCTCGGGACCTATGGGTACGTCGACGGCACGCATGGCCATAAGCAACGGCACCCTGACCACAATCACCTCGCACTATCTGCCCGCCATCATCAAGGGCTGGGGCAGCCTAATGGCCGACGTCTCACGTCTCGACATCGAGAGCGGCACGTGGAGCTACCTCCTCTCGGACGACATCACGGCACAGATACCCGATAGCCTACGGACGAAAAACACCAAGTTGTGGTGCATCTGGGCGCTGCTCGAAGACAAATTCCAGTCCGGCCGCTACTACATCTCGTCGGGAGTGAGCGGACTCTTCGCCTTCGAGGGCGACTCTTTGACCGACATCTACAGCCACTACACCGTGCCCGACGGACTGGACCACATACCGGGCATCGCATCCTACACCCGCATCGGCGCGCTCTACCAAGACGACGACGGCTACCTCTGGGTGGCCAACTGCGCCACCGATGGCCCCGTGCTGCGTTGCCTCTCTCCTTCGGGCAAATGGTTCAGCTACCCGATAGAGGGCTTCAATAACGTCGAAGGCTACGACTTCGGATTCACCAACACCATCATTCAGGCCGAGAACGACGGAGGCTACGGGCTCAAGTGGCTGTGCAGCCCCTACCCGTCCAACAATAGCCAGGTCGCCATCTACTACGACGCCGGCACGACCGAAGACCTCTCGGACGACGAGAGCGTTATGTTCAGCAGCATCACCGACCAGGACGGCAACACCTCGTCGCCCGTCTTCTACAACCTCGCGGAGGACCACGACGGCACCATCTGGCTCGTGACGAGTTCGGGGCCCTACATCATCCCCTCGCCCGTCACGACCTTCAACTACGCTTCGGCCGAAAGCACGCAGGGCACCGGTCTTGTGCAGCGCATCAAGATACCGCGCAACGACGGCACCAACCTCGCCGACTACCTCCTGCCCAACACCGAGTGCGTGTGCATCTTTGTCGACCCCGCCAACTGCAAGTGGATTGGCACCAAGGGCGACGGACTCTACCGGGTGAGTGCCGATGGTCTGACCCAGTTGGAGCACTTCACAACCGACAACTCGCCCCTCTTCGGCGACCTCATCTACGGCCTCTGCTTCGACTACGAGACGGGGGCGCTCTACATCGCTACCGAAGGCGGTATCTGCTCCTACCAGACAGATGCGCAGCCCAGCGCCGACGACTGGAACAGCCTCTATTGCTATCCCAATCCCGTGCGGCCCGACTTCAGCGGCTCTCTGACCATCGGCGGACTGCAGGAGGGCTGCACCGTGGTTATCACCGACGCGACCAACCACACCATCTACCGCTCCGTAGCCCAGTGCGGCACCCTGACCTGGGACCTCAATGCCACCGACGGCTCACGCGTCAAGCCCGGCGTCTACATCATCCACGCCATCGGCCAAGGAGGCAAGAAGGGCGCTACGTTCAAGTTCCTGGTGCTGTAAGGAATGGAACTTGGAATTTGGAGCTGGAATTTAGAGTTTGGAATTCAGAACTTAAAATTTGGAACTTAGAGTCAAAGGAAAAAACTCCCGGGTGCTTTTAATGTTTTCGCAAAATGCAAAATGCAAAATGCAAAATGCAAAATGCAAAATGCAAA
>CAVFPF010000048.1:0-14091 GCA_963624265.1 bacterium | reverse complement strand
GCCTTTGTTCTCATGTCAAGTTCGTCCAAAGCCTCGTTGACGCAGTTCCTAATAATTTTGTGAAGGTCTCCTTCAGTTAATCTAATTTTGTATATTTATATTATTATTCTCTCTAATAGCAATTCGGTTGTAACTTTGATTTTCAATTAGTATCATAGATGGCAGATTATATTCTATTATCTAATGACATCTTTAATTGCTCAAGTAAAGCATCCCATTGATTCTTAGTTCTATTGTCTGGCTCAAGAGTATAAGTATATCTACTTTTTCTCTCTTTATAGAACACTCTTCCGTTGTTAAAGTCTATGTGTATATCACCAATTAGCATATCCCCGTCATACATAACTTCACCACTTAATATTGCAACTCCCATCATAAGTTTCTTTATATCTTGAACTTTGAATGTTAAAAATGTTGTTCTCCCCAAACGAGTAGTTGCATAAAACAAGAATGTTGTATTTGTGAATGCGCTTAACAAGGATTTATTAGCTCTTTGCTCTGTTCCTTTACCTTTTGCTATAATATCATCGTGGACTATTGGATTATTAGGACGATTTTTCACAGCAGTTGAAAAGACATTCTGCTGATTTAATTCTTTTGCCTTTTTTACAGCATTTGAAACTCTTGCATGTGTCTTTCCGTCAATTTCGTTCATTGCTTCATTCACAACATTGCGGATATGTGCAATTAATTCTGACTCAGATAATTTTATTATCTTCTTTGCCATTGTCTTCTTAATAATATACTATCAATAGTTACTAATTCTGATTTATGCAGCCTCTTTCATCATTTTTACATCCTTATAATCCACGATGCCTATTGACTGCTTGAACATATCTCGTTTGTAGTGAAATAGTTGACGAGAGAAATGAGTGGCTTAAACTTGCTGAATTCTATCATTATGCTATGCCTTTAATTTAAACATAGCAAAGTTACGACAAAAATCAAGTAAAACCCAATTAGATATACGTATCTTTTAGATATTTGTAGCCAACACGTCTATCATTGCCATAATATAAATTGTGTTCACAACTTATATTAAAATTTAGTTTGTATTTAATGAAATCTTTCGCATAAGAAAATATGAGAGGGGGATCTCTCTCCCCCTCTCACATATAAAGAATTGACCTTATTTTTTATTACCTAGATAGGCATCGTTTTGGATTAATGCGCTGTTCTTTATCAATTCGGAAGAAGGAATAGGCATATCCATCTTCAACGGGTCGTAGGTGTACTCGCGATGAGACCACGGATAGTCGCGGAGTGCGTCACCTGAAGTTTCATCCATCGGGTAGTTGTAGTTGATGTGGTCCTCGATATAGCCTGAGCGTACGAGATCCGGGCAGATACACCACTCTGAGCTGAACTCCTTGCGGCGCTCTTCGTTGACAGCCACCTTCCATGCTTCAGATGTGTGAGTGTATCCTACGCGGTTGGGTTTGGCCTGCAGTGCGGTGTAGTATGTCTTGGCATCAGGCACAGCAACTTTAGCAGTGTTGACGGGCAGAGGATATTTGTCGAGTTTGCGTCCGTTGCCGACAGCAGCATACAAGGCATTGTAGTGCTCAAGGTATTTGCTGTAGTCCTGTCCGACCTCAAGATTACCCCATGCGCGGTCGCGGAGTTCATTGATCATGTCCCAGCCAGTGCTTTCGTCACCAGTGCGGAAGCAGCACTCTGCGTAGTCAAGATAGACATTGGCAAGACGCTTGCCGTAGATGATGACAGGTTCCCACATGGCGACACCCCATGAGTTGCCGTCAGCATAAGCTGAACGCCAGAACTTGGAGGTCCAAATGGCAGGAGCATACTCACCATTGGTGAAGTGGAACTGACGTGTCTTGGTACCTACCCATTCGCCATCTGCATTCTGGTATGGGTCAACAACGACACCATTGGCATTCTTCGTACCGAGCGAGTCCTGCAGCCAAGGGTTGTAACCCCAAATGGTTTCAGACTTCTCGATGCCATACTTGGCAAGTTGGTCGGCAGGAACGGCACCGGTGATGCAGGAAGCATCGCGGCGCTTGTCGCCGGGCTCGAAGTTGGCGTACCATTCCCATGACAGGTATTGGGCACCCCAACCGCCCTGCTCCGGGCAAGCAGCGAACCACTTGATCATGAGGCTGTTCTGCGAGTCGAGATACTTGCCGCTCCAGTTGCTCCAGTTGTCACCTTCGTCACAGGTCTCTGCCCAGATGCACTCGCTGTTCCAGAATCCGGCAGGATCCCAGTTGGTAGAGTAGTTGGTAGACAGAGAGTAGGTGTTGCTGTCAAGGATTGACTTCAATGCTGTCTTGGCCAGACCGTAGTTCTCAGCGGCAGTTTCCGGACAGCGGTAAGCCTTCCACATATAGGCATCAGCCAAATAGGCCAGTGCCATACCCTTTGTGCAGCGGCCGTAGTTGCCCTGGTAAGGAGCCCAGTCCAAAAGATCTGCGGCGTTCTTGAAGTCGTCGATGATGAAGTCCCACATTTCCTCGTAGGTCTCAGCTTTGGCCTTGACGGGCGTGTTGCCGTAGTCCTCGCCGGTGTTCAACATTGGCACGCGGCCGAAGGTCTGTGCCAGCCAGGTGTAGAAGTATCCGCGCAGAGCACGGGCTTCGCCTTCGCAAGTCTTGAGACATGCGTCTGAGAGACCTGTTGCATTCTTAAGGCCTTCCAAATAGAGGTTGGCACGTGAGATGGCAGCATAGGCATGCGACCAGCCTTCTCCCAGTTCTCCGACATTGTCGTCCCAGGTTTGGTCAAGGAACTTGACGTCCCAACCCGTACACTGCGTGTCCATCGTAGGATGGCTGCCGGTGAACATGTTCGGTTTGTAACCCCAGCTCGATGCGTAGTCTGAAATACCATTGAAGGTATAGATGCCGTTCAGGCCCATCAGCGCATTGTCATCGCTTTCAAACTGGGCGTTGATATCGAGCACGGTGTAATTCTTCACATCGAGGAATTCGTCATTGTCGCACGAAGCAAGCAATGCACATCCGGCTCCAATGGCAGCAAAATATTTAATATATTTTTTCATAGTAATTCTCGTTTAATCATTTAGAATGTAACATTCAGACCGCACATGTAGGTACGTGGAGTCGGGTAACGGCCAGTGTCAAGACCGGTGTAGAGAACGCTGCCCTGTCCGACTTCTGGATCGCCATAACGGTGGTATGGTGAGATAGTAGCCAGATTCTGTACAGCTACATAGGCGCGTACAGACTGAACTCCGATAGGACGGAGCACCTTCTTAGGTACGTTGTAGCCGATCTGGATGTTGCTAATCTTCAGGAAGTTGCCGTTCTTGACCCAAGCATCGCTGACGCGTGTGTTCTTGTTGTTGTCAATATTGGTGAGACGTGGCAGTGTGCCGTTGGGGTTCTCAGCACTCCAGATTTTCTCATAGCTTGACTTGAGCAGGGCAGGTGTACAGCCGTCATCTCCCTTGCTGATGCAAGACAGACGCATGGCAGAGTAAGAGAGGATGTCCAATCCAAGCACACCATAAGTGTAGACACTGAAATCCCAGTCGCGGTAAGAGGCGGAGAGGTTCAGGCCGAAGTTGAATTTCGGCAGACCGTTGCCGAGGATAGCGCGGTCGTTGTCATCAATGACATTGTCTTTGTTGAGATCCTGGAAGAGGTAGTCGCCGATTTGAGCATTCTGGCCGCGGCTTGTTGCAAGAGCCAAGTCTTCATCGTTCTTGATAATCTTCTCAACCTTCCAGCCGTAGTAAGAACCTACAGCCTCGCCTTCGCGGCAGATAGAGTGGTTGTTCCACTGGAAGCCAGTGCCCGACACAGCGCCAAGGTTTGAACCGTCGGCATCGGTGTCGTAGGCAGAGTATGTGCTGTTGCTGCCAGAGCAGGTCGAGGTATAGTCTACACCCATCTTCTTGACTTCGTTCTTCAGCGTTGAGCCGTTGAAGGCTACGTTGATGCGCCAGTCGTTGTTCAGACGTTTGCTGTAGTTGACAGAGAACTCGAAACCTTGGTTCTGGATCTCACCATAGTTGGTGTAGATAGAGGTGTTGCCTGCTGACGGACGAATCTGCTTCTCGAGGAGGAGGTCCTTGGTGTTGCGGACGAAGTAATCCATCGTGACGGTCAAGTCATTGTCGAGGAAGCCGAGATCGATACCGAAGTTGGTCTGTTCGTTGGTCTCCCATTTCAGATTCGTATCAACCAGAGGTGCGTAGAAACCGGTTACACGGTTGTCAGAGATGTGTATGGTAGCACCACCGCCCTGGCCTTGTGTGTAGAACTGATACTTGGTGTTGGAAGAGGTAAGGGCATAGATGTTTTTGCCGGCGATACCACCCGAGTTACCGGTCTGACCCCAGCCGACACGGATCTTTGCATTGTCAAGCCAATCGACATCCTTCAGGAAGCTTTCCTCCTTGATGCGCCATGCCAATGCGGCAGACGGGAAGGTGCACCAACGGTTGCCGGAGCTCAAGTTCGAGCTGCCGTCCTTGCGGACAGTGGCTGTGAGGATATAGCGGTCGAAGAGACTGTATATCATACGTCCGTAGTAAGAGATGCCGCGCACGTCAGAGTTGAAGCCGCCGTTGCCCGACCTTGAATCCTCGTCAGTGGTGAGGGAAATCAAGCGGTTGTCGGCTGAAAGGAATGTGTGTGCACCAGCACTTACCCACGAGCCTTCGTACGAGCTGACAGTGTTACCTGCCATCACGGTCAAGGTGTTGTAATCGGTCTCCCATTTGTAGGTGAGGTAGGTTTCGATGCTCTTGCTTGTGCCCTGGCTCTGGCTCATGTCAAACTGGTAGTACTCCTGGTTGCGGCCTTCGTACTTCACCTCCGAATATGTGCCGCCAATCTTGTTGTAGCGCTTGTACTGTCCGGAGAATTCGTCTGTGTCGCTTGAGTCGTGTGTCCAGTTGAAGATGGTGTTGACCTTTAAGAGGTGATTGTCGTTCTTGAAGAGGGTCAACTCTGCGTATGGAGAAATGCTGATGCGGTTGGTGTTGGTCGTGCGGCCAATCTCCATCTGCGAAGCGTATGGGTTCTGGTAAGTGGATGACATACCTTCCCATCCGTCGGGTGTGGGAGCCTTACCGGCACCGTATGTGCCATCGGGATTAACCACATTTACATTAACCAATTCACCTGTTACATCGTCGATGTAGTCGAGTGTCGGAGACATCTGGGCGAGGTCGCGGTGTGAAGAAAGGTTACCGTTGTTGCCCAAGCCGATGTTGTTGCCTTTGAGCGAGGTGCGAGTGTAGTTCATGTCGCCGCCGAACTCCAGGTATTTGTTGACCTTAGACTTTACGCTCGCGCGTGAGGTGAGACGGTTATAGCGGGTGTTGACGACGATACCCTTGTTGTCGAGGTAGCCGACAGAGAAGTTGTATTGTGTCTTTTCTGTGCCGCCGCTGGCTGAGATGCCGTACTGCTGCTTCAAGCCCATACGTGTCATCTGGTCCTGCCAGTTGATGTTGTTGCGCTTGCCGTCGTAAGCCTCGCTGTAGACGATATTGGAGAGACCGCTTCCGTCGTTGGCTCTGGCCTCGCGGATTGACTTAGCATAGGCGTTGCCTGTGAGGGTCTCGATTTCGTAAGGAAGTGTCTGGAAGCCCCAGTCGGCTGTGATGTTGATGTTCATCTTGCCTGCACTTCCGTGCTTGGTGGTAATCATGATGACACCGTTGGCGCCGGCTGAACCGTAGATAGCGGTAGCAGATGCGTCCTTCAGAACCTCCATGCTCTCGATGTCGGAAGGATTGACGAAGTCAGCGTTTGTGCCGACCTGTACACCGTCCACAACGTAGAGAGGCTGAGCCGAACCGTTGATGGTACCGATACCACGGATGCGGACTGCAGAGGCTGTACCAGGAGCACCGTCCTGAGCCGTTACCAATACACCGGCAGCTGCACCCTGCAGAGCCTCGGCGATGTTGGTTGGAATCTTGCGGTCCATCTGCTCCTTGTTGATGGTAGCTACAGAGCCCGAGATGTCGGACTTCTTCATGGTACCGTAGCCGACTACCACGACATCATCAAGCACCTGGCTGTCCTCAGCGAGGTAGACTTTGATGGACGACTTGCCTGCCGGCTGAATCTGCTGGCTAACATAGCCAACATAAGAGAAGTTAAGGACGGCATCGTCGCTGATCATGATGGAGAAATTACCATCTGCATCGGTGATAGTGCCGTTTGTGGTTCCTCGTTCGGCAACGGCCACGCCAATCATCGGCTCGCCGTCACTTTCGGAGAATACCTGTCCCTTCACATTGCGCTTTTGTCCGAAAGCCACAGTTGTGGCGCAAAGACAAAGCGTCAACAAAAACAAAAGTCTTGCTTTCATAAGTTTTAGGATTAGGATTTTGGTAATAAAACTGTTTGTGTATCGAAAAGTGTTAGTTTTCTTAGGCGCAAAGGTATATACATATTTTTTAACACAAAATTATCGTTGTTACATTTTTGTTTGTTATACGATTTTGACTGTTACAAAAAGTTTTTGTTTTGTAACAGATGTTAAGCGACAGCAAGTTGCAGTGCTTTTCGTAAGTTGTTTAAAAGGGAAAAATGCAAAGAAATGGGACTTCCACAAGTGCGAAAGTCCCTGTATTGTTGTTAAAAGAAGTAAAGGGTCAATGTAAAAAGAAAGTACAAGCATGTGTGGAATGCTTGTACAATTCTGCTTGTCGATTTAGTTCAATTCGACTACTGTAATGCCCGCGCCGCCCAGTTGCACGTGTTCGTCACGGTAACTTGTCACGCACGGACAGGTGCCGAGATACTGGCGGATGGCTGTGCGTAGAGCTCCCGTCCCTGTGCCGTGCAGTATGCGGACTTCTGATGTGCCGAGTAGGGTAGCGTCGTCGAGATAGTACATGACAGCCTGCAGCGCTTCGTCGGCACGCATGCCTCTTACGTCCAACTCGAGTTTGAAGCTCTTGCGCCTTTCTGCCATCACATCCACGCCGTTGCCTGAGCGGGCAGAGGCAAGGTAGGCAAACTTGTCTTCTGCCGTTTTCTTGGCTTGCCTTTTCGACACTTTTTCAAGCCTGTCAGTAGGGATGTTGCTTCTGACCATGCCGAAGGAGACGAGACACTGCTTGCCGTTTGTGGAGATGACTTCGCCAACAGACTGTTGGCCCTTGATGCGCACGTTGTCGCCGGCTTCGAGTGGCGTGTTGTCTGGTGCAGCCTTTGTTTTTGTTTCCTTCGGCAGGGGTTGCGGTTTGGGTTTGGCCTGGATTTTCTCCTTGAACTTCTCGTGCTGCTCCCTTATCTGACGTGTTGCTTCCTTCTCGGCTTGGGCCTCTTTGATTTCTCTGATAGTCCGTTCGATGCGGGCATTGGCCTGGTGCAGCAGCGAGTCGGCTTCTTCGTGGGCTTTTTGCAGCACTTCCTGCCGGCGTGCTTTCAGTTCGGAGTTCTTTTCGTCATACTCCTGCACTTTCTGCTCCAGTTCCTTTTCCTGTTGGTGTACCTTTTGCCGTTTCTGTTCCCAGTACCGCTTGTCGCGTGAGATATCCTGCAGGTATTTGTCCATATTGACATAGTCGGAACCGACTATTCGTTTGGCCTCTTCGATGACGTCGGTCGGCAGTCCTATCTTGTGGGCTATCTCGATGGCAAACGAAGAGCCCGGCCGGCCTACTTCAAGGCGGAACAACGGACGCATCTCGCCGCGGTCGTAAAGCATGGCGCCGTTCACAATGCCCGGTGTCTGGTCGGCAAAGAGCTTCAGGTTGGTGAAGTGTGTGGTGATGACTCCGTTGGCCTTTGCTTCGTTGAACTTGCCCAACAGGGCTTGGGCTATGGCTCCGCCTATCTGCGGCTCGGTGCCGCTGCCGAATTCGTCAATCAGCAGCAAGGTCCTGTTGGAGGCGTTGCGCACGAAGTGTTTCATGTTCTGCAAGTGGCTCGAATAGGTCGAGAGGTCGTTGTCGATGCTTTGTTCGTCGCCGATATCGATGAGGATGTTGTCGTAGACGGTGACTTTCGAGGTCTCCTTCATCGGGACGGGCAGTCCGCATTGTAGCATATACTGCACCAGTCCGAGTGTCTCGAGGCAGACCGACTTGCCGCCGGCATTGGGTCCGGAGATGAGCACGATGCGTTGGTCTCTGTGGTCGAGGCGGATGTCGAGCGGCACGACTGTCTTGCCCTCGCGCGTGTACCTTATATAGAGTAGAGGGTGCCGTGCTTCTATCCAATCGGTTGCCCCATCGGGCGAGAAGCCAGGGATAGTGGCTTGGATGCGTTCGGCCAGACGAGCCTTGGCGCGTAGGAAATCGATAAGGCCAAGCAACTCGAAACTGGCCAGCATATCCGGCAGACAAGGCCTTATGGCATCTGCCATTTCCGTCAGAATGCGGATGATTTCCTGCCGTTCGTCCCCTTCGAGTTCGCGGATGCGGTTGTTGGCATCCACTACCTCTGTGGGTTCTACATAAAGTGTCTTGCCCGTAGCCGACTCGTCGTGCACGATGCCCCGGAGTTTGCGTTTCGACGAAGGCGGAATCGGGATGACCAGGCGACCGTCACGCACCGATGGCGTTACATCCTTCTCAATCAGGCCTTCCTCTTGGGCGGCGTGGAGGATGCGGTTGAGCAGGCGCGAGATGCCGTTGAGTGTGCTGTTGAGTTCGCGGCGTATTTCGGCAAGCCGCGGCGAGGCATTGTCGCGTATCTCGCCCGTAGGTGTGAGCACGCTGTCTATCTGCCGCACGAGGTCGGGGAAGGTGACGGTGTCTGCAGCTTCGGCCGCGAGAAGGGGATACGAGATTCCGCTATCCGGCTTGGGGCGGAAGTATTGCACCAGGCTGTCGATGCCGGCCAAAGCGCGCCGCAGGTGAAACAGTTCTTCCGTCTCCAGAAATGTGCCGGCGATGCGTATTCGGCTCAGTGCTTCGGTCACGTCGTAGAATCCGTCTGTCGGCATAGGGTGGAGCGCATCTTCCATGACCTGCATCATCTCGCGGGTCAGCTGCAGTTCCTTCTCGATGGCTCGCCGGTCTGTCAGGAAGGCCATATCATCGATGCGCGACACTCCAAGTGGACATAGTGTGTTCTCTCGCAGTATCTGGCGGATCTTGTCAAAGCCAAGTTTTATTTCGAAGTTCTGTGGATATATCATTGATGTCTCTTAGTCAGAATATGAGTTGTTGCAGAGGTCGATGACCTCGGTCGGCAGTGCCTTGCCGTCACCTCCGTCGATAAAGATGTCGGCTTGATGCCGGTAGGTGTCTTCAATCAGCAGCGGGTCTGTTCTGAAACTCGCCGTATCGGCCTCGTCGGCGTCTTCGGGCACTTCCAGTGCGGCGGCGAGCAACGGGTGGTCAAGATCTTCGAGCAATGTCTGCAGGATGCTGTTGCCCGTGATGCGGACTTCCACCGTCTTGCGGCTACGGAAAGCCTTCGGCAACTTCGTGCCCGCTTCGAGGATGAAAGAGGCAGTCTCCGACTGGCATTGGTGCATTCGCTTGAACTGTTCTTTCGAGATGCGTACGTAGCCGGAAGCCTGGCTGATATCCTTGCAGACAATGGTCAGAACCCCTTGCTTTTGCTCCTCCTTGCGGTATCGGTAGACTCTCTCGATGGCCTTCGCGTTGAGCGCATCGCAGCCGATGGCATACTCCGTCCCGGTGGGGTAGATGATTACTCCACCGTTGCGGACGGCATCTGCGATGTCTGTAAGGGCTCGCGTGTCAGGGTTGTTGTCGTAGAGTCTATAGGTCTGCATGGGTCAATGGCTTTCGACAACCGAAACCTCGACGGGCCGGATTTTGTTCCACGCCCTGCACCATTTGAACCACGACTTCGGCGTCCAGGGCTTGGCGGTCAGTTGCGGTCCTTCCTTGTCGGGGGCGCAGTAGGCCATCCGGTAGGAGATGGTGTGGTCGGCGTCTGTGTGTATTCCGAACAGGATTTGCTCCTTGCGGTCTATGGTGCGGGTCACCAGCGCAGGGTCGATGCTGACGGCCAGTGCGGCTGCCGACATCTGCGGATAGAGTTTGTGGTTGCCGTCGGGCCAGTCTTTGCCGAACGAAGCGCAGAGACCTTTGCTGTCGGTGTAGTAGTGCAGACCGGCGAGGTCTGTGCTGTCGGTGTTGAAGATGCCGACTTTCATCACACCTGTCACGAACTCCAGTTTGTCGAGGCCGTCCAGGGCGGCAGCATCACCGCTGAAGTGCTGTATGACTTCGCACTCGCGGTTGCCCGCATAGAGGATGTAGCGGCTCTTCAGGTTCAGCTTGCGGCCCTTGTATTGCCATCCTTCCACATTCATGTCCACTACGGTGCGGACCGGACCTTTGGCCATGATGTGTGCCTGGCGGTAGTCGAAGGGGTCGATCATCACCATACAGGGGTCGGCCACTTTGCTCTTGGCAGGCTGGGCGGCAAATGCCGGGTCGTCTTTGCTGTCGTCCCAGCCGCGCAGCGTCCCGATGCTGATGGTCTGCCCGACGAGGATGATGTCGTCGCCGAACTGACGCTCGCTGACCAGTTGCGGAATCTCGCTGCTGTACCACAGGCCGTCGGCCAGTTCGAGTTGCGCGATGCGCTTGCCGTACAGGTCGGTGCTCTGCTTCTTGTCGAAGTATATGCGGTAGGCCACCTTTTCGTTTTCGAAAGCTGGGCCGTGGTGCATCATTGCCGAGTACATATTGTCGATGCGCTCTGACACGGTGTCGGTCGGGATGTGGCGTTTCTCGGCGTATGGGCGGGTCTTGTCCTTGTCTTTGAACCACATCTGGGCATGGACGCGGCTTTTGTAGCGCCCGGCCTGAGCTTCATCGGTCGAGAACGTGATCTCCGCCACCAGTTTCTCCCTTCCTGCTATGTCGACCACGAAGGCAAGTTCCTCTTTGCGGCCGTCTTCGTCCAGGTCGTCCATCTGTGATGGAATCTCTTTGCCGTTGACGGTCACCGTGGCGCACTTGTAGTCGTAGTTGGCCGGCACGCTGATGCACACCGGAGCGTCGGTCAGGGCTTTGCGGTTCGGGTTCTTGAGCGTGACGCTGAGGGTTTGGGCGTCGAGTGTGGCGAGGAGAGCGCCCAACAGGGAGGCTACTGCCAAAAGGAGAGTTTTCTTCATATCTTCTTTATTCTGTTGCCAGTACTTTGCCTGGCAGTATTTTTGCGATTAAGGCGGAAGGGCCGAGCAAGACGACAAGCGTGACCAGCAGTGTGCCTGCGTTAAGGGCTACGACTTGCCATAGGCTGATGTCTATCGGCACCCATTCCAGGTAGTAGTTTTCGGGGTCCAGTCCGATGGGATGCCACAGCCGTTGTATGGCGCAGAGGCCCAGTCCGACGAGGTTGCCCCACAGCAAACCCCGTAGGGTCAGGAACAAAGCCACGTAGAGGAATGTGCGGCGCAGTTGTCCGTCCGTGCATCCCAGTGCTTTCAGCAGGCCAATCATCCGGGTGCGTTCGAGGATGATGATGAGCAGTCCGCCGGTCATGGTGAAAGCCGAGACGACCGACATCAGGCCCAATATGACCCAGACATTGGTGTCGAGCAGGTCCAGCCATCCGAATATCTGCGGGTTCTGCTGCTCTATGCTCTGCACGGCCAGTTGCGTGCCCCGGCGGTCCTGAGTCTGGCTGCACCGGCTGCTCACCTCGCCATAGGTTTCGTCCAGGCGGTCGAAGTCGGAAAGCCTTATTTCTATGCCGCTGGCCATGTCGGCGTCCCATCCGCTCACTTGCTGCAGCAGGTCGAAGCTGCCGACCGCAATCTGGCTGTCATACTCGTTGAAGTGAGTCTGATAGGTTCCGGCCACGGTGAGGGTGCGGGTCTTGACCGAAGCCTCTTGGCTGCCGTAGTCCAGCCGGTTGCGGTTCGGGTCGTTTTGCACGAAGAGGACCTGCACCTTGTCGCCCGTCTGCAAGTGCAGTTTGCGGGCTATGGTTTCCGAGATGCGTATGTCGCGCTCGCCGACATCGCCGCTCTTGATGACTACGGGCAAGAATTCGCTCTCGGTCTTGAGCAGAGCCGGCTTGGTGATGTAGGGAGTGGCCGATGCGACGTTGCCGGTGCTTTCCAGCACCTCAATCAGTGAGTCGCTATAGCAGATCGGGTACTTCTCGTAGGTGTGGTTCGAAGCCAGGGCCAACAGTTGGAGGTGGCCGCCGAAATCCGATATTTTGTCCCGTATCTCCCGCTTGAAGCCCACCACGATGGCCACAGTAAGCAGCATCACCGCCAGGCCGATGGCAATGCCGGCAATGGCAATGCGTATGGCGGGCGGTGACACGCGCTGAGTGTCGTCGCCTTTCGAGAAGTGTATTCTTTTGGCTATGAAGAGTGCGAGCGACATATCGGTGTGGGGCGTCAGACGACGCCGTATTTTATTCTTCCTGGTTCATAACCGTGGCCTGGTAGACCTTCAGCGCCTTGGCCAGGACGATCAAGGCGTGTTTCAGGTCGTCCTTGTTGAGCACGTAGGCGATGCGGACCTCGTTCTTTCCCTTGCCGGGAGTGACGTAGAAGCCGTTGCCCGGGGCCATCATCACGGTGCAGCCTTCAAATTCGAAGTCCGACAGGCACCAGGCGCAGAACTTCTCGGCATCGTCGACGGGCAGTTTGGCCATCGTGTAGAAAGCACCCATCGGGATGGGAGAGTAGACGCCGTCTATGCGGTTCAGACCGTCGATGAGGAACTTGCGGCGCTCCACATACTCGTCGTAGGTGTCGAGCATGTATTCCGGGTCAGCATCGATAGAGGCTTCGGCCACAATCTGTCCGATGAGCGGAGGCGAGAGACGGGCCTGGCAGAACTTCATGATGTTCTGGCGCACGGCTGCGTTCTTGGTTACGATAGAGCCGACGCGGATGCCGGTCTCCGAGTAGCGCTTTGAGACCGAGTCAATCAGGATGACATTCTGCTCGATGCCCTCCAGGTGGCAGGCCGAGATGTAAGGTGCGCCGGTGTAGCAGAACTCGCGGTACACCTCGTCGGAGAAGAGGAACAGGTCGTGCTCCTTGACGATGTCGCGCAGCTGGTTCATCTCCTTGCGGTTGTACAGATAGCCGGTCGGGTTGTTCGGGTTGCAAATCAAGATACCCTTGGTGCGTGGCGTAATCAGCTTTTCGAACTCTTCCATCGGGGGGAGGGCAAAGCCGTCTTCTATCGACGACGGAATGGACTTGATGATGGCACCGGCCACGATGGCGAAGCTCATGTAGTTGGCATAGGCAGGCTCCGGCACAATCAGTTCGTCGCCTGGGTTCAAGCACGACATAAACGCGAAGAGCACAGCCTCCGAACCGCCTGTCGTGACGATGATGTCCTCCAGGTCGACGTTGATTTTGAAGCGCCGGTAGTAGTTGAGCAGCTTCTGGCGCAGAGGCAAGATGCCCTCTGATGGAGAGTATTCGAGTATCTTGCGGTCAATGTGCTTCAGCGAGTCCAGTCCCGCCTGCATTGTGTTCAGGTCTGGTTGGCCGATGTTGAGATGATAGACCTTCACGCCGCGTGCCTTGGCTGCATTGGCCAGGGGGACGAGCTTGCGGATAGGAGAGAGCGGCATCTGTTTGCCACGTTCTGATATATCTGGCATTATTGTTTGTTTTGTTTACGTATACTAGCGCGCAAAGTTACTCATTTTGCGCGACACCTCCAAATTTTGCACACAAAAACTCATTCTGCACGAAGGTTGTTTGCCTAATGCCGCCTTTTCGCGGACGCTTATCATAAAACTTGACACTTCCTGGCTAATTGACCAATCAGCCAGACGGCAGTTTGCGTGACTCGGCTGATAGGGGGGTGCGTTGCAGCCCAACTGGATTTTTCCTGCAGCCCAACTGGAGCACAGTTTTTCTCTTATTGGGCCTTTCCAATGCCCGAAGGACCGATCAGATGGCCCATTTGGCCGCACATCTCGTAGTTTTTGCCGTCGGAGTACTGAAACTGAACTTCAGTCAGATGTGCCGAAAGTGCGGACATAACCTTCGGAACGAGCACCTCACGCATGTCTTTTGAGGCTTTTGAGAGGATAAAACCGATGAATTTCCGCCTTCTTTGCAGTTTTGGCATCGCCGGAGCGGTGCGGTTAAGTATATCGTAAGTCATTGCTTTTAAGAGAATTAAATTGTTTGTTGATTGTTTTGTTG
>CAVFPF010000047.1:0-7569 GCA_963624265.1 bacterium | reverse complement strand
AACAAGAAGTGGAGCGTGCCCAGCTACTGCTACATCGTGGAGCACTTCCCCGACCTGTGGTTCATCGAGAACAACGAGTCGTATCGCGGCTTCATATCCAACCGCAAGGACCCGGGCCGCTACCACGCCGGCTTCTACGAGACCTATGTGAAAGGGGCGGGCCATCTGGGTGCCGACTTCTACAGTTATCTGAAAGGAATGCCCAAACTGGGCGACACCCCGACGCTGCTCTACATGATGGATGGCGACCCTGCCCAGCCGGAGCGTGAGTCGTGGGGCGGACAGTATGAGAAGATTACCTACAGCTCGCGCTGTGTCTTCGACCGCGCTACCACCGCCGCCGACACCATTCAGCGCGACGGCATCGTGGAATGGCACTTCAAGGGTCCGCGACTGAAGAAGGGTCACTACCCGAAGGTGCAGGCCAAGTGGTCGTCGGGCGCCGACGACGAGGTGGGTTTCCTCACCGTCGACAAGCAGCGCTGGCCCGTCTACTACCTGGGCCGTGGCCGCTACATGTGCCGCTACGCCACCTACAAGACCGGCGTCATCAACTACACCATCGAGGCCGACATCCCGGGCTTCCCCGCCCAGAGCGGCCAGCTCTACGTGGAGAACGTCTTCCCCGGCCGTCACCGCGACACCGACTACAAACTCGGCCCTACCTGGTGGGGCGACCTCCTCGACCCTGCCCAGTATGCCCCTCAGGGCAACAGCTGCCAGGGTGCCGCCACCGTCGCCCGCTGGCGCGACCAGGTGATGGAGGACTGGGGCTCCCGCTGCGGCTGGCTGAAGTGAGCCGAAGGTAAAAGCAAACGCATTCAAGCCAACAACACCGAACCATTTTAACCCTAAATACTGTCTCCTCTCTGCTCACCCAATTTGGGCAGGAAGGAGATTTGTGTTTTAGGGACAACAAACTTGCAAGATGCAGAAAATCCTGAACGCGCCAAGGAAAATGGCGAAAAACTTTCAGAAGACAAGGGTTGAAGATTAGAACGATGGTTCTTGACGCATCGGGTGGAATGACTTGAGCACGATATGGCGCAAGAGCAAAAAAAATGGCTGAATGCTTAACAAGCATTCAGCACACCATGAATAACCAATAATGGTTAGAAAAATTCCGTTTGAGATCTTTATGAAAGAAATAATATTTTCCCGTGGTCGCTGAGGGATTCGAACCCCCGACCCTCTGCTTGTAAGGCAGACGCTCTGAACCAACTGAGCTAAGCGACCGATATTTCATAGAGGTTGATTAGCAACCATTGTTACTAAGCGACCTTTTTTTTATGGGCGATTAGCAACCGTTTCATTGCTAAGCGACCGTTGTCTTATCCTTCGGAAGACGGGTGCAAAGTTAGGGGGAAAATCCCACCAATCCAAATTTTTTGGCCGAAAAATGATAAAAAAGCCCGATTTTTTTGTTTAATCGCCCAAAAAAGCCTAATTTTGCGTTCCATATCATCAGACATAACAACAAAACAACACCCTCAGACGTGATCACTGACTGGTTGCCAACCTCGGCCAAAGAGGTAGAAATGCGCGGATGGGACTACCTGGATGTAGTCCTCTTCAGCGGCGATGCTTACGTGGACCATCCATCGTTTGGCGCAGCCGTCATAGGCCGCGTGCTCGAGAGCGAGGGATATAGAGTGGCCATCGTGCCCCAGCCCAACTGGCGCGACGACCTGCGCGACTTCCGCAAGCTGGGCCGGCCCAGACTCTTCTTCGGCATCTCGCCCGGAGCCATGGACAGCATGGTCAACCACTACACGGCCGCACGCCGACGTCGCTCCGACGACGCCTATACGCCCGACGGACGCGCCGGACAGAGACCCGACATGCCGAGCATCGTCTACTCGCACATCCTGCGCCAGCTCTTCCCCGACGTGCCCATCATACTGGGTGGCATCGAGGCCAGCTTGCGCCGCCTGAGCTACTACGACTACTGGGAGGACCGCCTGCGCCCCGGACTGCTCGCCGAGTGTGAGGCCGACGCCATCTGCTACGGAATGGGCGAGAAGACGATGGTGGAAATCGCCAGCCGCATCGAGCAGGGACTGCCCTACGACGATGTGCCACAGGTGGTGTGCCGCAAGCCGGAGGTCCAGGCTGAGGAGGGCGACATCGTGCTGCACCCCTTCGAGGAATGCCTGAAGGACAAACGCTGCCAGGCCGAAAACTTCCGCCACATAGAGGAGGAGAGCAACAGCTGGAACGCCCGCCGCATCTGGCAACAGACGGGACAGGTGGCCATGCTGGTCAATGCACCCTACCCGCCGCTGACCACCGACGAGGTGGACCGCTCGTTCGACTTGCCCTACACTCGCATGCCGCACCCGCGCTACAACGGCAAGCGCATCCCCGCCTACGAGATGATTCGCCATTCCATCTGCCTGCACCGCGGGTGCTTCGGCGGCTGCTCGTTCTGCACCATATCAGCCCACCAGGGCAAGTTCATCGCCTCGCGCAGCAAGGAGAGCATCCTCCGCGAGGCAAGGCAGGTGATTGCGATGCCCGACTTCAAGGGCTACGTCAGCGACCTGGGCGGTCCGTCGGCCAATATGTATGCCATGCACGGCAAGGACCTCGCACTGTGCAAGCGCTGCAAGCGCCCATCGTGCCTCACGCCTGCCGTGTGCCCCAACCTCAACGCCGACCACAGGCCGCTGCTCGACATCTATCGCGCCGTCGATGCCCTGCCCGGGGTCAAGAAGAGTTTTGTGGGAAGCGGCGTGCGCTACGACCTCATCATGCACGAAGGCAAGAACGGCGAGTACCGCGATGGGGGAAGGGCCTACGCAGAGGAACTCATCTGCCACCACGTGTCGGGCCGCCTCAAGGTCGCTCCGGAACACACCAACGCCGAGGTGCTCCGCGTGATGCGCAAGCCTGACTTCAGCCTCTTCCACCGCTTCAAGGCCCTTTTCGACGAGGTGAACCGCAAGTACGGCCTCAGGCAGCAAATCATCCCTTACTTCATCTCGTCGCACCCGGGCAGCACGGAGGAGGCTATGGCCGAACTTGCCGCCGAGACCAAGAGCATGGACTTCCAGCTCGAACAGGTGCAGGACTTCACCCCCACACCCATGACGGTGTCGACCGAAATCTACTACTCGGGCGTGCACCCCTACACGCTGCAGCCCTGCTTCTGCGCCCGCGACCCCGAGGAGAAGAAGCGCCAACGCGCCTACTTCTTCTGGTATCAGAAGGAGAATGTGCCCATGTTGCGGTCGTCGCTGCTCAAGATGGGCCGACAGGACCTTGCCCAGAGGCTCTTCGGCAATGGCGCTCCCGTGCGCGAATCCTTTGCCCGAAAAGATAAAGACGCCCCGAGGGACAAAGGAAAGGTTTTCTCCGGTAAAGGCAATGGGAGAGAGACTCCGGCCAACAGCCCCGCCGCAAAAGGAAAATCCGATAACAAACGAAATTACGACAACAAACGAAATTACGACAACAAACGAAATTACGACAACAAACGAAATTACGACAACAAACGAAATTACCCCACACCAAATGACAACAAGGAAAATCGCACTCTGCCTTATGGCTCTGATGCTCGCCGCACCAGTCACGGCCAGGAAAAAAACGACGGCAAACAAGGCGGTGACGGCCGTTCCTCACGAGGTCCTCGTACCCGCTGACAGCATTATGCCCTGCAACGGAATGGTCTACCTGTGGCCGGAGGGAAAGATGCCCAACAGCCGCGGGGTGGCCGTCAGCGACTCGATAGCCCGCCACCGCATCTGGCAGGTGAGCGCTCCGCGGCTTTATGCCTTTTTGGCCACTAACAGCGAACAAACGGGCACTTCGGTGCTCGTCATCCCCGGCGGAGGCTACGTCAAGCAGGCCTACGAGACGGCAGGAATTACCTTTGCCAAGTGGCTCAACAGCCTCGGCATCAACGCCTTTGTGCTGCTGCACCGCAACCCCGCTTCGCCCGACGTGGTGGAGAGCAGCACGGCCCCGACCGAAGACGCCCAGCGCGCCGTGAAGTGGATACGCGCCAATGCCGGCCGTCTGCACCTCGACGCCCATAAAATCGGCGTAATCGGTTGCAGCGCAGGTGGACACGTCAGCGCATGTGTGAGCACGGTGGCCGACGACCTGGCTGCCGTGGGCGACTCGCTCGATGCGGTCAGCCACCGTCCGGACTTCACTATGCTGGTGAGCCCCGTGGTCAGCATGGCCGACAGTATCGTGCACCGGGGAAGCAAACTCTGCCTGCTGGGCCGCGACCGAATGAACAACGCCGACCTCGCCCTGAAGTGGTCGATGGACCGCCAGGTGAACGACCAGAACCCGCCGGCACTGATGATTCACGCCTCTGACGACCCCGCCGTCAATGTGCAGAACAGCGTGGCTTTCTACCAGGCCCTAATGCGCCACGGCGTGAAGAAGTCGTCACTGCACGTCTTCCCCTTTGGCAAGCATAGCATCGCCGTGCGCAACCAGCCGGGCAGCACCGCCCTTTGGCCTCAGATAGCCGAAGCCTGGATGCGCGAAATCGGCGTGCTGGGCAAGTGAACCGCCTGTTCCTTTCCCTAAACCTTAACCCTTTCTTTAGCTGGAAATCAATCGGAAAAGAAAGGAAAAGAAGTGGAAAAAGTTGATAAAGAAGGGAAATAGAACCCCCCGAAAATATTCACAAGAAAACCGGACCTGGAGTTTATCCAAGTCCGGCTTTTTCTTTTCTTTGTTCAAAACCTTCGGCTCTTTGACCAAAGTTTCGGTGCTTTGACCAAGGCTTTGGCGCTTTGACCAAACCCTTCGGCCAAAATCTTTTGACTAAAGTTTTCGGCCAAAAACCTTCGGCCAAAATCTTAGAAATCAAAGTTCAAGCCGACACTTTGGTCTGGGTTTCGGCTTAGAAATCAAAATTCAAGCCGACACCGATTACACGATTTGTGCGGTTGTAGAGGTCGGTCTTGTCCATGCCCGTACCGAGGTAGTTGGCAGTGGTGACCTCGCGGTCCTGGTAGAGTGTGTGCATGAAGCCGGCATCGAGGCTCAGTCGGTCGGTGAGGTGCACGCGGGCGCCGAGGCCGTAGGTGTGCGAGTTGCAGACGAAGCTGATGTCGTTCATATAGGCATCGGAGAGGCCGTACTGGGTCGTCTGCCATCCGGCTGACACGGTAATCCACTTGTTGATGTCCCACTCGGCTCCGGCCGTTACCTCCCACGTGTTGTCGTCGATGAGGTCCTGCTTGTTGCCGTACTGCGAGGCGTTCTTGTCGTCATAGTAGTGGTAGCCTGCGGTGATGCGCACTTGCTGGATGGGGCTGTACTGCACGCCGGCGAAGAGTGTGCCCGGGATGTCGGACTTGATGGTAGTGCCGTCTTTGAACTGTGCCAGCGTAGCGTTGCTCTCGGCCTGGGCTGCCGTGTTGGCGTTCATTTCAGACTTGTTCTTGAGGCGCAGACGGGTCTTGAACTCATACTTGAAGGCAAAGTTCCACTGGTCGTTGAGCTTCCAGTCGGCGCCAATAATTGGTGTCCAGCCAAAGCCCGTCTGGTCGGTGTTGAGCTCGAGGGCGTAGTCGTCGCCGAGTTCGTGTTTGTATTCGGCCACACCGGCAGCGGCGAGACTCTCGTAGTAGGGCGAGGGGAGCTGCGACTTGAGGTGGACAGTGAGGTCAGAGACCCAGCCGTTGTAGTTGTTGGAGGCATAGACGAGACGTACGCCGGTGAAGACGGAGAGGTTCTGGAGGACCTTGTAGGCAGCGCCCACCGAGTAGCCGAAGATGTAGCTGCGGCCTTTCATGTAGGAGTTGAGCGTGTAGCCGTTGTAGGCGTAGTCGGGACTGATGCCGGCTTTCTGCTGCACTCCGGCATTGGCAGCGGGGATGACCTGCGTGTTGGCTGCACTGAGCAGACGGGCTGCATAGAGGCTCTCGAAGGTGCCGATGCCCTCGTCGAACTCGGCCTTGCCGCCACCGCCCGACACACCGAAGTGCGAGTTGATGCTCCAACGGTCCCAGTTGTAGCTGTACTGTACACTGGGTATGATGGGAGCATTGGCAATGCCCTCGAACTTGCGTGTATCGGTGTTGCTCGCCCCGGCGTACTTCCGGTTGCCGGAGAGAAGACCGTAGGTGGCTGTTACGTTGCGTGTCTGATGGGCGTTCTGAAGGTTGAACGACACATGGGCGCCCTTGCTCAAAAATGCCATACCGGCGGGGTTTTCGTAGACGCTGGCAATGTCGATGGTGGCCTCACGGCTCATCTGGCGCAGAAAAGCTGCACTCTGGTTGGTGTTGGTCACGATGCCTCCGGCAAAGGCCGAAGTGCAGGCCAATGTGGCGGCTCCTGCCATAACAATACATTTGGGCATGTTGTAAGTTTTCAATGTCTTTTACGTTTTAGGTATGTTTTGCATTATTGCGGCGCAAAGGTACGGCTAAGAATGCACACTTTCTGAATTTGTGTGTTAGAAAAATTACGTTTCTGTTAAATTTTCTTCAAATCTCCCCTTTTTTGACATCCCACCTTTGCAAAAGCAGATGCACACATTTCGAAAAGTGTGCAAAAATAGGGTTGGGGTGCAGTCTGCCGTGGGTGAGGTTTGAATGCGAGCGACGAGGGGTTGGTGCGGTGGGGGTGATTAAAATGTGCTTCTCCCGTATTGAGCGAAGAATTTTTGGCCGTGAGACTTCGTATTTTTTGTCTGAAATGGTGTGTGTTTCGGATATTTTGCCTAATTTTGTGCCGTCAAAAAGAAGACGTTGTGCTTGAAAAGAAGACGCACTGAAGAGAAGACGTTCTGAAAGGAAGTCGTACTTGAAGAGAAAATATACTGAAAAGAAGACCCTCGAGATGAATATTACACCCATAGCGTACATTGAAACGGACTTTGCCGACAAGTTCGGCGTGCCCCGTCAGAGCGGACTTGTGCCCGAACTCTCGGGCCGCATCGTGTTTGAGCCCGAGTATAGAGTGGCCGAGGCTTTCCGCGGATTGGAGGGCTATTCGCACATCTGGCTTTTGTGGCACTTCAGCGAGGTGCACCAGGACAAATGGAGCCCCACGGTGCGTCCGCCGCGCCTGGGAGGCAACAAGCGGGTAGGGGTCTTTGCCACGCGCAGTCCGTTCCGCCCCAATCCGATAGGGCTCTCGTGTGTGGCGCTCGAACGCGTGGAACTCGACTCGCCCGACGGACCCGTGCTGTGGGTGCGCGGCGCTGACCTTATGGACGGAACGCCTATCTACGACATCAAGCCGTATTTGCCCTTCACGGACAGCCACGCTGAGGCAAAAGGAGGATTTTCCGACTGGACGCTGCTGCAGCCCGACCTCGAGGTTTCTGTCTCTGACGAAGTGGCCCGACTTCTGCCGCCCTCAAAGCTGAAAGCCCTGGAGCGTGTGCTCGCAGAAGACCCGCGTCCGCATTACCACACCGACGACGGCCGCGTGTATGGAATGACTTTCGCGGGGGTCAACGTGCGTTTTACGGTCCAGGACGGCAAGGTCTCGGTATTTATATAAATCGCTATTTTATTTGTGTGAAAGGCTTTGTGTGAAAGGCTTTGTGTGAAAGGCTTTGTGTGAAGGGCTTTGTGTGAAGGGCTT
>CAVFPF010000046.1:0-17845 GCA_963624265.1 bacterium | reverse complement strand
GGCGAGTACATCATCGCCGATGACGAGAAACATCATATCTCCGTCTACCGTATCTTCGACAATGCGAAGGGCGCATTGCGTGAGGCTGCCGACGCGGAAAGCTTTACATATGATCCTAATTGGACCACACGTCAGTTTGGTAAGAAAATGTGCCAACAGTTTGGCGACGGCAACAAGTGCCAAGTGGGCAACTATTTCATCAACATCCTAGATAGCGGGGCCGTTGAAATCTACCGCACCTACGACAACACCAAGGGCGCTCTCCGTGAGATTGCCGAGAAAATCGGCTTCGCCTATGATGCCGAATGGACAACGCAACAGTTTGGCGCGAAGTTGATCAAGGAGTTGGGAAATAAATAAAAACCAATCTATAGATATGAGTAACGCAAGTCTAATTGAGCTGGTTCGCGATGATGTCGAAGAATTTCTGCAGAGCAACAATGAATTGCTCTTCAACGAGCGTGACTTCCAGATGCATCTGGCTCTTTGGCTGAAGAAGTCGGATAATAAGTATGATGATGTGGATGTGGAATATTATGTTCCATATAGCACCCTAGGTGAAGAGTATATATGGAAGAACGAGCTGCGCCTTGACATTGTAGTAAAGAAAGACGGGAAATATCTTCCTGTTGAGCTGAAATACAAGACGAAAAGTGTACAGAAGAAACTTCTTCGTTTTGATGAAGAAATGGTGTCTGTCCTTAAGAATCAAAGTGCTCAGGACTTGGGTATGTACGCTTTTTGGAAAGATGTCAAGCGTATAGAACTTGTGCGCAACCGCTTTGAGAGTGTAAAAGGTGGCTTAGCAGTGTTCCTTACCAACGATAAGGCATACAAGAACATTCCAAAGGAAACGTCTAATAATTATCTGCTCAGCATAAGCGAAGGGGTACACTCAAAGCAAAAACACTGGCAGAATCCCCAAAGTACTTGTGCTCTTAATAATAAAGACTTTGAAGTTGAGCAAGAATATGAAATCAAATGGCGAGACACCGAAGCAGAAGGTATAGCATTGTATTATTGCATTGTTGCCATATAACATAAGTATAACCTATCTTCTATAAAATGTATAACCAATAAAAACAAGAAAAATATGGGACTATTGAATAACATCAAAGACCACTTCAACTCAGCCGAGTTCGCAGTAGCACCGAACAAGAAAGTAAAGACTATATGTGCTGACTTCAAGAAAGCATTCGGTTGTACACTCGCTATCTACAAGGGAGTTAACCTTGCAGACGGGGACTTGACTATCAATCAGCTTAATCAAAAGACGACAGCAAAAATAGATGCAGCTAGTAAGGTCGAGCTCAAGATTAAGGCATCGATGAAAGTGGGTGATGCGGAAAAACTATTCAAAACCACCTACGGACTGACCGTGCAAATAAAAGACCCCGCAGGCAAACGCTGTGTGGACAATAATTTGACCATCGGACAAGCCTCCCGTGGAGAATAATACAATCGAGTAATAATCAAAATAAAAAAGCTAAAACAAAATGGCAGATCTTAAGATTGACGGCCGCATGAAGGTAAAGACCCTCAAGGCCAACTTCAAAAAAGCATTCGGCGCAACACTGCGCGTGTACACAACAGCTACTTGCAAGCAGAAAGCTGACGACGAGGCAACTCTCGCTTCGCTCATGGGCGGTGCAAAGGGTGGTGAATGCACTTTCGGTTCCAACCTCCGTGTAGGCAACTTCGAGAAGAAAGTGACAGAGACTTACGGCATCGGCGTACAGGTGGCTTCACCTGACGACAGCAAGCTCAGCAACAACGATATCACTCTTGCTGCAGCAGGTAAGGAATAAAAAACAACTCAAAAAGAAGTCAATACCGCGATTATCGTGTTGCGGTACTGACTTCTTATCATATAATACACATGAAATCAAGCATCATCGACATACCACGCCAGTATCACCAGAGCGACCTCTTTGGTATTCAGATTTACCAGGATGCACTCGTCAAGTTTATTAAGCTCACCGACACCCCTATCACCATTGCGCTGCAGGGCGAATGGGGCAGCGGAAAAACATCGCTGATGAACCAGCTACGTTACAACCTCTGTGACGTGGACGACGCACTGTATTACCCCGTGTGGATAAACACCTGGCAGTATTCGTTGATGCAGACACCGCGCCAGTCGATCATCTCCATCCTCGAAGGAATCATCGGACAGATTGGCGAGCTCTCCCCCAATCACAAATGGGATGAGAGCAAGAAGAAGATTGGCGGACTCTTCAAGAAGATGGCTACGGTGGGCGCAAAGGTGGCCGTAGGCACTGTCGGCGTGGACGCAGGAGTAGTTGACGATGTCTTCGCTTCGGAAGGAGCCGAGTCGACCATCGTGCAACTGAAGAACGAGATATCAAAACTCATTGAGAACGCCCTTACGCAGAACCCTCAGAAGAAGGGATTTATACTCTACATCGACGACCTCGACCGCATCGATCCGCCCGTGGCAGTGGAGATACTCGAACTGCTCAAGAACATCTTCGACCTCAAGAACTGTGTCTTCGTACTTGCTATCGACTACGATGTGGTCATCAAGGGACTGAAGCCTAAGTTTGGTGAACTCACCGACAAGAACGAGCGCGAGTTCCGTTCCTTCTTCGACAAGATAATACAGTTGCCGTTCTCCATGCCGGTGGCATCCTACAACGTCGACACCTTCCTTGTGGAGGCATTGGGCGAGATTGAGTTCTTCACCAAAGAGGAACTTGCTTCCACGCAACTTGCCGAGAACCTCTCAGATATCACGCGCCTCTCAGTAGGCAGCAACCCACGCTCGCTGAAGCGACTCACCAACACCCTCTCGCTCATCTCCATCATCAACGATGCATTGGCTAAGACAAGCAATGCCGAGCAGAGTACAAAGGACAAGACGCTGAACTTCGCACTCGTCTGCATGCAGATTGCTTATCCTTATATATATAACCAGCTCACCGAGGAGGCCGACTTCAAGAAATGGGACGAGAGTGTGGCTGCAAAACTCAAACTGCGTCCCCTTACTGATGCAGAGAAAGAGAGTCTGGATGCCACGGAGGAGTTTGACGAGGAATGGGAAAAGGTTCTCTTCCGCATGTGTCAGAAGGAGATATACCTGAGCAACCGCGTGTTCTGCGTGTCGGGATTGCTAAACAAGATTGCAGAGATAATAAACGATGACGACCATCTGGGCGAGATTGTCAGTGCAGTGATAGAACTCTCTGCCGTAACCAACCTCAAGGCGTTTGATACTCCAATAAAACTGCCGGGCAAGTTCAACCGCGACTTGTCAAGCTATAAGTTCAATGGCAAGGTCTACGACAAGAAGGTAAAACTCGTACACGACTTGGTACTTTATCACATAGAACAGCATCCGGGACTCACCCACGAGCAACTGAAGGAAGACTTCAAGGTACAGAGAAACATGGACGTTGTGTTCATGTCGTTCGAGCGTTATGAAACAACGATGCAAGAGAAGGGCAAAGTGGATTTCTTCCCGAAGGCCGCAACGATAGACGACACTATACAGTTGGCAGATGCCAACATACTGATATGCTCCAACTGGCCCACAACATCGCAGGGTCGCCCGGCGCAGTTTACTAAATTATTGGAAGTAGCTAAAAAGTTAGGATATGACATTACAGCATGTTAAGAGTATTTGCAGCAGGGCCTTGGGGTGCTTGCTGCTTGCCATTTGCCTTACGGCGTGTCACGACGGCAACATCGACAAGTTCAAGGATAAATTTGCCGAGGGCGACCTGACGGAGGCACAGAAGTATCTGACAAAGATAAGTAACCAATATGACGCTCAGACTTGTGCCCTACAACTCATCAAGGCGTATGTCGAGGCAGGGTCTGTCGACAGGGCCGTAAATGTATATGAGAACATCACTACGTGGCATGAAGGACGCTACAAAATGGGGTGGAAAAGTGAAGGAGATTACGACTATGAGGTGTGCAAACTGTTGCGTACAGCCTTGATGAAAAACGGTGAATACGAAAAGGCATGGAATTATTATTCATTGTCCTCTAAAAATGAAGATAGTTACTACAATGCCGAAGACCGTTATCTCTATCTTAGCGATGTGGTGGACGACATGTGCAACAAGGGCAAGCAGGAAGAGGCCAGTAAGTTTGTAGACAAAAATCTGCGGTGGTTTGCGCGCAATATTGACAACCTGGACGATGACAGTTCGGAAATTGAATACAAACAGAAATATGGCAGCACGGTTGTGCGCGAGAAATTGATGGAACAGATAGAAAACTCTTACTAAAGGGAATATGAACAGACTTTATCGACTCGTCCTCATTCTTGCAGTCTGTTTGTCCTTCTGCGCCTGTGGTGGCAAGAAGGGCGACGAGGGCAAGATGCCGGAGATGGAGCAACTGAAATATGACAACACCGTGAAGCGCATTGATGCTCTTGCAGCTGATGCCAGCGAGGCTCAGGCCAATGGCAACGAGAAGGCACTGGAGAATATCAAGGACGAGGTGGCTCACCTTACTTACGACTTCAATGGCGAAAAAATGGACGATGCGGCAAAGGAGAAATGCCAGGCTCTGAAAGACCGCATCGACGAACTGCGCGAGCATCCTGAGAAGATTATAGATGCCGCAAACGGCAGTGGTGAGGCTAAGGGTGATGCGTCCAAGGGACACACTCTCATATCGAAAAAGCACATGAAGGTGACTGGCTCCGAGCGCCTTGCCTATTCTCTGTATGCTGGCGACAAGCTGACCTTCAAATTGGATTGCCCCGGCAGTGACGGACAGGGCAACGCCACTGTCTCACTCTACGACATCGACCGCAAGAAGTGCATGCGCCAATGGACTGTGTATGGTGCGATGACAGACACCATCAGCATTGCCGCCGACGGCATTTACATGATGGAGATAATCACTGCCAGCAATGAAACGAAGCTAAACCTCGACGTAACTTACACGGGAAAGACACAAGGCAGCCGCCGACGTGCCCAGGAACATTTTGAGGACTGCAAGAAGGGCGATTTCCTTGCACGGAAGATGGAGTCGGTGACTGCGCGGAGCGTGTTTAAGGAACCGAAGAAGGTGGGGCTGCGTGGCAACCTGAAGGCTTACTTCTCGGGAAAGTCGCGCGTGGTGATACCAGTGACGCTCCCATCAGACTGCGACGCAGTGGTTTATTCGCTTCGCATATCCACCAACGAACAGACTATGGGCAATGACGGCAAGTTTGCCAACAATATCAACACGGCGGCATCGAAGATAAAACTCTTCGGCTTTAACGTGTACGAAAGGCAGTCGCTGAAGAGCAGTCTCATCAACCGTTTGCTCTTTGATACTCGTCCGCCTCGCGAAGAGGATGCCTACTGCAACATGTACGTAATGACGAGTTCGAGGGAAGCCAAGAAGTTCAATGACTCCAAGGCTGCCGACCAGAAGACATACAAATACGACGTGGACCAATCGCAGATGGGCACCCAATCATGCAACGGCCAACTGCTCGCCAAGGGCAACAAGACGCTCTACCTCGGTTTCGAGAACGAGCGCATGCGCTACGATAACTACATTTGGCTGGAAGTGGCAGCGCTGACGCACACATCGAAGTATGTGCGCCCAGTGTACATGGCGAGATAAAATTGCGTCGGTGCATTCGTCGCCCACTACATTTAAGTCTAAGCTAATAGTAAAATATCAATATGAGCAAGATTCCCGGTCTTTCCTTTTCATGGAAGCGCGCTATTGGCATCACTGGCGCAAAGCAGAAGATTGCCCGCAAAACGGGCGTCCCTACTTCGAAGCAGGGTATAGAGCGCAAAGTGGGCAAGGCCATCATCAAGACAATATTCAAAGGATGGTAGACTTTATCTCTTTACCCAGAATTAAAGAAAATCATTGTAAAGCTCAAAAGACGCATCACCCACTACGGATGGTGCGTCTTTCGTAATAGAGAAGCAAGCGTTTCATAGCTGCCCCCTCATCATCTTCTCGTGCAACTCGCGGATGTGATCATTCAGGTTGATGATTTTCTTCTCGTTGAAGTCGACATCTTCGAAGAGGAGGTCCAGATGGTTGAACTTGTTGGTGGCTGCCGTGTCGCCGGTGACGTAAAGCCAGTTTCGGGCAGTGACGTACTTGGCGTGCTCGTAGCGCATCGTACGGTTGTCGCTTGCCAGAAGTACGATGTAACAGGTCTGGATGAGTATCACGAAGAAGGTGATGAGGAAACAGAACCTGCGGAAATACTTCGACAGCCAGAGATAGGCGAAGGCGTACATCGGCCAATGCCAGAAGAGATAAGCCAGGCATGCCCACGACGGGAACGGCGGACGGATGGGCGCCTTGACTCCTTGCACCTTCTCTATTCTGTCGATAACTGTCTCCAGACGTTTGGCGGTGTCAGCCTGCGAGTTGACGGTGGCAAGTGTCTGCTCCTGCTCCTTGGCGATGGCATTCTTCTGCTCACGGTACATATTGAAGTCGCCCTTGATGAGGTTGATGAACTCAACGCATTTCACAAGGGCATTCTCAGGAGTGACCAGTTCGATGCCGGCGGCTTCCGCAGCCTTCGCCTTCTCCTCAAGAGCATTCTGCTTTGCTTCCAAGCGGTTGTCGAGAAGAGTGTTGAGCAAGGTCTCCAAAGAAAGGGTGAACTGCTTTACGCTTAGACTGCCGAGCGTTGCTTCAGCCATCTCGCCGGGCACCATTGGAGCTTCGGCTACGGGCAGCAACTGTTGCTCCTGCTGACTATAATCTGGTACAACGACATCGGCAGATTCCTGCTCCTGTGGCCCTTCTTGGTTGGACAGATGTTCACTGCCATAAGCCGTAGAGCCAACAGAAGACGAGATATCCTGCATCTTCGCTCTTGCCTCCTCCATCTTCTGACTAACATACTTCCTGGCCGGCTTGAGCTTGGGCTTTGTGTTTGATTTATCTTCCATAATGCAAAAATATTATCGGTGGAACGTTGGTCTCTTTCGTTTTTTCTTCTTCTCTTCGTCATCTTCATCGTCGTCATGTGAACCTCCCCCTCCACCTGCGGCAGACGGAACGACATTCGGAGCGATGATGGCTTCGACTGCCGCTGCTGCGACATTGGTGACCGCCTCGGCAGCTGCTTCCGTATCGAAGAAATCGGATGACTCGTCGTTGTTATAGATGTTGACGCTCTCGTCTTCCTCGTAGTCGTCGGGATTGCCATCGAACAAAGGTGGCAGAGGAATGTTCAGCTTCGGCTCCGGGTAGTCAATGCCGAACTCCACACGGTTGACGGGCAACTGATACTCCTTCGGCAACACAGCATTGACGTTGTACAGCCGCTCATTGAGATTACCGAATGTCAATGTCCGTCGGTCAACCTGATAGCCGCTCATCGACACCTTGCCTTTGGTGAAAGTGATGCCCATGCCTTTGCCGTCGCCACGTGGCGCAATCGTAACCTGTATGCCTTGCTCCTTCATTCGCTGAATGAAATCTGCCCATGAGTGACTGCCGGCGAGTGCCGACTGTGCCGCGTCATTGATGGCATACTTTACAGCAGCCTTGCCCTTGAGCCGTTTGCGGTCGACATTCATCTTGCCGTCGCTCCAGTGCAGACCATACTGACGGGTCATGGCCTGGCAGATGGCGATTGCCCTTTCCACATCACATCCGTCAGATATGGTCTTCCCGTTGTCGTCAACACGATTGTACACCACATGCACATGCTGATGGTCGTGGTCATGGTGGCGGAAGATGACAAACTGCGTATTGGTGATGCCCATCTTGCGCATATACTCCATTGCCAGTTTACGCATGAAACCGTCAGTGCAGCGGTGTGCGTCTTCGGGCGGAAAACTCAGAGCAAAGTGTCCGACACAATTCTCCACGCGGCGGTTCATCATCGCCTGTACCTTGAACGACTGCGATATGGTGTAGTTGTTCGTAAGGTCGATGCCCCTGGACGCAAGGATGGTTGTCCCTTTGTCCTTGAGGTCGTTTGCATAATTAACGATGCCGCCGAAGGTGGTTCCGTTACTTATCTTCACCATCATAGGCTGACATAGATTTGGTTGAGCACGGTGCGCAACTTGGGCAGTTCGGCCAGCATCTCGTTTGCCACGGAATGATAACCGTCCCTGTTAGCGCGGTGTGCCAACTGGTTGAGATTGTTCGACAGATTTGCCACAGCACGGAAGTCCCGGGCGAAGTCTGGCGAGATGGGCGCAACGACTTTTCCCGTCAGGCTCATCTGCGAGATATACTCCGAATCGGACATGCGGTTCTCGTCGGCGGCATGCTCGATGCAACGGCAGTCCTCCTCGGTGTAGTAGACCTTCTTGCAGCGTGTGCGCCTCTGCTCCTCGGGCAGTGACGGACGGCCTCCCTTGCGCTTATGAAGAGAGGTCTGGGGTTGGGTTTCTTGGGTATTGCTTGTCATAGCCTTTCACATTTATGTGCCAGCATCTTGATGCTCCCGACCGAAGGGACGGTTGTTTTGTGGGCTCACAAAACATACACTTGCTCCCAACCCCCATAAAACCTCTCTCCGCAAGCGGATGCTACGTCTGCAGGACTGCATTTCAGCATAGCCGAAAGGGTGTCAAATGCAGGGCGTAGCGGTGTATAAGGGGCGTTCAGCCGTAGGCATCGCAGATGCTGGTTAAACGTAAAGAAAAGACGGCAGGAACGGCGGTGGAAAATGAGCCTATACCTCATCGGCACTTGAGGTGCACCTCATCGGCCATCGAGGTAGTACCTCATTGGGCATCGAGGTAGTACCTCATCAAACATCGAGCCTATACCTCTCAAACCACCTATGTTCATCGGTCATTGAGACTAGGTTCGTTACCCATCGTAAGTACGTGCATTTATGATGGATTGCCGACTGCCAAAATCCCCATGCTCTCTTCTTGTGCCTCATAGGATCAAGATGCGGCACGGCAAATGGGTTCCGACAAAACAAAAGGGAAAAGAATTCCCCAATGGATGTGTCTGCCAGACTCAGCCTTGGCCAGATAATCCGCTGCTGTCCCTGCCAACCCTGAGGATAGGCACACCTTTTATATATATGAGGTCACGCCCATCACTCAGAGCCGTCCTTTAGTCTTGCACCTCCTTCCCGATAGTGTCTGCCAACTTGTTTTCCTGTGCAGCAGGATTCGGCAGACGCTTTTTCTTGTCCTTCATAACAGCGAGGAGTTCCGATAAGGCATACGTCTTTCGCTTTCCCCAGCGCGAAGGAATCAGATAGCCGTTCTTCTCCCATGTCCACAAAGTGGTCTTGCAGACGTGGAACTTTGCGACAACCTCGTCAGTTGTAAGATATGTCTCGTCCTTCGGCATCTTTGCCAGTTCGGCATCGCGCATGGCAATGGCCTTCTCGACAATCACCTCGGCGAAACGGACCAGGTCTTCGCCCGTGACCGTGAAGTTCATGCGGCCACCGGCTTCAATCATTGAGTATAAATCCATCATTCAGTTCTGTTTTGGTTACTACTTGCCGGCAGTTGCTGACTGCCAGCGTTATCAACTCCGGAGAAAAGGTCCGGCTGCATGTCATTGCCGCCCTTGGCAGAAACCGCCTCGCCTTCATGGCTCCTCATGTTGGCTATGCGGTTGGCCACCTTCGGGAACGACAGCACCATGAACTTCTTGTGCATGTCGATGGTGAGTGCATCACGCTCGGCAAGTCCATCGATGAAGTCGCGCACCTTGTCCCTGTGCCAGTCCCATGCCCGTGCGAGCTCGGAGACTGACGTCACCAACTGCCCGGGTTCCACAACCAGCGGAGTGCCCTCCTTGGTCATCGCGCCCAACGGCTGTTGGCAGATACGGTTGAGAAGGTCGCGGAAAGCATCGACCCTCAGCACCTCTTTTTTGTGAACCGGACAGAGGTAGTCCAGCAGGTCAAGCCTCACTGCATGAGTGAGGAAGACCTCGTGGGTAAAGTGTTTTTGTGTCATACGTCTAAGAATAAATGTCGGCAAACGAAGCGTCAGTTGATCATGTCAACGAGTTCGCGCTTCATGTCGTCGTCGATGGTGCGGTATCGGGCAAATGCCTTGGAGCCTTCCACATGGCCGGACATCGAACCGATGAGGTCGGGGTCCTTCACCTTCTTGTACATGTTGCCGATGAACGTGCGCCTTGCCATGTGGCTGCTCGCTATCTCGTTGAGCGGTCGCTTCACCTCCTTGCGCGTCTTCGGGTCGAGTACCGAAACCATACGGGTGATACCTGCCATGGTGCAGAGTTTCTTGATGCCTTCGTTGTACTCCCAATCGACGAAGTAAGGCAGCAGCGTGGTCTTTCGCCAACTGTAGCGGTCGATGATTTCCTGCGCCTTCTTGTTGAGCGGGACACGCACGAGGCGGCCCGTACTTTCAGCAGTCTTGTGCGGCACATACTCCAGAGCTCCGTTGACGATGTTGTCCTTGGTAAACCTGCCGATGTCTCCCATGCGGCAACCCACGCAGCACTGGAAGATGAAGATGTCGCGGTGAAACTTCAGTTGGTTCTTCTCGGCAGACAGGTCAAGGTTCCAGATGCGGTCGCGTTCTTCAAGTGTGAGATACCACGGCGTGCCATACGTCGGCGACTTCAACTCGAAACGGCTGAACGGCTTGGTGGTCGGTATGCCGTTGAAGTCTATCCACTTCATCACGGTGCGCAGTCGGTGCAGAATGTCGTAGAGTCCGTTCTCGGAAAGCTCGGCCTTGGGCATCTGCCACGGCTTCACTCCCTCGAAGAGTTCTGGATGGTCGAGCGAGATGAGATACTCGTCCATGCAGTACTCCTTGAAGAGGTAGAGGTCTTCCTCGGTGATTGCCTCGGCAAACATCACATAGCCCTTCCTGCGCTTCACCGTCTGCATATACTGCTCGAACCGCTGTATCTTCTTGATGATGCCATGGGCACAGTAGATGGTGGTTGTCGCCACCTTGCGGTGCTTGTAGTACTCCTCAATCTGTGTGGTGAGCCGCGTGTCGATACCGTCCTCGGAGTATATCATGTTGGGATGGTGGTAGAGCTGGATGAGATGCTTCAGCCACTTGCCGTCCACGCCCTTGTGATACTTCTCGTTGATGAGTTCGGTGATTTCCCTTACTTTGCGGTCGAGTTCGTGTCTCACTTCGTCCGATACGGTGTTCACTCTGAGCTTGTAGCCCTGACGTTCGTCGCTCCAGTGGTTCGGGTTGATGCTCAGTTCGCTGGCCACCTTCACATCGAGTTCCACATCGCGGATGCGGAAGAATATGGTGCTCTTGTCAGTGGTGTTGTTCTTGGCAACATTCTTCTGACGGATATTAGACTTCACGGCGGCTTTTCATTCAATTCCATCCATGTCCCTGAGATAGGATTGTCAAGTTGAATCCAACCCCGTCGGCGGCTATTTTGGGCAACTTTTGGAAACAAAATTGGAGTTTCCCGACCGATGTTCCCAACCATCCCGACTTCATCCCGTTTCGGATTTTTTGATATTTTTTCCTTTATTCTACCCATACCGCTGATTTTAAGCGATTTATGTACGTTTCTAGCCAGTATGTGAGTCTAACGGATTTCGCTCGATTTGCTTTTTGACTACCGCTGGAAAGGATTACTATAACGGCTCATGCAGCACCACCAACCTCATGAAGCGCGTGTGCGACAACTTGTACCGGAGCATTACCTACTGCAATCTCATGCTTATTCAATTCCAGAACCTAAAGTTTGAAGACTGCAAAGTCAACGACGAATACGACAAGGAAATCATACCCTGCCGTCGCATGGATGATGCAAGTACGTCCGAAAGCTACAATTTCCCCGCCGGTATAGACGGCGGCAAGAGCGGCAACTGCCCGATGCAGAATCTCGTCGAGGCTTACGAAACCGGCGACGAGCGTTTGAGCGTCACCATTGCACAAAATGGCGACACAAAATGGCCTGTATACAATAAATCGACCCTTGAGACGTTCTATTATGGAGCCAACGCATAGTCGGTAATCTGCAAAGAAACCCAAGGGCTTCCAATTTATAAGCCCGCACATTATAACGCCCACACAGCTTCGTAATTTAGAATATGAAAAAACTACTGTTCACAATACTTATGGCATGCAGCGCCTTGTCGAGCCTGAATGCCGTAGAGAGGACAAAACTCAACTTCAACGGCGGCTGGCTGCTGAAAGTCGGAGATTTGGCCGATGCCGAGACTTGTAACTATCCAGACAGCCTGTGGGAGCAGGTTACCCTCCCCCGCGCCTTCAACGAGGACGAAGCCTTTCGTGTGTCGATTGAAAACCTCACGGATACCATTATGTGGTACCGTAAGCATTTCGACCTCGCGGAGGTGGGCGACCGCAAGTATTTCATCGAGCTGGAGGGTGTGCGCTTCGGTGCCGACATCTGGCTCAATGGGCAGAAGGTGGGCTTTACCGAAAACGGCGTCATGGCCAGCGGCTTTGACCTCACTCCCTATGCCGTAAGCGGACATAATGTCATCGCCGTACGCGTAGACAACTCCTGGTCGTACCGCGAGCGCAGCACGGGCTCACGCTATCAGTGGAACGACAAGAACTTCAACGCCAACTACGGAGGCATCCCCAAGAATGTCTTCCTCCACGTCACCGGCAAACTCTACCAGACCCTGCCCCTCTACAACAGTCTCAAGACTACGGGCACGTATATTTACGGTACGGACTACGACATTGCAGCCAGGAAGGTCACGGTCAACGCCGAGTCGGAGGTAAGAAACGAAGATGCCGCAGCCCGCTCTTTCCTCTTCTCGGCCAAAGTACTGGACGCCGAGGGCAAAGAGGTGGCGCGCTTTGACGGCGACCGCTATACGCTCCAGCCGGGCGAAACCAAGACGGTAAAGGTGAGCGGCACACTGACCGACGCCCACTTCTGGAGCTGGGGATACGGATACCTCTATACGGTACAAACGATTCTCAAGGCCAACAACGGCGGCGAGATGGACAATGTAGCGACACGTACGGGTTTCCGCAAGACGCAGTTTGGCGACGGCATGGTCTACCTCAACGACCGCGCCATCATGATGCACGGCTACGCCCAGCGCACCAGCAACGAATGGCCGGGCGTGGGCATGAGCGTGCCCGCCTGGCTCAGCGACTACAGCAACCGGCTTATGGTCGAATCAGGAGGCAACCTGGTGCGCTGGATGCACGTCTGCCCCTGGAAACAGGATATCGAGAGCTGCGACCGCGTGGGCCTGATGCAAGCCATGCCCGCCGGCGATGCTGAACGTGACGTGGACGGCCGCCGCTGGGAACAGCGCCTCGAGCTGATGCGCGAAGCCATCATCTACAACCGCAACAACCCGAGCATCATCTTCTACGAGAGCGGCAACAAGGGCGTGAGCCGCGAACACATGCTGCAGATGAAGCAGATACGCGACGAGTACGACCCCCACGGCGGACGTGCCAGCGGCAGCCGCGAGATGCTGAACATCAACGAGGCTGAATACGGCGGCGAAATGCTCTACATCAACAAGAGCCACAAGCACCCGATGTGGTCGATGGAATATCACCGCGACGAGGGCTTGCGCAAATATTGGGACGAACAGAGCTATCCCTACCACAAGGAGGGCGACGGTCCGCTCTACCGCGGCAAGCCTGCCCTGGAGTATAACCACAATATGGATGTTTTTGCCGCCACTATGGTTCAGCGATGGCACGACTACTGGCAGGAACGCCCAGGCACGGGTCGGCGCGTGAGCAACGGCGGTACGAAGATTGTCTTCTCAGACACCAACACCCACCATCGCGGCGAGGCAAACTACCGTTCGAGCGGTGTGACCGATGCCATGCGCATTCCCAAGGACGCCTTCTACGCACACCAGGTGATGTGGAACGGTTGGATTTCGCCCGAAAAGGACGCCACCTACATCGTCGGACATTGGAACTACAAACCTGGCACGGTCAAGACAACGGAATATGTCATCAGCACGGGCGACGAAGTGGAACTCTTTGTCAACGGCCGAAGCATGGGCAAGGGCCAGCGTAGCGACCAGTGGCTCTTTACCTGGAAGGACATCGCCTTCGAGCCAGGCATAATCGAAGCTGTAGCCTATACACAAGGCAAGGAGACGAGCCGATATAGCATAGAGACGGCAGGCGAACCTCACCACATTAGGCTCACCGCCATTCAGAATCCCGAAGGTTTCAAGGCCGACGGTGCCGACATGGCACTCGTGCAAGTGGAAGTCGTGGATAAGGAAGGCCGCCGCTGCCCGCTCGACAACCGCACCATCCACTTCCGTAGCCAAGGCGAAGTGGAATGGATAGGCGGCATCGCTACCCCCAACGAGGAGACGAAGAAGATGCTGGCCGAAAAGAAACAAAACCTCGTGGTCGACAAACACGAGACGGAAGAGCAGAAAGCTCAGCGCAAAGCCAACGATATCCTCGACTCGACAGACAGTGACAATACGTTTGACAACTACGTGGGTAGCGCCAGCCTCCCCGTGGAGTGTGGCGTGAACCGCATCTTGGTGCGCAGCACCGCACAGGCCGGCGACATCCTGATCTGCGCCAGTGCCGAAGGCATCGAGGAAGAAGCAAACATCCGGCTCAAGACCGAACCGGTCGACGTGGAACACTATCTGCCGCAGCAGACCTTGCCTTGCGACCTCTCACGCGGCGAGACGCCTTCGTCTCCGTCCTATACGGACCTCTACAGCACCATCGGCATCGTTTCGGCCTCAGCCGCAGTCCATACCGATGACCTCAAAAACAGCTATGACGACGACGAAACGACAGAGTGGAAGAGCGACGGCAACCCAGACAACGCCTGGATAACCTACCGCTTTGCCAAACGCGTGGCTGTCGACGAGATTACCGTCAAACTCACGGGCTGGCGCAACAAGATGTATCCGCTCGAGATTTATGCCGGCAAGAAGAAAGTCTGGTCAGGCTACACCTACGCATGTCTCGGCTACGTGCACATTGCTATCGACCGTCCGGTCAAAGCTAAAGACATCACTATCCGGATGGTGGGCGACACCAAGAGCAAAACAGAAGCAGGCGACACCAAGGAACTCGCTGGTGGCAAGGCAAGTTCGATGGACTTCATCGGCGTCAAGAAGGGCAATCCTGTGCTCCGCATCGTTGAGATTGATTTCCTCAAACGCCTATGAAATACCACTTTTGCATAACGACTCTGCTGACAGGTAGCCTTCTATTGTCGACCTTTGCTCCTATCTGTGCCAACGATTTCTGCTGGTACGACGGCGACAAGGCCGTCTCTTGCCATCTACCCAAGACGGCCGACCCGGTGGTGAGCGTCGCAATGGATATGTTCGCCGACGACATGAAGGCCGTAACGGGCCAGCAAGCCACAACAGCATCAGCCAAGCAAGCCACAATACAGGTCGTGCAACTTGACAAACTCTCCCACAGCGCACGCAACTCATGGGCCAAAAGGGGCGTGCCAGTCGGTGAACTGCAGCAGAAGACCGACGGCTTCTATATCGCGGTCATGGACAAGCAGATTGTCATCGTGGGCAGCAACGGGCGCGGTGCGGCCTACGGACTCCTGGAGTTGTCGCGTATGGCTGGCATAAGTCCGTGGATATGGTGGGGCGATGTCACGCCTCAACAGCAGGACCGGCTGGTCATCGACGACAGTTTCACAACGCTGCAGGGCGCATCGGTGGAGTACCGTGGCATCTTCATCAACGACGAGGACTGGAGTTTGCGCCCCTGGAGCTATGGGGTCTTTGAACATGCAGAGTTTGGCACAATCGGTCCAGAAACCTACAAACGCATCTTCCAACTGCTGATGCGTCTGCGTGCCAATGCCGTTTGGCCTGCCATGCATACCGGTTCCACGGCCTTCTTCAAGATAAAAGGCGCCAAAGCCATTGCCGACAGCTGCGGCATCGCCATCGGCTCTTCGCACTGCGAACCACTGCTCCGCAACAACGTAGACGAATGGGACGAAAAGGCGCGCGGACGCTTTAACTACATCACCAACCGAGAACAAGTACAACAATACTGGATAGAGAGGCTGAAGGAAGTCAAGGGTTCGGTGGGTGGTAACATGTTCACTATCGGTATGCGCGGCATTCACGACGGTTCAATGGAGGGCGTGAAGACGATGACCGAAAAATTCGATGCCTTGCAGCAAGTTATCGACGACCAACAGACCTTGATAGAAAAATACATCGGCGACGCTTCGAAACAGATGCAGGTATTCATCCCCTACAAGGAGGTGCTGCAAATCTACGAAAAAGGTCTGAAGGTGCCGGACTACGTCACCCTGATGTGGTGCGACGACAACTACGGCTACATGACCCGTCTCTCCGATGAAACAGAACAGAAACGCATCGGTGGCGGTGGCGTCTACTACCACTTGAGTTACTGGGGAAGGCCGCATGACTATCTGTGGCTCACTACGACCCAACCGGGGCTTGTCTACAACGAGATGAAAGCCGCCTACGACAATAATGTGCGCAAACTCTGGATTGTCAATGTTCACGACCCGAAGGTAGCCGGCTACGACCTGGAACTCTTCCTCGATATGGCCTGGAACATTAATAGCGTCAGCGCGACAACCCTCAACGACCACTACCACCGTTGGCTCTGCCGTCAGTTTGGCAACGAGGCCGGAGAGAAACTCTTCCCCGCCATGTACGAGTTCTATCGACTCTGCGGTGAACGCCGTCCCGAGTTTATGGGATGGTCGCAAGTGGAGCTGGACAAGAAGATGTATGAGCGCGGACTGAGTCCGGTCATCAACACAGAGTTCTCGCTCTCTGCCTTCGGCAACGAACTGGATCGATACCTGGAGCAATATGCCGCCATTGCACAGACCGTGAAGGATGCGGAGGGTTTGGTACGCTCAGACTTGAAGGATGCCTACTTCGCTGCCATCAAATATCCCGTATTGGCCGCCGAGGCACATGCCCGGAAAATGCTTGAAGCTCAACGCGCTCGCACATACACATCGGGCAGCAACACACTGAAGGGTATGTTCGACAACGATGAACGCATATACACCGCTACGGCCAGGAGCCAGAAGGCTTATCAAGAGGTGCGTTCGCTCACCGAATACTACAACAACACCATGTCGGGTGGCAAATGGAAACGCTCCATGCATGCTCGGCCGCGAGACTTACCTGTCTACCAAGCACCTCTGTTGCCCACACTGCTGTCAGAGAAAGAGATTGACGAGCATTTGGCCAAAGACACACCTTCGGCGCCACACACGTTGGACACCGACGGAACCGTGGCCCGCAATGCCTGCGATTATCAGAAGGCAACAGCCGGTGCACAGCCCATACAGATGTTGGGCCACAGCATGAATGCAGTGGCTTTGCCTAAGGACGGTGAGCTGACCTACACCTTCACCACAGAGAAAGATGGTGATGCCGTGTTGCGTGTAGCTCTGATTCCGACACAGCCAAATGACAAGGGCGACTTGCGCTTCAGCGTGAGTGTGGATGGCGCCACACCTCAAGAGTTCTCTCTGAAAGAACCATTCCGCTCTGAACGTTGGAAGGAGAATGTGCTCCGTGGGCAAGCCCGTCGCGAGATAAACCTCGACGGACTGAAGGCTGGCGAACACACACTCGTCATTAAGGCCCTGGACAACCACATTGTGGTGGATCAGTGGATGGTGGACTACAACAAGAACCGTAAGTTCTATCTCTTCCCCACAGTTCAAGACTAATCCAACCACTATAGATTTCACAACACAAAATAAACAGTTCAGCAAATGAAAACAAACAAAATCTTTTTGACAGGTATAGCCTCTCTGATGCTGATGCCTATGTCGGCAAAGGCTCAAACCATCGAAGTTGACATGAGCAAACAGACACCATCGACTTACTCAGTAAATGTACCCGACGGCAACTACAAAGTGACTGTCGTCATCGGCTCGAAGAAGAAAGCGGCCA
>CAVFPF010000045.1:0-4588 GCA_963624265.1 bacterium | reverse complement strand
TCTGCCTGTTGCCCAACTCGGGCACACCAAAGAGCGTGTAGCGGAAAGCCACGCCGTCGTCCATCACGCGGAAGGTGACATCCATGCGTCGGAAGCCGTCGGCTTTCTCCTTCAGTTGTAGTGTTATCTCACGATAGGGCACACGGCACTCGGCGTGCTTGTTCCTTACGACCGGAGTCCACGACTCCACGCCGTCCACCGCCTTGGCGTCATTCAGCACCTGGAAGTGGCCCGTCATATCCTTCTCCCCTCTCAGTTGGAAGCCCATGGGCGATGGGGCGACAAGTGTCCTGCCGTCGAGCGACAGACTGTATTGCAGAATCTCTCCATTAGACACTGTAAGACCGAGATGGCCATCCGGGGAAGTCAACTGATAGTCCTGTGCCGATGCTCCTATCGGGAGGAGCACCGCCAGAATAAAGGCAATAGGCTTTGCGTTTTTCATATATTAACCGTTATTTCAGATATTTGCATCCTTGCCACACAGAGACAGACGAGACTCTAGTCGGCGTGGCAAAGATACAAATAAATTCCGATATACCCGCAACCTTCGGCAAAATATTGTCAATTATCTGGCATATCACTCCACGGGCTTGCTCTCCAGACTACCGAAATAGCTATAACGGCTATTGTCGGGATTTACCACCACCTGTTCCAACACAATCTCCGGGTCTATCATCACGATGCGGACAGTATGCTTGCCTGCCTTCAAAGTTTTCATGGAGGTTGCTGACAGCCAGCGCTGGTTATCAAACACCTCGTCGCGGCGGAGGAGTTTCTTGCCGTTCCACCAACCATTCAAGGCAAAATGTGGTTCCGCGGGCAAGGGTTTCAACTTCTTGGACACAGCAAGGTTCTTTGCCGTGTATTCCTGGAACTCATCATGGAGTCCTTGTCGGGCATCCACAATCTGCATAGGTTGGTCATCAATCTGCACTCCGATACGAAGGCCACGTGCCGGATAAACGTCCTGGGTAGGAAGAATGCCCAAGGCGACGATAAGCTGGTCGTTATCTGACTTCAAGTTGAAATCGTATTCAAGCGCTGCGCCCTTGCCATCTGTCAGACTTGCCGCCATCACATTGCTACTTCCCATGCACCCCTTGCCCCGGCCTAAGTCTGGCAGGAATATCCACTTGGCTTCCTTACCATCCGTGATGCGAGAATACTGATAGGCCGGAATATCTATCTCAGTGTCAGAAGTCGTAGCATTGAGCGGATGTTCCACCTTGAAGCCCAAAGTCAGCGGATTGACATTCTTTTCAGGGATAGACCACTGCGTATAGCCAATATGATTATCCGACATCATGCCTTTCCATTTACCTCCAGCCATCACATTGTTGTAATAGTCAGAGAGCTCCCGGTCCTTCTGCATCATCGCTTCAATACCGAGGCTATCCCCCATAGTGGCATGGTTGTAAATCTCTGCGACATTTGCACTTGCCACAACAGGATAATACACCAACTGATAATAAGCATCCTGCATTTCCTCCGGCAATTTGCCCCTCATAGCCTCAGCCCGCAAGACGAGCGACTGCCAACGTTGCGAGGTGACAAGCATCTCGTGTTCATTGAAGAGGCCAGGAACCTGCACCTCTGGTTTGCGCAAGAGATTATACTTGCTGTATTTGGCAATCATATCAGCAATTTCCCCGGCATTTTCTTGTCCGAAGATGCTGCCAGAGAATCGTTCCAACCAAGGCTGCTCGTCTCCAGGCTGAACGGCATCAGGATTCCAGGCATAGTTCATAATGAAGTCGATTGGCACTTCTTTTGGCTTCAAGTCGCCAACATTGATAATCCAGATGCGGTCGATGCCACTGGCGTATGCCTCATGCAACTGCTCACGGAGTTTCGGAATGGTAGTGGTGTTAACCCAACGGTCATTCCACGGTCCGCCATTCATATCTATATGGTAATAAAGTCCCAATCCACCCTTGCGCTTACGCTCTTCGGCAGTACCCTTACGACGGATATAGCCCCAGTTGTTGTCGCAGAACAGGAGAGTCACATCGTCAGGCACCGTAAAACCTGCGTCATAATAGCGCTGCACCTCGGTAAAAATGGCCCAAAGCTGAGGCACGGTATTGGCACGACGGCCGTATGCTTGTTCTATGATCCGTCGCTGGGCAGCAATCACCTTTCCCAAGGTCTTGATATTCTCAGCATCGTCGCCATTACCCATTGCCACATCGCCATCACCTCGCATACCGATAGTCACGAGGTTGTCATACTTACAGTTGCGCTTCATGCCATCCAGGAAGAATTTTTCGATGCGCTCCGGATTCGTGGCATAATTCCATGGCCCCACTTCGTCCTTGCGCTTCAGATACTCTCTGTGCGAACGCATCATCGGCTCATGATGGGAAGTTCCCATCACGATACCCATCTCGTCGGCAAGCCTGGGCGATTCCGGATCATCCTCATTGAAGTTAGTTCCCCACATGGCAGGCCAGAAATAGTTGGCTTTCAAACGGAGCAACAACTCGAAAATGTGGCGATAAGCTCTGGAGTTGATGCCACCGAACTTATTGGTACACCATCCGCCAAACGATGGCCACTCATCATTGATGAAGATGCCACGGTACTTCACTTTGGGCGAAGGCTGCATGTATCTGCCGCTCTTGACGTACAAAGCCGACGACTTGCGCACCGGCGCGTCTGCCCACCAGTACCACGGCGACACACCTATCTTCCCGGAGATGTCGTAGATGCCATAGATGGTGCCGCGCTTGTCGCTGCCGACCACATAGAGATGGTCCTCGTCGCTCTGAATGACGTACGACTCCCACTTGCCGCGGATATCATTGACCTTGATTTTACCCGCCTTCACCAGACCATCAATCAGAGCACTCTTGCCGAGCGTACCTACCACAACAGACTTGGGGGCGACTGAACTTCCGACAGTCACATCGGCTTTGACTCCCGTCACACGCTGGATGTCGGCAGCCAAGTCGCCTGCTGCCCTTGCCACGCCTTTCCAGTCGTTGGCGTCCACGCATATCTGTGCGGACTGTCCACCGGCAGACAATACGAAACTGTGGGTCACGGGGGATGTCGACACATAGTCCGTGCCGTCGGCCTGCATCACCGTGGGCAGACAGAGGAGGCACACTGCAAGAATTCTTTTTATCAATTTCATTGGTAATGGTTGTTTATGGTTGGAACTATTATGTAAGGATTGAGCGTTGCAATAAGACATATCATAGATTCAGAAATATTTTTGAACTGTTGCCACGGAAGTTTTAAACTGCGCCTATTTGTGCCACTGCACCCATAATCAATGGAACTATTATGAGAGGCTTTCCCGTTATAATAAGGGATTTATAAATATTCTCGATGTAAAAAAAATATATTATTTCTTGTGATACTCGAAACTATCTACATCCACAAAGCCTCCCTGCTGCTTGGTGGCATAGTTGTAGATGGCAAACCGCGTGCCCATAAAGAGCCGGCGATAGTCGTAAATCATCTTGAAGTCCTTGATGGCTTCCGTCCAGTTCTTTCCGTCTACACTATATAATAAGGTAGCAAAATCCTTGTGGAGACGGAAATCGCAGACAATCTTCAGATAGACTATCTTCGATTTCAAGGGCTGGCGATACACTTCCTCGCGCTTCACTCCTGTCACTGTCTTCTCCTTGTCGGTGAGCGAAACACTCTCCTTCGTGCCTACCACGTAGAGTTTCTTGCCTTCCTTCACCACAGAGAGCAAAGCGGCATCGCCTTGGAATGCAGCGAAACCTGCCACATCACCGTCTTTCATCTTGCTCACATCCATCTTGATGACGCCCTCACACTCCGGACCTTCCATGCGGTTGGTCAAAGTGTTGCGTGCCATAAAGAGATTCGGAGCAATGCTGGAAGTCTTCAGCCGCAAGTAACCCTTGCGTGCCGACAACGACCATGCATCGTCTATCGGATTGTGGTTCCACTGCCACTGCAGGTCAAGTTCGTCACCCACAAAGTCATCGTTATAAACCAATCCCTTGCTTTTGTAGCCCTGCACCGGCTTCTGCATCACAGCAGGAATGTTGCCGTCCTTATCACCGAGCATCGGCCATCCGTCTGTCCAAGTGCATGGTTCGAGGGTCAGCACACGGCCCACACCGCCACGGTCCTGGAAGATGATGCCATACCAACTGCCATCGGCAGCATCGACGATTGTACCCTGCCCCACTCCATTGAATCCGGCGAACTGGGTTTCGAGAATCACCCTCTTCTCCCAAGGTCCCTGGATATTATCGGCACGGTAGCACACCTCGCGACGGGGATGTCCGCTGGTCCAGGAAATCATAAGGAGATAATACTTGCCATTGTGCTTGATGACGCGCGAACCTTCGAGCAAACCTTTCTCATCGGCATCACGCTCGAATACCTTGCGATAACTGTCTGGCACCACATCGGTCAAATCGCTGTTGAGCTGCACCATCTCGCCCGTACCATAGAATACGTATGCCTTGTCGTCATCGTCGAAGAAAAGGGCCGCATCGTGGAAATGGCGCATGCGACTGTGGATGGTCCACTTGCCCTCGATGTCTTCGGTCGTGCAGATGTAGGTTTCACCACCGGGACTATCGTTCGGAGC
>CAVFPF010000044.1:0-70049 GCA_963624265.1 bacterium | reverse complement strand
CGCGAAGAGGTGGGTAGCCCGCACATTATAGAGTAAGAAGAAATGCGAGGTCTACACATTATATAATATAAGAGTGTGCAAGGTCTAATATCTATATGCGCGAAGAGGTGTATGGCCTACACATTATTTATATATAAGAAGAGGTGACTCAAATCCGGCTTATCCGGCGAGTCACCTCTTCTTTTTGATTTCGCAACGCGAATCAGAGCGTTACACCGTTCTTGAAGATGGAAATCTCGTGAATGCCTGCTTTCTCGTTGTTGGTCCACTCGCCCGAAGCAACATGCAGAATCTTGTCGATAAACTGCTGCAGCGTCTCGTCCATGGCTTTGTCTTCGACCAAAACGCCGGCATTGAAGTCTATCCAAGTGGGCTTGCGCTGAGCCAGCCCGGAGTTGGTCGAGACTTTGAGCGTGGGGACGAAAGTGCCGAACGGTGTGCCACGGCCCGTGGTGAAGAGCACCATCTGACAACCGGCTGCGGCCAAGGCTGTGGCAGCCACGAGGTCGTTGCCAGGAGCGGAAAGAAGGTTCAGACCGTTGTGCTTGATGCGGTCGCCATACTCCATCACGCCGCAGACCACGCTCTTGCCTGACTTCTGCGTGCAGCCAAGGGCTTTCTCCTCAAGCGTAGAAATGCCACCGGCCTTGTTGCCCGGACTCGGATTCTCGCCACATGGTTCGCCGTGGCTGAGGAAGTAGTTCTTGAAGTTGTTGATGAGCGAGATGGTCTCGTCGAGCAAAGCCTGACTGCCGCAACGCTCCATCAGAATCGTCTCGGCACCGAACATCTCGGGCACTTCGGTCAGGATGGTCGTTCCGCCCTGTGTCTCGCAGAGGAAGTCGGAGAAAGCGCCCAGCAGCGGGTTGCCCGTAATGCCGGAGAATCCGTCGGAGCCACCGCACTTGAGACCGATGCGCAGGGCCGAAGCGGGACACGTCTCGCGACGGAAGGTCTGCGCATGACGCACGATGTCGGTGAGCAACTTGACGCCATAGGCCACCTCGTCGCCCTCTACCTCCTGGCAGACCATAAACTTGACGCGGTCTTTGTCGTAACCATCGCAAAACTCCTCAAAGACTTTGGGCTGGTTGTTCTCGCAACCTAACCCGACAACCAGGATGCCGCCGGCATTGGGGTGCATGACCATGTCGCGCAGCACCTTCTTGGTGTTCTCGTGGTCTTCGCTGAGCTGCGAACAGCCGTAGTTGTGCGGGAAGTCGAAGATGCCGTCGATGCCGTCCAACTGACCTTTGAGCGCCTCTTTGGTCTGCTCTACAATCTGTTTGATGATGCCGTTGACGCAACCTACGGTCGGGATAACCCACACCTCGTTGCGGATGCCGACCTGGCCGTCGGCGCGCTTGTAGCCCTCAAAGGTCCACTGCTTGCCGCTCGGCTGCTGCTGATTGAGTCCCTTGAGCCGGATGCCGCTGTAGTCGAGCGTGCCGGCCAAGTTGGTCTTGATGTCATCGTGGTTCATGAAGGTTCCCTTCTGCACAGCGTGACGGGCGTGGCCGATAGGGAAACCGTATTTGATGACGTTCTCGCCCTCGGCAAAGTCCTTGAGGGCACATTTGTGTCCGGCCGGAATGTCGGTCTTGAGCGTCACCTCTTCGCCTTCTACGTTGAGCGTCGTCCCTTTGGCCAGTGGCTGCAGGGCAACGAAGACGTTGTCGGCGGGATTGATTTTGATAAATTCTTTCATAGCTGTTAAGAAATATGAGAAATAGCTGCTGAAAATAAAAGCAGTTCGCCCGCGTGTGCGCGAAGCGAAGGGCGAAAGTCAAAAGCACGGATCGCATGCGGGAGAATCAGTCCTGGCGTGTGTCCGTGCTTTCGAAAGTAAATATTGACTAGTCAGTACGATTAGAGAATGCCCTTGACAGTCTCTACCATACCCTTGGTCTGAATCTGATTGAGGAAGTCGGTAACCATATCGGTCAAGCCGGGAATCTCGTTGAGGTTCTGCTTAGACTCCTTCCAGATGACGTCGGTAGCGCCCAGCACGCCTTCGGCCACCTTGCGGGTGTCGCCCGTAGCCCAAAGCTGAGTCAAGCGGTCCATAATCTCCTGTGCGTCGTTGGGCTGGATGGGAGCTCCGTCAGCACGTGTGCCACCCTTGTAGTAGGTGATGATGGCTGCCAGACCGAGCACGAGGCCCTTAGGCAATTCGCCCTTGCGCTCCAGGTAAACCTTGAGACCCGGCAGGTCGCGTGTTTCGAACTTGGGGAAGCTGTTGAGCATGATGCTCGTCACCTGATGGTCAACGTACGGGTTGTCGAAGCGCTCCAATACGTCGGCACCGAACTTCTGCAACTCGGCCATAGGCAGGTTGAGCGTCTGCATCAACTCGTCGAACTGCACCTTGTGGATGTACTTGCCGATGACAGGATGATGGCAAGCGTCGCGCACGATGTTGACACCGCTCAGGTAAGCCACTGGGCTGAGCACCGTGTGAGGACCGTTGAGCAAAGTCACCTTACGCTCGTGGTAAGGCTTCTCGCTCTCGGCGATAAGCACGTGCAGACCGGCCTGGTCGGCAGGGAACTCTTCGCGCAAAGCCCTGATAGACATATTCGACGGTTTCTCGATAACCCAGAGGTGGAAAATCTCGGCCTGTACCATGAGGTTGTCGGCATAACCGGCACGCTTCTGCAGTTTGGCGATGTCCTTGCGGGGGAAGCCAGGCACAATGCGGTCTACGAGGGTAGCGCAGACGTAGTTGTACTTCTCAAACCAGTTCTTGAACTTCTCGTAGTCTTTGCCGAAATCGTCCTTCCAAAGCTCGATGTACTGCTCGATGCACTCCTTGAGGTGATGACCGTTGAGGAATATCAACTCGCAAGGCATGAGGATAAGACCCTTCTTAGGATCTCCGTTGAAGGTCTTGAAACGGCGGTACAACAACTGGGTCAACTTGCCGGGATAGCTGCTGGCAGGAGCGTCAGAGAACTTGCAGTTGGGGTCGAACGTAATGCCGGCCTCGGTCGTGTTGGAGATGACGAAGCGGATTTCCGGCTGGTCGGCCAAAGCCATGAAGGCAGCGTTCTGGCTGTAGGGATTGAGCGCACGGCTGATGACGTCGATACGGTCGAGCTGGTCAACGGGCTTGCCGTCCTGACGGCCCTGCAGGTTGACGTGATAGAGACAGTCCTGGCCATTGAGCCATTCTACCATACCCTTCTCGATAGGCTGCACTACGACCACACTTGCGTTGAAGTTGGTCTTCTTGTTCATGTTCCAGATAATCCAATCGACAAATGCGCGGAGGAAGTTGCCTTCACCAAACTGGATGATCTTCTCGGGAGCGACGCTCTTGGGCGCCGTCTGCTTGTTTAATACCTTTAATGCTTTCATGTTATAAATAACAATTTGAGTTTATGTTTTAGTGAATTCTAATGTCAGTGAGTTCAGTGTACAATAACACGTGGTGGGCTGCATGCTGACTGCCGGTGAGGCATCAGGCATTTTGCCCAGTGGGCGAACGTTTTTGCCGGCCTGGAGAACGGCAGGCTATCTACCGAGAGAGATGGTGAAAAACGCTTTATTTCGTCCGCATTTGCCCGCAAAGATACGAATTATATTTACTTTTCGCAAAAAAAAGCGCTTTTTTTTGTCAGCAATCAAAAAAAACTATATCTTCGCACCACGGAAATGACAAAAGACGCTTGTATTTTGTCAAGCAAAGTGCGGGTCGCGCCTTCGCTTTGTCTTTTGTCACCTTCCGCTCTTATATCGTAACACAACAACAAACCCAAACGTAGAATGAAGAAATTTATGGACAAAGACTTCTTGCTGCAGACAAAGACGGCACAGGAGTTGTATCATGAGCATGCTGAAAAGATGCCCATCATCGATTATCACTGTCATCTCAGCCCTCAGATGGTGGCCGAGAACAAGCGTTTTGAATCTATCGCCCAAATCTGGCTGATGGGTGACCACTACAAGTGGCGCGCCATGCGCAGCAACGGCATCGACGAACGCTACTGCACCGGCAAGGACACCACCGACTGGGAGAAGTTTGAGAAGTGGGCCGAGACTGTCCCCTATACTTTCCGCAACCCTCTCTACCATTGGACGCACCTGGAGCTCAAGACGGCTTTCGGCATTGAGGAGACTCTCAATCCTACCAACGCACGCGCCATCTACGACAAATGCAACGAACTCATTGCCACTGACCCGAAGTTTACGCCCCGCGGACTGATGGCGCACTACAATGTCGAGGTGGTTTGCACAACCGACGACCCTGCCGACTCGCTCGAGTGGCACAAGATTGTGGCCGACGACCCGACTGCCAAGACCCGTATGCTGCCTACATGGCGTCCGGATGCCGGCATGAACATCGACGCCGCCACTTGGAAGGCCTACATCGCCAAACTCTCTGACGTGAGCGGTGTCAGCATCTGCAAGTTCGCCGACCTCGTCGCTGCTCTGCAGAAGCGTCACGACTTCTTCGCCAAGATGGGCTGCCGCCTGTCTGACCACGGCATCGAGGAGTTCTACGACGAGCCGTACACCGACACCGAGATTGACGCCATCATGGACAAGGCTTTGGCCGGCAAAGAGCTCTCACGCGAGGAGGTGCGCAAGTACAAGCACGCTTACCTCAAGGCTCAGGGCGAGATGGACTACGCTTCAGGCTGGACTCAGCAGTACCACTACGGTGCTATCCGCAACAACAACAGCAAGATGTTTGCCCAACTCGGCGCCGACACGGGCTTCGACTCTATCGGTGAGTTCAATACTGCCAAGGCCATGAGCCACTTCCTCGACGAACTCAATGCCGAGGGTCATTTGGCCAAGACTATCCTCTACAACCTCAATCCTTGCGCCAACGAGGTTATCGCCACTATGCTGGGCAACTTCCAGGACGGTTCGGTAGCCGGCAAGATTCAGTTCGGTTCGGGATGGTGGTTCCTCGACCAAAAGGACGGTATGGAGAAGCAGATGAACGCCCTCTCTCTCTTGGGCCTGCTTTCACGCTTCGTAGGTATGCTGACCGACAGCCGTTCGTTCCTCTCCTATCCTCGTCACGAGTACTTCCGCCGTACGCTCTGCAACCTCATGGGACAGGACATCGAAGACGGCCTTGTTCCATACACGGGCTACGAGAAGGAGCGCGTCAACCAGATGATTGAAGACATCTGCTACAACAACGCAAAGGCTTACTTCAAGTTCCAGTAAACAAACATGCCGGAAGGGCAAGGGGTAGGGAGTACCCCTTGCCCCTCTACGCATGATGCAAACTCTCTCACACACAGACAGGGACAGAAAAAGAGAATGCTCGCTTTACAGAGTATGTTCATCTCCTTCTCAAGAAGAAAAACAGATAGATTATTTTTTCTTATAAAGAATATTTATATCATAGAGGACATTCGCTTTCTTGTTCTATACTGAGAATACTCACTTTAAATATATAAGGTATTTAGACTTACAAATTGTATTATGGGAAAAATTATTACCCTGGGCGAGATTATGCTCCGCCTCTCTCCTAACGGCAACGACCGTTTCATTCAGACCGACACGTTTCGTATCATCCCCGGTGGCGGTGAAGCCAATGTAGCTGTCAGCTGCGCCAACTATGGTCACGACGCCTACCTCGTTACGAAACTGCCGAAGCACGAAATCGGTCAGATAGCAGTCAATGCCCTGCGCCGTTATGGTGTAAAGGACGACTACATTGCACGTGGTGGTGACCGCATCGGCCTCTACTACTGCGAGACTGGAGCCTCTATGCGTCCATCTAAGGTTATCTACGACCGCGCTCACTCTTCTATCGCCGAGGCCAATCCCGAGGACTTTGACTTTGACGCCATTATGGAAGGCGCCGACTGGTTCCACTGGTCAGGCATCACTCCTGCCATCTCCGACAAGGCTGCCGAACTGACGAAACTGGCTTGCGAGGCTGCCAAGCGTCATGGTGTCACCGTATCTGTCGACCTCAACTTCCGCAAGAAGCTCTGGACCTCCGAGAAGGCCATTTCTATCATGCGTCCGCTCATGCAGTACGTCGATGTCTGCATCGGCAACGAGGAGGATGCCGAGCTCTGCCTGGGCTTCAAGCCTGATGCCGATGTCGAGGGCGGCGAGACCAATGCTGCCGGCTACGAGGGCATCTTCAAGGCCATGGCCAAGGAGTTTGGCTTCAAGTATGTCGTTTCGACACTGCGCGAGTCTTTCTCTGCCACACACAACGGCTGGAAGGCCCTTATCTACAACGGCAAGGAGTTCTATCAGTCAAAGCGTTATGACATCAACCCCATCATCGACCGTGTAGGCGGCGGCGACTCATTCTCGGGCGGCCTCATCCACGGCATGCTCAAGTACCCCGACGACCAGGCTTCGGCTCTGGAGTTTGCAGTAGCTGCTTCGGCTCTCAAGCACACCGTCAACGGTGACTTCAATCTCGTAAGCGAGGACGAAGTGTTGAGCTTGGCAGGTGGCAACGCCAACGGACGTGTACAGCGCTAATGACTCACTACAAGTAGCACAGTTACGAATTATCACTACATATACTGATATGGCAAAATTTGACAAACTGCAGGTGATGGCAAAGATTGGTGCCGCACCGATGGTTCCGGTCTTCTACAACAAAGATGTAGAGATTTGCAAGAATGTAATCAAAGCCTGCTATGAAGGCGGTGTACGCGCTTTTGAGTTTACCAACCGTGGCGACTATGCCCACGAAGTGTTCGGACAGCTCAGCAAGTGGGTGCTCACCGAATGCCCCGACCTCGCTCTCGGCGTGGGTTCGGTAGTCGATGCCCCTACAGCAGCCCTGTACATGCAACTCGGTGCCAACTTCGTCGTTGGTCCGCTCTTTAACCCCGATGTCGCTGTAGTCTGCAACCGCCGTTGCGTGACCTACTGCCCTGGCTGTATGACTCCCTCTGAGGTAGGCAAGGCTCAGGAAGTAGGCTGCGACTTCACCAAGATTTTCCCTGGCGACGTGGTCGGTCCTAACCTCATCAAGGGCTTCCTGGCTCCTATGCCATGGTCCAAGATTATGGTAACGGGCGGCGTAGCTCCCGATGCCGACAACCTGAAGAAATGGTTCGATGCAGGCGTTTACTGCGTAGGCATGGGCTCCAAGCTCTTCCCCAAGGACAAGGTTGCCGCCGGCGACTGGGCCTATATCACGGACAAGTGCAAAGAGTGCTTCGGCTACATCGCTTCGTTCCGTAAGTAAAGTTCAGACACTGGACCCACGAATCCTGGATAATAGAAAATAAGTTATAGGCACTGAGTACTAGTACTCTTATGGTATCTTTACCTGCTTCAGGCAGGCACTATAGACAAAGTTCTAAGTACTAGACACTAGCACACTGGACACTAAATTCTAAGTTCTGGATTCTAAGTTCTAAACTCATCCACAATACCGACGTCGCGTGGAGGCTTCTCCCTAGCCTAAAGAGGGACTTCACGTGACGTCGGTTATTTCACTCTTATATAACTGATTAATCAATACTTTAATGTCTACACAGCAGAAACTTATGTCCAACTGGCGTTGGTGGCTCTGCAGCTTGCTCTTCGTAGCCACTACAGTCAACTACCTTGACCGCCAGGTCCTCTCCCTCACTTGGGAGCAGTTTATCAAACCTGAGTTCCACTGGACGGATGCCGACTACGGCAACATCACGTCTATGTTCTCTATCTTCTACGCTATCGCATGTCTCTTCGCCGGCAAGTTTGTCGACTGGATGGGCACCAAGCGCGGTTATCTCATTGCCATCTTCGTGTGGAGCTTTGGTGCATGCATGCACGCTGCCTGCGGTTGGGCCACACAGCATATCGAGGGCTACGAATCGCTCGAGGCCATGCGTGCCGTCGAGGCCGGTTCAACGGCAGCTTTGGCAATTGCCACCACTTCGGTGTGGTTGTTCCTCCTCTGCCGCGGCATCCTGGCTCTCGGTGAGGCCGGCAACTTTCCTGCCGCCATCAAGGTTACGGCCGAGTACTTCCCCAAGAAGGACCGCGCCTTCGCCACTTCTCTTTTCAACGCCGGCGCTTCTGTAGGTGCCCTGGCTTCGCCCATCTGCATTCCGCCGTTGGCCAAAGCCTTCGGTTGGGAGATGGCGTTTATCATCATCGGTGCCCTGGGCTTCATCTGGATGTTCTTCTGGCACTATATGTACGACAAGCCGGAGCAGAGCAAGCATGTCAATGCTGCCGAGCTCGAGTACATCCATCAGGACGACGCCGCTGAGGCTGCTGCTGCCGAGAGTGCCAAGGCCGAAGCTCCCGAGACTTCTATCCCGATGCTCAAGTGCTTTACATTCCGTCAGACATGGTCATTTATCGTCGGCAAGTTCTTTACCGACGGTGTGTGGTGGTTCTTCCTGTTCTGGGCTCCTTCTTACTTCCAGAACCAGTTCCACATCCTTTCGACCGACACCTACTTCCAGATGCTTATTTTCGTGCTCTACGCCATCGTGACGGTGCTGTCTATCTTCGGCGGCTATCTGCCTAAGCTCTTCGTCGACAAGAAAGGCATGGAGCCATACTCCGGACGTATGTTGTCGATGCTCATCTTCACCATCTTCCCGTTGTTCGCCCTGTTGGCCCAGCCTCTCGGCGCATCGAGTGCATGGTGGCCTGCCGTCCTGATCGGTTTGGCCGGAGCCGGACACCAGGCTTGGTCTGCCAACCTCTTCTCCACCATCGGCGATATGTTCCCCAAGTCGACCATTGCCACTATCACAGGCATCGGCGCTATGGCTGGCGGTATCGGTTCGATGTTGATTCAGAAGGTGGCCGGCAACCTCTTCACCTATGCTGAGGAGCAGGGTTCCGCCTTCACCTTCCTGGGCTTTGACGGCAAACCTGCAGGCTACTTCATCATGTTCTGCTTCTGCGGTGTGGCTTACATCACCGCTTGGGTCATCATGAAGGCTCTCGTTCCGAAGTACAAGAAAGTCGAGCTCTAATCCACTTTCTTTTCATACACGCACATCGTGCAGCGCCCAAACTGAGCGCTGCACTTTTTTTTGTGCAACAAATACGTTCGTTTTCTTGCTTTTGCTTAAATTATTTTGTATCTTTGCAGCATCGAACTTATGTTCAAAGGCTTTGAACTTAAGTTCAGAGGCTTTGAATACATGTTCAAAGGCTTTGAACATAGATTAAAACCAGATACAATATAGAATATAACCATTTGTTATTAATAACACGCATATGCCTAAATACGAATTGGTAGAAATACCCCGCCTGAACGACATAGGCGAACATAGGGTCTGTCCCAAGTTGAAAACCTATGAGACTATCAGTACGGAGAAGCTTATCCAAAAGATGGTAAGCTACAACGGAGCGCTGTCGCCATCGGTGATTGAGGCTGCCATTATCGACATGAGCGACATGATAGTGAGATTGCTGTCTGACGGTCACAAAGTGAAACTGGATGGACTGGGGACTTTCTCGCTGTCGCTTGGGTTTGAGGACGACGAAGCCGTCGTGGTAACCAAAGCCGGTGAAAAGATAAAGAGAAAGAAGGTGGGTGTGAAAAGCGTCAACTTCAGACCTTCGCCCGACTTTATTAAGAGCGTCAAGATGGCGACCGACAAAGGGCTGAAGCGCGAAATGCCTTATGCCAGGACCATCAAGAAGGAGCTGTATAGCAAACAGGAACGCATCGACAGGGCCTTGGCCGTCATTGATGACAACGGATTCATAAGTCTCACGGACTATGCCAACATCAACAACCTTAGTCGTACGGCCGCATCGATAGAGCTGAAAGAAATCGACAAAGACAAGACTGCGCCTATCATGTCGGTAGGCAAGCATAGCCATAAGGTGTGGGTAAAGAGAAAGAAGTCGTAAAAGAACGCCAAGCCCGGCGACCCCAATCGGAGTCGCCGGGCTTGGCAGTTTTAGTGGTTCTGACTGCTCAGGGAATCGTAATGCTTAACCTGTCTTGACGGGTAGGTTGAAGAATGCAGACAATAGAGGTGAGTCTCATTAAATCCGGATGCAGACAAAAACCATTGCTTAGTAGATTCTGACAAGGCGTGCCGCCGAGAAATAGTGAGACAGAATCTCCTGGCATGACTTGCCATGCTGACTCATATTGGCCGCCCCAATCTGACAGAGGCCGACGCCGTGACCCCATCCCCTGCCCGTAAGGACAAAGACGGGAGCGCCGGTAGAGGCGTCTGTCTCGATTGTAACATCAAACGCCGAACTGTACAGATGTGACTCAGACAGAGCCTTACGGATGAGCAACTCCTTGCCGATGCGCAACGTGCCGCCCTCTCCCTCTATCTCAAGCAGGCTGATACGGCCTGACGGACCACGGCGCACAGGCCGCAAAGCCACTATAGCGCCCAACGCACTAATCCGTTTGTTAACATCTGACTCAGGGTCAGGGAACTCGCCCAACAGCCTGCGGTGCACCAGGTCAGACAGTTCGTTCTGCGTGTACCGCACCTGCCAGTCGTGGAAGTCGACGGTGCGTTGGTCGTAGTCGTTGAGCACGAGGCGAAGCACCGCTTCATCGTGTGTATCGCACCAAGGGTCGTCGACACACCGCAGGTAGTCGTAGTCACGGTCTTGCCAACAGGTGCTGAAGAGCTCCGTTCGTCCCCCGCAGCACTTGCTGAACCGCGCATCGCAGATGCTGCCGTCGGCAGCGAGAAGCACCATGCCGCGCGTCTCCTCGACAGCCTGCGCTACGAGCGGTGAGACCTGGCGCGTGATGCCTTGATAGCGCTGACAATGGTCGTCGGCACAGACATCGTAGAGCACGTGGTCGTCATGGTCCCAGTACTTGATGACGGTGGGTACACCGCCGGTCTCGTCGGCCGCAGGGTCAGGCGAAAGCGAGAGGGCGCTGTGCTCTGCCTCCGACTGGTGTCCACCGGACTTGTCTATCTGTCTAAGCACCCAACTGCGCGAGATGACGGCATGGGCCTTGAGCAACTCCAGGCAGTTGGTGGCAGACATCTCGGACGAAATGACGCTCTTGAGATATTCCTCGACGGGTAGGATATTGATGGCATGGAGCATGCCATCGCGGGCGATGACGCGCAACGACCCTACGAAGGTCTGGTCTTCGCGTTGCTCCCAGTGGAATTGTTTGCCAATAGTTACACCCTCAAGCGTGAACGGCGACGACTCGGTGTGATACTCGTAGGTTTCCTGCTGCTCAGCCCGGTCTGTGCCATAGTCCATGACGTGCAGGATGCGGTCTTCGCCAAGATAATTGAGCGCATGCGTGCGTTCGCCTGCCGACAGACATATCTGCTTTCCTTCCATAACACCGACGTGCAACACAGGTTCTTGCCTGCGGCACTGACCGAGAATGTCGCGCAGCAAGGCAGCATCCATGCGGTCAAAGTCTTCCTTGCGGGCCAAGGGCACGAGACCGCAATATTCGAGAGCCGCCGGACTCATGAGCACTTGCTCCTCCCCCTCCATAGCATATTGGCGCGGACGATGAGCCTTGCGGTCGATGGTGAGCCAATGGCAATCTGTGCCGTCTGTCCAGCAGATGACATTCTTGTAGTCGGAGTCGGCCGGTGTCTGCATCTGCGGCATCCTGGATGTCACGCCCATATCCTGCTGTTGCTGCCACGTCCAGCGTGTCAACGGCACGCTGGCTTTGGGCACTGCCTGAAAATGCATGTGATCGGGCGCGCTGGCTCCGCTGCAAGCCCCATTGAAGAATATCAGATACTCTGGCATGAGGTCGGCCAAATAAGCCATGTCCCACAGTCGCTGCCGAAAAGCGGTCGGCATAGGTCGCATCTTGCTCCCAGCATCACCGTCCGCACTTGCATCCTCCTCATCCAGCAATGTCTGGCGCTGGTGCAGCTGGCTGACGATAGTAAAGTGCCGGTCGGTAATGGGATACGGATTGACCATCAGCCAGTACTTCCGTCCCGATGGCTTGACCTCTATCTCCCTCTTCATCTGCTCTTTGGGCAAAGCATCGGGGCAAAGGAAGCACGGGCGCTCCACACGACCGTCCTCCACACGGGCCGTCGCGCTCTTGATGCGCGAAGGATTGTACACTAAATCGTACTCGCAGCCACTGATGACGACCGTCTTATGCAGGGCCGCACTCAGACTCTCGTAGCGCTGACGTGCATCTGTCCATACCGACAACTGCTGACGGAAAAACTCTTCGACATTCATCGTTCTTATCGTTAGGCTATTGTTTCTTACTGGTTTCGCATACGCGCTGACAACTCAAGCGTACGCAAGCGGTCTTTATAGAGATTGTTGCGGTTGAGACGCTCGCGTGAGAGCGCCGCATCGCTGTTTCCGCTCCACCGGCGGCAGTTGTAAAGCGGCTCGTAGATACGTCCTATCCGATACTCGCGGCTGATGCGCAGCATGGCGGCATAATCCTCGCCATAGCTCGTGTTGGGCAACGGATGACGGCGAAGCAAATCCCTACGGAAAGCCCGCGGAGCTCCCAGACCGTTGATGCGCAGCGCATTGTTCATGCCATTCTCTGGCGTCCACTCCCGATGGTCTATCACACCGGGCGGCAGCACACGGAGGTCGAAGTCTGTCAACGTGTAGCTTCCGACCACGGCCATACAGTCCTGTTCGCCAAAGGCCATGACTATCTGGCTGAGCGTATCGGGTCCGCCGTACACGTCGTCGCTGTCGAGCTGAACCACATATCGGCCACATAGTGGACTGGCAACGGCTTCGTTCCAGCAACCGCCTATCAGCAAGGTCGTGGAACCAGGTATTATCAGCGCGACGCGCGGGTCCTCACGCTGCATCTCGAGTATGGCCTCGGTCGTGCCGTCGGTGCTGTGGTTGTCGACCACGATGACATTGAAGGCAAAGTCGGTCTGCTGCGAGAGCGCCGAACGGATGGCATCGCGTATCGTCCGCTCACGGTTGTAGACGGGGATAACAACTGAAGCCAGCACGGGCGCGTCGGCTCCATCGCTGTCCGGGAAAGCCCCTTTGACTTCGTCTGAATCTGAGGCAGAGCGAAGGCTGCGGCTGTCAATCAAAGCGTCGAGGTCCCGCAGATGCTGCGTCACCACGGCCTCATACTCCACCTGAACCGCACGGTTGCGGGGATCCACATAGTCAAACTGCGATGCGCTGTCGGCTGCCTTGGGCCGGAAGGTGTAGCACACCTCATTGAGGTGCAGCGGCAAAGCGCCAAGCGAAAGTATCAGACGCATCTGATACCATGCCGCATAATGCAAGTCGGCCTTATAGCTCATCGCATCTTCTTCGTCTGCCCACTCGCCGTGCACGAAACCATCGGCCTCAATGACCTTATCACTGCGCAGCAGCACAAGCGGACCGAAGTCGAAGTCGTCACGCAGCGACCCGTACTGATAGTCTATACACTCGCAGACGGTCGGAGACGGAGTCATAGTCCGGTAGTCGGCATAAACCATCGATGCTCCGGAGTCTCTTAGCACATCCTGCATGCGCAGCAGTTCGGCAGGACTGATTTCACACTCGCCTTCCTGCAATTGCAGCAACAGGAATCCGCAACCCGAAGCCTCCAGTTTCTGAGCCAAATCATGCATCTGCACGGACGACATCAGCGTGCCGTGCATATCGTAGGAATAGGTATCTTGCATATTGTGAAGAAACAAGACCGGACTCCGGCGTGGAATCCAGTCTTGTATTATAATATTATAGGCATTATGTCTTGTCTTAACGGACGAGCACACACTTGCCGCCCTTGAGGTAGATACGGCCAGGTGTCATAGCATTGACCTGACGGCCCATCATGTCGTAGATGCGCTCGCTGCCAGCGACGGCAGCATCATCGCCATACACGTTCTCGATACCGGTCGTACCCTCGGTGGTGATGACATAGACATCGTAGACCTGAGCCTTCGTACCGCCGCCTACCTGAGCCAGACGAACGTACACCTCACCAGCCTCGCTATAGTGCAGACGGGTCTTGGCGTAACGGCGCTGGATGGTTGGAATGTTGACGGTGTCGAGTGTTGCCCACGTTTCTCCGTCGGCAGAGGTCTGCACCTCAAGGATGCCCGCTGAACCGCTATTGCCATTGGTAACATACGTCACTACGTCGAACGGAGCCTTGAACTTGACCATCGATTCGATGCTGGCCGAGAACGACTCACCCGATGCCTTTCCGCCAAAGGTCAACTTACCCTTGCTGGGCTCGCCTATAAGGTCGAAAGCGGTAACGGCATAATAGCCTGCCACAGAAGCGTCGGCGCTGATGGCAAACAAAGGAGCGACGGTGGTCTCGCCAGTCAGCACCTGACCCTGTGTGCGGAGACGCCACTGCTTGTCGATACCGGAGTAGACGTACTTCACGGTGGCAGGGTCTTTCTTCCAGTAGTAGATGGTCGAATCTGAGCCGTCACTGCCCAGTACGACTGCCGTTGAGTCGTACTCGGTCGTGCTCATGTAAGACCAAGCCGACTTGCCGAAGTAGTAGGCGGCAGAGTTTTTCCAGTTGGAGGTCGGTGTGGCAATGGTGTCACCATTAGCATCAATCATGATAGCGTTGGTGAACCATTCCTCTTCGTTGGCCGTGAAGTGAGCCACGGTGTCTTTGACTGCCGGGATGCCGCTGACCATGATGTCGAGCACAGCTGCATCAGACTGCAGGATGCCGTCACCGGCCACAAAGGCGGTAAGCGTAGCAGGCTCGGTAAGCTCGATGGGGTCTGTGTAGACAGCAGCATTGGCAGACGTCTCTATACCGTCAAAGCTGTAGTAAACAGTGCCTACGGAAGTCGACATCGTGATGGTCGAATAACCCTCAGCATAGGCTACCGACACCTTGGGTGCAGCGGCCTTCTGCATAACGGAGATGCTACTCTGAACGGTATCCGACACGAAGTAACCATGTGCCGTAGCATAGGCTGCAACGACAGTGCTGTCGGTCGTGACGGTGAAAGGCTCTGAATAAGCAACATACGAGCCATCGCCAATCTTGTAGTAAACGTTCGAAGCCGTTGTAGCGCAATTGATGGTGACTGTAGTCTGTCCATCAGCAGCAGCCTGCGAGATGACAGGAGAAGCAGCAGCAGTGGCTTTCTTCTTGGTGGCACTGACGTAAGGGATGGCGTTGTTGAGCAGGGTCATACCATCTTCGGAAATGCCGTCCACAGAGCAAGGTATCAGCATATACATATTGCGGTCGGCACCGTGGTAGTGGATGGACTGTCCGGCACCGTCGGTGGCAAGCACAGCATCGCCAGCGACAAACGAACCCTCTGTTGCTGTAAATGTCTTTACCTCACCAGACTCATTGACCGTGACCTTACCCTCTTCGACCGACGAGATGTCGGCAAGGAGCGAAAGCTCGTAGTCGTCCTCGTTAGGAATGGTAAGTTCGGCAGGCTCTGCCGTGGCAACAGTGCCCCAACCCCATGCCTCGTAGAGTGAAGCGCTCAAGTTGAGCACAGGCACCATGTTGTCGTAAGCTACAAGACCTTTAGCAAACTCGTTGTCAGGGGTAAGGCTGGCAGCATAGACGAGCATATCGAAGCCAAACAGGGAGTCCTGGCTGATTTCGGTGTTGGCTGCATCGATGGCTGTAGAGGCAAAGTTCATAACGACATTGTTGTAGATGACATCGTCGTCGATGTTGCCCTGATAGATGTAGCCGACTTTGGTCGAAGCCAAGTCTGTGCTCTTATGGTCATCAACCTCGATGTAATAAACGTGGCAACCGTTGCTGGGCGTAATGGTAATGTCGACGTCATCAGCCAAATCGGCAGACACTTCCCAAGTGTAAGTATCGTAGGTGGAGGGATAGGTGGTCTGTCCGGATGTCCAGGCAAGTTTTTCCGAACCGATATAGAGGTCGACACCTCGTGTATCAGACGGCTTGTGCGACTCTACGCCCATCGTGATGGTCGAACCGGGCTTGACAGCCGGGATAATGACACGCAACTTTTTGTTGGCAAACCAAAAGTACTGCGGTCCGTTGTATGGTCCCCACTTGTTGTTGTCGGTAGTGGTCTGATAGTCAAAGCCAAAAGCCACATAGCCGGAAGCAAATACAGAGAATTTGAGTCCGACAAGTTCGGTGATTACCTGTCCGTTGGCCAACAGTGTACTGTCGGCACTACAGCCGACGGCTAATGATGCGGCCTTGTTCCAAGCACAACCATAATCGGGCACAACATTGGTACTACCGTCTCCTTTTTCGTCATTGGACCAGTTGGCATCGGCAATGACATTCTCTTTGGTTGTGGAACTCCAGTTCGTGAAATTCCACTTGCGCACCTCTGCATTGGCTTGCAAAAACATGCCAGCCACGAGTGCGGTAAGAAGTACAGTTTTTTTCATGTAGTAAAGAGTTTTGTAGTGAAATTTGGGTTTTATGTAAAACTTGTATTGTTTTCTACCGTAAAACTGGTGTTTTGTTTGGTTATAAGTTTGCGCAAAGATAGGTATTTTTCCTTGATATTTCAAACTCCATACGGCAAGGCTTAATTTTTACCTCAATATTTGCCAACCACAGTTTACACAAAGGCTATTATACGCACAAAGGGCAGACTCAGTCGAGTCTGCCCTTTGTGTATTACAGTAAAGAGAATATGTCTTACTTCATCATAACGAGCTTGCCGCCCTTGATGTAGATTTGACCAGCCTGCATAGCGTTGACCTTCTCTCCCGTGAGGGTGAAAATCTGTTCGCTTGCTACAGCAGGTTCAGCAACTACGTTCTCGATGCCGGTCTTTTCGCTTTCGGTCGAGATGACGTAGATGTCGCATATCTGTGCTTTCTCCGTACCACCTGTATGGCGTACGCGTACATATACATTACCAGCCTCTGCGTAGTGCAGACAGGTCTTCTTGGTGTGACGCTGGGTCAGTGAGAAGGCAATATCGCCAATCTCGGTCCAGTTCTCGCCATCAGCTGAAACTTCTGCCACAACACTGGGCTGCTTGTTGTCGCCTGCGCCCTGGCTGGTGTAAACCACGAGGTTGAACGGAGCGGCAAAGGCTACGGTCGACTCGATACGGGCATTAAACATCGTACCCTTGGAGCCCATAGTCAGCGCTCCGGTAGTAGCCACGTCGCCAATAGCGTCGACGGCACTATCGATATAGCGACCGTTAGATGCACCTTGAGCCTTGACATAAGCGAGATTGGAGAGTTTGATTTCACCCGTGATGACCTGGCAGTTGGACTTGATAGCCCATAGTGTGTCGGTCGTAGAGGTAACCATACGCAGCGAGTTGGGGTCCATCTTCCAGTAGTAGACGGTCGAATCCGAACCATCGCTGGCCTTTACTACAGCCGTAGAGTCGTACTCAGTCGTGCTGTAATAGGTCCAGGTACTCTTACCGCCATAATAGCAGGCATTGCTCGAGAAGGAAGAAACACCGGCATCAATGCTCTCAGCAAAAGTCAAGGTACTTCCGTTGGCGGTTACCAAAGCATTGTCATACCAATCGGTACTTCCGCAGGTAAAGTGAGCCAATGTATCCTTGGCAGCATAGATACCATATACAGGAATCTCGACTTCAACCATCTCGGAGTTGATATAGTTGTCGCCAGCAGCGAATGCATAGATGGTAGCAGGCTCTGTGATGGCGAGTGTGTTGGCAGCGTCAAACAAAGTGGTTTTGGATGTTTCGGTCTGGCCATTGAATGAATAGTAGGCACCAACACCCTCCTGTGCAGACAAGGTGATGAAGGTCTGGCCGTCACCATACTCCGTGCTCACTTTCGGTGCTGCCAAAACTGTCTTGATAACGATGCTGTCACGCAAAACGGCCGAATTGTTATAAGCAGGAGCAGCAACCAAAGCCTTGATGATTTTTGATTCTGTAAAGACAAGCGTATCGGTGTAGCGCTGGCTGTCGGTAGTAGGATCTGAATCGTCGAGAGTATAGTAAATCTTGGAATCAGGCACGGACGACTTGAGGATGGCATAGGTTGTGCCGTTCTCGTAGATGTACGAAACGCTGGGCTTGTTAGCTGTCAGCACAGTGCCCTTGGTGTTCTTGAGGACTTTGATAGCGTTGTTAAGCAACGTGGTGCCAGCTTCTGTGAGGTTGAGGTCACCATCGGCTACGATGTGTGCTCCGGCCATAGGAATCAGCATGTAGCTGTTCTTCTTACCATGAATGTGGATGGCATTGTTGCCACCGGCAGTAGCCAGCACCTTGTCGCCTGCGAAGTCGGATGTCTCTGCTATGGTGTAGCCAAGCATCATATTGTCGTCGGCAACATTAGTGAACAGGGTCTGTGAGAGGCAGCCTTCCTGTGCTGACTCCTCAAAGTCTCCCATCTCGGCGAAGAGGTCCTCTTCAGCCAAATCTTCGGGCACGTCAATCACGGCCGTCTTCGGGTCGACGAGTGTATAGCCGAGAGCTGTGGTCGGATAGAAACTGAGGATAGGCACACGGTTGAGTTCGTTGACAAGCAACTTCTTCTCTTCGTCAAAGGCATTGTCGAGTGATATGCCGATTGACTCTGAGAGCACTACGACATCGAAGGTCTCGAGGCTGTCGGTGGTAACCTCTCCGGCGAGAATAGACGTCTCACTAATGGGGATAAGCGTATTCTGTGCGTCAAGTCCGGCATACGAATAGATCGGATCATCTTCAACATAGCCGCTGTAAAGCCATGCTACATTGGGAGCAGTCTCAATCTCCGGCTCGTCGCCGTTGTCAATCATAATGCTGACAATGTCGCAACCACCCGTAATCTGAGTAAGGGCTATAGCTACTGAATCGGTCGATTCCGTCTTGACCTGCCAAACGAGTGTGCAGTTGCCGGCACTACCAGGTATGATACCATTATCCGGACCGGAGATATACTCCATATTGGAGTTGCCTCTAAAGCCGCGATCATTGGCACTACTATTGGCAGAACGTGCCACTACAGTCACCGTCTGACCATTAGCCAACTTCGGCAAGTTCACAACCATTTTATTACGGTTCATACGGAGTGCGGCGGGGCCGTATTTGAAGTTGTTGCTGCCTTTCATTCCACTTGTGCTGAAAGACAAACCCTTAGTGTACTCCAATACGACACCATTGGCCTTCAATTCACCGGACAGTTTGGTGAGGTCATTCCAGTAGGAAGTAACTCCTTCTGTTGAAACATTGTTCTTGTTCCAGTTTTTTGTATCTGCATCCAGATTCGCACGATCAGCATCGCTAAATCCGGCGCTAAAGTCCCAGAACTTCTTGGGCTGGGCATTCACTGCGGTGAGCATGGTCACCGCTGCCATAGCTAAAACTAAAAGTTTTTTCATGAGAGTTTTGTTTGTTGGTATTGTAAAAGATATCGTGTAGTATGCTTCAAAATTGAACGCTGCACATAGGATATTGCGCAATGGAATGTATCACGTCAATTCAGACTCCAAGGCACCCAATAACCGGGTAAACCGGTCTGCGAGGAAACGCCTTCAATCTTGGCCTTGATTTCGCTCTCCTTACCGCTCTCGCGATACTTGAGACCGACAATATTGGAAATCCACTCGGGCGCTTTGTAATGCTCGGCAAAGCGGTTCATGTTCGGATAGGCCTTGCCCTCGCAAGCACATTCGAGCACCCACTCCTGGCAGAGCAGAGAGTCGTTGTGCTGACGTGCCTCGGCAGCGGTGTGTTCGGTCTCGTCCCAAATGTCTATCGCACCCAGGGACAAGCAGCCACGGAAGCCCGTGTAGGTCTTGCCCGTACCAGATACGACCCAATTGGAAGTGAAGCCTTTCCACTCTTTCCACTGGGCTTCGGTCACATTGGTGCTGTCATTGGCCTCCATATTGGCTATGATATTGTCACGCCATGTGGAGTTGAATCCACCGTTGATGACCTTGTCGAGAGCCTCGTAACGACCAAGGTGGTTGAGAGCTTCTGAGAGCCAGAGATAGAGCTCACCGATACGGAAAGTGTAGATATGCACATCGTCCTGATAGGCATTGGTGCGGTAGGTAGAGCCCACTGGGCGGAAACGGGCTATATACCAACGGTCGTTGTGCTGCTTGGCTACATTGTTGATGCGCTGGTCGATAGTGCCCGTACCCAACGGCGTGAACGAGGTATCCTGGAAGCGGAGACGTGCCGAGTCATTGGGCGCGAGAAGGTATGCATTCGGATACTCGTCAGAGAAGTGATAAAGCAGTTTATTGCACTGGTTTTTGGTGTAATCGTAAAGGATGGCACCGACGGTCTCCTCCTGATTGGGGGTACGGTAGTCGTACATACGGTTGAGCACAGAGCCGGGCGTACGGTCGCCACGCTTCCAATAGGTTGCACTTCCGCCCCAGGTATAGGAGCCTTTCGTGTAGCCAGACCACTGCTTGTTGATCAAGTCAAGAATCTGGTCGGCAACGAACTGGTAGTCGCTGGTTGCGTCTTCGCCCCTACGCTCCTTATAGGCAGCAGACCAAATCTTGAGCTTGCTTATGAGGGCTTCGTAAGGCGGGGTCATCTGGTCCCAGAAGCGATACTCGGACGAGGCGATACTGGAAACATGCTCCGGATCTACCCAAGCAATCCACGAAAAGTCTTCTGACGCACTGAATGTGGTGTCGTTGCTGACGATGGGCTGCTCGAGTAGGTTGATACACTGGTTTACAAGCGTCTCCATCGGCATTAGGGTGAAGATGGACTTATCATTGACATCCTTGATAGACGTAATCGGGTCGTCGAACCACAAGGCCTGACCGTAGATTTCGCCAAGGGTCAGATATGTCCATGCCTTGACACGATAGGCGCTGGCCATAAGTCCGCAGAAGTAGTCGGTTTCGGCTATCAGCTCGGGATGTTCCTTGTGGAAGGCCTGCATCTTGGCAATGTAGTCGTTGCAGGCAATGACCAGGTCATAGTAGCCGGCAGGGTCTGCATAGCTGTTGCCCGTGAGGTCGTCGTCATAGTTGTAGAGCGCAATGAGTTCTGCAATAGACTGTTCTGTCGGTTCGAGCAGTTCGCCACGCGTATCGGTCAGATAGATTTCCTTGTCGCCGATGGCCTGCATCTTGGTCAAGATGCCAAGATAGCCAGTCGTCATCTCTGTCAGCGACGACATGTAGTCATCGCCCGACAGAGCATCGGAGGTCTCCGGCTCGAAGAAGTCATCGCACGAAGCAAAGGTCACGCAGAGCAGTGCGGCACCCAATATATATTTCTTCATCATACCGAACATATATTTCTTCATAATGTTGTACTAAGTAGTTGCTAATTAGAAATGCAGATTTACGCCAATCTTGACGCTCTTAGGTGCAGATACCTTGCCATAGTCCACACCCAGCATCGTGGCCGAATTGCTGTATGCAAGTTCGGGATCCATGCCGAGATAGTCGGTGAAGCAAAGCAGGTTCTGACCGCTCACATAGACAGTGCCGCTCTGCAGGAAGCCCCATATCTTCTTGTTCCAGCTGTACGACAAGGTCACGTCGCGCAACTTGAGGTAAGAGGCATCCTCGACAAAACGGTCGCTCAAGACACCGTTGCCGACCTTGTCGCCATAGTTGGCGCGAGGCATATTGGTTACGTCGCCTTCGTTCTGCCAACGGCGGATGACGCTCTTCGACTGGTTGGCAAAGTCAGACGACGATTCGGTGATGCGACGTACGGCATTGTAAGCCTCGTTGCCCTTGCTATAGGCAAAGGTGAGGTCGAGGGCGAAGCCCTTGTACTCCAGACTTGTGAAGATAGAACCATAGAAGTCAGGCGTGGCCGAACCGAGCACTACCTTGTCCTCGTCGTTGATGATGCCGTCATTGTTTTGGTCGACAAAAGCGACGTCACCGGCCTGGTAAGCAATGCCGTTGCGGTTGGTGAGTCCTGCATTCTGTGCATCGGCCGAAGTGCTGTAAACACCCTTGGTCTGATAGCCATAGAAGCTATACGGGGCTTCGCCTACACGTGTGATGATTTCGGCATCGTCAGAGAGCGTGGTAAGGTACTCGTTAAGACGGCCGAGACTCTTGGTCTCATTGGCAATGGTAGTGATATTGGCAGCCACAGTCCAACGCCAGTCCTTGTTCTGGAACGGGATGATGTTGATGCTGCCCTCAAAGCCCTTGGTCTGCAGTTCGCCGTCATTGCAATAATAAGGCGATGTGCCAAGTACCGATGAGTTCTTGCCCAGCATCAGCACGTCTTCTGCCTTGGTGCTGTAGTATCCGCCCTTGACGGAGAAGCGGTTCTGCATAAAGGACAGGTCGATGCCTGCCTGTATGGTCTGGTCTTTCTCAGGCACGAGGTTCGTGTTAGGCACATTGGCACGCACGATACCTGCGATGGTCTGATAAGGCTGCGAGGTGTAGTAGTACTGACCATACTTGGACGAGAAGCGACTATTGCCGGTCACGCTGTAGTCAGCATATACGTCCAAACGGTCGAGCCAATCGCGCTGTCCGCTCAAGAAGTTGTAGTTGGCCAACATAAGGGCTGCATTGACACCCGGATAAACAGACATGCGGTCTGAGTCTGAACCGACAGACGAAGCTCCGTCAGCAGCCACGCTCACGCCCACTCTTGCATAGTTGGCATACTGATAGGTGGCATTGGCATAGGCGTTGAGCCAGTTCCACTCGTTGTTGTAGCCATTGAAGTAACGGCCGATCGACTGCACGTCGCCCATGGTCTGATAGTAGTCGTTGGCTGTGTTGCGGCCTGTGGCCATATCATACTCCGACTGGTTGTGCGTAATCTGCACACCTGCTTTGGCCGACAACTGATGCACCTTCGACCAAGTGTGCCGATACTGTCCACTCAATCCGTAGTAGAGGTTGAGCACATTGCCCTGACCTACCTGAACAGTATTGTCACTCTCGCCGTAGTTGTCGAAACGCGGCACAATGTCCTTGTTGTCGATGCCTGGCACGAAGAGTTTTTCCTTGTCATAGTTGGTATAGAGACCCACGGTTGCCTGGAACGACAAGTCGACCATAGGACGGTAAACAAGTTGCAGACGGCTGTTCATGTCGTACTGACGGATCGAACCGTCGGCCGAATTGATAATGGACACGGGGTTGGACACAATAAAGTCTGTGTTGGTAATCGAGCCCATATAGTAGCTTGAGTAGTCAGACAGCAAAGCGTAGACTCCGTTTTCGTCAGGTATGGTACTGTTCTGGTAAGGCGAAAGAATCGGAGCCCTGCGATAGGCGGCAAGCAACGGATTGGTCTCCATCTTATAGCCCTGCTCCTGGTACTTGCCGTTGAGATAAGCCAAATTGATATTGGCATTGATTTCCCACTTCTTGGTAACCAAGACGTTGGCATTGATCTGTGCCTGGAAGCGGTCGCTCTTGGTGTCTTTAAGCACGCCCTGGTCGCCTGTATAGCCCAACGACATGTTGTACTTGGCAATAGCATCGCCACCCTCGACTCTGAACAGATAGTCGTTGGTCATCGAGTTGGAGTAGATTTTGTCCTGCCAATTGGTGTCGTAGGCATAGAGGTGTGCCATGTTGGCTGTGGGCGACGACATGAAGCCGAAGTCAGAGAAGAACTCGCCCATATCGTTGTCATAATAGTCCATGGCGATATCGCTGAGGTAGCCTTTGTACTCAGAGGCATTCATCAAAGGCAGACGCTGATCGAGCCAGTTGACGCCAAACGAACCGCTGAAGGTCACACGTGTGTCAAGGTTGTCGGACTTTGGCGTCGTAGTCTCGACGAGGAGCACGCCATTGCCGCCCATCGAACCCCACTGCGATGCCTCTGCTCCGGTCAAGAGTGTGACATTGGCGATATCCTGGGGGTTGATGGTCTGGAAGATGCTGCGGCTATAGCCGCCGAGCAACTGGCTCTCGTTCTGGTCGGGCATATACGGCACGCCGTTGATGACTACGAGCGGAGTGGTCTCGGCCAAGAGACTGCGCACACCGCGCACTGTCAGGTTGGAACCTTCGCCCGTCATACCGCCCTTGCTGATGGTCTGCAAGCCCGTAAACTTGGAAGCTAAAGCCTTGTCGAGTGTCACTGCTCCCAACGAGAAATCCTTGCGTGCAGCATTCTGCAAGCCGAAGGTGCTCTCAACGCCTTCATCATTGTCTGAAATGCCGTTAATCACCGTCTGGTTGTACTCCCTACGGTCATCAGGTATCAAGTAAACGGTCAAGTCAGCCTGCGACGACTTGACATAGAACTCCTTGTTAAAAAAGCCTTGAGCCTGTACATGGACGACAGCCCACTTGGACATAGACGTGCAAGTAAACTTACCGTCAGCATCAGTCCGCACAATCTTGTGACCTGGCGAGGTGAGGATAGCGTCGGCTACAGGTTGCCGGTTGTCGTCAAGGATGACACCGCTCACATCGAACGTCTGCTGGTCCGTGACACTCGCCATCGACGTTTCCTGAGCGTACCCCACCACACCGGCTGCGCTCAAGGCTATTGGCAATATATATTTGAGTGTATTCATATCTTTTCTTCAGTTATCAATCATAAGACTTGTCAATCACGCGGCATCAATAGTTGTTGTCCGTCGGACGGAGACACCAGTGGTTGAATGTCAGCGTACCCGTAGAAGCAGAACCATCAGTTGCCGTCATGCGGAACACGAGACGCTCTGCATTGCCGTTCTCCAGGTCCGGAACGACCAATTTGTCGGTTATCGTACCGCCATCTGTCCAGTAGTAACCATTCTTCGAACCGGCCGTATTGCGGCTATCGTTGGGGTCGTAATATTCGGGCAGTCTGGGCGTGCTGGCCATGGCACCACGATCATAATGAAAGGCCGTACCAACACTGGCCAAGGCAATCGACTCGGATGTAAAGAACCAGTCAATCTCATCTGCCGTATGGTAGACACCGACCTGCACGGTCATAGTCATGGCCATATTCGCCGCGAAGCCCATACGGAACTTATACTCTCCGGGCGGGACCAACATCGGGCCTACTTCAACACCTCCCTCACCGTTCGAACGGCTGTAAAGCGGTGTAAAATCCATACCGTAATTCGGATTGGACGTATCTTCGAGCTTGCAAGTCAAACTTGTGTTGCCATGCGCCGGCCAGACACCAGCCAAAGGAGTCCATTCGCTAACTGTGCTCTTGACATTGACAGAACCGAGATTGGTCATCTTGAAGTACTCAGCTTTCTCCTCGGCCGAGCACTGACTGTAATAGCTAAACGGCTCGTGCAGACGGTAGATAAGGCGGTTGTTGGGAATGTGGAACTCCTTGACCTCGTAGGCAATGCCGTTAGACAATTCTACAGGATTGTCCAAGTCAAGCTTCTGCTTAGACGTACGCCACTTGCGGCTATAGATGGATGTAATATCGTTGACTGTCTGATCCTCGGCATCCATGTCGGCTGTCAACTCTTCAGCAGTGTACCGCTGACGGAAGAAAGCTACCTGAAGAATCCAATCCTCCAAGTCTTCGTACGAAGAATAACCTACATAGACGGAGTCCAAAGATCCGTTGCGTAACAACTCGGTCTTGTGGTCATAACCCCAAGCATGAAGTTTATCCTTGGCCTCAGTCATTGCCTTGTCAATAACCTCATCGCTGAAGACCAGCATAGTGGCATTGAGCGCCTCGCTCGAGAGGTCGAAGTTCTTGGCATCGAAGAACTCGTTGGTGTAAATCCAAACGGTGTCGTAAATGGTGTTGCCGTAAGGGTCTACACCGATTATCTTGGAGTTGGTCTTGTCAAACTCCTGTCCGCCGGAAGCCGTAACCATCTGCTTGAACTTGCCATACTTGCTGTCGTCCAAAGCATTGATGTAATCCTGCAGAGAGGTTGGGGTCACAATCATGTCGCTGATGACGTAGATGTAACCGTCCTTACCCTTGACAACCTCCTTGAGTGAGGAACTGTTGAACAGGATGTGGCCAATCAGATTGCCGACTTTAGCCTGTTCGTCCAAGCCTACAGTCACGTACTTGTTATGCCACATGAGGAGACGGTCTCCGTCGTTGAGTTTCGACGGGGCTACACTGATGTTGGTCACATGGCTTCGGGCAGACTTCTCGGCCTCTTCAGCCTCCGGCTCCGCATAGTTATCGTCGGTAACGACCAGCACCGTATGGAGTTCGCCAGAAGTCTTCATCTCATCGTATATGCCTTGCGACTGGAAGAGAGCAGACATTTTTGACAAATCAGAACGCCCCTGTATGTATTCGGCTACAGTCTGAGAGGTCGAATTCACCTCGGCATTGGTATTACGAACCTCCGAGGACTTGAAGTAATCGTCGTCATCAAGGTTGTTGCACCCGGCTGTCAAAGCCAGTGCTATGCACATATAAAGCAGCTTCTTCATATTACTCGATTGGTGTGAATGTTATTGCATCGAATTGCAAATAGAACTTTGAATTGGTGGAGGCAGCGGGATCCATGACCACAAACTTGAACACATGAGAACCGGTCTCGGTGAATTCGAGTTCGTCGTACAAGGTCGTCTCGTATACTCCGGCCAACGACTTGGTAATAGAGGTGTAAGGTGCCGAAAGGATTTGGTTCTCGCCATCGACAGTAATCTTAAGCAATCCGCCCTTGCATCCGTCTGATGTTCTAATGAACTTCTGGTCTGTCAAGTAGGCCATCGAAATCGACACTTTGTATTTACCCTTGACCATGGTCGGGGTCTTCATAGCTACACTGCCCTGGTAGCCCACATTGAAAACCACACGGTCATAGTTGACGCAGTTTTTCAAGTTGCTCTTGCACGTTACGTAGCAGAGGTTGTAGTAATTGCCATTGCTGGAACCATTCTGCCCGACTTCGACCTCGTAGCAATCCAGATTGTCCAGACGCACCTTGGTCTCACTCGTCTGCACTGCGGTCGGATGCTGGCAAACATTGCGGACCTCCGTGTAGTCGGCCAAGTCCCATACTACAGTCGACGGTTGCGGTTCATAAACCGGCATCCAATTGCTCAGGTTGTGTACATAGCCGTTGAGTGCCAAAATATTGGCGGTCTCGGCTATCGTTGCCGTAACGGTCCGATTGGGTTTCTCATAATATGAATAGTCGCAAACGGCTTCGGGCTTGACATAGCTGGTGTCGGCATCATTGAATGAAGCGTAGCCAATGGCCCTGAGCGTATCGGCCTCGGTCATAAACGAGTCGACGACATGCTTGTACACCATCAGTATCTGACCGGTGGAAACAGGATTCAAGATACGCATCGTGTCACTGGGCGTCAGCATCTCCGACAGTTCGGAAAGGCTGTAGTCGGACTTGAACAAATGGTACTCGACATACTGTTTGAGCAAAGAGTCCACTCCTACAGATGCATCCACAGCCTTGTTAAGCAAGGAGTTCTTCAAGTCAGCCAACGAGTTGATTCCGCTCTTGCCGAAAGCCTCGTCCGTTACGTTGAGGAAGGTGTACTTGTAGTTTACAATCTTGACAGAACCAAGCACCTTGGTCGTATCCGACACCTTCTCGAGGATAGCATCATAGCCCGTGGCCTTCAGTGCCTCGGTCATAATCGTCGACTTGCCGTCGTTTACACGATCATAAACAGACTCGACCAGCGGCTGCGGAACACTCTGTATCGTATAGTAGAATCCGTTGGAGCATACAGCGTGGTCGTAGGAGACAACCACCGTATCATTCAGCAGGAAACCGCCGTCTGCACCGGGATTAACGGTAAACGACAATGCGGTATTCTGTTTTGACCGACAGCTGTAGTAGTCGACTGTAGCCGTAAACTTCTCCTGCAACTTGATGGAGTCGGTCTCCGTCACGAGGCTCTTGACCAAAGCTGTGGCATATTCCTTGCCCAACTCTTCGTAACCGGACACTCCCTTTTCCGTATAGAAACGCTGGAGCGCCTCGTCGGTAGGCACAAACAAAGTGTATTTGTTGCCTGTACCGGAACCATCGTAAAGGGAATTGAGGATTGGGAACGTCTCGGTATACTCCATTATACCGACCCACTCGCTGAATTCTCCGCTGTTCTTCAGCGTCGTAGCGATAGGATCGCCGTCAGACGGTTTGTATGAACCCTTGCTGTCGTCCTCAAGCTTGAACAAGTCCTTGTCGCAGCTACCCATAAACATGGGCAGAAGCAACAACAGGGACGACACGACCAAGTAATATATTCTATTCCGTTTCATATTTCGTTTAGTTGTAATAAGGATTCTGAATCAAATTTTTGTTGGTCTCGACATCAGCCTGCGGAAGCGGGATGTACCAAGCCCACGAATTCTGGAGAATCGAACGAATCTGATTGCCATTAGTTGTCGTATTGGCAGCGATAATCATTTCGATTGCAGACTCCTTGTATTTGAACTCATCTGCACCGAAGCCTTGGGTCTTGAATGACTCATATTCCTCTTCGGAGTCATCCTCGACTGTGCCATCCGGAGCAAAATTGCTGTCGTAACGTGCGAAACGAAGCACATCATACCAACGCTTGGCCTCGCCGAGGAACTCCATCTCACGTTGGTCGAGAATCTCATTGAGCAAGGTAAACTGGTCGTAGGCAGCGATTTCGTCGCTCTCACTCGGATTGAGTGTCTGGTCATCGTCGGTATTGAGCACAACGAGAGACTTCAATCCGGCACGGAGACGGATGTCGTTGATTTCCTTGATAGCATCACGCCAATAGCTTTGTCCCATCATGACCAATGCCTCTGCCTTCATCAACTTGATGTCAGCTACACGATACAGGATGAAGTTGGCGTCCCAGTTGGAATTATTGCGGAATGTACTTGGATTGACAATGTCAGAACCACGGTATTTCCACATCGAGAAGTAAGTGGCCTTGTCGTTGTAGGTCGTAGAGGCAGACCCGGTGATGAACGAAGCCAGATACATACGGCCTATTCTTCCGTCTTGTGTCAGCTCTGGGTTGTTGGCCAAAACATCGGCCGTCTCAGCTATCAACTTTTCCTTGGTTGCCTCGGAGATGTTGTAACTTCCATTAGACGTACCAATGGCATTATCGAACGCAAAACGTGTGGTAAAGTTGTTCTTCTCGCCATAAGTAGCGTAATCCCAATTGAGTTCAAATATGCTCTCGTTGGAATTGCCTGGATAGAAAATGTCAAACCAGTTAGCCATATCGGAGATGAACACCGGGCGAAGTGCGTCTTTGGCCTCAAGTATCATATTGGCATACTTGACACACTCCTCGTACTCATGGTTCCAAAGGCAGATGTCGGCCATCAGGGCATAGAGCGCCCACTTGGTGACACGGCCCTTAGTCTGCCATTCCTCCTCGTAGTTGCCTTTGGCAGCACCTGTAGCCAATGCCTTTTCAATGTCAGATTTAATCTGGGCAATGATAGCACTCTCCGAACTCTTGGGAAGACGGAACTCGGCCTTGTCGGTGACAGAAGCCTGGGTAACGAGGGGCACCTCCTTGTAGTTCTTGACAAGGATGCTGTAGGCATAAGCACGCTGGAAGAGTGCCTCGCAAATGTGGCTGTTCTTCAACGCATCGTAGTAGGTGGCATCGTTTGCCTGAGCATCGTCGGCATAGTGGATTACCGAGTTGGCCATATTGATAATCTGATACAATACCGAATAACTTACATTGGTATTGGAGGGCAGAATGTCAAAGTCCTGAATCTTGGTTGCATCACTAGTACCTATATTATATAGTGTACTGGCTCGCAGTTCGCCGAAGAGCAATAACTGAGGAACCTCAGTACGCATATAGTAATAGCCAGAAGTCACTACAGCCTCGACATCTTCCTTTGTCTTCCAGTATTTGTCTGTGACTTGCTCGTTCTTTGGCAACAGGGTCAACCAGTCGTTGCATGATGTCAACGCAAAGGTTGACACCAGTGCCAAAGCAACACTTCTATACAGTAATATATATTTTTTCATAGTCATTGTTTATGCTCGTTGTGTCAGAAGCTTAGATTGATACCGCATGCATAACGCTTGGTGACAGGAGACTTGGAAGAGTCCTTGACCAATGCCGTAGATGTGGATGGGAGCGACACCTCCGGGTTCTGACCGGAATAGTTGGTGAACGTAAAGAGGTCATAACCAGTCACGAAGAACTGGAAACTGTTGATATGCAGATTCTTTGTCATCCGCTTAGGCATCGTCCAGGCCAAAGAGAGGGTCTTGATTCGGCAATAGGACGCATCCTCCACGAAACGGTCAGAGCCCAAATAGTTGTAGCCCATACCGTACAAAGCGCGCGGGATGTCTGTGTCGTCGCCTTCCTTACGCCAACGCGAGAGGACAGCCGTACTTTGGTTGGAAGTGCCATACATGCTCTCCAGACTCATTCGAGCCTGATTGATGACCTTCTGTCCGATACGGAAGTTGCAGTTCATCGAGAATGTGAAGACACCAGCCTTGGCATTTGGATTGCCATACTTTACCGAGAAGTTGCCACCACCGATGAATGTCGGGTTGGAGTTGCCCAAGTAGACAATATCCTGCTCGTTGATGACACCGTCGTGGTTGATATCTTCGTACTTTGCATCGCCCGGATAAACACGTTCCTTGCCATTGCGCATAGAAACTACCTCGCCGTTGAAGTCACGCATGATGTTGCCGGAAGCATCGATGGCATAGGTGTCTTCGGTGTTCTGGTATACGCCCTTGTAGCGGTATCCGTAGAAAGAACCGACAGGGTCACCCTCGACAATACGTACGGCATAGTTGCCGTTGTTGAACGTATACGACTCCTCAGTGTAGTTGATCGGTATCTTCTCAATCTTGTTGATGTTGCGCGAACCGTTGACACTACCCTTGATGTACCACATCTTGTTGCGGAAGATATCGAAATCGAAGCGAAGCTCGTAACCCTTGTTAGAAACCTCACCGGAGTTCAGATATGCAAGTTGTGAGTAACCTGATGTCGATGGAATTTTGACCTTTGACATCAGACAGTCTGAAGTATACTTGTCATAGTAGTCGAATGTCATGCCGAAGCGGTCGAAGATGCGGAAATCAAGACCCAAGTCCCACTCGCGTGTGCTCTCCCACTTGAGTTTGTCCAACTGAATACGGCTCGGGTAGAGGGCATTCAGGTTCATGTATGTACCCAAAGTGTTGTAGGCGCCCAAGTAGCTATATGCACCCGTAGGCGGATTACCTGACCAACCCAATGAAGCACGTACCTTGCCGATGGTCATCCAGTCCACGTCATCGAACCAGTGCTCACGGTCAACATTCCACGATGCACCAAAGGCCGGGAACACACCGAAGCGGTTTTCCTTACCCATTGAAGAGTTGCCTTCCTGAGTGAAAGTTGCATTCAGAACGTAACGATTGTCGTACGTATAGTTGACCAACTCGGTAAACTGTACCTTTCTGGACTGCGAATCACCGCTGCCCGCACTGCCTACTACCGAACCGACGATAGGATCGGACAAGTTGAGAGACACGTTGCCATAAGTGCTGCTCGAAGCGGAAGCCGAGTTGTTGGCCGTCGTTCTTACCAAGGCAGTAGCTACGATAGAGTGCTTTTCTGCCAAGGTCTGCGTGTACATAATCTTGTTCTGCGTCTGCAAGCTCATAGCGTCGCTCGACGATTCGCTGCTATAGTTGGAAAGCGATGAGGTGAGTATCACACCCGTAGCCTCCTGAGGAACGAACAGCTTGGTAGCAGAGGTCTTCATGTTGAGCGAAACCCAACCTTCGTACTTCAACTGGCGGGCATGGTCCTTAAAGGGCACTTTGTACTCCCAGTTGATGGTCATCTTCTCATTGCGCTCGCGCGTGTTCTTGTAGCTTTCGTTGGCCATGGCCACTGGATTCCAGTTGCCCTTGCCAAGTCCCGTGTAGCTACCCTGGAAGTTGCTGTTAGGCGTGAAGTATGAATCAGAACGCGTTCCGTCGTCATTAATCAGATAAGGACTTTGGTTAGGCATCATGTTCTGTGCCTGCGAACGGACATTGTCCACAGCATTGGCGTCCTTGTTGTAGTCGGTGTAAGAGAAATCGGTGTACACGCGGAACTGGTCAGAGAACTTATAGGTCACACGTGCATTAGCCGTGATACGTCTGGCCTCCGTACCGATGGTAGTGCCGATATCATCGAGATAACCAAGGCTCACACGATAAGTGGCCTTGTTGCCGCCTCCGGACACAGAGAACGAGTTGTCCCACTGCCAGGCGTTCTGGCGAACTTCGTCCAGCCAATCGGTATTGACATTATACTCGTTGTAGTAACGATAGGTCTTGTCGCGCAGCAACTCCTTGGTATCGAAGAGCAGTGCCAACTCAGAGGCAGCGTTGCCCAAACCCTTTGCATTGGCAGCATTCCAGATGGCATCTTCAATCATGGAGATGTACTGCTTGCCGTTCAGAAGCGGAATGGTCGAAGGTTCCTGCTTGTAGGAGTACTTGGACTGGAAGTTGAAGGTTGTCTTACCTGTCTTGCCCTGCTTGGTGTTGATGAGCAAAACACCGTTGGCACCCGAAGTACCATAGATAGAAGTGGCGGATGCATCCTTCAAAACCTCGATACTCTCGATATCGGCAGGCGAAATGTTCAAGAGGGCACCGAAGTCGTCCTCGTTGGCATCGCTGAATGAGAAGTCGTCGCCGAAGCTGACTGACGTCGGGATTCCGTCGACTACAACCAATGGCTCAGCCGAAGAAGACAACGTGGAGACACCACGGATACGGATGCTGGACTTGGAACCAGGGTCACCGCCCAACACGATATCCACACCTGCCATCTGACCCTGAAGGGCTTCTTCGATAGAGGCTACAGGAGCTACATCGGTAATCTCAGACATCTGCACCTTCTGTGTAGAAGAAGTCTGCTGCAAGTCAGTAATACCCAACTCAGAACGGCTAACAGCCTTGGTTACGACCTCGACATCACTCAGCATCTTCGAGTCGCTCTCGAGAGTAACGGTGATGCTCCGCTGACCGGTATAGTTGAGCGTCTGCATCTTCAGACCGATAAACGACACCTGAATACGCAAGTTCTTGCCATCAGGCACGTTGGTAATGACGAAGTTACCGTCAAGGTCGGTCGTCGCACCTGTCAAGGTACGGTTTTGTGCATTGACGATGGTCACATTGGCACCGAAAAGAGGTTCGTTCAATCCTCCCCCTTCAATGACTGTACCCGTCAAAGTCCTATTCTGCGCCATGGCTACAGTTGCCAAAAGACCACAGATTGCTGTCAAGAAATATTTCATCATTTTCATAAGGCGCCTCATTATTTAAGTATACCATTCAATAATTGGAAAGCGCCATCACTATAAGCGAATGGTAGATATCCATATTTGCTCTCAAGAGACACCTCCGTTCCCTCGACACCGTCGCCGGTTGCACGAACAGAGATAGCCGAACCATTGTCGAGAATCTCCACATTGAAAGTACCGCCCGTCTCGAAGACGCCCTTACACGTCGAACCAACATAAGGATAAGCGGTAAAGCCATTGCGGTCAGCCGTGATAAAGTAGCACAACAGATACTTGGACAGGAGCTGCTTGTTGGCATCTGTCAACTTGGCATTGACCTGCTTGCCCGTCTTGTTGTTCATATAGATGGAGAAGTTGTCGGTGACATGCAAAGTATCGCAACCGGGAATCAAGTTTTTCTCTATGGCGTCTTTCAAGACTTCGTTGGTCGGAACCAAGGCAATGAAGCGCGGCGACTCGGGGTCGAGCGTCAACATGCCTGAGAAGAGGCCGCTATTGGCCAGTCCCGACAAGCGCAACAACTGGGCAAAGCAATAGTAGGGATAGTTGTAGTCATTGTTTGTACACAACTCCGACTCCAGGCTCATGCCGTCGGCGGTAGTGTAGATGCCAGGATAGTCGTAGGAATAGGCACGACCATTGCTCCACTTTTCGCCTGCATTGGTAATCTCGTGGAAACCATACCAAATCTCATCCTTATAGGTCGGGTTGAGCTGCTGGTTGAAGAGGTAGTTTGTCGTAATCTTGCCGTCTTTGACAAACCAGTAGTTGAAGGCGGCATTGGTTTCGATGACCTGCGTGCCCTCCGTCTTCAGTTCGGTGGCATTGGTCGAAGTGTGCATGGTGGCAACATTCTCCATATAACTGCGTCCCATAGAGACGTAGTCGGCCGATTCGTCGCTCCAAATCTGGAGTTCGTAGGTATTGTTCACACGGTCGTAATAGAGTCGGCCTGAAGGGTCATTGTTGGCAAACTGGGCAGTATCAGGAACAAGAGCCACAAACTCAGCCTGATTGCCGGCGAGGTTCAACAACTGTCCCGAACCATTCAAGACATACAGATAAGGCAGGTACTTCACATCCTTGAACGATGGTCCGGCAACACAAGAGAAGACTCCAGGAACCTCCATCTTGGAAGAACCGTAGAGGATTCCGTTGTTGCAGAACACTGCATCGTCAAACTCCGACGGACTATTGGTCACCTCCGTACCGAACTCCGAATATGCACGTTTCATGGTCAAGAACTCCGGATAACAAGCATAATCGGTCTTCTCGCCTTCGCCCGTGAGGTCAAGAGCAATAGCACATTCGTTGACGAGGATGTTCTGAATCAAAGGGTTCAGACTATCTACAGAAGTATAACCGCAACCCGGCTCCCAATATTTCGTAAACATATCGTTCATGGCCTGATCCGACGGAGCAAGAATATTGTAGCTGACAAACGAATTGGTCGTAAAGTTTCTATAGTTGTCAGAAGCCCACTCGGATGCAATAGCCGGCAAGTCGCCGAAACTCTTGGTATAGACATTGTAACCACGATTGTTGGTTTCATCGACGTCCTGCGTGTACTCGGCATACTCGTCGAAGAGTTTCAGGAATTTGCTGTACTTGCCATTACTGTCAAGTTCCTCGTAGATAGTACCTACAGGATTGAGCACATGGTCGATGTGATACAGATAACCATTGTCGGTCACCACGGCGGCAGAATCCAGCACAGCTGCATTCATGATATTGAAGCCATCGGCCAACCCATTCGGATTCCACTTCGTATCGGGGAAGAAATAGTTATAGTTGGAAGCAGCATCAATGCCCAAGGTCCTGAAGAGAGTCTCGCTGAATACTGTGACATAACGTTCGCGATGAATGACGGTCACGTAATCGTTGACGGCCGGGTCGCTGTCAAACTCCTGGGTCTCATCGACTGCACAACGGGTGCGGAACCTGTTGTACATGCCGGCCTTGTCGGCACGCTGGCTTTCGGTAGCGCCATCGCCCTCCAAAGGACGGAAGTTGGTCATCTTGCTCCAGTCCATTGCATAATACAGCAGATGGTAGGTAATGACCTGAGTGGTAAACTCTGGATCAGCAGCATACATATCTTCGATGCTGTTGTATCCCTGTTCTTTAAGGAATGCAGCAAAAGCCTCATCGGTAGGTGCAAGAACCGTCAAAATCTGGCTATCGACCACATCAGTGTAGCCGGTAAGTTCAATTCCTTTCAGAAAGGCAGTGTAATTACCGTCTTTCTGAAGCACCTCGATGGCATTGCCTGCCAAAAAACTCGGAGTCTTGTAATGACTGTCTTCGCTTAGGTCGTCACACGAGGCCAGTGTTAACGCGGATGCCAACACCGCCACAAGCGACGAGTCAAGGAGATGGTTTCTTTTGTTCATGTATATTCTCGGTTATATTTTTTGTTCGGTAAATATCAGAAATCCTTTGTGATGGTCTTTTTGCCGCCTATGATGACGATGCGTCCGCCTTCACGTCCGGCCTTACGGCCATTTAGGTCATAGATGTCGGCATCGGCCTGCGTATCGTCCTCAACCTCGTCAAGGCCAACCGTACGCTTCAAGTAGGTGATGCTCACACCAGCCAAATAAGTCGGAGATGCGCCATTGGCCTGCTCGACCTTCAGATAGCGATACTCCTTCTGAGCCATCTTGTCTTCGGTCAGGTCGAAGTACTGTATGTTCTTGGTGGTCAAGTCAGAAACCTTAGTGGTGTTAATCAACTGCAGTGTAGTCCATTCGATGCCGTCGCAGCTGGCGTATACCTGTGCCCAGTCCGTACCCGAACTGCGGTAGAGCGCCAACTTGAAGCTTGACACATTGCCGGGAGCACAGAAGGTAACAGCTGCTGTTTTGCTCATCTTGACTGCACCTGTGCCCAGCACAGCCGACTCGGAGTCCTTCATCACGTAGGCGGGAGCAAGAGAAGCCTTGCCGGCTGCATCGAAGACCACAACGCTGTCCGATACGAGTTGCTGTGAAACGGTGGCGTTGTCTGAATTGAACCAATAGTAACCATCGCCATCCACCTTGCCGGACTCTTCCATCAGATTGGTGGTCAAGTAAACATATTGCTCAGCGCCCTCCTCGCGTACATATATATTACCATATGTATAGAGTTCCGACAAATCCCACTGGAGTCCTTCGCCCGGAGTAGCGGGTTCGATGGTGTCGAATGTACCGTTGATAGCCGTGTTGGTCGAGATAGCAACGAATTTAGTATCAGGAGCAATGGCTCCGCTGACGTTGCTCATATCCAGCTGAAGGACAGCACCGCTCTTGATATTCATGGTTCCGATGCCGAACGAATTGCTCTTCTTAGTCGTTCCGTTGTAGAGCAGCGGCACCTGGAAACATGAGCCTTGCTCGAGGTTGAGTGTTGTGCCTGTCAGATTGAACGTCTTGCCGGCCACAATCGAGTCACCCGAAGTGATGATGCCGCCCGACTTGACATTGATGATGCCCGTTGTGATAGAGCCGCAGCCCTTGAGCACAGCTTCCGAAGCCACGGTGATGGTGCCTCCGCCAGAATACTTTCCATTGACAATGAGCGTACCTTCGTTCAATTGAGTCGTTCCGCAATAGTCATTGTTGCCATTGAGACGCCAAATACCTGTACCGACCTTCGTAATGGACACGGTGCCTGAATAAGCCTTGTTCAGACCTGCAGGCAGATTGGTAATCACGCCATTGAAGGTTTCGTCAGAGTTGGCACCGCCTACTATCCACTGGCAACTGAAGCCCTTGGTTTTCTTGCCGCTGCCTATCAAGTACGTTCCGGCGTCACCGGAGATACCGCCCACATAATTTATGGTGTTAGTACTCCATGCCGTCATATAGGTCTTGCCTGCTCCCTTTAGGTAGACACGTGTAGTCGGCATATTGAACTGCGATTCGGCCATGAAAAGAGAGCCAGCATCGCCATTCACTCCGTTGGCAACAATCATACCGGTAAAGCCACTCAGATTGCAGTTGAAATACTCTCGCAAATAAGGGATGTCCAATTCAATTGTACCGGCACCGGTCAAAGTATTCTTGATGGAACAGTTACAGTTTGGTGCAAAATAACTATATGTATTCTCCACAACTTCTATCGGGAATTTATACGTCTCGTAGTTGTTGGTCTCACCCTTTGTCTTCAAAGTTCCGCCTGCGAGGACGAGCTTCGAAGACGACCCGATGCCATTCTTCGAAATATCTGTGGTCGAGAGATACATAGTACCGCCCTTGAGCGTCGTCGTGCCCGTATAGCCGAAGAAATCGGTTGAAGCTACAGTCAACTGGCCATTGCCGTCGAGCGTAAAGTCTTGGTTGTCACCGCTTCCCTCTATCGTTCCGCTCATGGACAAGGTCTTGCCGTTTTGAATTTCCAGAGTAGTCGGATTGGACAAACGGGCACTGCGGTTGGTTGAGGCATCGCCTCCTGTGTAACGATACGTTCCGCCATCCCAAATCCAGTTTTGTGCGAACTCCGAACTTGCACCGATGGCTGAGTTCACACCGCCGTTGGCTATGCTGCAGAACTCGAGCACGCCATCGTGCAATACGGTCGCACCTGTGTAGGTGTTGGCATTATAGTTCATCACGAGCGTACCTTCGTCGCCTTTGTTGACCGAAGTGCCCGTACCGCCAATAGCCGCACCGCTCACGGTCACCGTGCCTTTGCCCATAGCTACTACGGCAGCCGGCTCGATGGCAGAAGTCAGCGTGTAGGCCAATGCGTCATCGCTCGTCAAGAGCAAGCTGTCGCCGGCCTTGACATCCGTGCTGTTGGTCACTGTGGGATGATAATTCTCCACATTGATGATGCCGACCTCGACCGGACGTGTCTTGTACGTGCCAGTAGTATAGTCGGAATAAGCCTCGACGCCGGCATTGTCACCGAAAGCGCGAACCCGGACATCGTATGTCGAAGCATCGGCCAAGCCTGTAATGGTAAAGCTTGTGGCATTGGGAGCCGTCTTGCCAGCCAGCGTGTACTCCGTATCAGAAGAAAGCTTGTACTCAACGGCGAATCCTGACTCGGCGTAAGTATAGTCCCTCCAACCCAATGTGATGGTGCTCGTCGTGCTCTTGGCCGACAGCGTGATGGGCTGGCGCAGGAAGTATTGGCGGTCGTTGACCGTGATGGAGTTGATATAGTTCTCTATGTTCAGATAGCCATTTGCAGCCTTTTGGCAAGCGTCATTGCTGTTCTTGTTCGTTCCATTGGCCTCTTCCCAAGCGTCAGGCATTCCATCTCCGTCTGAATCAAGCGGTTTGCTGCCAGCCCACCACTTCCACGAGGTGGGGCTTCCGATGACCAGCGTCTCCTCGTTGCTGATAAGATTGCCCAACGTGCCGAAACTCATCAACTCGTCAATCATATAACAGTCGCTTTGGTCGCGGTAGGGCAATGAAGCGCCCACCGTGGGGATATTGAGCCAAATGAGCGAGTCGCCTGGATAAAGGTCAAGTTCTGGGTAGTCGTACGGCTCGGATTCTCTCGTTGCGGCACTATAGTTGGTGATGAGGTAGGGGTCGTAGACTCCGTTCTTGTTGTTGTCTTGCCAGTTGTCGTCGCCATAGACATGGAAGTCTGCATTGGCACCCGTGAAGGCATTGGCCGAACCGGAGGTAGAGTTGCCATTGATGAAGCAGTTGCTTTGGACATTGACGTAGCTGGAGCCATTGGAGTCTCCGCCCATGATGTAACATCCGTTGCTCCAGTTGTAGACAACGTTATTAGCATATTGGTTGATGCCTTTTACCTTATTATTACGTGTAGAGTTGTCGATATAAAGGTTGCGGTACAGTGTAATGGAGTCAGCCTGCATCAGACCTCCGGCGGAGTGAGACATGAGACCTTGGCCGAAGATACAATTCATCAGAGTGATGTTGCCCAACGTGCTGTTGCTGCTCGGATTGATAGAGAAGGTCTCGTCCAGGCCCCAGGAGAATGAGCAATGGTCAAAAATCATGTTGGTTCCACTGGCAATGCCTGCACAGTCCTTGCCGCTGTCGCCGTTGTGGCCCATACGGATGCGCAGATAGCGGCAGATGATGTTGGATGCACCCGAGAAGGAGACGCCATTACCATAGACGGTCACGCCCTCGCCCGGTGCCGTCTGTCCGGCAATGTAGAGGTTGCTTTTGAATACGATACGGCTCGAGATCTTGATGACACCACTAACATCGAACACCACAATACGGTTGGAACTTGAAACAGCATCGCGCAACGACCCGGTGCCCGAATCATTCAGATTTGTAACATGATAGACAGTAGGGCTTGACGAAACGCGTGCACCTTTGGCCCAACGGCCCCAACCCTGTGCTCCGGGAAATGCAACAATGTCTGCCGCCATGCTTTGCAAGGCGACTGCTGCTGAGAAGAGAAAAACGAATATTTTTTTCATCGATATAAAATCAGTCTCTCGGAATCATCCGGATTCAACGAACTTACCGAGATATGTGAGAGTAACAAGCTAACATACGATTGCGCAAAAGTACTTTTTTTTTGATAAACCACCAAATGTAACCTATAAAAAACATCCTTTTTGTAAATAAAATCCACACTTTTTATATGATAATCTACATTTCCGGCAAGTTTTTTTGTGCAAATCCGATGCTTTTCTGTCGTATGGGCGACAGATTTTGTCAAAAGACGCGCGTCAAAGACGCAGTTCACTCCGTTCGGGTTGGTTCTCTAAACAAAACGCCGTTTCGTGCATACTTAAACTATGTTTCTTGTTGCATAAAGCTTAGTTTCTCACCTCACAAAGCTTAGTTTGCGGCCTCACAAAACTTGGTGTTTCCCTCTGACTCACTCCGACGCTCCAGCACGAACTTGGTGACAGTGACAGTGACAGTTCGATTTTCCGGAAGTAATATGCTCTTTTGGGGGCAAAATCCAAGACCCATACAATAATCTAGGCTTGCGTGCGTTCTTTAAATTGTCTTATCGCACGTAGTAGTTATGCTTTTTAAAAAATCCAGTTGGGCCGTAGCCGGCATTGTAAGCACTCTCCTTCTGGGGGGGGCGGCCTTGGCGTCCCCTTTGGCTCAGGAACTGGGCTTACGGCTTGAGATTGGCGATGAAGACACGGACGAAGAGAAAGAGGGGAACGAAGACGAACCCAAACAGGGAAAAGCCCGATGGGAGGTGTCGAAGACCGTGGTGGACGACCTGCAGGACAAGGAGAAGAAGCACCCGGGAGACCTGCAGACCCCTTCCAACGTGAAGGAAGAGATAGAATATGACTGGAAAAACGACCGCTATCTCATCAAGACCAAGATTGGCGACCAACAGATCGGTTACACCATCCCGCTCAGCGCAAAGGAATACAAGGACTACACGGAGCGCGCCGTGCGCGCAGCCTACTTCCGGGAGCAGAATGCGAAGGCTGCAGAAGAGTATGAAGGCGGAACGGGCCTGGACCTGCTCGACATGCAGTTCAGTCTCGGTCCGGCCGAAAAGCTGTTCGGCAAAGGCGGCATCCGCGTCAAGACCAAAGGCAAGGCCAGCCTAAGCATGGGCATGAAGCGCAACAAAATCGACAATCCTACCCTCTCCGAACGGGCCCGCGACCAGAAGACCTTCGACTTTGACGAGCAGATACAGCTCAACATGACAGCCTCGATAGGTTCGAAGATGGACTTCAACCTCAACTATGACACACAAGCCACATTCGACTTCGACGCCAACCAGTTCAAGTTGGCCTATCAAGGCGATGAAGACGAAATCATACAGGACCTTGAGGCCGGCAACGTATCGATGTCGACTGGCAACAGCCTCATTTCCGGCGGACAAGCCCTATTCGGCATCAAGACCAAACTGAAATTCGGCAAACTGAACGTCACGGCGCTTCTGGCCAAGCAGGAGTCGACAAGCAAGACGGTGTCGAGCAAAGGCGGTTCGACCAAGAAGTCGTTCGAAATTATGGCCGACGAGTACGATGAGAACCGACACTTCTTCCTTGCACAGTACTTCCGCGACACCTACGACCAGAACATGTCAAAGCTGCCCCTCATAGCAAGCGGCGTGGAGATTACGAAAATCGAGGTGTGGGTCACCAACAAAAAAGGCTCGTACGACAATGCACGCAACATAGTTGCATTTATGGACCTGGGCGAAAGCGAACGCATCGGCAACTCGCTCTGGTCATCGCAGAGCAGCGACAGCTGGCCGGAGAACAAGGCCAACAACCTCTATGAAACTATCGTACAGAACTACAGCGGCATCCGCGACATTACCAACGTGACCACAGTGATGTCGGGACTTGAAGCGCAAGGCGTCAATGGCGGCACCGACTACGAGAAGGTAGAGTCGGCCCGATTGATGAGCTCGAGCGAATACACCCTCAACAGCAACCTCGGTTACATCTCGCTCAAGACCCGGCTCGATGACGACATGGTCTTGGCCGTAGCCTTCCAATACACTAAGGGCGGAAAGACCTATCAGGTCGGCGAGTTCAGCACGGACAATGCCAACAATACGACCCAAACGCTGGTGGTCAAACTCCTCAAGGCAACGGCCGGCAATCCGTCGATTCCTCTTTGGGACCTGATGATGAAAAACATCTACTCGCTCAGTGTCACCAACTTGCAGAAGACTGACTTCTCCCTGCAGGTACAGTATATGAGCGACACAGTCGGAGTATACACCAACTACATCAACGAAGGTCCTATCGCACAGCAACTTCTCCTCAAGGTCATGAACCTTGACCGCCTGAACGCCAACAACGAAAGTTACTCCGACGGCCAATTCGACTTTGTGCAAGGTTATACGGTCAATACTTCGACTGGTCGCATCATCTTCCCCGTGGTCGAGCCTTTCGGCGAACATCTGGCCGCCAAACTCGGAAGCGAGGCTTTGGCCGAGAAATACTGTTACTTCGAACTATATGACAGCACGCTCACCGTAGCCGAGCAGATAGCCGAAAAGAACAAATTCCGTCTGAAGGGTGAATATGTCGCCTCGAGCGGCGCAGAGATAGACCTTGGCGCACGCAATGTGGCACGGGGCAGCGTGGTTGTCACGGCCGGAGGAACGACCCTGGTCGAGAACTCTGACTATACCGTCGACTACAACATGGGCATCGTCACCATCCTCAACGAAAGCATCATCGAGAGCGGTACTGCCGTGAGTGTTTCGCTCGAGGATCAAAGCGACTACTCACTGCAACGTAAGACGATGATGGGTGTCGACATGCAGTATGACTACTCAAAGGACATCTCGTTCGGAGCTACGGTAATCAACCTGCACGAAAAACCGCTCACGAAGAAGGTCACCAACACCGACATCCCGATCAATAACACCATGTATGGTGTCAACTTCAAGTGGAACAAGGACTTCATGTGGCTCACCAATGCCGTAGGTTCTATCCCTTGGATTAAGGCAACGGCTCCGTCAAACTTCTCCATCCAGGGAGAGTTCGCCCAACTCGTAGCCGGACACAACGACCAAATCGGTTCGGCCGGCAATGTCTATATCGACGACTTCGAAAACTCCGAAACGCCTTCCGACATCTCCACGGCTTCGCAATGGAAACTATCGTCCACACCTTACGACGACGGTGCCGATGCCCTCTTCCCTGAGGCCGCCTTGAGCAACGACATCGACTATGGAAAGAACCGCGCCCTCCTCTCCTGGTACACCATAGACCGCATGTTCACCTCCCAGTCCTCAAGCCTCACCCCAGGCCACATCAAGAACGACCTCGAGCAGCTTTCGGACCACCGTGTACGTCAGGTAAACTACGACGAAATCTATCCCAACAAGGAACTCACCTATGGCGAAACCGGTATTCTCGACGTACTCAACCTGACTTTCTACCCCAATGAGCGCGGTCCCTACAACCTGGATGTGGAAGGTATGGACGAAACAGGATATCTGACGAACCCGGAGAAGCGATGGGGCGGCATCATGCGCAAAATGGACGTCACCAACTTCGAAAATGCCAACTACGAGTACATCGAGTTCTGGCTTATGGATCCCTTCATCTCCGACACCACCAATACCGAAGGCGGAGACCTCTATTTCAATCTTGGAGAAATATCAGAAGACATCCTGAAAGACGGCATGAAAGCATTTGAAAACGGCTTGGATGCAGACGGAGACACAACCTATACGGCACGGACCGTCTGGGGCAGGGTGAGCCGGCGCAGTTCGACGGTCTATGCCTTTGACAACACAACGGGAAGCCGTGAGAATCAAGATGTCGGACTCGACGGACTAAAGGATAATGACGAGAAAGAATATCCGACTTACAAGAGCTATATGGAGAGTGTGATGTCGAAGGTAAACGCCGATATCCTCAGCCTTTGGCAGAACGATGACTTCTCCCCCATCAACGACCCCGCCGGCGATGACTTCCACTACTTCCGAGGTTCAGACTTTGACCGCAAGAAGACATCCATCCTGGAGCGGTACAAGCACTACAACGGCACCGAAGGCAACTCAAAAAGCACCTCTGAAAGCAACGAAAGTTATGCCACGGCAGCCTCCTCTTCGCCCGATGTAGAAGACATCAACGCCGACAACACGCTCAACGAATACGAGCGCTACTTCCAATATCACATCTCCCTCCGACCGGAAGATATGGTAGTGGGTTCCAACTACATAGAAAGTGTCAGCGAGACTTCTGTCCGGTTGCGCAACGGCAAGCAACCGACAGTCAAGTGGTATCAGTTCCGCATCCCGCTCTCGGAGTACGACAAGAAGGTCGGCTCCATCTCCAACTTCAAATCCATCCGCTTCATGCGTATGTTTATGACCGGATGGAAGCAGGAGCAGACCTTGCGCTTTGCCACCCTCGAACTGGTCCGCTCGGACTGGCGCAAGTACACGGCAGGTTCGCTGGCCGACAAGGGCTACGCCGTATCCGGCACTGGCGACGTGTCTACCTCGACCGTCAATATCGAGGAGAATGCAGGTTCCTATCCGGTCAACTATGTGCTTCCTCCCGGCATAGACCGCATCGTCGACCCTGGGCAGAGCACGTCTACACAGCTCAACGAACAAGCCATGGTGCTGGCTATAAGCGACCTCGAGCCACACGATGCCGTAGCCGTATACAAGAACTCCGGTCTCGACATGCGGCAGTACGACAACTTGCAGATGTACGTGCACGGCGAGGCCTTGACCAACAACGAAACGGCACTGGGTGACGGCGAACTGAGCATCTTCATTCGACTGGGTTCGGACTACAAGGACAACTACTACGAGTATGAAGTCCCCATCAAACTCACTCCTGCAGGCCGGTACAATAACAACAGCACCGGCGACAGAAAGAAAGTCTGGCCGGACGACAATATGATAGACCTGCAGCTCTCCAAACTCACTACGCTCAAGAAACAGCGCAATACGGAGAAGCAGTCGAATCTATCATCGGCTTCGTACACAACGCTCTACACCCAATACGACGCAGACAACCGCGCCAACAAAATGGCCGTCATCGGCAACCCGACCCTCAGCGAAGTTTCCGTAATCATGATTGGCATACGCAACAACGGAAAGACGGTGAAGAGCGGCAAGGTATGGGTGAACGAACTGCGTCTGCAAGGCATCGATGAAGGAGGCGGTTGGGCAGCCAAAGGCAATGCCACCCTTAAAGTCTCAGACCTTGCCACCATCAACGCTGCCGGCAACTACTCCTCTGTAGGCTGGGGCAGCATTGAGCAAAGTGCGGCCGACAGAAGTCTGACCGAAGACTGGCAGTACACCGTGAGCGGACAGACCGATATCGGCAAATGGTTGCCCTCGCAACTCAAACTTTCCGCGCCATTCTACTACAGCCGCAGCAAGACCGTAAGCACACCTAAGTACGACCCCTACAATGAGGACTTGCTACTGGAAGAAACGCTTGACTCCTACTCCAGCGAAAAGCAGAAAGACTCCATCCGCAATCTGGTCCAGACTGTCGACAACACGACCTCGATGTCTCTCTCCGGCGTCAAGTTCAACGTGAAGAGCAAACACTCTATGCCCTGGGATCCGGCCAACATCTCCATGAGCTACTCCCAAAACCGGAAGCAGGCGCATGACCCAACTACCGAATACGAGCACGACGATACCTACAAGGCATCTATCAATTATCAGTGGTCGCCTTTCTTCACTCCCTGGAAGCCTTTTGAACAAAAGAAAGACAACAACTCGGCCTCTGCCTCAAGGAGCAGGAAAAACCGGAAGAGTGCAGACGAAGCAAAAGAAGAGCCGAAAGCCACAAAGAAGGCCTCGGCAAAGAAAAACAACAAACAGGAAAAGATACTCAGCGAGTTCCAGCTCAACTGGCTGCCCAACAGCATCAGCTTGTCGAGCAACTGGAACAGGAACTACCATGAGGAGCAGCTCCGCAATGTCGACACCTATGAGTCGGACTATACCATACCCGTTTCCTACTCAAAGACATTCACCTGGATGCGGCAGACAGCCATCTCGTGGGATTTGACCAAAACCATAAAACTGGATTTCAACAGCGCAACGAATGCACGTATCAACGAGCCGGACGCTCCCGTCAACAAGAACCTTTACCCAGACGAGTTTGAAGCCTGGAAGGACACCGTATCTATGCAGTTGTGGAAGTTGGGCACGCCCGTCGACTACAACCAGACCTTCGATGCGACCTGGAACATCCCGATAAACAAAATCTCGTATACGAACTGGATTACCGCTACGGCCAAATACAAGAGTTCGTACGAATGGGAACGTGGGACCGACATCGACAGCGAGACCGAAACGGGCGGCACGCTGCAGAACCAAGCCAACTGGCAGGGCGACTTGAAGTTGAACCTCGAGACACTCTATAACAAGTCGAAGTTCTTGAAGAAAGCCAACGAACGCTTCCAGACGAAGACGGCCTCGCGCAACAATGTCAGGAGCACTCCGGCTAAGAAGAAAACCATCAAGAAAAGCAAAGAGTTCAAGCAGAGCATCACGGTATCAGGCGACTCTACGCTGACACTCAAGCATGGCCTCAACACCAAGCGCATCATTATCAGTGCAAAAAACGCCGAAACCGGCAAAGCCTACAAGCTGAAGGTGCGCAGGACGGATGCCAACAATATCAAGTTCCATCTTCCGGATAGCATGAAACTTGACCTTTCCATCAAGGCCGACCAACCTTTGGACGACGAGAAGTGGTACAAGGCAACACAGACTGTAGCCCGTGTACTCATGATGGTGCGGAGTGCCAACTTCAGCTACAAGTACAAACGCGACACCTACTTGCCATCGTACCGGATTAATGCCGGCGATTTCTTCGGTCAAAACAACTCAGGAGGTTCTTTGGCCCCAGGCCTTGGATTTGCCTTCGGTTTTGAGGGCGGAGAGGATTTTACAGAAAAAGCCATACGCAACAATTGGCTCATCGTCAACGACTCACTCACTACGCCTGCCGTCTACAGCGAGACAAAGGACATGAACTACGGCATGAAACTTGAGCCATTGCCGGGCTTCACCATCAACCTGACCGGCACCTGGAAACGCAACGAGAAGCAAAGCCATCAGTTTATGTTCGATGACCTGGCCATCACCAAATCCGGCTCATTCCAGATGACTACCATTGCTTTGGGCTCCGGATTCGGCGGTGGCAAGGCAAGCAACAAATACCGTAGCCGTGCCTTCCAGCGGCTGGTAGCCAACCGCGAAATTATCTACAACAGGATGTTATCGCGCTATGTAGGCACTAACTATCCTACGGCAGGTTTCATGACAGACTATTCCACACAAGCCGGCATGCGCTATGCAGGCATGTTGGGCGAGAGCCGCATCAACTCGAGCGATGTGTTGGTACCGGCATTCATCTCGGCTTACATGAACGGAGGTTCGGCCGACAAGGTCTCTCTCAATCCCTTCCCGGACTTTTGGAAAGCACTGCCCAACTGGAACATCAAGTACGACGGACTGCTGCAGCTCTTCCCCAAATTGGGCAACTACTTCAAGAGCATCTCGCTGAGCCATGCCTACACCTGCACCTACTCGGTGGGCAGCTATGCTTCTTATACCAACTATGCAGAAAACGAGAACGGACTCGGGTTCACGCTTGACGTGTCCAACGACGTTCCGGTTCCATCGACGGAGTTCGACATCTCGACCATTTCGCTCACGGAGAGTTTCGCTCCGCTCGCCGGAATCAATGCCACTCTCCTCAACGGCATGTCCGTCAAGGCCGAGTACAAGCAGACCCGTTCCATAACCTTGAATATGTCTGCAGCACAACTTGTGGAGAACATCTCAAAGGACCTGACTATAGGAACGGGATATAAAGTGGTAAACTTCGGCAAGAAGGTCGGCCTCCCAATGGGCAGCAATCCGAAGGAGAAGAGCGTGTCGCATGACCTGAATGTCAAACTCGACATCACCCACAAGAACCAATTGGCACTGCTGCGCAAGATAGAGGACGTATACAGCGAAGCCACTTCCGGCAACAAAGCCTGGAACATCAACTTCACAGCCAGTTACCAGTTCTCGCGCATGCTCAACCTGCAGCTATATTGGCAAAAACAAATCAATACACCTCTTATTTCGACTTCGTATCCGACCATCAATACCGACTTCGGCTTGACTCTGAGTTTCGAATTGACCAGATGATGTTTCTTCTCTAAGCCATCTGGATGAGGAACTCACTCGCAAACAAAACCGGGCATCATCGGAACAGTCCCGCTCGTTTACTGGGACAAACCCGCCCGTCATCGGAGCAGTTTGAATATTTGCTGTTCCGTTGCTTCTGGCCAAGCTTTCCGCAGGCGGGCGGCCAAGCGGTTAAACGATTCCTCCGGGCTTCTATCCTGCATAGCCGAACGGACGAAATCGGCGCCATACATAGCTTCAGGAGTGGAATAGCGTGCCAGTCCCCAACCATACCGGTTGCCGTGCTTGTCTATATTGTACTCAAAGTCAGAGATGCAGGCATACATACCCATTTGGAGTGTTGCGATATACTTCTCAAAGGTAGATTTCAACTTCATACCATACAAACCTACCTCCTTCTTCAATTGGCTGGAAAGCACATCCTGGTCTAGGGTCAGAACCTCATAAATCAGCCGTTCGGGTTGTTGCGAATCCTCGGGAGGCAAGGGTCTCCCATGTCTGCGCACATTGACAAAATCGGGTAAACATTCCAATGCAATCCATCCGGCCTTACGACCGAAAAACTTGCCGTACGCACAGTGCCCCAGTTGGATGATAGGACCCTTCCATTCCCAAGGACCTTCTACCCCATCGTTGAACCACAACTCTGCCGGTGTATGCTCAGACACGCTAAACCCCGGAATACTGCATTCGAAAAAGGGCAGCATTCCAATCTCCAGAATGACTTGTTCCAGTTCGGCAGGATGCCAGAACCGGACGGACGAATCCAAGACCGATTTCATACGATGACTTTATTGTTTTCAGTTCCGTTATGGGTCAATTTTTAACCTATTTTGTTTTCTGACCCATTTTGTTTTCTGACCCATTTTGTTTTCTGGCCTATTTTGTTTTTCGACCTATTTTGTTTTCTGTCCATGACGGCAAATAAATCAATCGTCCGGCAACGGCATGTCGTCCGGATTCATATCCATATTGTCATCAGCCTTATCTTCCGACTCCGGCTCCACTATAGGACGATCATTGATGCGACACTGAACCCCTTCCAAAGATTGGACATAATCTATCATCTCGGTAGTGATGCGGACCTTATGCTGTCTTGAGAAGAGCCGGACATGATAGTTCTTGAGGGCATCATAGATTTCGAAGTATAGCATTGTGGTTGGCGCTTTCCCGTCTTTATCAGCAGCCGAGGATTGTGCCAGGATTTCGTCTTGGAGCATCCTGATTGTCTGATTGGCAAGACACTGGCGGTCGATGACGACCGTAAAGGACTCCATCAAACTATCAGCCACCGTACTCAACTGTTCTATTTTACCGATGGCGAACTCGTAATCCAGGAATGTCTGAGGATTGCGGACAAAACGTTTGGGCTGATACTTGGCATGAACGAGAAGGTACATACCCTCCTTTCCAAAACCGCGCCACTGCGGATAACTTGTTCCGAACAGTGGAATCTCGTGCTTGCCGGAATAGTCCTCAAGAGTGATAACTCCGTAAGGGTTGCCGGCTTTGCTATTGCCCTCATGCCAACCGACGACAAGACCGCCACACACGATTTCCTTGTTCATAAATTTCATGTATCGGGCCTTGTCTTCCTCCGAAGTGCTGGCCAACACTCCCGCATATTCCTCTCGTTTCCGCGGATTAGGGATACTGCTGAGTTCCGCCATCGTTGTATTGCAGGCATACTGCAACTGGAACTTGTAGTCATCAAGCGGATGTCCGCTCAGATACAGACCCACATATTCCTTCTCGCTGTTGAGACGTTCCAGCGAACTCTCGGGTTCCACTTCGGGGATGGTCGGATGCGCAATCTCAATGGCCTCACTGCCCAATTCGTCAAACAGACTGACCTCATGGTCCTGTTTCGCAGCACGATATCTCTGTCCGTACCTGACGAGTTGGTCGAGGAAGGCTTCTCCCGTCTTCTGCTTGCCCAGGTACTGCTCCCTCCTCACATTGTCCAAACTATCAAAGGCTCCACTATAGACCAAAGCCTCGACGCACTTGCGATTGACGGCGCCCAGATCTACACGTTCGATGAAGTCAAAGATATTCTTGTACGGGCCATTTTCCCTACATTCGTGCACGATGGCTTCGGCGGCCCCTTCGCCTACCGACTTGATGCCAGCCAGGCCATAACGGATTGCGCCCTCTGAGTCGACACTATACCTCTCTCGGGAGAGATTGACATCCGGACCTTTGACCGACAAGCCCATCGCCCTACATTCCGCCATCTGTTTGGAAAGTTCGGTGATGTCGTTGAGCGAACGCGAAAGCACTGCGGCCATATATTGTGCGGGATAGTGCGCCTTGAGATAGGCCGTCTGATAGGCTACCCAAGCATAGCACACGGCGTGGCTCTTGTTGAAGGCATAGGAAGCGAACTTCTCCCAATCACCCCATATCTTCTCAAGAATCTTCGGGTCGTGTCCGTTCTTGACACCTCCTTCGATAAACTTGGGCTTCATCGCGTCGACGATATCCTTCTTCTTCTTGCCCATAGCCTTACGCAAAGCGTCCGACTCACCTCGTGTAAAGCCGGCCAACAAGCGGGACAAAAGCATGACCTGCTCCTGGTAGACCGTGATGCCGTACGTATCCTTGAGATATTTCTCCATGACGGGAAGGTCGTAAGTGATTGGCTCACGTCCCGTCTTGCGGGCAATGAACGAAGGAATATAGTCCATCGGTCCCGGACGATAGAGGGCGTTCATGGCCACGATATCGCCGATGCAGTCGGGGTGCAGTTCCTTGAGGTACTTCTGCATACCGGGCGACTCGAACTGGAAGGTACCGATTGTATGTCCGGAGGAGAACAAATCATAAGTGAGCTTGTCGTCAAGCGGAATATTGTCTATGTCTATCGTTTCGCCGGTCGTCTCCTTGATATTGTCAAGAGCCTCGTTGATGATGCCGAGCGTTTTCAGGCCGAGGAAGTCCATCTTGATTAGTCCGGTAGACTCGATGACATGTCCGTCATATTGGGTCACGAGCAGTTTCGTTCCCTTGTCATCGACCACAGAGACAGGCACTACGGTGTCGATAGGGTCTCGGCCGATAATCATACCGCAAGCATGTACGCCCGTGCCTCGCACATTACCCTCAAGCATCTGCCCGAGACGCATCACATTGCGGATGGCGGGGTCGTCACTCTCGCATGCTTCAGCCAGTTCGGGTACGACCTTTATACAGTTTTTCAGGTTGCACTTCAGTGTCTTTCCGTTTTCTTCGGGCATACGGTCGGGCACCAGCGAGGCCAGATGATTGGCTACGGGAATGGGCACTTTCTCCACTCGGGCCATATCCTTCAGCACCATCTTGGTTGCCATCGTGCCATAAGTTATGATATGCGAGACACGGTCTGCTCCATATTTCTTCTGCACCCATTCGATGACTTTGGCGCGGCCGTCATCATCAAAGTCCGTATCGATATCAGGCAAAGAAATACGGTCCGGATTCAAGAAACGCTCGAAAAGCAAGTCATACTTGATTGGGTCAATCTTGGTTATGCCGAGGCAATAGGCAACCGCCGAACCTGCTGCCGAACCACGTCCCGGGCCGACCGACACATTCAGTTCTTCTCGACAGGCACGTATAAAGTCCGACACGATAAGGAAGTAGCCCGGGAAACCCATCGTCTTCATAATATGAAGCTCGAATTTGATGCGTTCCCACACCTCGGGCTGCAGACTCTCCTGTATCTCCTGGTCAGTGAGTGAATCCGGATTCTCCTTGAAACGGTTCTTTATTTCGTCCGATGCATACAGTTTCGCGGCACCGCGTATGGTGAGGTGCTTCAGATAGTCTGCCTCGAACTTGATGCGGTACAGTTTCTCATATCCGCCCAATTTCTTTATTTTCTTCTCTGCCTCTTCCTGGCTCATCGTCACATTGCCGTTCTCATCGCGCGTAAACTCGTTGAAGATATCTTCTTCGGTCAACCGCTGGCGATACTCGGCTTCCGTCCCGAATGTCTCGGGAATCTCGAAGTTGGGCATAATCGGAGGATTCTCGATGTTGTATTCCTCGCACTTGTCCACAATCTCGATAGTATTTCGCAGAGCCTCTGGCACATCGTTGAAGAGTTCATTCATCTCTTCCGTCGTCTTGAACCACTCCTGCTTCGTGTAGCGCATACGGTTCGGGTCGTCCAGGTCCTTGCCCGTATTCATACAGATGAGGTGGTCGTGAGCCTCGCCGTTCTCCTCGTCCACGAAATGCACATCGTTGGTACAGATCAACTTGATGTCGTGCTTGTGGCCCATCTCTATGAGCCAGGGGTTCAGGCGGTTCTGCTTCACGATACACTCCGGATTGTAAAGAGATTCGCGCGACGGATGGCGCTGCAACTCTAGGTAGTAGTCGTCGCCAAACACCTTCTTATGCCAAAGTATAGCCTCCTCGGCAGCCTGCAGATTGCCGTCCTCGAACAAACGCGGCACCTCTCCACCCAAACAAGCCGAACAGCATATCAGCCCCTCATGATACCGCTCCAACACATCGTGGTCGATACGCGGACGCATATAGTAGCCGTCTACCCAGCCTATCGAAACCGCCTTTATCAAGTTCTGATAGCCCTGTTTGTTCTTGGCCAACAGAATCAGATGCCAGCCGGACATATCTTGTTTGCCTTCCTTGAGCGACAGACCACGATGCGCCACATACACCTCACAGCCGAAAATCGGCTTCACGCGAGGCAGACCGTTCTCCTCCCGCTTGCCGTTTTCTTTTTTCGCTATGTCAAAGAACTCCTTGATGCCGAACATATTGCCATGGTCCGTGATGGCCAGACCCGGCATACCGTCGTTGGCAGCCTTGGCAAACAGCCTCGATATCTTACTCTGGCCGTCCAGCAGAGAGTATTCTGTGTGTACGTGTAAATGTGCGAATGGTTCCATTTATGTTGTTTCTATCGTAATGTTATTCAATTGTAAGTTTGTCAAATTCCAACGTTTCATGCGGACGGATGACCAAAGTGTAGCTTCCTGCATTGACCATTCCCTGCGTAGTGGTGCTAACCAACTTGAATTTCGGGGGTGTGGGCGGAAAGCCGAGACTACCTTGTGCAATCACCCTCCCGTCCGCATCGCTGAGCAGTTGCCATTCGGAAGCCACGGGCCGACCCGACAGATTTTTGTATCGGCAACGCATCACCCACTCGCGGGCAAGTCCGGTCGCGAACTTGAACTGCACGCTTCCGTCCGTCCGGACATCCGGCCTATACTCCCCCAATTGGATTTTTTCCGTTTCCCAGTCAGGCAACATTTTTTTGTCAGTTAGCGGACAAATCATGGTATCAAGCGCGGCCCAAGTCAGGCCCTCCGAATAGGGATAGCCGACGGAATCGGAGAGGGCGGGACTGACAAGGTCTTCGCCCATTTCGGCTATAGTCGAGATGGCTATCGCCGAAACCACGGCTTGACCTGCCTCAATATGAGGGAAAGAAATCTCCAGATAATCTGTCTTCGGCTTGCCTACCCGAAGTGTCGTTCTGACCAGGAGCTGTTTTCCTTTGCATATCTGGAAGATGTCGAAGTTCCTGGCATAGACCTCGCCGTTGACGGCTATGTCAAACACCCGGGAACCCTGTCGGTCGACAAAGGGTTCGAAGGTGAAAATCTCGACCGTATACGGAGCTATCGAATCGACCGGGAATCGGAACTTCAAGTCCTGTCTGCCCCATCTGTAGGTACTGACCAACGGCTGGTCGGTCTCTGTGAAGAGTTCCGGCTTACGGTTCGGATAGGCTACCGCCACGGGCTTGTCCGATACTCCTTGAGAAGCCAGCACGGGATTCAGGCTATCAAGCGCAAACTCGGGTCGTTGTGACCAGGATGTCGAAAACCGGGTGTCATCGCCCATCCAAAGCTGGCCTTGGCTATCGGTCAACGAATCTCCACCGCAGTTGTAGCGATAGATGTATTTCATGCCGGGAATGCCCTTGATCAGATTGCCGGACATAGAGCCAGTTTCATATTCCACACAGACGGTATCGCCCATTAGCGCTTTTGCAAAATCGGTAGGTTGGCCCCATGGCGAGAACAATCCTTTCGAGTTGTAAGGGCCGACTTTGTCGATAAGGCGCAATCCCTCGTCGGGTTGACAGCGGCCAGGATTGTCGTGCGAATACATCAGCCAAAGGAACTGTCCGCACACACTGTCTCTGACGCTCCAGGCCTGCTCCGTCTTCGACTTCAACAACTGCGAGAAATGCTCTTCTGTCCTAAGGTTTGCTCTGCCGCTGCCAGTGGCGCGGGTCATGCTGTCGGCTCTTGACAGTGTCAAATCATGCAGCCCTAAAGTACGCCAAGCGCCGTATTCGCCATTGAGGAGTTGATTGTCTTGCTTCAGCTCGTCGGCATAGTGGTCCGGGTTGCCGCCATACGTGCCGCTCCAATTCTGGACCACATTCCAGTCCGTCCCGCTTCCTCCATTGCATGTGGTTATCAGTCGGCCTGGCGAAGGAGCCTCGCACGGGAGACGACCCGCATTGTCCGACGTCATCGGTCGGCACGTCGGGTCCATCTCGCGAATGATGGCAGCGCACTCGGCTGCGAAGTCTTCAGGCAACACGCTCTCGTTTTGCAAACCCCACAAAACGACAGACGGATTGTTGCGGCGCTCTTTGACCCATTGTCTCAACAACGACTTGAAGTTGTTGCGGAATGCCGGCGTATCGTACCAAATATGAGCCGAAAACTGACACCAACAGGCGATGCCCAACCTGTTGAAATTGCGCACATACCGCAAGTTGTGAGGCTGATGAGCATCGCGGAAAGCGTTGTACCCCAGGTCCTTCAGAGTCAATGTCCGGTGGTCTATCTCCGATGCGGTCAAGGCATGGCTGTGGCCAAAGGCATGTTCGTACTCACAAATGCCATTCAGGAAAACCGCTTCGCCATTAACCCTAAACTGACGCCCCCACTCGATGGTTCGGAATCCGAATTCCGTCTCCGCCCTGTCGTACACAGACCTTTTGCCGCCAGAAGCCGTATTGTCCATCAGACGGGTCTTCACTTTGTAGAGATTAGGTGCGTCCGGACTCCATCTCTTCACTTGTTGTCCCACCGGAATTTTCTGCAGGACCGATTGTTGTTCTCCACGTTTCAGATTCAGCACGACCTCCTGACTTGCCAAGGCTTCGCCCCGCTCTTTCCCGTACATCGGCCACAAGGAGGTCTCCAGGCGCACCTTATGCCGCCCGTGTTCACTCTCATTCTCGATTTCCGTCTCGACATAGAGCGTATCGCAGGCTTCATTGCTCCATACATGGACGCCAAAAGGCTGCAGGTGAAGGTGCTCATACACCTCGAAATACACACCTCTGAACAATCCCATCGGTTGGCTTCCCTCGCTGAATCCCCACTCGCTGCTGCACCCTCCACACACCCACGGGAGGTCGGTGATGTGCGACGGATGGTGGCAAATGACCCTCAGCTTGTTCTGACCGCCGACATACAATTTTTGCCGCTCAGTATCAATCTCGAGATTAGTCACCACCCTTCCCGCCGGACGGTGCGAGCAAACAGTATCTCCATTGAGGATAACCGTCAGGTAACTGCCCACCCCATCGAAACGAAGTCCGAACGACTTACCCTCCAGCACCTCCTCTTCGTCCCGGAATATGTATTCGGGTACGGTAAAGGCAATGTCGTACTGCAAATCTCCGTGCATGTTGCCGTGCCGCAACTGTCGGCTACCGAAGTAATCGTCAAAGTTGTGCGGCAAGGTAACATTTTCACGGACTATGCTTCGGCCATACCGAACGGTGTCTTCGGGGTAGCAGATTGCCATCCACCCTTCGTTGAGGGCATACGTCAAGCGTCCTAAGGCAAAGGCCGCAGACGGAACGAATGTCAGTAGAACGAAGAGCAGTACTTTCATCATATATAATATGTACGCGCGAGATAATTGATGGAATCAAGAACCAGACTGATGAAGTCAGGAATCAAGTTGATGAAGTCTGAAATCAGATTGATGGAATCAAGAACCAGACTGATGAAGTCAGGAAACTGGAGACCAAGCCAATGTCATTTGCACTTGCCGAGCAAAAACCGCATCTGACGGTAACGCGTCTCCGTGCTGACCCAATGCTCGTTGATTGGAGTGATGTAGCACTCCTTTTCGCAAGTCAGCGTATTCCAGACAGCATACGAGGTGGTCGGCGGGCACACGTTGTCGTTGTATCCCCATGTCATATAGGTCGGACATTTGACCAATCGGGCGAAGTTTACTGCATCGTAATACTGCAGCGTCCTGATTACATCATCCGTCAGCTTGACATCCTTGTAGGTGTTGCCGAAATGCGGATAGCCTCCCGTACGGCCTTTCTCTGCATAGGCTGCCATATCGCTGATGGCAGGATGGGCAATGGCCAAAGCCGTCACACGCGGGTCGAGAGCTGCGAGGACGAGACCCAAACCGCCGCCCTGACTATTGCCCTGGACCAGGATATTCTTGCCGTCCCACTCCGGTCGAGTCACCAGATAGTCGACGGCGCGCACCAACGAGGCATACACCCTCTGCATATAGTAAGTGTCGCGGTCGGCAATGCCGTTCGACAGATATCCGGCTGCAAAATGGTCGCCGAAAGCACGCGTGATGTCCTGGTACGCTGTCGGGGTCAGACTCGGGTCGATGCCGTGAATCTCCATCTCAAACCGTATGCACTTGCCTTCGGTAGCATAGAACTGCGTCTTGGTCGGGTCCATGTGTTTGACACCCGCACCCGGAGGCGACACGACAATCGGATATTGGCCGTTGCCTTTCTTCGGGATGGAAAGGTATCCGTAGACGTAGGCGTTTCGGTCAGACCTCCATGTGCGTATCTTGACAAGATAACAATCCACCTTGTCGTTAGAGAACTCCCTGGCCTCCTGCACCGTGTAGCTGAGCGGCAACTTCCGCTGCTCGTCCAAGACGCCCTTCCAAAATGACTCGAAGTCGTTGGGCATTCGGGTGTAAGGCTCAATTTTTTCAGGCGAAAAGCCCAGCTTGATGTGGTTCTTGTAACTTTTTCCTTCTATCTTACACGAGAGGCGGCAATCGCGGAAGCAGGCTTTCCTGGCAGTGCCCATCTTGATGATGGCCACACCCTTGGCATCGGTCGTTACAGAGCCCTCCATATCCGAAGCCAGCTTGTCAGTTCCGACGCTATAGCTCACCTCCACATCCGGGCAGGGCATCCCGTGCCAAAGCAGTTGCAGGCTCACCTCTGCCGACTCTCCGACGGAATACGTCCAATCCTTGTGGCTTGGCACCGCAATCCATTGTAAATCACTCTGATTAAAAAAGTTTTGTGCCCTAACCGGACACAAATACGTTCCTACCGACAATAAGAATGAGAGAACAAGACTTCTGAGAATCCCTTTCATAGAAACAGATTTTTACTGAAGAATAAAAAATTGAAACAAGTATCGATTTGACGCAAAGATAAGGACAAAAAAGAGAATTTACAAGTTTTTTTTGTTTTTTATATAAAAAAAACGTACCTTTGCGACCGCTATTTGTAAACAGATGAACAAATTCGAAAAATCCTTGCGCTTCATACGGGAGAAGATCTCGTCCGACTCTCCTTTCTACGGGAAGATTTTCCTGGTAGGAGGATGCGTGCGCGACGAATTGCTTGGCGAGAGGTATTCGGATCTGGACCTGCTGATTGACATGCCCGACGGTCAAAAGAAATTTGTAGAGTGGATGTGTGCTTCTTTTCCGGAGCACTGCAAAGGTCCCTTCTACTATCAGCGCTACGGCACGACCGCCATGGACTTGCTCATCGACCGGACGACCACACTGGTAGAATGCGTAGAACCACATATCGAGAACTATGCCGACGACGGGGTTTCTCTGCTCGAGACGCGCTTCTGCACGCTTGAGGAAGATGCCCAGCGCCGCGACTATACTTGCAATGCGCTCTACAAGAACCTGTCTACGGGCGAGATTATCGACCCTACCGGCCGCGGCATCGATGACCTTAAGCACGGCCTGCTCCGCACCCCAGCCGAACCGAACCAAATCTACCGACAAGACCCGGTCAGGATGCTGCGCGGCATAAGGTTCAAGCACCAGAAGGGCTTCCGCCTCGACGATGCTGCCTGGCAAGCCATTCTCCAGCAACACGATGAGATGCGCCTTTCGTCGCCAAAACGGTTGCGTGACGAGCTGAACAAAATGCTGAAGGCCCGCACCTTTGGCGAAGGCATCAACGACCTCTATATCTCCGGACTCCTCGCCTATGTCATTCCTGGCCTGTCCGACTATTTGGGCAATGCAGCCCAACATCCGCGCTGCGAATCCGGAGTGTCGCTATGGCAACACACGCGGACGGCCCTGTCTGTCCTGTGCCGCGAGCACCCGCACACCGAGCCGCTGATGAAGTTGACTGTGCTCGTCCTTGACATTGCCGACATCCATGGCGAAGATGCTGCCAAGCAGATTTTGGCCAATGCCCAAATCGGAAAGGAAAGGACCATTTCCATTCTTCACCTCGTGCAGATGTACCAACGGTTCCGTTCGTTCTACCGCAACCGAGAGTATGTCGGCCGTCCCCGGTCTTTGTCACATTTCATCACTGCTCTCGGACAAAAGAAAGACGACTTCCGCCGTATGGTCAGAGCCCTGAACCATCTGCTGCGGCACGAGAACCAGTTGCCTTTCCAGGTCTTCTACGATGAGGATTTCGTACCAAAAGAACGCCATCAGTACGAACGGCGCACAGGCCGAAGAAGCAAGGCAGAGGGGTCATCTGCGCCCTCACGCAGCGCAGCGCCCACTCCCTCTCCTGTCCAGCTCGAGCAAATCAAAAAAGAACGCAATCACCGCCGCAACCTAAAGCGCCGTGAACAGCGGAAACGCAAACGCCAGGCCGACCGCAACCGCGAAGCCGACGCAACCGATTGAGCCGATTGAGCCGGGTAATGCCCGGTCCAATCGCAAATTCACTTCAGTCATCATCTTATGGAAAATCATACACAAAACAACGTCGCCAACGACAAGAAACGCTGGTACAGTCCTCTCAAGACTTTCCTGAAAGCCTTCCTCCGCGGAGACCTCAATGGCCATTGGAGCATGCTGTGGCCCATGCTGATAGTGATGCTCTATCCGCTGCCGTTCTCTTACATGGATGCTTTCAAACGATGGGAAGTAATTCAAGGGTTGTGGGGTCCCGGACATTGGATGCACGTATTTCTATTGGCTTTCTTCACGGCCTACGGATTTGTCTTCCTCGTTTCTTTCATACGCCACACGGTTACAAGGCGCATCGTCTATGGTATAGGGATGACCGTACTTTTACTGCATTGCTTCATCAAACTGGCATTCAATAGCAGCACTCACAGTTCGCCTAATATCGACATTTTCAGTGCCATACTGGCCACCAATCCGAACGAAGCATATGAGATGACCAGTTCGTTTGTGTGTCCGGCATTGGTCTACGCCTTTCTTGGTCTCCCTATAATTCTCCTTGCCTACACTCTCATTTGCCATAATTTGTGTCACAGGAAAATGCCAAGATTCATCTGTATTGGGGGAGGTATTGGTTTCGTATTAAGCGGTATACTATGCAATTACGACGAGCAGCATGTTATCTACCAAGAGACTGGCATTTCCTATATTACTGACATTGTGGCAGCAATCGGAATGTGGAAAGATATCGACATTCGACAAACCCATCCCGCCCTGTCTGTCAATCATGAAGGCCAGCCGCCTCTGATAGTATGGATTATAGGCGAGAGCACCACAAGCCACCATTGCTCGCTCTATGGTTACGACAAAGAGACCAATCCGCTCCTTCAACAGAAAGTAGATTCGTCGGCTTGCCATGTATTTACAAATGTCAAGTCGGCTTCAACACATACCTTAGAAAGTTTCAAGCTGATGATGAGCACCTATCAGAAATCCTCATCGGACGAGAAGTGGAACGAGTGCGACAATCTTCCCGAAGTGGCACATTTGGCCGGATACCGCACGTGCTGGATGTCCAATCAAAGCAAAAATGGTCTTTACGACAACCTCGTGGGCCGCTACGCGGAGCTCTGCGACACCAATGTTTTCGTCGGCAACAAGTATGTAGGCACTTTCCGCTCCACATACGACGAAGAACTTTTCCCCATCGTCAAGGGAATGCTCGAGCAACCCACTACGAGGGACTTCTTTATCGTCAACCTCTACGGATGCCACGAGAGTTTTTATATGCGCTACCCTGAGCGTTTTGCCCATTTCTGGCCTAATGACTATTCCGATTACCCGGAACACCAACGTTCCACACTATGCACTTACGACAATGCCGTGCTCTACAACGACTATGTGGTCAGTTCTCTCTTCGACATGATTGGCGGGCGTGAAGCCATCGCCATCTACACACCGGACCACGGAATGGACATCTATGAGTCTGACCCAACCTACGCCGCACATGCCATCGTTGGCAATGCCAAGAGCTGCGACCTGTCGCGCGACATCCCTTGTCTCATCTACATGACGCCGCTCTTCCGCGAGCGACATCCGGACGTAGCCGAGCGTGTGGCAAAGTCCGTACACAAGAGTTTTGACATGGAAGATGCCATCTACTTGATGATGGACCTTATGCATTGCGATTTCAAGGACTCCCCTGCCGTAGCGCAGAAGTCGTTGCTCCGATAGGGCTAAGCCAAGTATACTAAAAAACATTCTGATCCAAGCATTCTCTTGGGAAATACCGGCAGTACGGGGCGTGCGTCCCGAAAAAACAAAGAAGGACTGGAGGAACGCCTTACCTTGGGTCGACAACGACACCGACAAAAACGGGAGTATCCGTAGTCTTTTCGGCCAGAATATAGACGAAGGGGCGGTTGACGTTCATCTCAATCGGCTTGTCCATCGTCGGAGCTGCGCATTTCATAGTCATGATGGCGACAGTTGCGGCTGCTGCTTCCGTACCCGTTTCGTTGACATTGATAAAAGTCTTCTGCAGGATATTGCTGATAAACAACGAATTGGACTTGGTGATGCCCGGGAATTGCGCATCTCTTGTGAAGGCCTGACGCACACCCATACGGCGCAGAGGCTCAACCAGGCTGGCGCTGAAGTCACTTTTCCATCTTGGCAGTTGCAGATGAATGTCTGAGACAGGTTCAAAATCGAGCGACTGCCAATAGTCGGTAGTCAGCTGTGTGTTGATGAAATCCTTGAGGCTGAGTCCCTCTTGCGGCAAGAGGATGTACATCGTGTAGCGGGTGTTCTCGAGCAGCTCGGAGGTTGTGGCATCCGTAGCCACCTCGTAAGGCAACGATATGGCCTGGCAGTACATATCCTCGGCATACTCCCAAGTGTCGGTATTCTGCATCATCTGCACATTGACCTTCCTGCCGTCGAGCAGAGAGAAGGGTTGCTTGCGGGTATCGGACTTCTCGAACGGGATTTCCCACTCTGCCTTAAAGTGCAGGGCATTGGCGATGACCATCTTGTCCTCTCTGTTCAGTCGGTCTATGATGTTCGAAATCAACCCTTTGGTCTTCTTTTTGCACCAATCGTTTATGCTGCGCGCACCGACCGAGTTGAACTTGATGTTGTGCACCTCGGCATCGTACTTGCGCGTATTGCGCTGAATGAAGTCCTTCTTGACATTCTTTGCGAAGTCTTTGTTCATCCAAATACTGTTGGCCGATGTCAGTGTCTTGCTCTTGTTGAGCAGGAGGAAATAAGTCTGCGACATCGTGGGCGGCAACAGCTCGTCAATCTCGGTGAGCGTCCTGTCGGCTGCTCCCTCCGACACCATGGCCAGGGCGACCTGCATGCTAAGCGGCGACAGGCACAGATTGCCCGGCTTGGCGCGCCTTAGGTCAATCTCCTCTTTGAGCAACCGGAACGTAGTGTTCCACGAGGCTGTCGAAGCCGAGTTGGTGTTGCCATCGTTCCAGACGAGCGCAGCTTGAGCGAATGCCGAAGCACAGATACAACCGAGGGCCAGTATAGTAAGAAATGTCTTTTTCATAATGTCTAATTTTTAGAACAGGTCTTTTTTCTTGAATATGCGGTAACAGATCAGAATGATGGCGAGAGTGGCCACGAAAATGAGCGGGAAGGCGAGCGGGAAACGTTCCCATCCGTTCGGGACATTCATGCCGAAGAAACCTGAGATGGCCGCCGGAATCATCAGGATGATGGTGATGGCGGTGAGCCGTTTCATGATGGCATTCAGGTTGTTGCTGATGATGCTCGAGTAGGAAGAGCGCTGGCGCTCCAACACCTCGCTATAGATATTGGCGGTGGCGTAGGCCTGCTGCAGCTCCACCTCTACATCGTCGAGCAAATCCTCGTCGTAAGGCAAGTGGCGCAGGTGCTTCTTCAGGCGAATCAAGACGACCTCGTTGCCACGTATGGAGGTAATGAAGAACACGAGGAACTTCTCGATTCTCATCATCTGCTGCAGCCGGTCATTGTCCATCGACTCCTCGAGGGCTTCCTCCGCGGCCTTCATCATGATATTCATCTGCTTGAGGTACTTCAAGTACCACACCGAGCTGCTTAGGAACAGCGAAAGCATCAGGTCGTAGCGTTCGCGGTTTTCTATCATCTTGCGGTTGGTCCAGCGTATGAAGTCGTTGACCATTTCGTTGCGGTAGTAACAGATGGTGATAAACACCTCGCCGTGCACGAGCACAGCCAGAGGTATGGTGGTGTAAATAGCGTCTCCGTCGTCGTCGACCTCTTTATTGGGGACGCGGACCAAGGTCATCAGCCAACCGCCTTCGCTTTCCGTACGCGGACGTTCCTCGACGTCCTCTACATCCTGTATGAATTCCCATGGGGCGTCAAAGCGGCTGACCAGACCGTCCAGCTCCTCGCGGGTCGGAGCCGTGACCTGAATCCAGCAGTCGGCCTGCCATTCCGACAGGGGCTTGAATCCGCCTTCGCATTTCCAGTATTCAATCATTATTTTGCCTTTTTATGCAGGATATTTCGTCCGTTCATACTTATCGCGATGCGAAATTAGTCTTTTTTTTCGGATTATGGCGTTTTTTATCTGCAAAATCGCTATTTTTGTGCTGAAAAAGACAAGTTATGCTTCAAATCTCTCCAGAAACGCGCTCATTTTTGAGCGAACACAAGGCCGACGACCCGGTGCGGCTGCTGCTTTCGGCTTCACGCTATGCGGGCGTCGACGTCCGCTGGGTGGCCGGCCAGCTGGAGGTGCAACGGCAGATACGGACCAAGTTGCCCGAGTGGTACGCAGTGGCCGACCGGTTGACCTTGCCCGGCAAGTTGCCGGCCGAGCAGTGCAGTTCGGAGCAGACGGCAAAATACAAACGGCGGCTCGTGGTCGGCAGCAGCCTTTGCGACCTCACGGGGGGCATGGGGGTCGACATATATTATATGTCGAGAGGTCTTGGCCAAAGCACCCCGCAAACCGAAGAGAATTATGGCCAAGGCGAAACGCTACGGCCGGAGCACCTCGACCGCACCCTATATATAGAGCGGCAAGCGCAGCTGTGCGAAGCGGCGAGACAGAACTTCGCCGCACTTGGGGCCACCGACATCGTGGTCCTGGAGGACGACGTCCTGACCGGCAACGGCGAGCGGATACCCGATGCCGACACGCTCTACCTCGACCCCGCCCGACGGGCACACGACGGAAGCCGTGTCTATGACGTGGCCGACTGCGAACCCGACATTGTGGCGTGGCGCGACGCCCTACTCCGCCATTGCCGTCGCTTGGTGGTCAAAGTCTCCCCCATGGCCGACATCAGCAACATCTGCCACCGGCTCGCCGGCATCAGCGAGGTGCATGTCGTAGCCGTCAAAAACGAATGCAAGGAGCTGCTCCTGGTCTTGGACGGAGACCGGGCAGAACAAAAGCAAGCGCCGTCGGCTGGCGAGATACGCATCTGTTGCGTGGACTTCAAGACGGAAGGCGAGATGCGGTTCGACTTTACGCAAGCCGAAGAGTCGGAAGCCGAAGCACCGTGCGCCGGTTGCATGTCGGCCTGCTATCTCTACGAGCCCGACGTCACGCTGCTCAAAGCCGGAGCGTTCAAGTTGCCGGCCACCCGTTACAAGCTAAACAAAATGGACACCCACACACACCTTTATACATCGGAAGAAAGAATCCCCGGCTTCCCCGGCAAGACCTTTGTCATTGACGGCATCCAGGGCTTTACCGGCCGCCAACTCAAGGAACTGAAGGGAAGGACGCCGCAAGCCAATATCGCCACGCGCAATTTTCCGCTCTCAGCCGACGAACTGCGCAGGCGGTCCGGACTGAAAGACGGAGGCGAGACGACCCTCTTCGGAGCCACCACCCGACAGGACGGACCTCTCCTCTTCTGGTGCCGCCGATGTCTGGTCTTGTTCCTGGCCCTATGTCTCCTGGTGCCCGCCGACCTCGGTGCACGGAGCAAGAAGCGCGACAAGACGCCCGCCGGCGACATCGGGCAGATGCTTTCGGGCATTTCGCTCCCCGCTCCCGGGTTGTGGAACCGGGGCATGGAGTTTGTCTACCTCAACGCCGAAATCAACGCCACGCTGCTGCCCGAGACGCTTTCGGCCGACAAAGACTCGACCGACTACCGCAACACGGTATGGACCTTCGAGGGCATTGTGAGCGAAGAAGACTGGATGGGTCAGCAGACCATGTCGTTGCGGTTCCGTAGCCCGTCGGGGCCCGTCTACAGATATGCTACAGGGCGGCTCATGAGCCAGGTTGCCGACACGACCTACCACCCCGCCATACCCGGCTTCTGTGCGCTCGACCCCATACGGCAATGCCACGAGCGGCTGAAGGGGAAAAGCTTCTACCTGCTGCTCAACGACGAGCGGGTGCTGACTGCCGACTCCGTGCGGCTGGAGAAGTACGTTGTCGTACGGGTCGACTCCGTCACGGTGGGCTCTGAGCTTGCCCCGCTCCGTGTCTGGTTTACGCACCCCGCCGGTGCTTCATCAGTGTTGACCTCCCTGCCCGGCAGCCGGGAGAACGCCACCTCCACCCCGATACAGAAGTTCTTTTCCGTCACCGACCCCTACTTGCGGCACCCCGACATCGAGCCCGAGGTCTGGACGCTCATCCGCCACAACCAGGTCAGGCAGGGTATGACGATCGAGGAGGTGCGCCTCTCATTGGGACGACCCCAGCGATACGAACGCTATGCGACCAAAGTCGGCATGGTGGAGCGCTGGCACTATTCCGACCGCATGGTGGTCGAGTTTGTCGACAACAGGCTCTACACGGTCGCCCTCGAGCGGTGATAGAATGCGATTGGAAGATTGAAAACAACAGGAAGCAATGACCCAAAAACAAAGATACGAAAGCATTCTGCAGTATTTTGTAGAGCACAACCCTGATGCCGACACCGAACTGCACTACCGCACCCCGTTTGAGCTGCTGGTGGCTGTGGTCCTGTCTGCCCAATGCACGGACAAACGCGTCAATATGGTGACCCCCGGGCTCTTTCGGGCATTCCCGACCGCCCAAAAGATGGCAGAACAGACGCCCGAAGAGGTCTACGAGTACATCAAGAGCATCTCTTACCCCAACAACAAGGCCCGCCACCTGGTGGCTTTGGCCCAACGGCTGGTCACGGACTACGGTGGAGAGGTGCCCGACGACTACGACGCCCTGCTGAGCCTGCCGGGAGTAGGTCGCAAGACGGCCAATGTCATCTCGGCCATCGTGTTCGACAAACCGACCATGGCGGTCGACACGCACGTGTTTCGGGTGGCCAACCGCCTCGGGCTGACCTGCCGCTCCAAGACACCGCTCGCCACCGAGCGCACTTTGGTCAGGCACATTCCCCCCGAGCTCATCCCGATAGCCCATCATTGGCTGATACTGCATGGCCGGTACGTCTGCACCGCCCGCCATCCGAAATGCGCGGAATGCGGCATCTCGCAGTTCTGCAAGGCCTACACCAACACCCGTCAGATGTAAAAACCTTGTTTTTTTGTCCGCAATCATTGGTTATGATACAGAATTTATATTTGTTGATACAGAATTTATAGGCCGGTTGCGGAATTTTGGCTACCTTTGCACGTCGGCAAAAAACAACGGCATTATTAATATAGTAATAATAGACAAAGCAAAAATATGTCAGAACCAATGCAGTGGGACAGATTGCTGTCGACATTGAGATTCGGACGCGAAGACCAGGCGCAGAGCCAACACGCCAGGACGGAGTTTCAGCGCGACTACGACCGGCTCGTCTTCTCCTCCCCGTTCCGGCGCTTGCAAAACAAGACGCAGGTGTTCCCCTTGCCGGGCAGCATCTTCGTCCACAACAGGCTCACGCACAGCCTCGAAGTGAGCTGCGTGGGGCGGTCGCTCGCCAACAATGCGGCTGTCTTTCTGGCCGCCAAATATGCCGGCGAACCGTGGATTCACAAGCTCCATAGCCTCGACGACATCGTGGCCACGGCCTGTCTGGCCCACGACATGGGCAATCCGCCTTTCGGCCATAGCGGCGAGCGGGCCATCATCAGTTACTTTAAGGACGATGCCGGCCAGCGCTTCATGGACATGGTCAACGCCCAGCAGTGGTCCGACTTCACGCACTACGACGGCAATGCCAACGCCTTCCGCCTGCTGAGCCATCAGTTTTTGGGCCGCAGGGAAGGCGGCTTTGCCCTAACCTATTCCACCCTGGCCTCCATCATCAAATATCCCTACTCCTCGCTCGAAGCCACCGACAAGCCCAAGTTCGGTTATTTCGAGTCGGAGACCGAAGCCTTCCGCAAGATTGTCGGCGAGCTCGGACTCCTGCCGCTCGATGCTGCCGGCAAGCGCTATTGCCGCCACCCGCTGGTCTATCTGGTCGAGACTGCCGACGACATCTGCTATCAGATCATGGACATCGAAGACGCCCACCATCTCAAACTGCTCACCCTCAGCGAGACCCAGGCGCTCCTGCTCGGCTTCTTCGAGGGCGACACTTTGGCCCGGATTGAGGACGGGCTCTCCCGGCTCCATGACCAGAACGAACAGGTGGCTTACCTGCGCAGCCGCGTCATCAGCCTGCTGGTCAACGAGTGCTCGGCCGTCTTCAACGACAATGAGGAGGCCATGTTGCGAGGCACGTTCCAGGGGTCGCTTATCCAGCACGTCTCGCCCTCTGTAGCCCGGGCCTACCAGCACTGCAGCGACGTGGCCTACGCCAAGATTTACCGCGCCTCCGATGTGGTCGACATCGAGGTGGCGGGCTATCAGATTATCACCGTGCTGCTCGAGAAATATCTCGAGGCCGTGCTCCATCCGCGCAAGACCTACTCGCAGTTGCTGCTCGACCGCGTCCCCTCGCAATACGACATGAAAGCCGAGCCGGTGGCAGGGCGCGTGATGGCCGTGCTCGATTTCGTGAGCGGCATGACCGACGTCTACGCCCTCGACCTCTACCGCAAGATCTACGGCATGAGCCTGCCCTCGCTCTGACACGGCCGTGAGCCGGGGCCCGACACGCACGCACAGGAACACTAAGAAACACAAATGTATAAATACACAAACGCATGAAACTTACAGACATTTTATCGGACAAATTCGACGCTTCCGAATGGGAGGCCAAAGGCTACGAATTGCCCAAGTTTGACATTGCAGCCGTGCGCTGCAAGACGCACGACGAGCCGACATGGGTGCACTTCGGTGCAGGCAACATCTTCCGTGCCTTCCCCGCCTCGATACTCAACGACACGCTCAACAGCGGCAAGTACGACCGCGGCGTCATCGTGGCCGAAAGCTTCGACTACGAAATCATCGACAAGGCCTATCGCCCCTATCAGAACCTCTCGCTCTTCGTCAGCCTGCAGTCGACCGGCACTGTCGAGAAGAAGGTCATCGCCTCGGTCACCGAGAGTCTGAAGGCCGACCCTCAGTTTGCCGACGACTGGGCGCGGCTGGTCGAAATCTTCCGCAAGCCCAGCCTGCAGATGATTTCCTTCACCATCACCGAAAAGGGCTATGCTGTCAATCCCGCCGACCTTGAGCGCGGTCTGACTCCGGTGCTCGCCATGGGCAAGGTGGCATCACTGCTCTACGAGCGCTACCAGGCAGGCCGTCTGCCGCTCACCGTGCAGAGCATGGACAACTGCTCGCACAACGGCGACAAGGTCAAGGCCGGAGTGATGGCCTACGCCCAAAAGTGGGTCGAGACGGGCGTTGTGCCTGCCGACTTCCTGGCCTACTTGCAGGACGGCAGCCTAATCACCTTCCCGTGGTCGATGATCGACAAGATTACGCCCCGTCCGCACGAGCAGGTTCAGGCCATGCTCCAGGCCGACGGGTTTGAGGACAACAACACCATCATCACCGACCGCAAGACGTTCACCGCCCCCTTCGTCAATGCCGAAGAGGTGCAGTACCTCGTCATCGAAGACAACTACACCAACGGGCGTCCGCCGCTCCAGCTCGGAGGCGCACTCTACACGACCCGCGAGACCGTCGACAAGGTCGAGACCATGAAGGTGACCACTTGCCTCAACCCGCTCCACACCGCCATGTCTATCTACGGCTGCATGCTCGGCTACACGCTCATCTCGGCCGAGATGGCCGATGCCGACATCCGCAGCTTTGTGCAGAAGCTGGGCTACATCGAGGCCATGCCTGTAGTGACCGACCCCGGTGTGCTCAATCCGTATGAGTTTATCGGCACGGTCATCAACCGCCGTTTGCCCAACCCCTTCATGCCCGATGCCCCTCAGCGCATCTCGACCGACACGTCGCAGAAGCTGCCTATCCGCTTCGGCGAGACCATCAAGAAGTACATCGCCCGCGGCCTCGACATGGGCAACCTCGTCCTTATCCCCCTCACCCTGGCTGGCTATGCGCGCTATCTGAAGGGCCTCGACGACGAGTGCCGTCCGTTCACGCCTTCCACCGACCCGCTCCTCGAGGAGCTGCAGGCCATCGTGGCTCCGCTCGAGGTGGGCAAAGCCGACCAGGACTACGGGTGCCTGCGGTCGCTCTACAGCCGCAAGGACGTGTTTGGCCTCGACCTCTACGAAGCCGGTCTGGGCGAGCAGATTGAGGGCATGGTCCGCGAGCTCTATGCCGGTCCGGGTGCCGTGCGCGCCACGCTCCACAAGTATGTGGCTGCCCGCTGACATTCATCCCCGTGTGGGGGGAGGTTCCGCCTTTCGGCCCTTCCTCCCCCCGAAAAAGCAACTATATCGTTACACATATTTAAATAAGATAACACATGGAAAGAACATGGCGTTGGTTTGGCAAGAAAGACAAGATTACCTTGGCTATGCTGCGGCAGATCGGTGTCGAGGGTATCGTCACCGCACTGCATGATGTCCCCCTGGGACAAGTTTGGACGCGCGAGGCGATTCACGACCTCAAGACCTACATCGAGAGTTACGGCATGCGGTGGAGCGTCGTCGAGTCGCTGCCCGTCGTCGAGACGCTCAAATACGGCGGTCCCGACCGTGACCATCAGATTGAGGTCTACAAGGAGAGTCTGCGCAACCTCGGTCTCGAGGGCATCAAGACGGTCTGCTACAACTTCATGCCCGTCCTCGACTGGGCGCGCACTGACTTGCTTCACCCCAATCCCAACGGGTCTTCAAATCTTTATCTCGACTGGGGCACGTTTGCCTACTTCGACATCTATCTGCTCAAGCGCAACGAAGCGCGCGCCGATTGGGCAGCCTTCTCGCAGCGTCACGCTGCCTGGGGTCGCGACCTCGTGGCTGAGGCCGATGCCCTTCACGCCACGGCTACTCCCGAGGCCGACCATCAGCTGGTCGAGAACATCATCATCAAGACCCAGGGCTTCGTATCGGGCAACTTCAAGGAAGACGACGAGCATCCTATCGAGCTCTTCCGCGAGCTGCTCAAGCTCTACGACGGCATCGACAAGGCCAAGCTGCAGGCCAACATGAAGTACTGGCTCGAGGCTATCATGCCCGTCTGCGACGAGTACGACATCAATATGTGCGTGCACCCCGACGACCCGCCGTATCCCGTCTTCGGTCTGCCCCGCATCGTGGGCAATGACGCCGACATCCAGTGGTTCCTCGATGCCGTGCCCAACAAGCACAACGGCCTCACGTTCTGTGCCGGCTCGCTCTCTGCCGGCGAGCACAACGACGTTGTCGCCCTGGCCCGCAAGTATGCTGCGCGCACCCACTTCGTGCACCTCCGCTCCTGCCACATCTTCCCCAACGGCAACTTCACCGAAGCCAGCCACCTGGGCGGCCGCGCCGACATCATCGAGCTCTGCCGCATCTTCGAGCAGACCAACCCGTCGCTCCCCATGCGTGTCGACCACGGCATGACCATGCTGGGCGACGAGACGAAGGGCTACAATGCCGGCTACTCGTTCCTCGGACGTATGTTCGCCCTGGGTCAGGTGCAGGGCATCCTCGCCACCGTCGACCGCGAGCTGGGCATTGCCTACAAGCAGCCCGGCTTCTTCGACTGAGGCTTCTGCCCCGCAGAGCTCGGGCGTAACCCGACTTTCTGCCCCGTGAAACAAATCCCCGACTGCTCACTCGAGCGGCCGGGATTTGTTTTGCTTAACC
>CAVFPF010000043.1:0-15140 GCA_963624265.1 bacterium | reverse complement strand
ATTCTTTATCTTTGTCGGCTAATCCCCTAGGGGAAAAGCTTTAAGACGTCTTGTTCGCATCGAAGGGACTCTCCGGCTCCGGTTTATTGCTTATTGACGGTAAAGTCTATTGTTGGACTAATAACCCGGCTTACACATATTATATATAAGCACAAGCCTTCGTCCCGCACTCGCTCTACCCTTGCTGTACTAACTTGTCTATTTCACTGTCTCATTCCTTCAAAGATCGTGTGCAAACGATTGACTGTTGTTCAGAAGAACCGCTGTGTTTCGTTTAGCGGGTGCAAAGGTAGCGGATGTTTTTCAACCGTCCAAATTTTTTCATCAACTTTTTTCGAAAAACTTGAAAAACGGGCTTTTTAGGGGGTCCGGACGGCACATTCTGACAAACACAGATGGCAAACATGTGCACTCCACCCGCTCAAAGCTACCAAATTCGACTCCGGACTTATGGAAACAAAAAATCGGGAGAAATTCGATTTCTTTATAAAATCAGCCTTGCCCCCAACTGCTTTTGTCCAAATTGCGATAGCTGATTGCCTCTGCGATATGCGTAGAAGTAATGTTTTCGGCCCCTTCATAGTCTGCGATGGTGCGCGACACGCGTAAGATACGGTCGTAGGCTCGTGCCGAAAGGTCGAGCCGAGTCATGGCTTTCTGCAAGATTTGCAGCGAACGGTCGTCGAGCTGGCAATACTGCCGCATCTGGGCTGGACCCATCTGTGCATTGCAGTGCACACCCGGAATGTCCTTAAACCGCTCGGTCTGTATCTGACGGGCCTTGACCACCCGTTCGCGGATAGACGCCGAACTCTCGGCCACGTGTGTGCGGCTTACCTCATCGAACGACAAAGGCAGAATCTCTATCTGAAGGTCTATGCGATCGAGAAGAGGTCCACTGATGCGGCTCAGATACTTGCGCACCTGCGTCTCTGAGCATGTACACTGTTTAGTAGGATGATTATAGTAGCCACAGGGACAGGGATTCATCGAAGCCACCAGCATCAAACTCGCCGGATAAGTCACGGTGTTCTTGGCACGCGCTATCGTAATGACACGGTCTTCAAGCGGTTGGCGAAGCACCTCGAGGACCTCGCGCCTGAACTCCGGCAGTTCGTCGAGGTAAAGGACGCCGTTGTGCGCCAAGCTCACCTCGCCCGGCATCGGATTTTGTCCACCACCAATCAAAGCGACAGAAGATATAGTATGATGGGGACTCCGGAAAGGGCGTTGTGTGACAAGTCCCGTCGTTGTCCGTAATCCGGCGACGCTGTGAATCTTGGTCGTCTCAAGTGCTTCGTTGAGGGAGAAAGGCGGCAATATGCCCGGCAGGCATTTAGCCATCATGCTCTTGCCTGCACCCGGAGGACCGACAAGAATCAGGTTGTGGCCGCCAGATGCTGCGATGGCGAAAGCCCGCTTGACAGACTCCTGCCCCTTGACATCGGAAAAATCGGCCGGGAAATTTCGTTCGGCTTGGGCAAAGATGGCACGCGTATCTGTCTGGAGCAGTTCGAGGTCGGCTTTGTCGTTGAGGAAATTGACAATCTGCAGCACATTGTCGGCTATCAAGACATCCAGATTGTTGACCACAGCTGCTTCGGGAGCATTCTCTCGCGGCACAATGATGCCCTTTAACTTCATTTTACGCGCCAAAATAGCAAAAGGTAGGCAACCGCGCACAGGCTTGACATGTCCGTCGAGAGACAACTCTCCGACCATCATATAGTCGGCCAGCTTAGCGGTAGAGACGATCTCGCCCGCGGCCAAGACCGCCATAGCGATGGGAACATCGTACAAAGACCCCTCCTTGCGCACATCGGCAGGAGCAAGATTGATGGTAATTTGTTTCCTAGGGACTTTCAATCCGACTTCACGCAAGGCGCTCTCCATTCGGTCGCGGCTTTCCTTGACTGCCGCATCGGGCAAACCTATTAAGATGATACGGCAACCCGGAGCTGTCGCCGTTTCGCAATAGACGGTCGTAGCATCGATGCCCTGTAATGCCGCCGAGATTGTTCTGACTACCATATTATTTCTTTTTCCTTTCGAGGAGAGTACGATTCAGCACTGTATTGAGTGGAGTGCGTTCGAGCGCCTCGTAAAGTTCGGCGCCCCACACATTGTCTGCCTGATAGTTGCCGAACCTATCTGTCAGCAGCAAGAACGGCAAGCTGTCTACCTGACAAGCCGTAAGCAACGGATGGGAAAAACCACCTTGCAACCACACGTGCATGCCGGGCTTGTCTTTGACCGCCGACTGCCACGATGCACTGTCGGCTGCATGCAAGCATACGCTCATCAGCTCAATCAAGTGAATTTTCGGGCTTCGAGTCGGCGACGTCTCCCTTTCAAAAGTCTTGACGTCAGCATAGCGATACAGACCGTAGTCTCGCGCTATTCGGGACAGAATGCGCAGCGAGTCGACAGAAGCCGAATCGTAGTCTGCCCAAAAAAGAATCAACAACGAAGACCTGCGACTGTCGCGGAAGTAGAAAGTCGTATCAGGAAGCGAGACCGATGTGCGAGGCAATCGGAAACCCTTGCCCAAAGCACAAGACTTTTGGTCCAACTGCAAGTCGATGGCGTCGAGCAGCCAACTGGGCTTGGCCGACTCAGACAAGTCGCCTAACGCACGGCGCACAGTAAGTGAATCGAGGAAAAGGATAGAATCGCGCAGAAGGAGCGCACGGCGCAACTCTGATGAATCACGCTGCACGACAGTCACCTCGCCCGATTGGAGCACCTCGACAGACAGGTCTGCGCCGGGCGTGCCGTACAGACGGGCCACGTGTCCACGACCATCATCAAAGAACAGTTCGTCTGCACCACTGTAGGCGACACCCGTATACGAAAAACGGCCTTGCACTACTGGCAGCGCAAGGATTTCGATGGCAGGAAGTGTATCTCCCATATTGGTGATGCACTCTCCATGGCGGTCAATCGCCAACGACACCAACGTATCGACAATCGTAGAATCCTGCCACAAGACTCCAGACAACGTGTATGGCTCTCCTTCAGACTCACGAGAGACCCGATCCGTACAAGCCGCTAAAAGACTGACGGCACAAAGACAAAAGACGAATTGAAAGAACTTTCCCATCAGATATTTTGGTGCACAAAGCCCTACGCTTTCTTGCATACGGGGATTTATGCATTTAAGATGTGGCAAAGTTAGGGGAAAATCTTGATATAAACAAATAAAACGCGACATTTTCGCGCCGCGCGATGCTTGAAGGGCCAAGCAAACAAGGTTTTCAAGTTCCGTAAGTATAAAAACAAACACCATTGGACTAACGGAACCTGTAGGAGTATAGAATCAGTAAGAGCACCAAACCTAAGACGCCGGGAACTTGCGGTAGTACAGAATCAGTAAGAGCACCAAACCTAAGACGCCGGGAACTTGCGGTAGTACAGAATCAGTAAGAGCACCAAACCTAAGACGCCGGGAACTTGCGGTAGTACAGAATCAGCCAGAATACGGAACCTATGGGAAGTCGGGAACTTGTGAGATTATGGAAAACTGGAGAGCACGAAACTTGCGTGGGCGTTGCTGCCGTTATCCGGCATAACTATGCATGCCGCCCAATATATAATTGACTCCGAAGTACGTCATCAAGACTGTGAGGAAAGCCAAAACCATAAACAGATGGAAATGCTTCGGACTACGGAACCACGTGAGACTCTGCCCGTGCAAGGCAAGACTATAGACGAGCATCGTTATCAAGGCCCAAACTTCCTTGGGGTCCCACCCCCAATATCGTCCCCAACTGACATTGGCCCACACTGCGCCCAGGAAAATGCCCACCGACAAACAAGCCAGAGCCGGATAGAGCAGCAATTTGCTCAAGTCGGTCAATAGTCCGACCTGGGCCGACTCCCCACGACCATGCCACATCAGGAACAATGCCAACAACCCGTTGAGCAGCAAGAACGCAAACAACGCATACGACATCATGATAAGCGACACATGGCTGCTGAGCCAAGGAGAGTGCAGAACCGGCATGAGCGGCGTAATCTGAGGATTCATCTCGCCAAGCCAAGCCACAAGCAGTGTAAAACCCGCCAACAAGAAACCAAAGGGCACCATAAACCGGAAACGGCGATGGAGGACCGCCGAGGTCAGCAACATGCAGAGCGCCACAAACTGCATCGTCTCGTACCCATTGGAAAGAGGAACATGTCCGGCTATATACCAACGAAGTGCAAAAGCAAAGGCGATGACTGCCAGACACAGATATAGGCCTACGGAGAACACAACATCCAACCATCGGCATTCCTTCTGCCACAGCAGCCTGGACAAAAGCACGCCGAACGACAGGAAGCCGAGCGTCAGACAGACCATAAACAGAATCTTAGAGAAAGGAATCCGGTTGTACAGCAGTTCGGCGTGGAGACGACGCTCAGACACCTGTACACTGCCGTCTTGCGGAACAGACTTGAACAAAGTGCCTTCACGCAGCATCATAATCAGACCGACCTTTTCGTCCATGTCGCGTCCCTGGCTCCAATACTTTCCATCAGGGAACAGTTCGTGGAGCGTCTGCCACTTCTTGCTGTGCTTGTTGTAAATCATCGGCTGCTCAGACCACTCGTCGGGGGCAAAGAGCCAACCCGCCAGTACCTGTTCGGCTTGCAGTCCGCGATAAGACGGCTTCCCGCAGAGTTTGCTGCAGAAGTCGCGGGCCAGCGTATTGAGCGGCATAACCCGACCATTGTAGACGATGGGCAGTCGACTCAAACTATCTGCCGCATGTGCGCTCACCGTGTGCAAAGGCGTCTGAGCCGCTTGTGCCGGCAGTCCGCAGCCGGACAGGCAAAACAGCAAGAAGAACAAAAGAAAAGTCTTGCGCTGCCCGAGCACACGCCTCAAGAGGGTGCGGAAAGGAGCAGAAGGGTGCACGAGCAAAAGCAGCATGGAAACCGCCAGCAAGAGATAGCCCAGATAAGTAAGTGCCGTACCGTACGGGTCGTAACTGACCGACAGATAAGACCCTCTCTCGTCCGTATCGTACGAAGCCTGGCAGAAACGATAGCCCTTGACGCGGGCCACGCGGTTCATCGAAATCCGGTAGGACTGATTGTCCAACGAAATCCATGAGACAAAATCCTGCGGTGTATCCGTGCCGGGATAACATTGGACGGCGAAAGAATCGAGCCTCGCCTCAAACGGCAAGCAGATGTCTGACGAAACGACGCCCTCGCCCATACGCAAGTAGACCGTGCCCTCACGAGAGGTAAGGCGACTCAATAGCGCCCCGCCCAGGATAATGCCGAAAGACACGTGTAGCATAAACACCACACACCTTCGCCACAACCGGCGCTGCAGCATCCATGCAAACGCCGAAAAGGCGACCAAAGCCCAGAGTCCGACGAACCACCAACTCCCATAGACCCAGTCGTGCGACCAGTCAGCGCCCCACCTGGCCTCGCCGAAAGTGGTAAAGGCCAAGACCAGGATAGCCGCGATCAACAGGAAGAAGGCAGTACGTCGCATCAGAAATTACGGTATTTCGGATTGTTGCGTTTCGGAATGGCAATGCACTCCATCTCAATCAGCCAAGTAGGCCGGCAGACAGGAGCCAGTGTGATGACACGCGGAATGTCGGGGAACTTCTCGTCAAACATGCGCTTGACGACCGGGTAGTCGCAGAGGTCGCGCAAGTAGACGACGATTTGGGCAACGTCATCGAAACTGGAATCTCCCTCCTCGAGGAGCTTGCCGACATTCTCCCACATGCGCTCCGTCTGACGTACGATATCGCCAATGTAGAGCACCTCGCCCTTGTTGTCAATCGAAGCCGTGCCAGAGATATAAATCTCGGCGCGGTCGCCATACTCGACAACAGTGCCGCGCTCAAAAGTAACGCCATACTCGTAGGTCGGGTTCAGGTGAGTGGGGGCATAGAGATAACGCTGCTGCTCAGGTTCGAATCCCGTCAAGGCATAGGTAGCCAACTGGACGATAGCCCGAGGGTCGGCCGGCAAGCCTCCGATGCCAGTAGAAGCAATGTAGTGCGTCTTTTCGGTCAAGCCCTGCTCGATAAAGTTCTCCTTACGGGCCTTAACCATACCGGCATACTGGGTATCGACGTCACGGACAAAGAACCACGTACGGATGCAGTTGGCCTCAAGGGTCGCACCGAAGTGCTTCAGTTCGTCCTCGTAATCCTCGAGCAAAGTCTTGGTCTGATAATAACTGTCGCCCGACGGAATGCAGAGTCCCCACTTGTAGAGATGCCGATAGCCGTTGTGCTCAGCCACAATCACATCGTGGACCTTAGAGAGTTTGGCTCCCTTCTGGAAGTAGAGCCAGATAGCCAACTTAGAACCGTCGAGCGGCGGCTGCTGGATAATCGAAACCGCAAAGTCGTCGCTATAAATCGGGTCATTCAGTCCCTTGCTATGACGACGGCCCGTAATGACAGGCAGCTGGTTGGTGGCATCGCTCAAGAAGAAACGCTTGAATATGGCCTTGGCTCCTTGCAGTTCCTCGAGTTTCAAGATGCGCTTTTCGGCTTGATAAGCCCGTCCGATTTGTCCCTCGAAGAGTTCGCCGCGCGGGTCAATGTGGAGCATCAGATGATACTCGCCGCAACTGTCGGCAGCGAGTTCGGCAGCATCCTCCGGATAGAAGAAAGACATCTCGAGGGTTGCCCCCAGGTCCTCCCATATATATTTCTTGGTTTGCATCGTGTGTCGTTGTTTTGAGATTGTTCAGATTTGACAGTCACTATCGCTCTGCGCCTGCATCAATCCACTCGTCGACGAGCAAGAGCAGATTGGGCTGGTTGACCAAAATGTCTTTATGTTCGTGACGAAGACCTTTTTGATCTTCGTAACCATAAATGACCTTATGGAGTCTGCTTTCCTCCGACGAACCCGGGACGACGAGCACTCCGTCTTCTACATTATGTGCACTCTTGCCGACCAAAGCCTCGTAGCTCAATGCTTCCGTAAGGAACAGACTGTCAGCTGCCGACCCGTTGCTGCCATGGCAAGCCACACACCATCGGTTAAAGACACCTTTCTGCACGGCACTATACATGCCGACATCCAAATCGCCCGCAGCAAAGTCGACGGTATCACGACCCGCCAGGACAGAGACACTTGCGAAGGTGGCCACACGCTTGCGGAGTTTGTTAGTGACACAAACCTCAAAGTCAGTCAACGCCTGCGAGCACGACAATGTCATATCGACCACGCCGTTGTCCTGACGCACAGCCTTTTGTATTGTAGCATATTCCGTGTCACCGAAGGAAGCCAGCACCACTGTGTAGTCAGAACTCCACTGGTCGAAGCCCGTCATCCGTGCCGTCAGGTGTACAATCCGCCGGGAAGCCGACTCGTCGATGCTTGCCGTCTCCAGGATATCGCCCTCGTCGCAAGCGCACAACAACAAAAGACTGCCGGCGGCCAAAAACTTAAACAGATTCTTCATCGTAGTTTCAGATTGTTTGTCATTCATACAGATTCTCGCCCCATTGTCAAGAGAGGTTCCCTTTGTCAAGAGAGGTTCCCTTTGTCAAGAGTGTTTCTTCCTGTCAAGAGAATTCTCCCTCAAGCAAGAGATTTCCACTTTGACAAGAGAGTTTCTCTTTGGCAAGAGGCCTTTCCTCCGTCAGAAGGTGTACTGCAACAAGGCGCAAGCACTATGCGTGGCCAAGCCCAGGTCGTCGTTGTCGCGGTCCAACTGGGTGTCGTGGTTCTCACGTCCCATATATTGGTACATCACCTGAAGCTTCAGGTTGGTCTTCGGGAAGAAGTGGTTCCAGCCCACAGCCGGCATATTGAGGAAGCCGTTGGCATCCAAGCCGTTGCGGTCCATAAAGTCGTAGCGCACCACCAGCTGGTCGAGGTTGGTGGCGAAGTATCCGACTTGCCCATACCAACCCATATACTGGTAGGTTTCGTCAATCTTCTGCCGCTCCGTGAACGAAACATTCATAAAGTAGACCTCGGCGGCAAAATACCAGCGGTTCTTCAACCAGGCCCATTCGACACCGGCCCGGAAGTCGTTGGTCGACTCGGACTCTGACTCCACGTTCATATTGGCCGAAACGCCCAGCAACATCTTGTCAAGATTGAGTTGCGAAGCATTGCCCTGCGTGGCCGGCATCGCGCCCTTGGGCTGCCATGTCAAACGGCCTGCGTAGAGCAGCGAGGGAATGTGCCAGTCGTCGCTCAGTGTCTTGCTTGCGCTGTTGGTCGAAGCACCCGTGCCGTTGAAGATGCCGAACTCATAACCGAAGGTCTTGGCTGCACCGAACATACCGTGCAGCTCGACGCCCAGGTCAAAGCCGGTGGAGAAAGCTGGGGTCACGGCATTGAGCGAATAGGGCATAATGACCGACGACGTCAGCGAAGTCGGGACTTTGGGCAGCGCCGTCTCGCCCAGTGTGGTCAGATAGGCATGGGTGAAAGGCGTCTTGAACTTACCCACGCGGATGGACAGAGCGTCCTTGAACTTGACGTCGAACCAGGCGTGCTGCAGGAGTGCTCCACCCGACTGGGCTGCATTGAGGGCCAGGTTGAATGTCACACGACCGAAAGCCTTGCCCTGGAATCCGAGCACGGCATTGGGAATGGCGAATCCGGAATTGGCCACATTGTCCTGGTTGTAGGCTTTGTCCAAACCCTCGTCATCATACCAGTTGTAGTTGGCGGTCGACTGTATCAAAGCATAGGGGCGGAAAGAGAAATTGCCGTCCTTGCTCGACAGGGTAATTCCCTTTGAAGCATTGAAATTGACAATACCATTGTCAGTTGCCTCGTCGTACTGGGCTACAGCTATCAGAGGCGTTGCAGCAATAAGAGCTGCCAAAAAGAACTTTTTCATATCTTGTTTTTATTAATTTTCGGTTTTCCTTTATCGTGTATGGGCGACATCCCTTTGTCGCGTATGTACGACATTCGGTTAACAGGAGGAAACTTGTTGCCACGGAAGTTTCAAACTGCACCTTTTCGTCAGAACTGTCAGCCGCAGGTCCGGCATAATCAAGCTGCCAATGCAAGGCCGGCAGCAACAGGACGTAGCCGTGAGTCCGGCATAATCAAGCTGCCAATGCAAGGTCGGCAGCAACAGGACGTAGTCGTGAGTCCGGCAGCATCAGAGCGACTCCAGGAAGCGGACAAGCGCATCGCGGTCGCTCTTGGGCATTTTGGCGAACTGGTTCTTCGATGCTTCTCCCTCGCCGCCGTGCCACATGATGGCCTCGACGAAGTTGCGGGCCCGTCCGTCGTGTAGGAAATAGGTATGGCCGTTGACCTTCGACTGCAGTCCTACGCCCCACAGCGGGGTGGTGCGCCACTCGTTGCCGCGGCAAAGGCCGGAGACGTAGTTGTCGTTGAGTCCCACGCCCATAATCTCGGAGCCCATATCGTGTATCAGGAAGTCGCTGTACGGATGGATGGTCTGCGAACCCAACCAAGGCAGTTCCGTGCCATTGAGCAGAGTCGAGCCGCGGGTGCGGGTGTGCAGTGTCGTCACGTGGCAAAGGTGGCAACCAGCCTTATAGAACATCTGCTCGCCGCGCTTGACCGTCTCGTCGTTGACATTACGGCGGGCCGGCACGCCCAGTCCCTGCATGTACATGTCGACATTCTCCATCTCTTCGGTCGAGACGTCGAGCTGGTCATAGACAAGGCCCATCATCGACGCGCCCTGCGTCATCTGTGCCTGTCCCTCGCAGATTTCCTCCGGGTAGCGTGAGTTGGTGGCTCCCATATCGCTCGAGAATCCCAATTCGACGGTCAGGTCGGCATGTTGTGCCTTGTTGCCACCCACACCGAGGTGCTTCACACCACGCTCGGTGATGTAGTTGCAGCGGCCCGAAATGCCCCATTCGGGATAGTTGGACTTAGCGGCCAAAGCCTCGATTTCCTTGGTGTCAAGGCTCATAATCTGACCCATGCCGACATGGCGCAGCGGGATACGGACCGTGCAGAAGAGGTCTTCGGGCGCAATGCTGTCAGCATACCATTCGGTAATGCGATAGTTGGGCTTGGCCAGCTCGTAGGTCTCTCCGTCGGGGAATTCGAACGTCTCATAATCCCAACGGCACTCGAGTTTACCCTCAGCCTCAACGCCATAGATAGACTGGTCGTGGATGACGCGCCCGTAGTCCTGGAAGAAGACGCCGTTCTTGCGGGTCACATAGACGAGCATGGCCGAGAAGCCATAATCGCCGGAACCGTAGACGGGAGTCCCGTCGGGGTCCGTCCCGATTTGTGTCCATAGCGAAGGTTTGGTGCGGCCTGCATTACGGTGACAAGAGCCGCAAGAATAACCGGCATAGACAGGACCGAGGCCGCCGCCGTAGCCATTGCTCGAAGTAAGGGCGTCGTCATACAGCTTGTCGCCCCTATTGAAACGCTGCAAAAAAGACCCGGACACCCAATCGGCCGGTGTGTCGTACGCAAAACTCGAATTGATGAACAGTGTCGAAGTGCCGGCCGAGAGAGCATAACCCTCCGGAACCGTAATGTCCGTCACATCCAGCCCCTCATCGTCACAAGAGGTGGCCACTGACAGTAACGACAATGTCAAAAGAGTACTGACTAATTTAAGTTTCATATTGACGAATCAATAAAAAAATAGTATGTTATCAAAACGAAAAAGTCGGTGTAAAGAACAGGCCTCACGGCTTTGTTTTTTTATAATGCGCACAATGAAGGGAGGGTTTTTGCGCCCTACCTTCATGTGTTTGTTAGCCTATAAAGAGCTGCCTCAGCGGCCTTACGATTCGCTGGAGCCTGCAGCCACTGTGCGGGGTTCGCCGTCCTTGAACAGCAAGAACTCGAGCGTGTGGAAGCCGCGCACGTTCTGTGCAGCCTCGACGGCATCGTCAGAAGCCTTGTCGTCGTAGTTCAGCTCATCCCAGTTGTTTGACTTGAGGATACGGACGATGGCAACCTGATCCAATGGCCATGAGTCCATGTTGGGGTCGAGACCAAGGGCATCGACTGGGCCGAACAGGAAGGCCTCCGACTGCTCCCAAGGCTGACGGGCGCTCAACCAAGCCTTGCAAGCCGACTCGAAGTTGGCATTGGTGCGCGAGGCATTGAGGGTCTTGATGGCAGTGTTGAGCGCTGCATTGGCAGCGGCGAGGTCCTTGTAGGTAGGCAGAATCACCTCATCGACATAGTTGGTCACAATAACGTCGAGGTCAGCTTCCGAAGCATTTTTGTAGATGAAGTTTTTCAACTCGTTCTTCATGACCGACTCCAGTTCGGAGCAAGCCGTCATGGCAGCCACCGTCTCGTCAGAGTTGATGTTGTTGCGGTAGGGCTGCGGGATAGCCTGAATGGCATCGATGGCGCCCTGGATGGCATTCACCATCTTGTCGTGAAGTTCGATGTCGGCATTCTTGACGAGATTGAACAGCGAATGCTCAGCCGGGGCCGGAGCCTCCTTGAAGTCGGTAGAGCGCACGCCATAGTAAGAGTTGCGGATAGAGATGATGTTGTTGGCATAGTCGTCGCGCGAGTGCCAGCTGTACCATGACTCTACGGCATAGAGGGCTTTGGTCTTCTTGCCTGCCATATAGTAGTCGTAGGGTTCTCCGATTTTGGTCTCGCCGACCTCAGAGGCAATATCCACACAACCGTCGATAATCTGCTCAACAGCCGACTGGGCCGAGGTGTAGTCACCGCCGTTGTGCTTCTTGAAAGTCACGGCGAAAGCCTCGCCGCCGTCGTAAGAGACGCTCCAGGCGTTGTAGAGGTCTTGCGCATCCTGCTCCAGCAGGTTGGCTACATGCGACATGTAGTTGTGCCAGCTGTCGGCATTCTGTGTCGAGTAGTCGAGGTCTGCGGCTTTTGTTTCGTTGTTGTCGTCCTCATCGCAGGCGACAAAGGCCGATACTGCCATCATCGAGGCAACAGCCAAAGAGAAAAACTTTTTCATTTTGTCGTTTTGATTAATATTTGTGATTACAGAAATGATTTCCTTGATTAAGTGATTCCTGGTTTATTTCTTCCAGAACCATGCCGTGTAGCAGAGGCCTATGGCCAGTTCGTTTTCGGCATTGTAAAGTCCGTCGCCGAACATCTTGCGGGTGCCGATTTCGCGATTCGTATAGTCGACCTTAACCGCCAGATTAGGCAGGATGCGATAGTTGAGACCCCACGTCCACAGGCTGACTTGGCAACGCTTGTCGGCCGATTCGAGTCCGGCCACCTCCTCTTGCGTGTTGTAGTATTCGTAGCGCACGAAAGGAATGAGGTCCGGGAACTTGCTGTTGTCGACCAGTCCTTTGACCTTCAGCCCAGCCTCTCCGCCGAAGCTGACGGCGCGATGGGCCACCGGAGTCCAACGGCTGTAAGGGCTCTTGTTGCTGAGTTTGGTGTTCTTTTTAGAGATGGTAGCCGAATTGGTCAAGTTGCCCCACACAAAGTTGGCGCGCGCCTCGACCCAACGGTTTTTGTATTGTGCATCGGCCGTATAGATGCGGAGCGGAGCTTTTTCGATTGTCGAATACGTCTGCGTCTTGTCGGCATTTTCGCAGATGTCGGCGCAGTAATAGACAGAACCTCCGGCCCGCAGGCCCTTCACGCCCTTATAGTCCAGGCGGAGCACATAAGCCGGGCTTGAGAAATTCTCCTGCTCGAAGATGCCCTGTTTGGCGTCGCCGGCCCAATGGGTGCGGTCAAAGCCGTTGGCGTTGAGTCCGGCCACAATCTGAGCCTGATAGTCGAAGAGCGCATAGCCTGAGCCGACCGTTCCGAAGAACTCGACGCCCGTCTCGTGCCACGTGGAAGGCATGATGGTAGTTTCGCCCTCGGGGCGTACTGTGCCGAAGAAGTTGATGGGCTCATGGTGGCTGTTGGTCAGTCCGACGGGGACAATCAAGTGTCCGGCCCGCACATTGAAGGTCGGGTGGATGAGCCGCGTGATATGGAACTGCTCGAGAGCCACCTCTCCGCCACGTTCCACTTCGGTCTCATACTCGCCGTTCTCGGTGTTCTCGAGTTCGTAGGCAGTGCCCGTACCGCCGCTCTCAAACTCAATCTCAGCGCCCAAGACCCACTTGGGCGTAAACTTATAGTCGAAAGCCAAAACGAAACGGGGCATGCTGATTGTGTTGCGGTTGTCGGCGGCATTGCCCTCACTGTGGCCGTAGTATCTGTTGTCGCCATACCACTGGTGAGCGGCGACCAACTCTCCGTAGCCACCCACGCGTACTCGCTCAAAATCGCGGTACTGATCTGTCGAATTGTTCTGCTGGGCACAAACCGAAAGCACCGACGATGCCAACAAGACAGAACTTAGCAAAAACCTTACGTCAATAAACATAACCTTAACTTATGAATAATCTTAGCTTATAGATACGCAAAACAGAGTATCCGGGTCTGTTTGCGGGTGCAAAGTTACGGGTTTTTCGGCAGACCCACAATACTGACTTTTAGGTAAAGACAAGCGGAAAGGCCCATTTGCAAGCGACGGAACGGGGTTTTTGGCCAAAAACGACCCCTAAAACCTACCTACAGCCGACCACCATAAGCAAAGAAAAGCAGAAAATGCAGAAGAAATATAGGAGAAACTAAGGAGAAGGAGAAAGAGAAGAGAAGGAAAGAAAGGAAAAGTGAAAGAAGGAAAAGAAGGAGAAGGAAAAGAAGGAGGAGAAGGAAAGGAGGAGAAGGAAAAGGGAAAGAAGGAAAGGAGAAGGAGAAGAGAAGGAAAGAAAGGAAAAGTGAAAGAAGGAAAAGAAGGAGAAGGAAAAGAAGGAGGAGAAGGAGGAGAAGGAAAGGAGGAGAAGGAAAAGAAAAGGAAAAGTGAAAGCAGGAAAGGAAAAGAAAAGGAAAAAAGCAGACGAAGCGCCATAAAGGACAACCTCGTCTGCCGACCCAATTCTCAGTACGGATAGTGGGACTCGAACCCACACGCCTCGCGGCACCAGATCCTAAGTCTGGCTTGTCTACCAATTTCAACATATCCGCATAGAACGAGCGCAAAGATACGCACTATTTCCGGAATGACCAAATTTTCGGGCAAAAAATCACTGCTTTGCTTTCTTGGTGTACTTCATGCGCGTATTATATTTAATGTACGCGCGAGCAGTCTCGATAATGTCGTCGGCATGATAGTAGTACATGCTGACCGAATCCATATTGACCTGATAGTCGGGTGCGATGCCGTCTTCGGTCTGATTCATCTCGTGATCGAGGATAGGGCAAGCCGAGAAACGCAGTATCCAGCCATTGGGCAGCACGCTCTCGAAGGGCATTCCGCCGCCGCCACCCGTCCGGTCGCCCATTATCTTGATGCATTTCTGTGCGGGCGTGCCCTTCGAGCCGACCGTGAGAGTGCCGTCGAGCGAGCGCATTGCAGCGACAAAGTTGTTGGTGGCGCTGTAGCACGAGCGGTTGGTGAGCACCACTACGGGCTGCACCGAGGCGTCCCAGGCGTAGCGTCCCTCCTGCGGCTCGAGGTAGAGAGGCTGGGGCTCGGAGAAGTCAGTGTGGCCCTTGCCCGTCTTGTGCATCATGTAGCTGTATACCGTCTTTTCGCTACAGAAGCGGTTGGCCAGCGTCGGGACGTTGGTCAAAGCGCCTCCGCCATTGTTGCGCACATCGATGATAAGACCTTTGGCCTGTCGCATTCCTGCAAGGATATAGTCGAGTGTCGTTTCGCTCACCGTGGCCGAGAACGACGGATACCACATATAGGCAACCGTGTCGGCAAACATCCCATAGTAGATGCCCGACGCCAGCCAATAGTTGCTCCCCAGGTAGTAATCGTAGAGAAGGTTCTCGTCGAAGTTCTTCGGATAGTCCTCAAACCACTTCCAGTAGCGGGCCGTGTTGAATGCACTATAGAGGTTGACGTGTCCGTCGCGCACCAGCGACAGCATCGAAGCCAGGTGTTGAAACTCCTCCGTGGTGTTCTTCACTGAGTCGCGGAAGTAAGGATAATACTTGTCGTAGACAGCATCCCAGTCCACGCCTTTCTCCTCAAAGAAGCAGTAATGCTCGTCCATGGCCGTCCAGCACGCCTTAAAATTGCCCAAATACGAGTTGTCCTCCTCGAGACTTTCGTCGTCAAGGCACGACACGGCTCCCGACAACGTCAGCAGCAGGGCCGGCACAAACAGTATTTTATCAATACGCATAGGCAGATTCGGATTTAAGCAGGTTGG
>CAVFPF010000042.1:10882-13703 GCA_963624265.1 bacterium | reverse complement strand
TCGAACTGCCACTGCAGGCCGAGGCGGTTGCTGTCGAACTCGTCGCTCTCGGCGGGCTGGAACTCGCCCGACGACGGCAGGTTGGGTTTCTTCCACTTGGCCACGGCATCGCCGCATCCGTCGCCATCCCGGTCATCGCCAATCACGAGCCAGTCGTCGACCCAGCGGGCAGGCTGCAAGTGCACCACGCGGCCATAGGCGTGCTTGTCCTGGAAGTGCAGGAACCAGTCTTCGCCGTTCTGCGTGTCGACCCACGCGCCCTGGTGAGGGCCGTTGACCTTCGACTTGCCCTGCGCCAGGCCCACATACTCCTCGTAGGGGCCGTAGGGGTCCTTGCTGCGGAGCTCGACCTGCCAGCCGTATTTGACGCCGCCGGCGGGCGAGAAGATATAGTAGTAGTCGCCGCGCTTGTAGAACTTGGTGCCCTCGATGGTGGGCTGGTCTTCATGTCCGTCGTAGACGATGCGCGAAGGGCCGAGCACACGGGTGCCGTCGGGCGACATCGGGGCGACGAAGAGCACTGACTTCACGCCGGCTCTCGAACCCGCACAGCCGTGGCTGAGCCAGGCGCGGCCGTCTTCGTCCCAGAGCGGGCAGCAGTCGATCATGCCCTTGCCCTTCTTGACCCACACCATCGGCTCCCAAGGGCCGGCAGGGTCTTGCGTGCGCGTCATGAAAATGCCCTGGTCGGGGTCGCCGCAATAGATGTAGAACCACCCGTCGTGGTAGCGGATGGCAGGCGCCCAGACGTAGTTGCCGTGCTGTATCTTGTTGCGCCAGTCGAACTCGGGGCGGTTTTCGGGCAGCACGTCGTAGTCGGTGAGCGCGTGGCCGATAATCTCCCAGTTGACGAGGTCGGTAGAGTGCAGGATGGGTAGGCCCGGGAAGCAGGCGAACGACGAGGCCGTCATGTAGTAGTCACTGCCCACGCGGCACACGTCGGGGTCAGAGTAGTCGGCATCGATGACGGGGTTCCGGTAGTAGCCGCCTTTCAGGTTGGGGTTCCAGGTGTGGCTCGGAGTCTGCGCGAACGCCTCGGTCGAGGTCGTGGCGGCACAAAGGGCGGTGGCCAGGACGAGGGCCAGAGAAAAAGAATGAGAGTGCTTCATTGATGAAAAAAAACAATGTGTGTATACGATTGAATAGTGATTAGTGACTATTTGATTGGTGACTGAGTCTTGATTGGTGACTGGGTCAAAATCGGCTGCCTGCTGTTCGAAAAGGAAGCCGAAACGCGTGCAAAAATAGTGCTTTTTTGCGACGCAGACAAGAAAAGCGCCCAAAAATTTGCATTCCGTTGCTATTTTTTATAATTTTGCCGACAAAAACAGGAGCAAACGAGATGGCAAAACAAAAGACAGCCTATTTCTGCACATCGTGCGGATGCGAAGAACCCAAGTGGTTCGGACGCTGCCCTTCGTGCGGCGAGTGGGGGACGTGTGTGGAGGAAATCGTGTCGGCCGACGGCAGCATAGGCAAGAAGCCGCGCTCGGCTGGAGGCGTGCAATGGAGCCACGCCGGAGTGCTCACCCTGCCCGGCCAACACGCCAAGACACAGCGCCTCAAGGAAATCGAGGCTACCGAAGACACCCGCATAGACATGCACGACGCCGAGCTGAACCGCGTGCTGGGCGGCGGACTGGTGCGCGGCTCGGTGGTGCTGCTGGGCGGCGACCCCGGCATCGGCAAGTCGACACTGCTGCTGCAGACCGTGATGAACCTCGAGGGGCAGAAGGTGCTCTACTGCTCGGGCGAGGAGAGCGCCTATCAGCTCAAGCTCCGCGCCCTGCGCCTCTCGCAACAGCTCACCATGCCCGACGACTGCTATGTGGCGTGCGAGACCGACCTCGACCAGATATTCGCCGATGTCGCGACCGTGCAGCCCGACGTGCTCGTCGTCGACTCGATTCAGACCATTGCCACCGATGCCCTCGACTCGGCAGCCGGCTCGGTGGGACAGATACGCGAGTGCGCCGCCCGCCTGCTCAAGTTTGCCAAAGAGAGCGGCACACCCGTCATTCTGGTGGGCCACATCACCAAAGAGGGCAGCCTGGCCGGACCCAAGGTGCTCGAGCACATCGTCGACACGGTGCTTCAGTTTGAGGGCGACCAGCACTACATGTACCGCATCCTGCGCGCCACCAAAAACCGCTTCGGCTCGACCTCCGAACTCGGCATCTACGAAATGCTCAACACCGGCCTGCGCCAGGTGTCGAACCCCTCCGAACTGCTCCTCTCGAGCCAGCACGAAGGCCTGGGCGGCGTGGCCATCGCCGTGGCCGTGGAGGGACTGCGCCCCCTGCTCATCGAGACGCAGAGCCTCGTGTCGACCTCGGCCTATGCCACCCCCATGCGCAGCACGACGGGCTTCGACGGACGCCGGCTCAACATGCTGCTGGCCGTGCTCGAGAAGAAGGTGGGCTTCAAGCTCGGACAGAAAGACGTGTTCCTCAACATAGCCGGCGGACTGCGTATCTCCGACCCCGCCATGGACCTGGCGGTCATCACGGCCGTCCTGTCGAGCAACATGGACATGCCCGTGGCTACGGGCACATGCATGACGGGCGAGGTGGGTCTGAGCGGCGAAATCCGCCCCGTGTCGCGCCTGGAGCAACGCATTCAGGAGGCCGAGAAACTGGGCTTCACCCGCATCCTCGTGCCCGACTTCCGGCCCGGGAGCAAGGCGGCAGCCGCTTCGCACATCGAAGTCTGCCCCGTGCACAGGGTGGAGGAGGCGTTCCGCATCGTGCTGAAGTAGCACGGAGTGATGCATCTGAGCCATTTCCGGCCGACGCTGTGCCTGACTCGCACCGAAGCATCG
>CAVFPF010000042.1:5247-10811 GCA_963624265.1 bacterium | reverse complement strand
AGCCAAAGTCATGTCGAAGTTTCGGACAGGATTTGTGTCATCCCCGCTTTGTAATCGCCCGAAAAGTTACGTTTTTTAACATATATGTGGCTTTTTTTCAACCAAAATTTGGAGGAAGCCATTATAAATTGCCTATCTTTGCGCCATGTTGACTAAAGTAGAAAGCGACAAGATACTTGACTTGTTGCGGCAGGAGGTGACTCCCACCTTAGGTGGCTCGGAGCCCTTTGCCATCGCGTTGGCTGTGGCTAAAGCCAGACAACTGCTGGGCGTGATGCCCGAGCGCGTTGTCGTGAAGTTGAGCCCCAAGATAATCAAAAACTCGTTCGGAGTGCCCATAGCCGGTCCAGGCGCTATGGTGGGCATCCCTGCGGCCATCGCACTGGGGGCCGTGGCTGGCCATGCCGAGCGCGGGCTGGACTGCCTCGACGGCTTCGGGCCCGACGACCTCAAGGCGGCGCAGACCTTCGTCAGCGAGCAGCGCTTTTCGGTGCGGCAATCGCATTCGTTCGAGATTATCTACATCGAGGTCGAGGCTACGGCTGGCGAGCACGATTCGCGCGTCATCATTGCCAAGGAGTGTACGCACTTCGTCTACCTCAAGGACGTGGACAACGTGATTGCCGACGAGCGCTACACGCTGGCCCAGGAGTATGACCGCTGCCACGAGTCGTGGCTCAACATGCAGCTCATCTGGGACTTTGCCACCACGGTGCCCCTCGCGCAGCTGCATTTCCTGCTCGACGGCGCCCGCATGAACCGCAAGGTGGCGGAGAAGGCCCTTGAGGGCAACTACGGCCTCAACCTGGGCAAGATGCTGCTGGGCACCTTCGAGGAGCGTATGGTGGGCCAGAACATCATGCCGAAACTGGTGTGCTACACGTGCGCAGCGTGCGACGTGCGCATGAGCGGCGCGCGCGTACCCATTATGAGTATCAGCGGCAGTGGCAACCAGGGAATAGCGGGCACGCTGCCCGTGCTTATCTTCGCCGAGTCGACTTGCTGCGCCGAGGCCAAACTGCAGCGCGCGCTGGCTCTGAGCAACCTCGTCATCGTCTATATCAAGCAGCTGCTCGGCCACCTGTCGAGCCACTGCAGTTGCGTCATTGCCGCTACGGGCAGTGCGGCGGCGCTTGCCTACCTGATGGGCGGCGACTACGGCGACGTGTGTGCAGCGGTGAAGAACCAGATAGCCTCGCTGGCCGGCATGGTGTGCGACGGCGCCAAACCGAGCTGCACGCTCAAGCTGAGCACGGCCGTGAGCAGCGCCCTGCAGGCCGCTATGATGGCCAAGGAGGGCATCTGCGTGCCACCCACCGACGGCCTTATCGAAACGAGCGTGGACCGCAGCATCGACAACCTGGCCGCCATAGGCCGCGACGCCATGGTCGAGAACGATAGCATGATTCTGCGCATCCTGGCCGACAAGGAGGAGGCGGATGAAGGCACCGGTTCTGTCTGAGTTGCAGGCTTTGACCAAGAGATTTTGACCGAAGTTTTGACCAAGATGCTTTGCCCAAGGAGTTTTTACCAAGATGCTTTGCTAAGGAATTTTGCCCAAGGAGCTTTGCTAAGGAATTTTGCCCAAAGAGCTTTGCCCAAGAAGTTTTTACCAAGACGCTTTGCCCAAGGAATTTTGAACCAAAGCTTTGACCGAAAAGAAAGAAAAAGGAGGAGAACGAATGACCGGAATCTACGACACCATGCTGGAGCTGCCCCTCTTTCAGGGGCTGAGCGCAGAGCGCTTCACAAGCCTCATCGCCAAGGTGCCGGTGGCCTTTGCCCAATATCGTGACGGCGAACCCGTCATCGAGGCAGGGGAGAGGGTCGGAGAGGTGATTTTCGTGCTGAGCGGCAAGGTGCGCGTCACGAAGCAGGTGTGCGGCGAGCGCGTGGCGGTGCAGCACGACTTCGAGGGTCCCTACACGGTGCCATTCCACTCGATGTTCGGGGCGGAGACGCGCATGGACGCCACCATCGTGGCCGTGGGCGAGGTGGGCGTGATGCGCATCGGCAAGGGCGACTTCCTCGACATGGTGCAGTCGGAGCGCATCGTGCTCATCCATGCGATGAATATGCTCTCCACATCGTCGCAGCGCCATCTGCATAGCCTCAACTGCTTCGGTCTCGACGACCCCCTGCTCAAGACGGCCGCCTGGCTGCTCTCCGTCACGGGGCAGAAGGCCACACGCATCAAGGTGCTGGCTTCGGAGGGCAACTTGCAGCAACTGCTCGGCATCGGCCCGTCGGACTTCGAAAACGCCCTGTTCCGGCTGCAGATGGACGGCTATGTGGTGAGGGACGCCGACGGCCTCGTTTTGGCCGACCGATATGGCTTGAAACGATACGTCAACTCGCGAATCTGACCGCAAATGGCGTTTTTTTGCAGAAAAATGCGGAAAAAGATGTATTTTCCCGTTTTTTTCATTACTTTTGCGGTCGCTAAGCGATGCGGTCGGGCGCCGGAGAGTGGCAAAGCAGGACCAAAACTTCGCTCATGAAGAAGGCCGAAACTTCGCTCATGAAGAAGGAAGAAGGCCGAAACTTCGCACAACACAAAGAAGAAAACGAAAGGATAATAATCTCAAATATATAATATGTCTATACTTGATTTAAGCGAGCAGGAGATCATCCGCCGCTCTTCGCTTGAGGAGCTGCGCCGCCGCGGCATCGAGCCGTATCCTGCAGAGGAATATACCGTTACGGGTTACAGCGACGAAATCCGTTCGTCGTTCGTCGACCTCCCGACACAGAAGAACGAGGCTGGCGACGACGTGCCCGGTACGGCCAACGCCGAAAACAGCCGCAACGTGTCGATTGCCGGCCGCATCATGAGCCGCCGCATTATGGGCAAGGCCGCCTTTATGGAGCTGCAGGACTCGAAGGGCCGCATTCAGGTCTATGTGAGCCGCGACAGCATCTGCCCCAATCCCGACGATACGGACCTCTACAACGTGGTCTTCAAGAAGCTGCTCGACATAGGCGACATAGTGGGTGTGACGGGCTACGTGTTCCGCACGCAGACAGGCGAGATTTCGGTCCACGCCGCCACGCTCAAGGTGCTCTCGAAGAGCATCCGTCCGCTGCCTGTCGTCAAGTACAAGGACGGAGTGGCCTACGACGGGTTCAATGACCCCGAACTCCGCTATCGCCAGCGCTACCTCGACCTCATCGTGGGCGACGGCGTGCGGCAAGTGTTCGAGAAGCGCGCTACCGTGATTCGCACCATGCGCCGCATCTTCGACGAAGCAGGCTACACCGAGGTCGAGACCCCCATCTTGCAGCAGATTGCCGGCGGCGCTTCGGCCCGTCCGTTCGTCACTCACCACAACGCGCTCAACGTGGACCTCTATCTGCGCATCGCCACCGAACTCTATCTGAAGCGCCTCATCGTGGGCGGATTCGAGGGCGTGTATGAGATAGGCCGCAACTTCCGCAACGAGGGCATGGACCGCAACCACAACCCCGAGTTTACGTGCATGGAGCTCTATGTGGCCTACAAGGACTACAACTGGATGATGTCGTTCACCGAACATCTGCTCGAGAGCATCTGCCTGGCCGTCAACGGCACGACCGAGGTGCAGATAGGCGACCACACGGTGAGCTTCAAGGCTCCGTACCGCCGCTTGCCTATCCTCGACGCCATCAAGGAGAAGACGGGCTACGACCTGGCAGCCATGAGCGAGGACGAGGTGCGCCGGGTGGCCGAAAAGTACGGCGTGGAAGACACCGCCACTATGGGCAAGGGCAAGCTGATTGACGAAATCTTCGGCGAGACTTGCGAGGGTACTTTCATCCAGCCTACGTTCATCACCGACTATCCGGTCGAGATGTCGCCGCTCACCAAGATGCACCGCAGCAAGCCGGGTCTCACCGAGCGCTTCGAACTTATGGTCAACGGCAAGGAGCTGGCCAACGCCTACTCTGAGCTCAACGACCCCATCGACCAGTACAACCGCTTCGTTGACCAGATGAAGCTCGCCGACAAGGGCGACGACGAGGCCATGATCATCGACCACGACTTCGTGCATGCGCTCGAGTATGGAATGCCTCCTACATCGGGCATCGGCATCGGCATCGACCGCCTCTGCATGCTCATGACGGGTCAGACCACCATACAGGAGGTGCTGCTCTTCCCGACCATGAAGCCCGAGAAGGTCACCCCGAAGGACGCCGTCGAGAAGTATGTGGCTATCGGCGTGCCCGAGCAGTGGGTGCCCGTCGTGCAGAAGGCCGGTTATCTGACCATCGAGCAGCTGGCCGACGTGAAGCCGGGCAAGCTGCTGCAAGACATGATCGACATCAAGAAGAAATACAAGGAATATCTCGGTGACCTCGTTAACCCCAGCCAGCAGGACGTGGCAGCATGGGTGGAGGCCGCAGTCAAAACGAAGCAGTCATGAGTTTTCCCGCCAAAGTAGCCATTCTGGGCAGCGGCAGCTGGGCTACCGCCATCGCCAAGATCGTGCAGCAGAACGGTGCCGAGATGTACTGGTACATACGACGCCAGGACCGCATCGACGCGTTCAAGGCCCAGGGCCACAATTCGGCCTATCTGTCGAGCGTGAAGTTCGACATCGACAGGATTCACTTCACGACCGACATCAACGAAGCCATCCGGCTGAGCGAAATGGTCATCTTCGCTATGCCTTCGCCCTACCTCAAGCAGAATGTCGAGGAGGTGACGCAATCGTGCGAGGGCAAGGTCGTCATCTCGGTCATCAAGGGCATCGTGCAGGAGGACAACATCCTCATCTCCGATTACCTCAAGCAGCGCCTCCACCTCACCGATAGCCAGATGGCCACGCTGAGCGGACCGAGCCACGCCGAGGAGGTGGCATACGAGCGCCTCACGTACCTCACCGTGGGTTGCACGGACCAGGAGGTGGCACAGAGCATAGCCGACTTCTTCCGCAACCACTATGTGCACACCACCATCTCGCGCGACATCGTGGGCGTGCAGCTGGCAGGCGTGCTCAAAAATATCTACGCCATCGCTTCGGGCATCTGCGAAGGGCTGAAGTATGGCGACAACTTCCAGGCCGTGCTCGTGGCCAACGCCATACGCGAGATGAAACGCTTCATCAACGGCTACGACCCCGCCTACGAACCCTACCGGCACATCAGCGAGAGCGTCTATACGGGCGACCTGCTCGTGACGTCGTACAGCCGATTCAGCCGCAACCACATGTTCGGCAACATGATAGGCAAGGGCTACAGCGTCAAGTCGGCTCAGCTCGAGATGGAAATGGTGGCCGAAGGTTACTATGGCACCAAGTGCATCAAGGAAATCAACCAGCACTACCATATTTCCATCCCGATTGTCGATGCCGTCTACAACATCCTCTACAAGCGCATGAGCCCTTACGTCGAGGTCAAGCTGCTCAGCGATCTGCTGGAATGATGATTTTGACCAAGATTAGGAATCTTGACTAGGAATCTTTGACCAAGACTTGGATTTTGACCAAGATTAGGATTTTGACCAAGGCCGGAATCTTGACCAGGAATCTTTGATTAAGATTAGGATTTTGACCAAGACCGGAATCTTGACCAAGAATCTTTGA
>CAVFPF010000042.1:0-5204 GCA_963624265.1 bacterium | reverse complement strand
CGGAATCTTGACCAAGAATCTTTGATTAAGATTAGGATTTTGACCAAGACAAAGAAAAAATTGAATTCGTATAACTTAAAACTATATCATTATGAAACTGAACATTGACAAAGCCAAAGCATTCGTCCCCGCTCTGTCGTTTGAAACCGTAAAGCAGGCCACATCGCCCTGCAACGAACTCCTCGAGTCGGGCAAAGGCGCCGGCAACGACTTCCTGGGCTGGGTGCACCTTCCGTCGGAAATCACAGAGGCTTTCCTCAACGACGTACAGGCTACCGCCGACCTGCTCCGCAAGAAGTGTGAGGTCGTAGTCGTAGCCGGCATCGGAGGCTCTTATCTGGGCGCACGTGCCGTCAACGAGGCTTTGGCCAATGCCTTCGACGCATACTGCGACCAACGCAAAAACCCCATCGTGGTCTATGCAGGCAACAATATCAGCGAAGACTATCTCGCCGACCTCTTCGAGCTGCTCAAGCGCAAGGAGTTCGGTATCATCAATATCAGCAAGTCGGGTACTACGACCGAGACGGCGCTCACTTTCCGCCTCCTCAAGACGATGCTCGAGGAGAAAGTAGGCAAGGCCGAGGCCCAGCAGCGCATCGTGGCCGTGACCGACGCCAAGCGCGGCGCGCTCTGCACGCTCGCCACAAAGGAGGGCTACAAGAAGTATGTCATCCCCGACAACGTGGGCGGACGCTTCTCGGTGCTGACCCCCGTAGGCCTGCTCGCCATTGCCTGCGCCGGCCACGACATCAAGGCCCTCGTGAAGGGAGCCCAGGACATGGAGCGCCAGTGCGGCACGGATGTGGCCTATGAGGAGAACCCTGCCCTGCAGTACGCCGCCATCCGCAACTCGCTCTACCAGTACGGCAAGAAGACGGAGATTCTGGTCAACTATCAGCCCAAACTCCACTACTTCTCTGAGTGGTGGAAGCAACTCTACGGCGAGAGCGAAGGCAAGGACCACAAGGGCATCTTCCCGGCCTCGGTCGACTTCACTACCGACCTGCACTCGATGGGCCAGTGGATTCAGGAAGGCGAACGTACCATCTTCGAGACGGTCATCAGCGTCGCTAATCCCAATAAGGAGGTGCGCGTGCCTTCCGACGCCGAAAACCTCGACGGACTCAACTTCCTGGCCGGCAAGCGCGTGGACGAGGTCAACAAGATGGCCGAACTCGGCACGCAGATTGCCCACGTGGACGGTGGTGTGCCCAACATCAAAATCGAGATCGAGAAACTCGACGAGTACAACCTCGGCCAGCTCATCTACTTCTTCGAGCGTGCTTGTGGCGTGTCTGGCTACGTGCTGGGCGTCAACCCGTTCAACCAGCCCGGCGTCGAGGCTTACAAGAAGAATATGTTTGCCCTGCTCGAAAAGCCCGGCTACGAAGAGGCCACCCAAGCTATCCAGGCAAGGCTCGGCAAGTAATGTAAATTGCTTGCCAAAGCTTGCTTGTTAGCCGGCAAGTAATGTAAATTGCTTGCCAAAGCTTGCAACACGGCAAGTAATGTAATGTAAAAAATGCTGGTTCGGAAGGCTCTTTGATTGAAAAGCCAAAGCCAGCTGTAATGCGAAATATGCTCAAAGCAGTTCTATTCGATATGGACGGAGTCCTATTCGACTCCATGAAGAATCATGCCGAAGCCTGGTATCAGACGATGGTCGAGCACTATGGCTTCGTGTGCGACAGGACGTTCTTCTACATGTATGAGGGTTCGACGGGTGCGCAAACCATCGATAGCCTCTTCCGTCAGCAACGCGGACGCAACGCCACCCCATACGAGATAGAGCACATCTATGCCGAAAAGTCGAACTGCTTTACCCAACTGGGCCCTGCCGAGCCGATGCCCGGCGCCGACGAGGTGCTGCGGCGAGTGGGAGAGATGGGTCTCACCCGCGTACTCGTGACCGGCAGTGGCCAGATGTCGCTCATCGAGCGCCTCAACCGCTTCTATCCCGGTGTCTTTACGCCCGAGCACATCGTCTCGGCCAAGGACTGCCCGATAGGCAAGGGCAAACCGCACCCGTATCCCTACCAGGTCGGGCTGCGTAAGGCCGGCGACCTCTTGCCCAACGAGGCCATCGTGGTCGAAAATGCTCCGATGGGTGTGGCTGCAGGCCACGCCGCGGGCATCTACACGATAGGTGTCAACACCGGACCTCTCGACCCGAAGGTGCTTCGTGAAGGCGGTGCCGACTTAGTCCTCGATAGTATGCACGACCTTGCGGACCGCTTTGACGCAATCGTCGCCAGCCACTTCGGCAAGGATGGTGTGTCCCAAAACCCTTGAGCAAGAACAAGGTTTTTGAGCGAGACCAAAGTTTTTTGAACGAGACCAAAGGTTTTTGAGCGAGACCAAGGTTTCCAAGTTTTTTTAGCAAGATAAAGCTTTGAAAATGGCAGAAGTTTTTGATTGAAACTAAGATTTCCAAGTTTTTTTAGCAAGATAAGGTCTTTGAGCGAAAAGTAAGTTTTGAACAAGACTAAGGATTCCAAGGTTTTGAGCAAGACCAAGGGCAAGACAAAATCTTTGATTGAATCGATATAATCTACAACCCACAAAAACACAGAGAGTAATGGACGTAGTTCTTTGGTTGTTCCCTACGCTTGTCGGAATATGTTTCGGCGCCATATTGTGCAACGTGAGGCACAAGAGCCTGTCGCAGCGCGTCATGATTTGGGCCATGTTTGTGGCAGCGTTCTATTTCACATGCGATGTGATGGCGTGCGCGCCCTTCACGCCACCGAACCTGGTGGTTTGGGGCTATCTGCTGGCGAGTTTCTTTGTTCCTCAGACTCCGCTTTTCCTGGTCTTCTTCCTGTGGACGCTCCATACGGCAAGTCAGCGTTACAACAAACGTATTTTGCTGTGGTATCTCTCGCCCTTCGTGATGTGTATGGCCATTCTGCTTGTCTATCGTCTGATAGGCTTTGACGCTGCTGCCGAATACTACGAGTATGGTGGAATGTTGCCGCCCGGTTTGTCGAATGCCGATATGTTTCTGTATGATATATTCGAGCTTGTGGCCGTCCACATCTACCAGTGGGTGTGCGCCCTGTCGGCTTTGGCCTGCATAATCTACGTTGTGTATCTGATGTGGCGCACCGACCTTACGCCAAGGGTGATTTACGCTTTCTTCCGTGAGCGCGGTCCGTTGCGCCCCTTGCACGTGATTCTCGTGCTGCTGTTCCTCACGTTGTTCTTATCGGCTACGCGCACATTCGCTTCCCGTCCGTTTTTTGTGGAGCACACCCGTCTGTTTGCTTCGATATTCGCCCTGCAGGGACTTATTTTGGCGGCCATCGGTCTGGTCGCGCTCCGGTGCAAGCAGCCGTGCATCTATTGGCACCGCCGCCATCGCAAGCCGTTCTTCGAGGACATGCCGACCGAAATACGCGTGGTCTACGACAAGCGCCGCCTGCTCACGGAACAGGAGGATATTGAGAGCGACAGCTACCGGACGCTCAATCTGAGAGACGAATTCAAGGAGGTGATGCGCGAACACGAGTTCTACCGGATGCCGGGCATGAACCGCTATGTGGTCGCCAGCATGCTCGAGGTCAACCCCTCGGCCATCGACCGCCTCGTGCGTCTGCTTTACCACATCACTTACGAGGAGTATGTGATGGCCCAGCGCGTGGAGTATTACTACCGCTACCGCAAGCTCTATTCCAACGAGCCGCCCACAACCATTGCCATGGAGTGCGGTTTCCCCAACGTCGATGTGATGAATCGCCAACTGAAGGAGTGCCAGGCTTTCTTCATCCACACGGCCACACATATCGGCAAGGATCAGGGCTGACGCCCGCTGCGCAAGCGCGTTTTGCGTTTTACGTTTTGCGATTTACGATTTACGTTTTTCGCTTTACGTTTTGCGCTTTACGTTTTGCGCTTTACGTTTAGCGCTTTACGTTTAGCGCTTTACGTTTTGCGCTTTACGTTTTACGTTTTACGTTTTTGCGTTGTCCGCTGCTAATAGTTTGATTAATCCGCTCTAAATTCTCCTCTGATAAACCCCACCGGGGCAAACGCAGACTTTGCCGCTGATTTCGAGCTGCAGCATTTCCTCGATGAGGGAAGCGCGGGTCGTGTCGGGCAGGAGTTCGCAGAGCTGGCCGAGGCGAAGGTCGCCCTTTTGCTGCAGGAGGTCGAGGACGGAGCGGGCGATTGGTGAGAGCCCTTCGTCGCCGAAGTCGATGCTCGGCTGGATGGGAAGTTTTCGGCCGGCGTTGTCGCACCAGTTCATGGCTTTGAGAAGGTCGTCGGCGCAGGTGATGAGGCCCGCCCGGTTGAGTCGAATAAGTCGGTTGCAGCCCGACGACTTGTCGTCGGTGGTGCGCCCGGGGAAGGCAAAGACATCGCGGTTGTAGTCGATGGCGATGCTGGCCGTAATGAGCGAGCCGCCCTTATCTTGGCTCTCGGCCACGACAACGGTGTCGGCCAGTCCGGCTATGATGCGGTTGCGCGCCAAGAAGTTGCCGCGTTCTATGTCCGTGTCCGTAAGGTACTCGGTGATCATGCCGCCGCCTTCGGCTATCATCATCCGTGCGATGTTGCGGTGGTTGGCGGGATAGACTCTGTCGAGTCCGTGGGCCACTACGCCTATGGTGGGGACCTTGGCGTCGAGCGAGGCGCGGTGGGCCGAGACGTCGATGCCCAGGGCCAGTCCGCTCACCACGACGAGGTCGGGGATGGCGGCTCCGAGGTCTCTGACCAGAGCTGTCACGCAATCTCGGCCGTACTGTGTGGCTTTGCGCGTTCCGACTATGCTGACGATGTGCCGGCTTTCGAGGTTGGCCTCGCCGAGACAGAAGAGCAGGGTAGGGGCGTCGGGGCAATCGAGCAGGCGCGAAGGGTAGCCCTCCTGGCCGTACAGGAGCACCTTGATGTGGTGTTGCTCGGCAAAGTCGAGTTCGCGCTCGGCTTTCTGCAGATGCGTGTCATCGCCACGTTGTTCCACGATGTCCTTGCCGATGCGCGGGATGGAGAGGAGGGCGCGGTCATCGGCCTTGTAGGCAGCTTCGGCCGACCCGAACGTGTCGATGAGCAGCCTGGCCCGGACGGACCCGACGCCGCGGATGTCCATGAGGGCTATGGTGTATTTGAGTTCTTCTTTCAGAGCGTCCATCTGTTTTATCAATACTTTGCCTTGTGTCCGATTCTGAAGCCACTTGAATATTAGGCGAAATAACTTGTAT
>CAVFPF010000041.1:0-8806 GCA_963624265.1 bacterium | reverse complement strand
AGACCATTCTTCAGATACTTATCAGCATACTGACGGCACTCGCCACCACGCTCGGCGTGGCCAGCTGCATAGCATAAACAAAAAACAACATCCCGACTACTGCCTGTGGCAGCAGTCGGGATGTTTTGACTGCGCTCTTTAAGCCACTGCCCAGCGCAGCAGTCGGGATGTTTTGACTGCGCTCTTTAAGCCACTGCCCAGCGCAGCAGTCGGGATGTTTTGACTGCGCTCTTTAAGCCACTGCCCAGCGCAGCAGTCGGGATGTTTTGACTGCGCTCTTTAAGCCACTGCCCAGGCAGCAGTCGGGATTTACCCATTGTTGTCACACATTTTTGCTATTTTTGTGACAAACTACTCCACAAACTTGGCGGCAGCGGAGACAGACAGGGCCAACCCTGCGCAGAAAAGCAGGATGCGGTGTCTCATAAGCCCGCACCAGGGGTCAGACCGCAGCCGGCTTGCGGCAGCGGAAGAAGAACCGATACAGGTCGGGGAGAATCACGACAAGCGATGTGGCGGAAATCAGCAACGCCCAATCGGACCAGCCGAGCGGCTCGACTTCGAACATCTCGTAGGCCACCTGCTGGATGAAGACCTGGCCCAGCAGGATGAAGACGAGAATCAGACCAAACCCGCTGCTGAACGACTCGGACAGCGGACGGTGACGGCGGAACACGTCGATCACGTCGAGAAGCAGACAACGGCCGGTGTTGTAATAGCGGACATTGAACAGATTCCAGAACTGAATCAGCACGAACGTGGTGAAGAACATGCCCTCATGATAGCCGTCGATGCCGTAGTTGTGTTTCATGCCGAGCCAAATGGCCATCAGAACGGCAAAGAACGCCACACCCCACCCGGCGATGTAGAACGCCATCGGGCGGTCGATGATGTGGGCCTGCGGCGAGCGCGGACGGTCGTTCATCACCAGCGGATTGGCCGGCAACGACGAGAGCGCCATGGCTGCAAACGTGTCCATGATGAGATTGACCCAAAGCATCTGCGTGACGTTGAGCGGAGACTCGAGACCCGTGAACGCACCGAGCAGGACGATGAGGCAGGCGCTCACGTTGATGGTCATCTGGAAGATGACGAACCGGCGGATGTTCTGGTACAGAGACCTGCCCCAGAGGATGGCGCGGTTGATGGAGGCAAACGAGTTGTTGATGATGGTGATGTCGGAAGCCTCTTTGGCACGGGCCGTGCCGTCGCCCATCGACAGTCCCACCTGGGCTTTGGCCAAAGCAGGAGCGTCGTTGGTGCCGTCGCCGGTCACGGCTACGACCTCGCCGTTGCGCTGCAGCAGGATGACGAGCCGGGCCTTGTCGTCGGGACGGGCGCGGGCGATGATCTTGATGCGGTGGTCTTTGAGCAAGGCTCGCGCCTCGTCGTCGGACAAAGCGGCAAAGTCGGGACCCGTAATGGTCTTGTCGGTCTCGCCCGGCTCGAGCAAGCCGATCTGCCGGCCTATCTCGTTGGCCGTGCCGGTGGTGTCGCCCGTCACGATGATGACCTTGACGTGGGCTTTGTTCATGCAAGTGTCTATCGCCTCGCGCACATCGTCGCGAATGGGGTCGGCAATGCCGACAATGCCGACAAAGGTGCCGCCTATGGCGAAGCCCAACGTGCGGTAGGCTTTGTTCTGGTATTCGAGCAACTGCGCCTGCACCTTCTCGACCGTGAGGCCCTCGGCCATGCGGTCGGCCATGCGGAGGACAATCTCGGGCGCACCCTTCACGTAAGTGGCCGTGGCAGTCTCGGTGAGCATGTATTTGGTCTCGGTGCTGAACGGCTGCTGCCTGACGACGGCGTGCTGCTTGCGAAGCTGCCGGTAGTCGAACTGCCGGCTGTTGAGCCACTGCAGCAAGGCGCCTTCGGTGGGGTTGCCGATGGCCTGCGTGCCGTTGAGCTCGGCGGTGCTGTTGACGGCAATGCTTTCGGCTATCTCGCTGGGCGTGATGTCGGTGCCGAAGAGGCTCTCGACCACCGTCATGCAGTTTTGGGTGAGTGTGCCCGTCTTGTCGGTACAGATCACCGTGGCGGCACCCATGGTCTCGCAGGCATGGAGCTTGCGCACCAGGTTGTTCTCCTTGAGCATCTTGCGCATGCTGAGCGCCAAACTCAACGTGATGCTCATGGGCAGGCCTTCGGGCACGGTGACGACAATCAGCGTGATGGCCAACATGATGGAGCTCAAGACGACATGGACAATCATCACGGGGTCGGCAATTTCGGCCTCAGTGGCATTGAGGAAGAAATAGGCAAGACGCCCCAGGACGATCAGGCCGCCGATGACGAAGCTGGCGTAGGAGATGCTCTTGCCCAGCGCATCCAACTGCTTGTTGAGCGGGGTCTTCACCTCCTTGCCCTCCTGTATGCGGGCGGCACCCTTGCCCTCTTCGGTGTCCATGCCGATGGCGGTGACCTCATAGCGCGCACTGCCCTCGATGACCGTCGACCCGCGCAGCAGGAAGTCCTCGGGGTAGGTCGACTCTTTGTGGCCTTCGCCCGACGCCTCGCCCTGCTGGGGGAGCGCCTTCGAACTCCAGGGTTCGCCGGTGAAGTTCGACTCGTCGACCCTCAGCCGGTTGCAACTGACCAGATGCCCGTCGGCAGGAATCTCGTCGCCTGCCTCGAGACTCACCACATCGCCCACACAAACGTCTTTCTTCGCGATGCGGAACATCTGCGTCTCGGGCTCGGCTGTCCCTTCGGCAGCCTTGACACAGCGCAAGACTTTGGCCGGCTCATCGTCTTTGACCTGATTGAGGATGCGAAACTCCCCCTCGGCCTTGACCTCGAAGATGAAGCCGACGCCCGTGGCCAGCAACAGCGCCGCCAGGACGCCCACCGGTTCGAGCAAAAGCCGATACGACCCGCCCTGAACAAACACCTCGTAGAGGGAGACCGACACGGAAAAGACGAAGACAACCAAAAGGACAATGATGAGCGGGTCCTTGAATTTCTCGAGATAACCCTTTAACAAAGACGGACGCTCGGGGGGCGGAATCATGTTTTTCCCCAGCCCCGAACGGACTTGTTCTGAATCTTGGACAAGCATTGCAGTGAGATTTAGCGTGTATAAAATTTGACGCGAAGATAACTTTTTGCCCCGACATTTGCAAAAAATCATTGCGGAAAGCAAAAAAATATAACATAAAATAATGGTATTTGAGTTTTTTTGACTACATTTGCGCCATTACATCGCAAAATTATGAAAGGAATAACAAACGGCAACCGGGCCTTGTTATGGTGCACTGTGATGCTGACTTGTCTGCCACTACAAGCCGGGGCACAATCCGCAAACCAGGGAAAGAAGAAAAGCGACACCCGTTTGGATGCGCAGCAATACATGGAAATTTTGGGCACAACGATACGCACGCTGCAAACGTACTACGTGGACAGTGTGGACTGGGGGCATGTCTTGACCACAGGCATCGACGCCATGCTCGAAGAACTCGACCCCTACACGGAATTCTATGCCGAAGAGGACCAGCAGGACTTCAAGACAATGACGACCGGCGAATATGCCGGAGTGGGCGCCCTCATCATGCAACCGGGCGACACCGTGTGCATCAGCGAACCCTATGAAAAGATGCCCGCCGCCGAAGCCGGCCTGTGGGCGGGAGACCAGATTCTCGCCATCGACGGAGAAAACATGGTGGGCAAAGGCAGCAGCTATGTGAGCGAACACCTGCGCGGACAGCCCAACACGACGTTCACCCTCACCTACCTGCGCCCCGGGGAAAAGGAAGCCCGACAGACCAGCATCACCCGCAAGAAGGTGGTGCTCGACGCCGTGCCCTACTACGGCTGGCTCAACGACAGCGTGGGTTACATCATGCTGGAAAAGTTTACCGACAAAGCGGCACTGGAAGTGCAGAGCGCCCTCGTCGAACTCCGCAAAGGAAACCTCAGGGGACTGGTGTTTGACCTGAGAAGCAACCCCGGCGGCCTGGTCGACGAAGCCGTCAAGATAGTGGGCATGTTCGTGCCCAAAGGAAGCACCGTGGTGGAGACAAAGATGAAAGGCGGTGAAAACGCCAGCACCTACAGAACCAACACCCCGCCCATCGAACCGGACGTGAAGACCGTGATGCTCATCGACAGAAACTCGGCTTCGGCAAGCGAAATCCTGAGCGGCGCCCTGCAGGACCTGGACCGCGCCGTGGTGATGGGCGAGCGCAGCTACGGCAAGGGACTGGTGCAGACAAGCCGACCCCTGCCCTACAACACCATACTGAAATACACCTCGGCCAAGTACTACATCCCCAGCGGACGTTGCATACAGGCCATCGACTACCAGGCCAAACGCATAGCCCGGTGGGAAGCCGGTCAGGACACACCCGACCTGGGCCGCATACCCGACTCGCTGACACACGTGTTCCACACCGCAGCCGGACGGGAGGTGCGCGACGGCGGCGGCATCAAACCGGACATAGAGCGGAAGCCGCAGACCATCAGCAACCTCAACTACTATCTGCAACGGGAGAACCGCTTCTTCCATTACGCCAACAAGCTGCACTTCGAGCACGACTCGGTGCCGGAAGTGACCGACTCGGTGTATGAGGACTTCTGCAAGTATGTGGTCGCCACAAGAAAAGACACCCTGCTCCGCCTGATGAACATCGCGCTGGAACACGACCTGGACAGCCTCAAGGCCGAAATAACCGACCAGCTCGAGCAGGAACTGGAACTGCGCTACCACTACCGCCGGGGCATGACCCGAAAGTCGCTGGAGGGCGACAGCCTCGCGAAAGAAGCCGCCAGCCTGCTGGCCGACGACAGGAGGTTCGGGGCAATACTCTCCGCCCCCGCCGTCAAAGCCGACAACGGCAAGGCCTCGGCTAAGCCGAAAGCGGCCATCAGAAAAAAGACAAACAAGAAAGCGAAAACAACTTCAAAACAATAACAGCAATGAATAAAATCATCTCAATCGTTGCCCTGAGCGTCTTGGCTTCGGGTGCAGCAATGGCTCAATCAGAGCAACCGGAAGAGCAGAAGAAAGACTCTGCTGAAGGTTTCCAGTTTACAACCGTCGACTCGGTGGCCATCACCCCCGTCAAGAACCAGAAGAACGCCGGCACCTGCTGGAGCTATTCGGGCATGAGCTTCCTCGAGAGCGAAGCACTGAAGAAAACGGGAAAGGTGTATGACTTCTCGGAAATGTACGTGGTCGAAAACACCTATATGGACCGCGCCGACAAGGCCGTACGCATGCACGGCGACGTTTCGTTCAGCCAGGGCGGTTCGTTTGTCGACATCACCTACTGCCTGCGCAACTACGGACTGCTGCCCGACGCCGAGATGCCTGCCGGCGCCATGTATGGCGACACCCTCAGCAACCACACCGAACTCAGCGCCATGACCGACCCGCTGGTCAAAGCCGCCGCCGGAGCCAATAAGCTGCAGTTCTCGCCCGACGGAGAACCCCTTTGGAAAAAGGCCGTGCGCGCCGTGCACGAAGTCTATCTGGGCACTATCCCCGAGAAATTCAACTATGAGGGCAAGGAATACACACCAAAGACCTTCGCCGAAAGCACCGGACTGAACGCCGACGACTATGTCAGCCTGACCAGCTTCACCCATCACCCCTATTCGACGGGAAACAACATCGGCAAGGGATTCATCATCGAAGTGCAGGACAACTGGCGCTGGGGCGAGAGCCTGAACCTCGAACTCGATGACTTCCTGAAAATCATCGACGACGCCATTGCCGCCGGCTACACCGTGCTCTGGGGCGGCGACGTGAGCGAAGAAGGATTCACACGCGACGGCCTCGCCGTCTATCCGGATATGGACGCTCCCGACTCGCCGGGCGCCGACCAGGCACGCTGGCTGAAACTCGACCGCAAAACCAAAGGCGAGGAACTGACCAAGAACCCCCTCCCGCAGAAGACCGTAACCGTGGAGGAACGCCAGCGCGGATACGACAACTTCGAGACCGGCGACGACCACGGCATGCACCTCTTCGGCACTGCCGTCGACCAGAAGGGCAACAAGTACTATCTGGTCAAGAACTCGTGGGGAAAGACCGGCAAGTATGACGGCATCTGGTATATGACACCCGAATATGTGCGCGCCAAAACCCTCAACTATGTGGTCAACAAGGCCGCCATCTCAAAGGACCTGAAGAAGAAATACGGCATCAAATAACCGGCAATCCACCCGCCGTGTTTCAGCTCAATATAACAAGGCACATCTCTTCTGTGCCGACAAAAAAGCATCCTGCAAGTGCATAATTTCGATTCGACCATCACGCTGCTGAGCGACATCAGCAAAAGCGAACTCCACCGCTACGGCATTGAGGGAATACCCTTCCCGTCCGTCCCCGAACTGCGCAAGATTGTAGAACTCTGCAACGCCGTGCTGTTTCCGGGCTACTACGGCAAGGCCGCAGTGGATGGAGCCATAGGCTATCACATCGGTGTGGGCGTGGAGCAACTCTACGACATGCTGGCCAAACAAATCCTGTCGGGCTTGGCCTTCTCACATAACGGCGAAGACCTGGACAGCCTGCGCGAGAAGGCCCGCCAGTGCGCCGTCGCCTTCATCGACGGCCTGCCCGACCTGCGCGAAGTGCTGGGCACCGATGTGATTGCCATGTTCCGCAACGACCCGGCTGCCCACAACCCCGGCGAGGTCATCCTCTGCTATCCGGGCATGCGCGCCATCACCAACTACCGCATCGGCCACGCCCTCGAGACGATGTCCGTGCCGCTCATTCCGCGCATGATAACCGAAATCGCCCACAGCGAAACCGGCATCGACATCCACCCCGGAGCCAAAATCGGTCATTCGTTTGCCATCGACCACGGCACAGGCGTCGTGATCGGAGCTACCGCCATACTGGGCAACCACGTCACGCTCTACCAGGGCGTCACCCTGGGCGCCAAAAACTTCCCGCAGGAAGAAGACGGCTCGCTCGTGAAAGGCATTGCCCGACACCCCATACTGGGCGACAACGTGGTGGTCTATGCCAATGCCACCATTCTGGGACGCATCACCATCGGCAACAACACGACGATAGGCGGCAACCTCTGGATTACCCACGACGTGCCCGCCAACGTCAAGTTGTTCTACAAGCAGCAGGACAAGACCCAAAGCATTTAATCACATCACTTATCACTCTCACACACACTGTTTTATTCCCCCAAATGGAAAACTTTAAGATTGTTGCCAAAACCCTGGCCGGACTCGAAGACTTATTGGCCAAAGAAATTGAAACCCTGGGCGGCTCGAACATCGTGGTCGGAACCCGTATGGTCGCTTTCGAAGGCAACAAGGAGATGCTCTACAAAGCCAACCTGTGGCTTCGCACCGCCTTGCGCATACTGAAGCCCGTCGAAAACTTCCTGGCCGGCGACCCCGACGAACTTTACGCCAACATCAAAACCATCGACTGGACGAAGTATATTGCCGAAGGACAGACCATCGCCATCGACAATACTATCTACTCGGACAACTTCCGCAATTCGCGCTACGCCATCTACCGCGCCAAAGACGCCATCTGCGACTGGTTTGTGGAGCACGGCATGAAGCGCCCGAAAGTGGCCGTCACCAGCGCCGACGTGCTGCTCAACCTGCACATTGCCGACACTGCCGACAGCAGCCGGAGCGAAGTGACCATCTCGCTCGACTCGAGCGGCGAACCGCTCTACAAACGCGGTTACAAGGAGCAGCAGACCGACGCTCCCATCAGCGAAGTGCTGGCCGCCGGAATCCTGCTGAAGGCAGGCTGGAACGGCGAGCGCGACCTGTTCGACCCGATGTGCGGCTCGGGAACGTTCCTCGTCGAAGCAGCCCTGATTGCCACCAACACGCCGGCAGGCATCTACCGCAAGGGATTCGGTTTCCAGCGCTGGACGACCGGCGACCTCGCCTTCGACGAAGACCTCTGGCAAAACCTCTACGACGATGACAGCCAGGAACGCGAATTCAAGTTCCACATCTTCGGCGCCGACATCAGCAAGGTGGCCATCGACGCCACGCGCCAAAATGTCAAGTCGGCTGGCTTGTCGAAGTACATCAGCCTCGAGGTGCGCGACTTCGAGGAAACTACGGTGGCGCCGGTCAGCGAATACGCAAGCCAGCTCAAAGCCGAAGGTGCCGATGTGCCGTCGCTCATGGTTGTCACCAATCCGCCCTACGGCAAGCGCCTGTTCACCGACGTGCCGACATTCTACCACATGATGGGCTCTGTCTTGAAAAAGTACTTCCAGGGCGCCGAGGCGTGGATTATTTCGAGCGAGAACAAGATTGTGGTCAAGGACCCGAAAACCGGACTCAAGTCGGAAGCCGAACCTTTCGACTTCATCGGACTCAAGGCTTCGCTGAAAACCGAACTCAACAACGGAGGCATCGACTGCCAACTCAGGAAGTACGAACTCTTCAACGGAAAGTTCGATGCCTTCCGCGCAGAGGGCAATAGCCTGGACAAGAAAACCGCCGACGAGAAGGAAGAACGCAAGTTCGAACGCCAACACAGAGGCTCCGACCGAAAGGAAGGTGGCCGCAAACCTTTTGACCGTGACCGCAAGCCTTTTGACCGCGACAGAAAGCCCTTCGACCGGGAGCGCAAACCCTTTGACCGCGACCGCAAGCCGTTCAGGACAAAAGACTCGGCTACGGAACGCAAATATACGGTGCGTCAGGACGGAACCGTCGTGACCAACGATGCCGAAGAACGGTCGGGCGAAAAGGAGGCTTTCGCACGCAACGAAAAAGCCACCGGCAAGGGCCGCAAGCCCTTCGACCGCGAGCGCAAGCCCTTTGACCGGGACAGAAACGCTTCGGACAAAGACCG
>CAVFPF010000040.1:0-14276 GCA_963624265.1 bacterium | reverse complement strand
TCAGCCTCATGGTGGAGAATTCTCTGTCGTAGCCCTCGCTTGGCTCGACTGGCAGCTGAAGGGTGACAACGATGCCGCTCGTATGTTTGCTGGCAGGCATCCGCAGCTGCAGAAGCGTCCGGACTGGACCTTGGAGAGGAACAAGAAAATGAAATAAGCAAAGGCCAGGATGCAGGAGGTAAAGGACGACGGCGGCGATGCTGCTATTTCCTCTATAGTAGGCAACGGCATCTTGGCTCGCTCAAACCCTTCAGCCTAATTCAGTACTACCGAGAGGAGTTTGTCTGGGGCAAACAGTTCCTGGGCGGTGGCCTGCAGTTGCGCGGCGGTGACGTCATCGATGCTTCGGCACTTTTCTTCCAGGCTTACGATGCGTCCGTGACGGAGGATTTGTTTGGCTATCGATAGGGCGACATTCTCCAGATTGGCCGTAGCGATGCCCATCTGTCCCTTGAGTTGCTTTTGTGCGGCAAGCAGTTGCCGGGTAGTCAGCGGGGTGTCCATCAGCCGTTGCAGTTCGTTGTGGCAGAGCCGGAAGCACTTGTCGCTGTCCTTGTGGTCGCAGCCGAAGTAGATGCTCAGGTATCCGCAGTCTGTAAAAGTCGAAAGACTGCTCTCGACCATATAGACCAGGCCTCGTTTCTCGCGTAGCTGCTGGTTGAGTCGGCTGTTCATGCCGGGACCGCCCAGGATGTTGTTGAGCAGCAGAAGTGCCGGGGCGTTGGGATGCCCATAGGGATAGGCCGGACAGCCCAGTATGCAGTGCGACTGGTGCCGGTTCTCCGAACTGGTCGTAGCTGGAGTCTCGCTCTCTGCCGACAGGGTTGGAGCGGGAACAGAGCCGATGCTGTCGCTTTGTGCGGCGCAGTATTTGGTTACGGCACGCACCACCTTGTCCCATTTCATTGGTCCGTAGGCAAAAAACACCATCTTGCTCGGGATGTAGTGTTCACGCAGGAAGGCCATGCACTTGTCGTGGTCAAAGCTCCGCACCGTCTCCCGGCTGCCCAGTATGTTGTGGCCGAGGGGCGTGCCGCGGAGCAGCCGGTCCTCAAACACGTCGTAGATAAGCTCGGCGGGATTGTCCTCGTAGCATTCTATCTCCTCGATGACGACGTCCTGCTCCTTTTCGAGTTCGTGTTGCGGGGCAGTGGCGTTGAACACCAGATCTGCCAGCAGTTCGCAGGCCCGGTCGAAGTCTTCGGCCAGGAACGAGGCATAAAAGGTCGTGTCTTCCTTCGTCGTAAAGGCGTTCAGTTCGCCACCCACGCTTTCCATCCTTTGATTGATGTGCCAGGCGTTGCGGGAGCGGGTGCCCTTGAAGAGGATATGTTCGATGAAGTGGGCCATACCGAACAGCTCGGCGTGGCGTTCGTGGCGGGTGCCGCAGTCGATGGTAAACCCGCAGTAGCCTACTGTCGACGCACTGTATCCGTACACGATGCGGAGTCCGTTCGGGAGTGTATAGGTATGATATTCCAACATGTTCTTTTCCTGAATTTGGGCACGAATTTACACATTTTTTTCATATTTGGAGAGCAATAAGGCGCGTCATTGCAGATTTTTCCCTATTTTTGCGCTGACAACCTACGAAACATCACTATTAAAGAGATACTTATGAACATTCCATTCCTTTTTATCGGCTATGGCGAGGTCCTTCTCATACTGATAGTCATTCTGCTGCTCTTCGGCGGCAAGAAAGTCCCCGAACTGATGCGCGGTCTCGGCAAGGGCGTCAGGAGTTTCAAGGAAGGTTTGAATGGCCTGGACGAAGACGAGAAGAAAACCTCATCCCGCCAGGAGACAGGCGATGCCGGAAAGTCGTCATCCCGTCAGGAGTCTGACAAGGAAGGGAAGACAGAGTGAGTACGCCGCTTCCTACCATGCCCTTCGGTGAGCATCTTGAGGTGCTGCGCCGCATGCTGTGGCGTCTTTCCGTTGTGCTTGTCGTGCTTGTGGTGGTCATCTTTTGCCTCAAAGAACCCGTCTTCGACCTGCTCTTTGCGCCCAAAGAGAGTGACTTCATAACCTATAGGGTCTTAGAGAGGCTCGTACAGGCTTGCGGCAGTTCGTTTCAGTTTGAACCCTACCATGTCTCGCTGATCAACACCGAACTCTCTGGACAGTTTACGGCCCATCTGTCCACCTCCTTCTGCCTGGCTTTGCTCATCGCTTCGCCCTACGTCCTCGTCGAGTTGTTCGGCTTTGTGATGCCCGCCCTTTACGACAACGAACGGCATTATGCTGTCCGTGTCGGCGTGGTGATGTATGTGCTTTTCGCTCTCGGCGTGTTGGTCAACTATTTCGTGCTCTTTCCCGTCTCCTTTCGTTTCCTGGGCACCTATCAGGTGTCGCCCGACGTCGTCAATACCATTACGATAGAGAGTTATGTCTCGTCGTTTGCCATGTTCACGTTTATGATGGGCCTGGTCTTCCAGCTTCCGCTGGTGTCGTGGTTCTTAGGCAAAATCGGCATACTGACAGCTTCGATGATGCGCAAATACCGTCGCCACGCCCTAGTCGGCATCATGATAGTGTCGGCCATCATCACGCCGCCCGACGTGTTTACCCTCTTCCTGGTCACCGTTCCCCTCTATCTGCTTTACGAAGCGAGTATTTGGGTGGTGCCCAATGCCTAAACGCAGATATCTTCTTCGGGCGACACGGGATATCCTCTTGGTGCAATGCAGATATCTGCATCAGGCATTGCAGATACCTTCTCAAATCAAGGACTCTTAGGTCAGTAAGTGAAAAGAGAAAAGGAGGCTGCACCTCTCTGGGGTGCAACCTCCTTTCTATATAGTATCAGGCCGATGTCTTTATCTGGCGACCATATCGTATCCGTAGAGGACACTGTTGAGACCTGTTTTGTTGAATTCGTCGTTCAGTAGGTTCAGGTAAGCACGGTACTGCGCTTCATCGACATGCTCATGGACCAAAATCAGATTTTCAGAGATGATTCTGGTGAGCATGGCCTGACGCTTCTCGGGCGTTACCTTCTCCAGGCGGGCGATGCGGCGTGAGAGATCGAGATTGGTGTGCTGGAGGGCCTCAATCTGGTCTACGTCCAGGTGCATTGCCTTGTTCATGTCACGAAGACGAAGGGTAAACTTATAGATCACGGTGTCAGGATTTAACTGATCAACCTCTACTATAGACTCGTTCGCGTCGCTGGCTGCAGAGCCGTTGTTCATACCTTCTGCCTTCACTGTTGCAAGAGCCAGCACTACGGCTGACATTGCAAATACTACAAACACTTTTTTCATAACACTAATACCTTAAAAAGTTAATACCATAAAAAGAAATACTAAAAACTTTTACTGATTCGCTTCCGTCTCATTTCCAACACTTCCTTTTCACTTCACTTAACTAAATTAATTTACCATCTAAGAATAACTTTTTTATAATAACTTTCCGATACACATGCCCAACATCTGAGGAATGGGCTTTTTTTCTGTTTGCACTGCAAAGGTAGAGGCTTTTTTTCGACGTGCAATGGGTTGCGCACTAAAATCTGACTTGAACTCGCCTTTTCAGACGCAGTTGCTCAGTATAGTAGGCAAACTAAAGGCTGCAACTTCCTGTTTTTGCTCAAAAACGCCGATTTTGTTCCCTGTTTAGGGCCAAAATCGGCAGTTTTAGCCCCTTTTGAGGTCAAAATAGGGGAGTTTCTATATGCTGAAGCTGGTCGACTTACTCTTCGGGAGCGAACATCGGGTCCCAGGCAGGCAGCAGTATAGGCTTTTGCCCGAGCATGTCCAGATACTTCTGGTCGACGTAGCGGCGGTTGACGACCAGGCGGAACATATAGTTGTCAAACCACTCGTCGGTCATGATGAGGTGGCCGTTGTATCCGCTCGATGCGCCCCAGGAGTTCTCGACCATCCATTTGCGGACCTTCAGGCCCTCAGTGCAGGTGGTGTCGACATCGGCGGCGACCAGCGTCATGGCGTGGCTGCTGCCCGAGGCGTGTGTCTGCACGCGCTGTTTCTTGTCCATCGTGAACGTAGTGCCCAGCAAGGCTCCGTAGTCGTAGTTGCGGAGATCGAGCGTGCCGTTGGTCCGGTTGAGGTACTTGGCTACATCGCACGAGAAGTACATGGCCGACGAGTCCTTGATAGACTCAACCGCCATCGGCTTGATTTCGTCAGTAGGCAGGTTGAGGTACACCCAGTCGTGACCGTCGTAGGTGTGGCGGTCGTAGTCGATACGGTAGACCTTGTAGTACTCGCGCAGCGGATCGTTCATGAGCATGACATACTGGTCATACAGGTCCTCGTTGTCCCAAAACTTCTGGTAGAACGAGACGGGCGTGTAGGTCTCCGTGCTGATGACCTCGTCCTTGTTGTCGCGGGCCGTGTAGGTAAACTCGGTAGGAGGGATGCCGTAGGCCAGCGTGAGGATGTGGTAGACCTCGCGGAGCATCTCCACCTTGCGCTTCTCAAGCGAAGCTGTTGTAGCCTTCTTCTCCTGGCCGCGTGTGCGCAGCTCCAGGCCCATCTCGCGGAGTTTCCACTTTAGGAGCATGTCTATCTGACCCGTGTTGTTGGACGAGTAGGTCTCGGGCATAGCTTCCTTAGGCACGATGCCGTACTTCTTTACGAGGTCGGCGACGCCCGTAAACGTTCCGCCATCGCTCAGCGGATTCTGAAACAGCCAGTCGACCATACGGTCATCGTCAGCTTTGGCACGGGTGTCAATACAACCCTGCAGGAAGAGGTTGGCTTTCTCCAGCTGGTCGTAGAAGAACAGGTACACCTGCGAGAGTTCGAGGCTGCCCAGTCCGTGCTGGTTGATAGCCTTGCTGCGGAGCACGTTCATGCCCGAGAAGAGCCAGCAACGGCCTGAACTCTGTTGGTCAGTGATGCCCTTGTTGGGCACTCGGTAGGTGAAGTGCGTGTCGCCGCGCTGCAGGGCACTCATATCGCTGGCCAGCGTGGCAATGCTGACTTGCGCCATAGCGTTGCGTATGGCCTTGTCAGACGCTGCTTCGTTTTGGCCCTGCAGTTGGTCGAGCACGTCGGCCGTGATGGCCGATTGGGCCATGGCTGCTGTTGCAGAGGAGAAGAGGAGCAGCAGGGCTGCCGAAACTCTGTATTTCATCTTCATATAAATTTTATATAATATAGTATGTGTATAACGTGGCGATATCCTTTGTTTCTGATATCGTGACGATATCCTTTGTCTTTGATATCTTGGCGGTATTTTATCTCTGATATCGCGTTGGCATCCGCTCCCGGTCCGGTGTGTAGGCGGACGTAGAGGAGAGGCTCGTGTTATTCAGCTTTTTTGTCAGCACTCTTGGTAGCCTTCTTGGCGGGAGCCTTGGCCTCGGGAGCTGCATCAGCCTTCTTGGCGGCAGTTTTCTTCACAGCCGGCTTTTTGGCAGGAGCTTCAGCTTCTGCCTTGGGGGCTTCCGGTTCGGCAGCTGCGGTCTCGTCCGTCTTATCATCCTCAGCCGGTTCGGAGAAGTCGTCGTTGCCCGTCTCGATGAGGATGTTGTACCACTGAATGAACTTTTTGATGTCGCCACCGCGCACGCGGTCGCGGTCGTATTCCGGCAGGACCTGTTCAAACCAGTTGCGCTGGGCATCAGCGGGGTCTTTGGTGCTCACCGGGGCAATCTTGCCGCCCGTCTGGGCCTTGGCTTTGGCAAAGACGCTGTTGAGGGCAATCTCGCCGTCGACGGTGTACATAGCGATGTCGGCCAGTGAGAGGACTTTGTCGCGCTGCAAAGCGGGCACGCGTGACTTGTCGGACAGATTTTCACAAATGAGCATGTTTTTGCCGTGGGCAATCAGACGGTAGAGACCCGGTTTGCCTGAGATGGCCAGAATCTTGTCAATCATAATCGAATGAAATTTTAATGTTGTGTATAGATTTTAAATAGTCTTGTTTATGGCGGAGATGACGGCGTGGGCGGCGCGGACGGGGGCGCCTGGTGTTCCGAGCGTTTCGGCCATACGTTCGTATTGTCCCAGCATCTCCCTGCGGGCTGGAGTGTCGCCCATGAGTTGCAGCATCTGTTCCCGCAGGGTCTCGGCGTTGAGGTAAGGGCCGAGCAGTTCGCAGACGGCAGCATGGCGTTCATCGGGGCGTCCCTGGCAGCGAGAGAGACCGTATATCAGCAGGTTGACAAGCGACACATAGCCGATATTGCGCAACACGGCCTTCATAATGTTGTAGAACAACTTGCCGCCCTTGAAGTTGTAGCACACGACCTGCGGACAGCGCAGATAAGCGGCTTCAAGGGTCGCAGTGCCCGAAGTGACGGCAGCTACACTGGCCCGGCACATCAGTGTGTGCGTCTCGCCGAAGCGAACCTCCACATCTGCAGCATCCTCCCGTCCGGCCAACACCTTGTCATAGAACTCCCTGCCCAGTCCCGGGGCACCGGCGATGATGCGTTGTCCCAGACCGCGTGTCGCGTCGAGCATTACCCGCAGGTTGTCTTTCACCTCTGCTTGCCGCGAACCGGGCACGAGCAGTATCAGCGGTTCGCGGACGCTGCCGGACGCTGACTCCGTTTGTCGCATGTCGTAGAGTTCGTCGACCGTAGGGTTGCCCACATAGGTGACCTCGTAGCCCCGCTCCTTGTACCAATCCACCTCAAAAGGCAGGATGGAGAGCATCAGGTCCACATCGCGTCGGATGGCTTTCAGCCGGTATGACTTCCAGGCCCAGATTTTGGGCGATATGTAGTAGCAGACCTTGCACGAGAGCTGACTCTTCGGGTCGGCGCTTTGCGCATGAGCCCACTTGGCGATGCCCAGGTTGAACCCTGGGTAGTCGACCAGTATCAGCGCATCCGGCCTGTACTGCAGGATGTCCTCACGGCAGCGTTTCATGCCCGTCAGTATCGACTTCAGATGCAGGGCCACCTGTACGAAGCCCATATAGGCCAGATGGCGGTAGTGGCAGACCAAAGTGCCTCCGACCGATTGCATGGCATCGCCGCCGTAGTAGCGGAACTGAGCCTCCGGGTCCTGTTCCTTCAGTTGCTGCATGAGCCTTGAGGCGTGGAGGTCGCCGCTGGCCTCGCCTGCTATGAGATAGTATTTCATCAGCGTGTGGGTGATTAGACAGCCGTTGGCCTATCGGTGGGCGTCGCGCTCCAGATAGCCGAGTTGGCCTATGTGGTTATGACTCGTGTAGTCGACCTGGACGGGCACCACACTAATGTAGCCCCGTTCGAGCCAGTAGCGGTCGGTGTCGGTGGCCTCGGGTTCTTCATTTCTATATTCACCGGTGACAAAGAAAGTGGCTTCGCCACTATTCTCGTCGCCCTCCACATAATGGAATTCCTTCCACCACATGCCTTTGGCCTGTCGGCATACGCGCACGCCCTTGAGGTCCGCAGTGGCGGGGATGTTGATGTTGAGCGACACGCCCCTGTCCATCGGATTGGCCAGCACCTGGGCCGTGATGTCGCGGATATACTCGCCCGTAGCGCTGAAGTCGGCCTCGCGTCTGTGGTCGAGCAGCGAAAAGCCGATGGCGGGCACGCCGACCACACAGCCTTCGAGCACGGCTCCCATTGTGCCGCTATACATAATGCAGATGGAGTCGTTGCCACCATGGTTGATGCCCGAGACGATCAGGTCAGGATGCACCTGGCTGAAGAGACGGTGCAGTGCGAGTTTGACGCAGTCGATGGGAGTGCCGCTGCATGCATACAGGGCGACATCGCCATCGTCCTCCACACGCTTGAGCGTGACCGGTTTTGTGCTGGTGAAGCTGGACGAACAACCCGACCTCGGACCATCGGGAGCGACAACAACGATACGAGCCAAATCGCGCAGCACTCCGGTCAGGTAGACCAGCCCGGGAGCTCCGTAGCCGTCGTCGTTGGTCACCAGTATCGTCTTGCGGCCCTTCGGGTCGGGCGGTAACTGGCCATAGCCTGTCGGTTCGGGTGAGTAGCCCTCCAGTGTGCACGCCTGAGTCATGTTGGTTGCAGCCTCTCCTGCATATTGTTTGCTGTTGTCTGTGTTGGTCGTCATCGGTCTTTTCTGTATTGGTGACGCGAAGATAGCGACTTTTATTTTAACGGCCAAAAAATCCGGCAACTTTATGTTTCAGGGCCGGAAAAGTTATCAACAAAAGGAAGAGTTATCAACAAAATTCGCTAAATATGCTTAAAAACTTTGGTCGACACGCAAAGTAAAAGTATCTTTGTGCCGTGGAACATTGCAGACCATTCGCTACGACCCGACTGCCAACCACGGACAAAGACATTAAAAAACTTAAGAAATATGGGACTTGTAATTGCCATAGCCAACCAGAAGGGCGGTGTAGGAAAGACCACTACGGCCATCAACTTGTGTGCATCCATAGCCACTTTAGGCAAGAAAGTGCTGCTCGTTGACGCTGACCCTCAGGCCAACTCGTCAAGCGGACTGGGCATAAACTTCGACAAAATCGACAATAGTGTTTACAATTGCCTCATCGGACAAGCTACGGCTGCCGAAGCTGTCATGCCTACGTGCGTGGAACATCTCGACATCATCCCCTCACGGATAGACCTGGTCGGTGCCGAACTCGAACTGATGGAACTCGAAAACCGTGAGCAGATGCTCCGCAAGCAGTTGCGCCCCATCCGCAATATGTACGACTACATCATCATCGACTGTTCTCCGTCACTCGGACTGATTACGCTCAACTGCCTTACAGCAGCCGACTCGGTCATCATTCCGGTACAGGCCGAATACTTCGCTCTCGAGGGTATCTCGAAGTTGCTCAATACCATCAAGATAGTCAAAACCAAGATCAACCCGAAACTCCAGATCGAAGGCTTCCTCCTCACGATGTACGATGCCCGTCTCCGTCTCGCCAACCAGATTTACGAGGAGGTCAAGAAGCACTTCCAGAAGCTGGTGTTCGATACGGTCATCCAGCGTAACATACGCCTGACCGAGGCTCCGAGCTACGGATTGCCGTCGTTGCTCTACAGTCCCGATTCCAAAGGTTCGCAGAACTATATGATGCTGGCCAAGGAACTGCTGGCCAAGCACCACGACAGCGAAAAGTGAGAGACACCCACGATATAAAAGACAATATAATCTACTGAATGAACAAAAAGAATATAGGATTGGGTCGCGGTCTGGATGCCCTCATCGCAGCCAACGACACGACAGATACCTTCAACAGCAACACGGTCCCCTCTTCCATCAACGAAGTGGAGATAGCACTCATACACGCCAACCCCTCCCAGCCGCGTAAGGACTTTGACCAGCAGGCCCTCGAGGAACTGGCTGAATCTATCCGCGCCATTGGCATCATACAGCCCATCACCCTGCGACAGGAGGACGACGGCACTTATATGATTGTGGCCGGCGAACGTCGCTTCCGTGCCTCGCAACTTGCCGGTCTTGAGACTGTCCCGGCTTACATCCGCAAGGCCAGCGATGACGATGTGATGGAGATGGCGCTCATCGAGAACATCCAGCGCGAGGACCTCAATGCCATCGAGGTCGCTTTGGCCTACCAACAGTTGCAGACCAAGTCGGGCTTGACGCAGGAGGAACTCTCCAAGCGTGTGGGCAAAAGCCGCGCTTCGGTGGCCAACTTCATGCGCTTGCTTCGTCTGCCGGCCGAGATACAACTGGCACTCAAGGAGAAGAAACTCTCCATGGGCCATGCCCGTGCCATTCTGCCCATCGAGGTACCCGAGCAGCAGGTCAAGCTGTTCCATCTCATCCTCGATCAGGACCTTTCGGTGCGCCGTGTCGAGCAGTTGGTGCGTGACTTCAGCGAAGGCCGCATCCTCGACTTCAGCGAACTCGAAACCAGCCAGCAGAAGGCAGGACAGACGACCACCAAGACCGTTCCGCAAGGCTCGGAGTACTTCCAGGCCATGGCCGGTCACCTCTCCAAGATGTTCGGCGTCAAAGTCAAGATGACGGCCAACGAAAAGGGGCAGGGCCGTATTACCATCCCCTTCAAGAGCGACGACGAACTCACATCCATCATAGCTTATCTCGACAAAGTTGAACAATAAGCGCTTCATACTTTCCGCTCTCTTCGGGGCTGCCGCATTTTGGCCCGTGCCTGGTCTGTGCCTTGTTTCGGCCGGTACGGCTGAGGTCGTTGCCATCGCTGACACCCTACTACAACCGGCTTCGGCTGCCGATACGCTGACAGCCAGAAGTGAAGCGGATACAACGCTCCAGACCCCTGCGTCGCCTGACATCATGATGGAAGACGGCGCTTTGCCGCAATATATAGGTGCCGCCCCGCAGACCGTCGTCGATGACGACTCGCTGGTTTATGCCTTCCGGCAGGAGCGCGAGAAGGAAAGCCTTGAGCAGTGGACGCCCGACAGCGACCCCTACTTCGCCAACTACAACCCTGTGCCAGCCAAGGCAGTGTGGTGTGCAGCCCTCTTCCCGGGCGGCGGACAAATCTACAACCGCAAGTACTGGAAGTTGCCCATCATCTACGGAGGCTATTTGGGGCTTATCTACGGCTACCGCTGGAATCAGAAGTACTACCGTACTTACGCCAACGCCTATCGCGACCTTATGCTCGACAGCCCCAATGCCAGCTATATGGATTTCCTGCCGCCCAACTACAATGTCGAGGCGCGCCGCTCATATCTCGAGAAGACATTCAAGCGCAAGCGCAACGCCTACCGCAACTACCGCGACTACTGTGTGGTCGGCATGATAGGCGTGTACCTCGTGGCCATGGTCGATGCCTATGTCGATGCTGCGCTTTATCATTTCGACGTCTCGACCAATCTCGATGCCAACAACAATCCTACCCTTATGGTAGGCTATCACATTGATTTCTAAAACGATGAAAATAACTGTCTGTCTGATTTCCGCCCTCGTAGGGGCAACCCTATATGCCCAGGACAATAATCCTGCCCTCAACCGCCCTGACTATCAGGCAATGCTCAATGCCCAGGACTCGTCCCTGGTGCTCCCCGAGAGTCTGGAGGAAGACTCCGATACCGTCGACTACGGTTTCAACTGGGTCGAGCGTTTCTATCTGCACGCCGACTCGGATTGCGTGAGCGACAAGGACGTGCCCCCCGTGCCCGACTCGGTCTATATCCAGCGACTGCGAGCCCTGCCCACCAAGATTAGCATGCCGTTCAACCAGCCCGTACGTAACTGTCTGGACCTCTATGTGCACCGTCGCCGTGAGGCCGTCGAGCGTATGGTCGGTTTGGGCTACAACCACTATTTCCCCATTTTCGAGGACGCGCTGCAGCAGTACGGCATGCCCTCCGAACTCAAGTATCTGGCCTGCATCGAGAGCGGACTGAGGTGCAATGCCTACAGTCGGGCGCGCGCTGCCGGACTGTGGCAGTTCATCCCTTCGAGCGGTATGCTGCAGGGACTGACCATCAACTCTTTTATTGACGAGCGCTATGACGTGTACAAGAGCACCGATGCCGCGTGCCGCTATCTGCAGTCGCTCTATGGCGTGTTCGGCGACTGGTGTCTGGCCATCGCTGCCTACAACTGCGGACCGGGCAATGTCCGCAAGGCCATCGTGCGCTCCGGCGGCCGCAAGACCTTTTGGGAGGTGTACAACTACCTGCCGCGCGAGACGAGGAGCTATGTGCCGCTCTTCATCGCGATGACATACATCATGAACTATCATTGCGAGCACAACCTGTGCGGCCGTGTCGGCGAACTTCCCCCACTTTGCGACACGCTCATGGTCAACACAATGGTGCATTTCGACCAGATCAGCAATGTGCTCAAGATGCCGCGCGAGCAGATAGAGAGTCTCAACCCGCAGTATGTCTACGATATCGTGCCGGGCAGTCCGGAGAAGGCCTATTCGATTACGCTGCCGCAAGAGCAGGCCATGGCTTTCATCGAACTGCAGGACTCTATCTTCGCCTACAAGGCCGACTCGCTCCTGCCACATAATGGTGACCTCAAGGAAGTGCCCAAGAAAGGTCGCAAGAACACCTACATCAAGAGCGGAGGCAACGATGTCGGCAGCGGGGCTGCCGTCTACCGAGTGCGTAAGGGCGACACGCTGGGAGCCATTGCCCGCCGCAACCACACTTCCGTGGCCAAGATCAAGCGGCTCAACGGTCTGAAGAGTGACCGGCTCCAGATAGGCCAGCGCCTGAAGCTTCGGTAAGTGCAAGAGAAACGATTTGACACAAGCGACAATCAACCCTTTAATCCAAACACCGACACATGAAATCCACAGAGAAATATAATATACTGGCCTCGCCTGCCACACCCGAAGAGGAGGCCTACATCCAGCAGGAGTTTGAGGGTCTGTTACAGGACTATGCCCACACCCGCAAGGGCGACAAGGCAGAGCTCATCAGGCAAGTGTTCGAGTTTGCCAGGCGGGCACACGGCGATGCCCGCCGCCTGACCGGTGAGCCTTATATCTGCCACCCGCTGGCCGTGGCGCGTATTGTGGCCCACGACATCGGTATGGGTTCGACGTCCATTAGCGCCGCTTTGCTTCACGACGTGGTCAAGGAGACAAACGTCACCTTTGAGGAAATAGACGACACCTTCGGTGAACGCATCGGCAACCTTGTGCGCGGTCTGACACGTATCTCAGGCGGTCACGTCAGGTTTGTGACCGACGGCACTGGCGACAGTCAGCACCAGGTTGTCAAGAATCCCGAAGAGCAGGCCGAGAACTTCCGCAACCTTCTCCTTACCATGTCGGAGAATGTGCGCGTCATCATTGTCAAAATAGCCGACCGTCTGCACAACATGCGCACGTTGTCCGCCCTGTCGCCGCTCAAGCAGAAGCGCATCGCCAACGAGACGCTCTACCTCTACGCTCCGCTGGCCTACCGCTTGGGCTTCTATGGCATCAAGACCGAACTCGAGGATTTGAGCCTGCAGTACGAGCATCCCGACATCTATGCCGACCTCAAGCAGAAACTCCAGGACAGTGAGGAGTCGCGCGACCGTTTGTTCAAGACCTTCTCTGCACCAATCGTTGGCCTGCTCGACGGCCTCGGACTCAAGTACACGCTCAAGATGCGGATGAAGAGCATCTACTCCATCTACAACAAGATGCGGACCAAGCACGTCCCCTTCGAGGAGGTGTACGACCTCTATGCCGCCCGCATCGTCTTCCAGCCGCAGACTGAAGAGAGCGAGAAGACCGACTGCTGGCGTATCTATACCGCCATTACCAGCATCTACAAACTGCACCCCGACCGCATCCGCGACTGGATCAGCCACCCGAAGTCAAATGGCTACGAGGCCCTGCATGTGACGGTCATGGGTCCCGACGGCAACTGGATCGAGATACAGATACGCTCCCAGCGGATGGACGAACTGGCCGAGCATGGCCTGGCTGTACACTGGAAGTACAAACGGGGCGCACAGACCAACGAGGCCGACAGCGAACTCGACAAGTGGATGAAAGACATCAAGGACATCCTCGACGACCCCAATCCCAATGCCCTCGACTTCCTCGACACCATCAAGCTCAACCTGTTGAGCTCGGAGATTTATGTCTTCACTCCCTCTGGCGAACTGAAGGAAATCTCCAAGGGTGCTACGGCCCTCGACTTCGCCTTCGCACTGCACACGCAGCTGGGATTCCATGCCGAGGCAGCACGCATCAACCACGAACTCTCGCCCCTCAGTACCGTGCTCCAATCCGGACAGCAGGTGGAAATCATCACGGCCAAAGAGGAGAAATGCCAAATCAGCTGGCTTGCCATCGTCACGACCTCCAAGGCCCGGAGTGCCGTGCGCAGCTACCTCAACAAGCACTTCCCCGACGAGATGGCCGCTATTGTCAAGCGGCAGGCTAAGGAGGATAAAGCCAAGCAGAAAGACCGCAGCAAGACCCAGAAGCTGCTCGGTTACCTCCATCTGTCAGGCGGCAAGCGCGACAAGACCCAACATCCCCGCAATGAAGCCTTCCAGTCGAAGGAGGTCTCGACGACCATCCGCATCTCCGGCATCGACGGACGCGGCTTGCTCAACACTATCACCCGTGTCATCTGCGAGGGCAGCGAAGCCAACATCACCGACATCCACATCCAGATACACGACGGACTCTTTGACGGTCACATCACCCTCGATACCGATGACAGCAAGACCGTCTCCCGACTTTGCTCGGCGCTCAAGAAGATTCACGAGGTGGAGAAGGCTTCCGTGAACTGAACACCTCGGTGCGTTGAATTTCTCCGTGTACTGAATTTCTCCGTGTGCTGAATTTCTCGGTGTGCTGAGTCCCGACAGTCTTATTCGCTCTAAATGCATTTCCACTCTTCTATCGTGCCTGTTTCGGACGAGAAGCTGCAGCCAATCTTG
>CAVFPF010000039.1:0-3745 GCA_963624265.1 bacterium | reverse complement strand
TGTCATGTGCATAAAGTCTTGGATATAACCGTTGTTCAACATAATTCCTTCAGTGCCATTTCAAGACCTTTTATATCCGCCTCTGTCGTTGCCCAACTCGTCACGAAGCGACATACTATCTCATCGTTTTCACTTGGTTCCCATATCTCAAACTTTATCTTTTCTGACAACGCGGCATATTGGTTGCGCTTGAGTATCACGAACTGCTGGTTTGTGGGTGAGTCTACTGCCAATGGGATACCAGCAGCCTTGAAGATTGCTTTCAACCGAGTGCCCATATCGATAGCGTGACGGGAGATGCGGAAGTAGAGGTCGTCGGTGAAGAGCGTGTTGAACTGCACTCCGAGCATACGCCCCTTGGCGAGCAGCGCTCCGTGCCGTTTCACTGTAGTAAAGAAATACTTCGGTGCCGGAATATTTGTAAACACCACCGCCTCGCCAAACATTGCGCCCACCTTCGTGCCACCTATATAAAATGCATCGCAATGGGAAGCAAGGAAGGGCAAGTCGTAGTCGCAGGCTTCCGACATCAGTCCGTAGCCGAGTCGGGCGCCGTCTACATAGAGCTTGAGGTTGTAATGGCGGCATGTGTCGTAAATGGCGGCCAATTCATCGCGCTTATAAATCATGCCGTACTCCGTGGGCATCGTGATATACACCATGCCCGGCTGCACCATATGCGGACAGGTCTCGTCGGCTAGGAACTTGTCCATGTATATCTTCAGGGCCTCAACGCTTAGTTTGCTGTCGGCTGACGGCAGCGTGATGACCTTGTGCCCGGAAGCCTCCACCGCTCCCGACTCGTGAACGGCGATGTGGGCCGTCTCCACACAGATCACTCCCTCGCAAGGCATGAGGAGCGAGTCGATGACGGTCGCGTTGGTCTGCGTACCGCCCACAAGGAAGAACACGTCAGCCTTGTCGTTGCCCACCACCAGGCGGATTTTCTCTTTTGCCTGCTCCGTATATGGGTCGAAGCCATAGCCGGAGGTCTTTTCATTATTTGTCTCGGCGAGTGCTGTCAGTATCTCCAGCAGCATGCCGTTGTTGTAGTCGCTTTCAAATGATATCATTGTCTTTGTCTTTTTTCTCCTTTTACAAAGTAACTGCAGTACTTGGCGAGCAAATTTTCTTTTGACAGGTCGCCACGCTCGTATCGTTCCGCATCAAGACGCAAGATACGCTCACGTACTGAAGTTACACCTTTAAATATGGCACACAGATAATATTCGTTGTTATCCTCTTCCACTCTTACATTAGTGAAGTCAGATGTATAGATGTCGTCATCGCTGAACACGATGGAATAGCTCGGACGTTTGGCTCCAGGAATATCTTCACGCAACATACCTTTCTGCACCAAATCCTGAATGTCGCGACCGGCAGTGTCTTTGGAACATTTATTCAGATCGGCCCAAGTCTTGGTCGTAATCTTGGCCTCATAGCCATCAAGGAAAAGGTTCAGCGTGTCAGTCTGGCGTTGGTTCATTGCCGCCGACGATGCCCGGAGCCAGAAGAGCGACTTGTTGAGTACACCATTTACCAATGAATCTGCCTCAGCCAAAGCCGCCAACAATGTATCCACATACCACACCAGCCATTCCGTTATGTCGCCATCACCATGCTGCACTCGTTCGAGCACCTCATAGTAATGCTTCTTGTCACGGTTTATTTCGGAAGATATGTTGTAGAAACGCAAGCGGCTGCGGTCGCCTCGTGACAGGAATACGTCTCCAAGGATTCTGGCCAAACGACCATTGCCATCCTCGAAGGGATGAATGCTGACAAACCAAAAATGGGCAATGGCAGAACGGATGACGGGAGAAACGGGTTGTACGCTGTTGAACCAATCAATAAACTTCTGCATCTCCGCTTCTACCCTATCCGGCGACGGCGCAACATAGTGCACTCGCTCACGACCCAGAAAGCCCGACACGATATGTTCGTCGTGCGTACGGTATTTGCCGACTTCTATTTGGCTGCCGCCACTGAAACCTGTGGGAAAGAAAGCCGCCTGCCAACCGCAAAGACGTTCCTTTGTCAACACCTGCTCATAATGTTCGGTAGCATCAAGCATTACAGCCACCACTCCGTCTACGTAATGTGAGGACGGGACGCTGTTCTTGCTCTCAATACCCAGTCGCCGCGCTATCGACGAACGCACTTCGTCGGCATTGAGACGAATGCCCTCAATCTCTGACGAATGCAGCAAGTCACGCGTCAAGTTCTCTGCCATCGCATTGAGCTGACTAGCAAAGCCAAGTCCGTTCAATTTGCCGTAAAGCAGTCCCTGTTTGCGTGTCACCTCATCCAGTTTGAGTACTATCTGAGCATCGTCCCAACGAAAGTCTGTCCAGTTGTCATATTCGTGTATATACATGTCTTTTATTCTTTTGTGCGGTAATACAATTCAAATAATACCGCATATTCTGCGGCAAAAATACAAAAATAATATCGCACGACCAAATTTCTAGCCTTAATTTATACCATTTCGGGGATAATTGTCCCATATCGTTGTAATATTACATCCGAACGGGTATATTTAGTTTGACATTACATACAAAATCCAGCCAAAAGGCAGCAAAGAAATTCATTTCATAATCTGCTACATTTTAACGGTGTGTTAAAACGTAGCAGATGCTATTAGCAGATAGGATTACCGTATCGTGTTATAGCAAGGATGGGATAGAAAATTTGCTTGAAACCGGTGGAAATGTGCTTATTTTTGATAGATTTCCACCCATTTCAAGCAAAAACCAAAGACACTTAACAAAATAAACTAGCATACTAAGATAACCGCCCACAACATTCTGACAGAATGCACATCACTTTCCATCAGAGAAAGTGCAGTTCTGTAAACGGAGGTTAAAAACGTTAAATCTGTGCATAAAATTACATCAAAAAAACAATTGCCATTTTACATTTTCTACCTTTCTAGCGTCAAAGTACTGATATAGAACGTGTTGAACATGTTGCATCGAACAATGAACCTTGAGGCATACGGAGAAGTCGCTTCACCTCTTTGCCTTGATAACTCAGTCCGGAGCGGAATGCCTGCTGGCTCTGTATGCGTTTATTGGGGATGCGATAGGTCTTTCCGTCCTTCACGAATACCGTTCCCGTTTCAAAGAAGTCGAACGTCACATCATACTTCCGGCACTGGTCGCTCAACATCTTCACCCATTCGTAATGGCACGGACGTGCGCCGTCGTAGTTCTCGCCGCCGCAAAGCACTTCCTCTATCAGTCCCGTTGCCAAATACTTTTCTGCATCCACCGGACCGATATACGGTGCAGCCATAAAGCCACGGTGTTTGGCTGGTGTGTCGAGGAGTATGGGCAGACGTTCGTCGGCACGCCGCTGGTTCTCGGTGGTCACGTTGAGCATTACATTCTCATAACCGTCACCCCAATCACAGGGCAGGCAGTCGGCAAACCGTTGGGGACGCTTGGTGAGCAGACGGAAGAATACATCAGGGCGCTGTCGGATTATTCTCCAAGCCTCGTCGCGCCACGGGTCGGCTTCTTCTACAAAGAAGTCCGTTGACAGTCCGACATAGAGCGTAGAGCCGGGCTTTATCTTGAAACTCCCGTCACGTTTGCGCTGTATGGGCATAGTGAAGTTCTCCGTACGGAATACGTGCGAAGTGTCGAGGCCGCGCTTCCCGTCAAGGAAATACATGTAGCAATGCTGGCAGCCTTCACTCACCTTATGGCATCCATGCCAGGGGTTCCAGATTATCATGTTG
>CAVFPF010000038.1:0-53406 GCA_963624265.1 bacterium | reverse complement strand
ACCACACTCCCATTCACTCACGACATGCAGACTGAGAAACAACAGAAAGCGACAGTGACAGCCTTAGCCAATGGCTTGGTAAGGGAGAGCGAGACTACAGGTTGTCCTCAAACTCAAAAGGGACAAACGGCTGCTTTTGCTTATTGTATTTTAGTGAAACTAATGCATCTTGTGTTTTAACTACAGACTAAGAGCAGCAAGCAGAAGGGGGTGTGGCTGATAGGTGCCTGGGGCAGGTGTGGTTGGCGCGTAAGGCTGCGCTTATAAAACGGGTAAAGTTCGCTTGGGCTTATACTGGTGTCGCGAGCAAGGGCGGCATAAGGAGAGAGGCAAACGTCCCCTTGTCCGAGCCGGAGCTGTAGAAAGAAGGGATGTCGCGACCGGTATGGACGATGCGCTGCAGCAGAAGAGAAGCGCGTCGCGCTCCTTTCGGGTAGGTGCGACATGCGACGTCCTGCCCGTGTGTAGCGCATAGATCAGTGAGGTCAGTCCTATTATTTTTTTTATTCGCTTTATATTGGCATTTTATTACAATAAGTCTTTTGCGGCTTGCGCTACAAGTCTTGTGTCGGTTTTGTGATATAAGTTCCCCGACGAGTCCCGGCGGCTTGTGTCGTATAAGTCGTGGCGGTGTGTGTGGCAAGTTCCGAAGGCTTGCCTCTAAAGTACTCGGGCTTGCGCTGTTAGTCCTGGTGGGTGCCGGTTGGTTGTACTGTTAGTTCCCGATGAGTCCCGGCGGCTTACGCTATAAGTCCTGACGGTTCGCGCTTGGCTCGTTCTCCGCAGTTTGGTGCAGAAGCAGATACAGGAGTTTGCTTTGCGTTTGCAGTAGGAGCGGGGCAATCTGCGAGCAGGAGGGCGGGAGCTGCGAGTCCGACTTTATGAGAGACTGGAGCATGTGCAGGCGAGTAGACATGCGCATTAGGCGAGCAGACACTGTGCATTAGACCAGCGGATATTCCTCATTTAGACCTGCCAATAAACCGTGTCAGGCCGGCGCAGGTAGGAGAGGAGGAAATGTTAACGGAAATTCGGTGTTTTAACATATGTGAATGCAAATAATATGCAAATTGCATATATGCAGAAATGAATATTCATTTGTAAAATGCATATTTAATGCATAAGAGTTTTGTATAAAATATTCACAATTTATCAAATATGCATAATTGCTGAAAATCAACTACTTACACTTTATAATCTATATCTTATATCTACTATATCTGAAATCAATGTTCCACGCAGTGAATATTGTTGGAAATAGCGCCATTTTACACGTTTGTAAATTGCTATAAACCAATAATATATACCGCCTATCTGTATTTTACATACAACTATATAAAGCACTATGGTTTTGTATATGGCTGCAGCGCCCTGCAAGCGGCATATTACATCATTTTGCATGCAAAAGGGCAACCTGGTAAAAGTACGGCATTTCGCATTTTAACACACTGCTGGTGCCGTTTTCCGCCCACTTTTCACGCTGCTTTCAAGTTGCATTTCAGACTGCGTTTTAAGCCGCGTTTAACCGTCCACCTATTCGTCTTCGTGAACACGTCTGGCGGCGGAAGCCGACGGCCATAGCTGCCCGCCGGCTTCGCTCCGGGTCTTTGCCTCTACTCATATTCTTCTAAAATTCCTTCGCGCCATCTTAGCACAATCTATCCGGAATCCTTCCCCGGAAACTACGCGGATTCCTACTCATATTCTTCTAAATTCCTTCGCGCAATCTTTCCCGAAATCTCCACATTCCTTCCCATATTCTTCCCGGGATCTTCTCCTATATCTTCTCCTGTCTTCCGCGCCATCTTTCATACTTCTTTCCCGGAATCCTTTCGTAATCTTTTCGCAATCTTTCGCGCCATCTTCGTCACCTCTAAAACCCCTCTTGTCTTATCTCTTTTATTCCGGTCCTGTCCAGGTCTTGTCCAGTTGATATTCTCCAAATCTTTCGCAAAAAATCGCCCTTATTTCGCCCGACAGGCGTCTACACATTATTAATATATATACACTAAGTGCAGCGCCCGTGCCTCGACGACGCAGATTATAAAACGCACGCGCGCACAATAAAAAGCGCTGCGCTGCGTTATAAAGGGAAATATCGATTATACGACAAAAAACGGACAAAACGACAAAAGCAACCCCAAGTATGAAAAAGTATATAGAGGATTTTGCGGTGGTGGACAACCGCAGCCTGACAGACCGACTGTTCCTCATGAAGCTGACGCCCGCCGACGGCCGACCGATAGAAGCGTGTCGACCGGGCCAGTTTGTGGAGGTGCGCGTGGACGACGAACCGAAGGTGTTCCTGCGCCGCCCTATCTCCATACACCGTGTGGACAGGGAGAAAAACGAACTTTGGCTTCTTGTACAAAAGAATGGAAATGGAACGCGCCGCATGTCTACGCTCAAAAGCGGCGATACGCTCAATCTGGTCTACCCGCTCGGCAACGGTTACACCCTGCCGGAGAGCGGTTCGTCGGTGCTCCTCATAGGCGGCGGCGTAGGCATCGCTCCGCTGCTGGAGACGGGCCACGCACTGCTCGAGAGCGGATGTAAGGTGACCTATCTGCTCGGTGTGCGCACGGCTGCCGACCTGGTCGAAGCCGACGAGTATGGCGCTGTGGGCAATCTGCTGCTGACGACCGAAGACGGCTCGACCCTTGCCGGCTACGACTGCCAGCGGGGATTCGTGACCAACCACACGGCGCTGCGCGACGACGCCTTCGACGCCATCCGCGTGTGCGGTCCCGGTCCGATGATGAAGGCTGTAGCCAAGGTCGTCGCCCAATGGAAGCGCAACGCCCAGCCACACTACTGCGAGGTCAGCCTCGAGAACAAAATGGCGTGCGGCATCGGCGTGTGTCTGTGCTGCGTGGAAGACACCGTGGAGGGACACAAGTGCGTGTGCGCCGATGGACCCGTGTTCGACATAAAAAGTCTAAAATGGTAACATCACACATCGGTAACATGCACCGGCCCTCCGGTTGTAACATGCCCGACACAATGTAACATCCACACCAATCACAAATCTGTAACATGTAACGTCATGGCAAATCTTGAAACAAACATAGCAGGCATAAAATTCAAAAATCCCATACTGACCGCAAGCGGAACTTTCGGCTACGGAGTGGAGTTTGCCGACTTCATCGACCTCAACCGCCTCGGAGGCTTCATCGTGAAGGGAACGACCCTCTCGCCGCGTCAGGGCAACGCCTATCCGCGCCTGGCCGAGACGCCGTCGGGCATGATCAATGCCGTCGGTCTGCAGAACAAAGGCGTGCACTACTTCATGGACCACATCTATCCCCAGCTCAAGGACTACGACACCAACGTCATCGTCAATCTGTCGGGTTCGTGCATCGAAGACTACGTCACGGGGGCAGAGATGCTCGCCACCCTCGACCGCATACCCTGCATTGAGCTCAACATCAGCTGCCCCAACGTCAAGGCCGGAGGCATGGGCTTCGGCACTAATCCGGAGATGGCTGCCGAGGTCGTCGGCCGTGTGCGCGCGGTCTACCCCAAGCCGCTCATCGTCAAGCTCACGCCCAACGTGACCAGCATCGCCGAAATAGCCAAGGCCGTGGAGGGAGCGGGCGCCGACAGCGTGAGCCTGATCAATACGGTCCTGGCCATGGCAGTCGACACCGAGCGGCAGCGGCCGGTGCTCAGCACCATCACGGGCGGACTGAGCGGAGCAGCCGTCAAACCCATTGCCCTGCGCTGCGTCTGGCAGGTCTACAATGCCGTCAGGATTCCCGTCATCGGACTCGGCGGCATCATGAACGCCGACGACGCCATCGCCTTCATGCTGTGTGGCGCAAGGGCCGTCCAGGTCGGTACGGCCAACTTTATCGACCCTGCCGTGACCGTCAAGATTATTGACGGAATTGACAGCTATTTGGAGCGTCACGGTTGCAAAAGTGTATCAGAAATAGTCGGGGCCTTGAAAATTTCTTAATTTTTTGCCCAAATGTGTGCACTAATCAAATAAAGAACGTATATTTGCCAGCGATTTTAAGTATTTTATAGCAGAACACTTTTTCTATGGCAAAGATACAGGGAATGGGCATTGCCCTGATTACCCCCTTCAAATCCGACCTTTCGGTCGACTACGAGGCACTGAAGCGTTTGGTCGAATTTCAAATTACATCGGGTGCCGACTTTCTGTGCGTACTCTGCACGACGGCCGAGACCCCGACGCTGACCAAAGCTGAACGCGAGGAGATACGGCGCGTAGTCACCGAAGTGGTGCGCGGGCGTGTGCCGATTGTGATTGGCTGCGGCGGCAACAACACCATGGCCGTGGTCGAAGAACTCAAGACGACCGACTGGCGGGGAGTCGATGCAGTGCTCAGCGTCGTGCCCTACTACAACAAGCCGTCGCAGGACGGCCTTTACCAGCACTTCAAGACCATCGCCAACGCTTCGCCCATCCCGGTCATCCTCTACAACGTGCCCGGTCGTGTGGGTGTCAACATGACGGCCGAGACCACCCTGCGTCTGGCCAACGAATGCGAAAACATCATCGCCATCAAGGAGGCTTCGGGCAACTTCGACCAGATAGACGAAATCATCAACAACAAGCCGGCGCGGTTCAATGTCCTCTCGGGCGATGACGGCATCACGTTCCCGCTTATCACCCTGGGCGCCAAAGGCGTGATTTCGGTCATCGGCAACGCCCTGCCGCGCGAGTTCAGCCGCATGGTGCGCCTTGCCCTCGACGGCGACTACCAGAACGCCCGCGACATTCACCACCGCTTCAAGGAACTCTACAGCCTGCTCTTCGTCGACGGCAACCCCGCCGGTGTCAAGGCCATGCTCAGCGCGATGGGCTACTGCGAGAACGTGCTCCGTCTGCCGCTCGTCCCCACGCGCATCACGACGTTCGAGAAAATCCAAAAGATTCTGCAGCAGCTGAGATGAGGCTGCCCGACAGGGTCTTTGACAACGAAGTTTATCAACAATAAAAGCTGCAGCAGCTGAGACGAGGCTGCTGACGTCTTTTACCGTGAACAATGTACTCAGACACATATTGCCGCCCGTTGCCTTGCTTTTGGCCATCCCAACCGGGACGCTAAGGGCGGCCGATGCGGCGGGTACTTACGTGACGCGACCCTTCGACCCCAACGTCAAGACCCTCAGGGTGATAGCCGACGGCGACTTTGAACAACTGCCCGTCATCGACCTCGAGGGCAACAAACAGCTCGAAATCAGCTTCGACTACCTCGCCGATGAACAGCAGCTGATTGACTACACCGTAGTGCACTGCGACGCCGCCTGGCAAGCCGACGACCTCGGCGAGATGGACTACCTCGACTACAGCTACCTGCCCCTCCACGTCGGGTCGGTGAGCGCTTCGTTCAATACGCGGCTCAACTACTTCCACTACTCCGTGGCCTTCCCCAACGACGAGTTGCAGCCCAAGGTGTCGGGCAACTACGCCATGGTCTTTCACATCCAGGACGAACCGGACTCGGTGCTGGCCGTCGCCACGTTTGCGGTGAGCGAACACCTCGCCTTTGTGAGCGGTACGGTGTCGGCCATTACCGACATCGACTTCCAGAAGTCGCACCAGCAGCTGACGCTCGACGTCTCGTGGGGCGACAGCCACTTGCCCCACATGGACGCCGCCTCGGAACTGCTGCTCACGGTGAGGCAGAACGGACGTCTCGACAACCAGCGCCGGGTGGAACATCCCACTCGCCTGGACCGCGGCCATGCCTACTACGAGCACGAACGGGCCCTGATATTCGAGGCCGGCAACCACTGGCGGCGATTCGAGATGACCGACTACCGCACGCCGGGCCTGCGCGTAGACCACGTGCGCTACCACGCACCGCTCTACTACGCCTATCTCGACACCGACCGGAGCCGCGCCTTCGACCACTACCGCTATGACCAAGACCAGCACGGCCGCTACCTGGTGCGCGCCCTGGGGGTGGACGACGCCGACACGGAGGCCGAGTACTTTGTGGCCATGTTCGCACTCGACGCTCCGGTCACGATGGCCGGCGCTCACCGCATCTATCTGGTCGGCGACCTTACGTCGCAGGTGCTCGACGCCTCGACCGAGATGGAGTACGACCCCGCTACGGAACTCTATCACAAGGAGCTGCTGCTCAAGTCGGGGGCGTACAACTACCAGTACCTCACGCCGTCGGCCGAACCCGCCCGGAACGCCGGTCTCAGTACCGCCCTGGTGGAAGGTAACCACTACGAGACCCCTAACGAATATGATATTTACGTCTACTACAGGCCGTTCGGCGCAAGGTACGACCGCCTGTTGAGCGTAGCCAAAATCCAATAAACACTCCTCGCCGACACCACACTATGGCACAGTCTACCTCGCAAGTCGTCAACCAAACCACACGCCTGTCTCCCCAGCAGTTGCTTGTATCGAAGATGGTACAGGCCACCAACGAGGAGCTCGACAAACTCATCGTGGACGAAACCGAGCGTAACCTGGCCCTCGAACTCACCGACACCCATTTGGCGGAGCGGCCGGAACCGGAAGGCCACGAGGGGGCTGACGACCTGGACGGCTACGGAGATGCGGAGACCGGTGCCGCCGACAAGGGCGACGCTTCCGACGATGATGACACACGCGAGTCAAGCCGGGAGTCGATGAACGACTACACGGATTCGTACTATGAGTTTAATGACGGCGAAGTGCCTTCGGCACAAAACCGCAGCGCCGACGACGGCGACGACTACTCTCCGCTCAACAACTACCGGGGGGACAAGACTTTCCGCGAGGACCTTCTGCAACAAGTCGAGGAGATGGAACTCAACGCCGAAGACCTCTACCTGGCCCGTTATCTGGTCAACGCCCTCGACGACTCAGGCTACTTGACCCGTTCGCTCGACGACCTCGCCGACGACCTCGCCTTTACCCAGATGCACGACACCACCCCGGCAGAGTTGGAGCGGGTCTTGACCGACGTCATCCAGTCGCTCGAACCGGCTGGCATCGGAGCCCGCAACCTGCGCGAATGCCTCTTGCTGCAACTCGAGGAGAAAAGGGCGACCAAAGACGTGCAGCTCGCCTACAACATCATCGACAAGGCGTTCGACGACTTCTCGGCCCGACGCATCGAGAAGCTGTGCAGCCGCTTTAAGGTCACGGAAGAGGAACTCGGCCAGGCGCAGCGGGTCATTTGCCACCTCAATCCCAAACCCGGCGGACTGGATGCTGCGCAGGACGCCATCGGCACGAAAGCTTCGCACGTCAAGTCCGACTTCAGCATCCACAACGAAGACGGCCAACTCGAGGTCAACATCATCGAAAGCGGTGTCGGAGTGCGCATCAGTCCGGATTATCTGCTCATGCAGGAACGCATCCGCAGCCAGAAGACCAAGTCGGAAGACAGCCGGCAGGGGTTGGCCCTAATCAACGAGGGCATTGCCCAGGCCAACGCCTTCATCAGCGCACTTACCATAAGGCGCGAAACGCTCTCACGCGTCATCAGCGCCATCGCCCAACTGCAACAGGACTACTTCCTGCACGGCGGCAACTCGGAAGACCTGCACCCGATGATACTCCAGGACGTGGCCGACCGGTCGGGCTACGACATCTCGACGGTGTCGCGCGTCAGCAACAGCAAGTATATCGAAACCGATTTCGGCGTCATCGCCGTCAAGGACCTTTTTACTACCGCCATCAAGACCACACAGGGCGACGCTGTGTCAAACCAGGCGGTGATGGAGACGCTCAGCGAACTCATATCGGCCGAGGACAAGCGCAATCCGCTCAGCGACGACGCCCTGGCCACACTGCTCTCCGACAAAGGTTTCCCCATAGCTCGCCGCACGGTGGCAAAATACAGGGAGCAACTGGGTTTCCCCGTGGCCAGATTAAGACGAAGCATTTGACAGATGTCAAAACTTTGGTAGATGAAGCGCGGCATTTGAATAAATAACAAAGCTTTTCTTTGATGAAGACGAAGCTTTTTCTTTGATTAAGACGAAGCATTTGAATAAATGACAAAATATTGGACAGATTAAGACGAATAATTTGAATAAATGAATAAGAACAGACAATTGCAACTCATATCCAATGTGTTTCACCCTTTGCTCAGCATGGTTTGGGCAACGGTGGTACTCCTCATGTGCTCTCCCGCCAAGTTCCTGCCATGGAGCATAAAGGGATTTCTGCTTGCCGAAGTGGCTTTCTACAGTCTGATAGTCCCTTCGCTGATTATCATACTGCTGGCACGTTTCGGTGTGGTGAAGAACGGCGTGGCCCTACGCGACCGAAAAGACAGGATTCTGCCGCTCGGCATACAGGTGGCGACCTACACCGTCCAGGTCATCGCGCTGCGTGCCCAGGGACTCCCGGAGTGGGCGCTGCAGTTCTACAAAGGGGCTTTGCTGCTGGCTTTTCTCACCTTTGTCGTCAGTATGTGGTGGAAAATCAGCGCGCACGCTTCGGGCAATGCCGCCATCGCCACGGCCTTGCTCGTGCTGTACTGCAAGTTTCCTGTCTTTATGCCCTTGTGGTTGCCTCTCTTCTGGATTGTCGTTACTGGACTGGTAAGCTCCATCCGCCTGTATCTCAATCGCCACACGCTGGCACAAGTGGCGTGCGGAGCTTTGGCCGGAACCGTCTGCATCCTGGCGGGAGCTTGGGTGTGAGAAGTGCGCTTGCAGTACATGCAGAATGGTGCGGCCAAATCGTTTTCCAACAAAACGATATGGAATAATATCGGCACACAAATTTCCGTATGGTATGATATAAATTTCCGTACAAAATAACGTCGAATATCCACACTCAAATAGAATCATAGAAAAATAGATTAGAAAATACACAAATCGATATAATAGAAATATGAAACCAATCGTCAGTATCATCATGGGCAGCACGAGTGACCTGCCGACCATGAAAAAAGCAGCAGACCTGCTCAACGAGTTTCAGGTGCCTTTCGAGATGCACGCCCTGTCGGCTCACCGCACTCCGAAGGAGGTGGAGGACTTCTCCGTCCATGCCGCCGAACGTGGCATCAAGGTAATCATAGCCGGCGCCGGTATGGCAGCCCACCTGGCCGGTGTAGTGGCCGCACAGACTCCTGTACCCGTCATCGGTGTGCCTTTGACCGGCAGCCTGGAGGGCATGGACGCTTTGCTCGCCATGGTTCAGATGCCTCCCGGAATCCCCGTAGCCACCGTGGCCCTCAATGGCGCCATGAATGCCGCCATCCTGGCCGTGCAGATTCTCTCCGTGGCCGACACCGAGCTGGCCGCCAAGTTTGTGGAGTATAAGAAGAACCTTGCACAGAAAATCGTCAAGGCAAACCAAGAACTTGCCGAACTGAAGTACGACTACAAGTGCAACTGAACCCCAAGCAAGCTTATGTACCATCGAAGGAAAACCACGGTGTGTCGGGTGGCCGGTATCGGCATCGGAGGCGACAATCCGATACGTATCCAGTCGATGACCAACACCAACACCAACGACATTGAGTCGTCGGTAGCACAGATAGAACGCATCGTCGATGCCGGAGCGGACCTGGTACGTCTCACAGCACAAGGCACGCGCGAGGCGCTAAGTCTGCGCGACATCGAAGACCGCATTCACCACGACGGGTACCAGGTTCCGCTGGTGGCCGACATTCACTTCAATGCCAATGTGGCCGACACCGCAGCCGCCATCGTCGAGAAGGTGCGCATCAACCCCGGCAATTATGTCGACCCGGGCCGTACGTTCAAGAAACTGGAGTATACGGACCAGGAGTACGCCGAGGAAATCAAGAAGATTGAGGCTCGCCTGATACCTCTGCTCAATATCTGCAAAGAGCACCACACGGCCCTGCGAATAGGCGTCAATCACGGCAGCTTGAGCGATCGCATCATGTCGAGGTACGGCGACACTCCGGCCGGCATGGTCGAGTCGTGTATGGAGTTTCTGCGCATCTGCCGCAACGAGCACTTCGACGATGTTGTCATCAGCATCAAAGCCTCCAACTGTGTCGTCATGGTCCGCACCATGCGGCTGCTGGTCGAAAAGATGAACGATGAGGGGATGGCCTATCCGCTTCACCTCGGCGTGACCGAAGCCGGCGAAGGCGAGGACGGCCGCATCAAGAGTGCCGTGGGCATCGGCGCGCTGCTTTGCGAGGGGCTGGGCGACACCATCCGCGTCTCCCTCTCCGAAGCGCCCGAGAAGGAAATCCCCGTGGCCCGGAAGCTCGTGTCGATGATTGCCGAATGTACCGACTTGCGAGAGCAGTGCAAGGTGCAGGCGCACGACGACACCATCCGACTCTCGCTGCACGAAACCGACATGGAATCCTTGCAGCTCAAGGCTGCCATGACGGTCGGCGCACTTCTGATTGACGGCGTGGCACACAAGCTCGTCATCAGCAACGAAGGCTTCACCGAGGCGCAACTGGTCGCTTTGGCCGACAGCATCCTGCAGGCCGCCCGTGTCAAGTTTACGCACACCGAGTACATCTCCTGTCCGGGGTGCGGCCGCACGCTCTACGACCTGGAAGAAACTATTGCCCGCGTCAAGAAAGCCATAAGCGAAACGGCCAAGACCGACGGGCGGTTTGCCACGCTCAAGATAGGCATTATGGGTTGCATCGTCAACGGTCCGGGCGAAATGGCCGATGCTGACTACGGATACGTAGGTGCCGGACCAGGCCGCATCTCTTTGTACAAAGGCAAACAGTGCATCGAGAAGAACATTCCCACCGACCAGGCGGTCGACAGGCTCATTTCGTTTATAAAAGAAGATATCGGGAATTAAACTGTTCTATCCGCAATTTTCGGCAAGTGGGTAATAGTCTGAGAGTTGCCAAGGTTAAGTCATAGACATCTCTCACAGCATCAGTTCTCTGATGACTTCATCAGTCAAGGCAAGCCCTTCTTCGGTCAGTCGGTACAGATGGCCGCGAGAGGGGCTTTCTTCGGTGTTCCTGACCAGCAGTCCGCGCGCGATGAGGGAGGAGAGTGCGGGCGATTCGTCCACTACGGCTCCGTGGGCGGTGCGCAGACCCAGCATAATCTGTTCGTTGTAGAGGTCGGTGTCGGTCAACGTCTCCGAGCCGCATGGGCGTTCGCCCCGAAGATAAGCCCCGAGGTCGGGCTCGTTCCAGCTTCTCAGCCGGTGGCCGTCGTAGCTGTGGGCACCCGGACCAAGACCCAAGTAGGGCGTGCGGGTCCAGTAGCTGCTGTTGTGTTTCGATTCGTAGCCGGGCAGGGCGTAGTTGCTGATTTCGTATTGGCGGAATCCTGCCTTCTGCAGTCGGTGGCGCAGCAGGCTGTTCATGGCCAGACAAAGGTCGTCGTCGGCCACGGAGAGGCTACGGAGCTCGACACGGCGGGCCAGTTCGGTGCCCGGCTCGACGCTCAGATTATAGGCCGAAATGTGCTGAATATCAAGGCTTAACGCACACGCGATGCTATAGTCCAGACTCGCCTCAGTCTGCTGCGGCAAACCATACATCAGGTCGATGCTGATGTTGTGCACGCCACTTGCCGCGTCGTGCAGCAGATGCACGGCGTCTTTGGCCTTCTGTGCGTTGTGCCGACGCCGAAGGAGCGTGAGTTCGGTGTCGACGAAGCTTTGCACACCCATACTCACCCGGTTAATCTGACGGGGCAAGGCACGGACGAAGTCGGGTGTGATGTCTTCGGGATTGGCCTCGAGCGTAAACTCCTCGACCTCCGACAGGTCGAATATCCCGGCCAACCCTTCTACCAGTCTCGCCAGCACGGTGGCGGGCAACTGCGAGGGAGTTCCGCCTCCGATGTAGACGGTTCTTATCTTCTCTGGAACTGAAGATTCTTTGGCTAAAGGAACTGAAGATTTTTTGGCCATAAAATTCCTATCTTCAGAAAGCATAAAACTTTCATGTTCAGAAGATAAGGTTGGTTCTTTGCATGAAAGATTTGGACTTTCATGGTCAGCAGATAAGGAGGTTTTTTTGTCAGAAAGCATCAAATTCACACCTTCCGGAGCTATAGAAGGTCCGTGGTCAGAAGGAGCAGAACAGAAGAAATCTTCCCTGGCCCGAGCTTCTTCCAGCACCCGCTCTACATAAAGATTGCGATTCCTACTGCCTGTGGTCGAGTAGAAATCGCAATATATACAACGGGATTTACAGAACGGAATGTGGATGTAAATGCCTGACATTGATTATTATAAGTAGGACAAGAGCATCTTGGCGTTGGGGCTCTTGCGAATCTTGAGCAGGGCACGTTCGCGAATCTGACGTACGCGCTCACGTGTCAGACCGAGTTCCTGGCTGACTTCTTCCTGGCTCTTCTCGGGGCAATCGATGCCGAAAGTCTCTTTGATAATCAGGGCTTCACGCTCCTTGAGAATGCTGTGCAGGAGGTTGTCGAGTTCGATGTGGAGCGACTCGTTGTTGAGCGAAGAGTCGGTTGCCTCGAGCTTGGTGTCGGGCGTCACGTCAAGCAAAGTGCCGTCCTCGTCGTCCTGTAGAGGGGAGTCGAGACTGACGCCGCGACTGTTGGCAGCCATCGTCTCACGCACCTTCGATGCATCGACTTCCAATTCGTCGGCAATTTCCTCGATGGTGGCCGGGCGGTTCTGTTCCTGCTCGTAGCGGTTCTGAATGACACGAATCTGACGTATGAGGTTGTTCTGGTTGCCTGGCAAGCGCACCATACGGGCCTGCTCGGAGAGAGCCTGCATGATGCTCTGGCGAATCCACCACACTGCATACGAGATAAACTTGAAGCCACGAGTCTCATCGAACTTCTCTGCGGCCTTGACGAGACCGACATTACCCTCCGAAATCAAGTCAGAGAGACTCAATCCCTGATTTTGGTAAAGTTTGGCTACAGACACCACGAAACGCAAGTTGGCCCTTACCAGTTTGTCGAGAGCCTCCTGATCGTTTTTGTGAATCTTTTGAGCCAGTTCGACCTCCTCGTCGGGAGTCACCATGTGCTCCTTCGAGATGGCGGTCAGATAACTCTCAATGGATTCCTCCGTTCGTCTTGTAATGTTCTGTGTAATCTTAATCTGTCTCATGCTCTATCAGAAAATTTACAAAATAAGCGCCCAAAATTAGACATTTATTACAGAAATACAAAAAAACGGGGTGAAAAATGTCGATTTTTATGCAAAAACTACCTCTATTTGTTAGGCTTGAGTAGCATAATAAGCTTCAAACTGAGGTCGAAGAACACTATTTTCGAGTTCACGTTGAGCATCACGTCTTTCTCGGCCTGTGCCAGTTCGTGGAGGATGCCCGCGACGTTGCCGGCGTTGATGAAAGGCGAAAACTTCTCGCTGAAAGCGTTCTCGTCGGGCAGCATGTAGTTGAGTTCCGGTTGGCGCAGGTTTTTGATGTAGTTTTCGCGCACCATATTCATGGCGTACTGCAGGAAGTTCTTCTGCTGCTCACGGCCCAAAGCCGCCATTTCGTCGCTCCAGCGCTTCATGTCGAACACCTTGCGGCCGTAGCTGAGGCGCATCACGGTGCAGAATTGGTTGAAATAGAGCTGGCGGTCTTCTTCCTCCAGACTCTTGACGTCCTGCTGCACGTAGTTGCCGTTGCGGTCCACGGGTTCGAGCTGGAGGGTCTGAATGCGGCTGCGCAGCGTTCCGATGATGTTGCCCGGCTCGTTGCTGACAAGCAGGAAATGCGTCTTCTCGTATGGCTCTTCGATGATTTTGAGCAACTTGTTGGCGGCGTCTTCGTTGAGTTTTTCGGGCAGCCACAGAATCAAGATGCGATAGTCCGACTCGTAGGGCTTGGTGCTCATGATGCGGATGATTTTCTCCGCTTCGCTCACGAAGATGTGCGCCTGCTTGTTCTCGTCGCCGGCCTGCAGCCCAATCCATTTGGGCAGGGTCAGGTAGGGGTCGTCGGTGAGTGCCGCCCGCCAGTCGGGCAGGAAGTCCTCGCTGATGGAAGCGTCTTTGCCCGAACCGCCCTTGTTGATGAGCGGAAAGACCCAATGCAAGTCGGGGTGGCCCAGTTTGGCGGCCTGGATGCACTCCGGACACACTCCGCACGCGTCGCCGTCGTGCTTGTGCTGGCAGATTATGTACTGCGCAGCAGCCCACGCCAAGGCGAGTCCACCCGTCCCTTCCGGACCGGATATCATCAGGGCATGGGGCAGCCGGCCGCGGTCGATGGCTTCCCTTATCTTGCTGACGGCTTTGGGCTGTCGTGTGGCTATGTCCTTGAAAAACATTATTGTAAAGTGGTTTTTTACGGGTCTTTGGTCAAAGGCATCTGATTACTGTCGAAGATTCTTTTCAAAGCTCTTTAATCTTTTCAAAGTATTGCTTTGGTCAAAGACTTTGATTATTGTCAGAAATTCTTTTCAAAGCCTTTTAATCTTATGAAAACCTTTGCTTTGGCCAAAGACTTCTGATTACTGTCGAAGACTCTTTTGAAAGCCTTTGCTTTTGTCAATGCTCTTTGAGCAATCCGGTCCTGTAGGCCACGAGAAGCTCGTTGAGATTGTTCACCTGGTCTTCGAGTTCCTTGCCCCGGTCGGTGTCGCGCACCAGCATCCGGTGGTCGGAAAACTCCATCAGCTGTATGCGGCTATGGATGTCCTGGCCCTCGCGGATGGCCTTTTCCATGTTCTCGAAGTGGTCGTGCTCCACCAGTTGCAGTCCGTGGCTGTTGTAGATGAGCGTGTAGCCCGAGATGCCCGTCGTGGCGTGGTAGGGCTTGGAGAATCCGCCGTCGATGACCAGGCGCAGACCGCCTGCCCGGACCGGCGATTCGCCCTTGAGGGTGCGCACGGGCACGTGTCCGTTGATGATGCGGCTTTTGGTCGGGTCGAGGCCGAACTCCCTCAGTATGTTGCAGCACACGTCCTTTTGGTTGCCGAGCACGAAGTAAGCGCCCTTCTGCTCTTTGCACAACGCTTCGTCGCCTATGAAATAACGCTCGAAAGTCGTCATCTTGTCTTTGTTGAACAAAGGCGACTGCGGACCGCACCAAAGGTAAAGCATGTAGTCGAGCGCGTTCTGCTGCTCCGCCGAACCGGGTGTGCCGAAGTAGGCTTTGCGAATGACGGAGTCCACACGCTCCATAAGCGCGCGACCCTTGACCATCTCGCCGTCCACAAGCACCTCCTCAAACTCGCCGTCGGCGGTCAACGGGATGGCGGCATGAAACAGCAGGCAGTTGTTGCGCACCAGGAACAGCGACCCGTTCCGGTACATGCAGCGGAGGTGTTTCTGCAGTTTTTCGGAGCGCCGGAAGGAGTGGGCGAGCTGCTGAATGAGGTCTTCTTCGCCGGGACAGAGCTTGTAGGGGTCGTCGGGATTGAACGAAGGCAGGTTCTTGTCGGTCAGTTCGTAGTCCTTGCCTCCTATGTGTATCGTGCCTTTCTCCTTGTCGATGAGATGTAGCAGCAGCCTGTCGTCCATGTTCCACTCGGGGTGGCGCTTGATGATCTGGCCCGTCAACTTGAACTCGATGATTGAGATGCACTTATGCATCTTGGCCATCAGCTGGGCGCTCCGCTTCAGTCGCGGATTGTTCTCGAAGTCCTTGGTCTGCCACATCTCGCAGGCATCGTTGCCGTAGACGTCGATGGCCAGGGTGGCCAGCGGCAGCAGGTTGATGCCGTAGCCTTCCTCGAGCGTCTCGACGTTGGCGTAGCGAATGGAAATCCTGACCACACTGGCTATCAGGGCCAGGTTGCCCGCAGCGGCGCCCATCCACTCGATGTCGTGGTTGCCCCACTGGATGTCGAAGTCGTGGTACTGGCAGAGCGTCTCCATAATGCTGTACGCCCCCGGACCGCGGTCGTAGATGTCGCCCACCACGTGCAGCGAGTCGATGACGAGGCGCTGTATGAGGTTGCAGATGGCTACCAGGAAGTGGTCGGCACGGTTGGTCTGTATGATGGTCTTGACAATGGCGTTGTAGTAGTTCTCCTTGTCCTCCTCATAGTTGTCTTCGTGCATCAGCTCCTCGATGATGTAGGCGAACTCCGCGGGGAGGTGCTTGCGCACCTTCGACCGCGTGTATTTCGATGACACGGCGCGGGCCACGGTGATGGTCTGGTGCAGTTTGTCGCTATACCAGTCGTACATCTCGTCCATCTGCTGGTGGACGAGGGTGAGTTTCTCCTCCGGGTAGTAAATCAAGGCGCAAAGCTCTGTTTTCTGCCCGTCGGACAAGGTGTCGCCGAACGACTCGTCGACCTTGCGCCTCACCACACCCGAGGCATTCTTGAGCACGTGGTGGAAGGCGTTCGACTCGCCGTGCAGGTCGCTCAGGAAGTGCTCGGTCCCCTTGGGAAGGCTCAGGATGGCCTCCAGGTTGATGATTTCGGTAGCAGCCGACGCGATGGTCGGAAACTTCTCTGACAGCAGTCGCAAATATCTGATGTCAGCTTTCGCTCTTTCAAGTGTGTTGGACATTGGCTTGGTCTCTATGTGCGGCCGCGGCCTTTCTGTGTCTGCGCTACGCACGTGCGTGTTCACTTGAATATCTTGTCCATGGCCTGCGAGAGGTCGGCGATGATGTCGTCGGCGTTCTCGATGCCGACAGAGAGACGGATGAGGTCGGGGGCAATGCCTGCCTCGAGGAGTTGCTCTTCCGACATCTGGCGGTGTGTGTGGCTGGCCGGATGGAGCACGCAGGTCCTGGCGTCGGCCACGTGGGTGACAATCGAGATGAAATTGAGGTTGTCCATAAAGCGGATTGCCTCGTCGCGCGTGCCCTTCAGACCGAAGGCGATGACTCCGCACGAGCCGTTGGGCATGTACTTCTGGGCCAAAGCGTGGTATTTGTTCGACGGCAGACCGCTGTAGTTGACCCACTTCACGTTGGGGTTCTTCTCGAGCCACTCGGCCACGGTCTGCGCGTTTTGGCAGTGCTGGCGCATGCGCAGGTGGAGGGTCTCAAGGCCGATGTTGAGCAGGAAGGAGTTCATCGGAGCCGGAATGCTGCCGAAGTCGCGCATGAGCTGGCTGACGAGTTTGGTGCAGTAGGCCATCTTGCCGAAAGCCTTGGTGTAGGTGAGGCCGTGGTAGCTGGGGTCGGGCTCGGTCAGTCCCTTGAACTTGTCGCCGTAGGCTTCCCAATCGAAGTTGCCCGAATCTACAACGGCTCCGCCCACCTGAGCGGCGTGTCCGTCCATATATTTGGTAGTGCTGTGGGTGATGATGTCGCAGCCCCACTCGAACGGACGGCAGTTGATAGGGGTGGCAAAGGTGTTGTCAACCACCAGAGGCACACCGTGCTTGTGGGCCATTTTGGCAAAACGCTCGATGTCGAAGACGTTGCCGCCGGGGTTGGAGATGGTCTCGCCAAAGAAGCACTTGGTGTTGGGCTTGAAGCAGGCCTCGATCTTCTCGTCGTCCCAGTCGGGGTCGATGAAGGTGCACTCGATGCCGAGCTTCTTCATCGTCGTGCCGAAGAGGTTGAACGTGCCTCCGTAGATGGAGTTGATGGAGATGAAATGGTCGCCCGACTCGCAGATATTGAAGATGGCGTAGAAGTTGGCTGCCTGGCCTGACGAGGTCAGCACGGCACCGACACCGCCTTCGAGGGCTGCGATTTTCTTGGCCACAGCGTCGTTGGTCGGATTGGCCAGACGGGTGTAGAAGTATCCGCTGTCCTTGAGGTCAAAGAGCCGGGCCATCTGCTCGCTTGTATCGTATTTGAATGTAGTGCTCTGATAGATGGGGAGCTGCTGCGGCTCGCCCTTGGTCGGCTGCCAGCCGCCATGTACGCAAATGGTTTCAAGATTCTTTTTCATTGTCGTAAAAGTATATTTTTGTTGTGTTTGTCTGTGAGTGTGCCGTCCCGCCAGGCCGCCAACGGAGGCAAAAAACGGCCGTTTTCTGTCATCCGGCATAGCCAATATGCGGAATTTCAAGGTACAAAGATACAAACTTGTTTTGTCATAGCAAACATTTTTTTGTAATTTTAGAAAAAAACACCATATTTGCCGGACGAACATTCATATTTGAAGAATATTATTCCGCCCATATATCAAAAATCAACCGAAGTCTACCTTGGGAATTCCCTCTTCGCAGACGATAATCAAAACCAACCTGACCAATATGCAGACCACACCGCAATTTCAGTACCACATCTTCAGTCCGTACCGTGTATGTCCGCTGGGCGCCCACGTCGACCACCAGCATGGACTGGTGACGGGTTTTGCCATCGACAAAGGCGTTGACCTGTGGTTCGATGTGCGCCAAGACAGCCTGGTGCACCTGAGTAGCCGAAGCTTCGACGGCGAGGTCAACCTCGACATCAACCGCCGCACCGAGATACGCAAGCACGACTGGGGCGACTATGTGTGCGGTGCGGAGTATGCGCTGAAGAAGCGCTTCACGCTGCGCTACGGCATCGAGGGCGTCATACAGGGTTCGTTGCCCGTCGGTGGACTGAGTTCGTCTGCAGCCGTCCTCATCGCCTATGTGATGGCTTTTGCCAAGGCCAACGGCATCCAGCTCACGCCCTTCGAGGTGGTTCTCATCGCTTCGGAAGCAGAGCGCGAGTACATCGGACTGAACAACGGCCTTCTTGACCAGGCCTGCATCGCCCTCGGCAAGAAGAACGCCCTGCTGTTCCTCGACTGCGACAGCAACGACTACCGTGTCATCAAGCGAAATCCGTCGATGCCCGACTTCGAAATCGGCATTTTCTTCTCCGGCCTGACCCGTTCGCTGGTCAACAGCGACTACAACCTGCGCGTGTCGGAGTGCAAAGTGGCTGCCTGGAACATGCTGGCCTACACCGACCAGCCCCTTAAGGACTTCAGCAAGACTTTCCTGCGCGACATTCCCAAAGCGACGTTCGAGAAGACCCGTTCGTCCATGCCCGAGCGTTTTGCCCGGCGTGCCGAACATTTCTATTCCGAGTACCGGCGTGTGCGCCAGGGCGTGACTGCGTGGGAAACGGGCGACCTCAACCTCTTCGGCAGCCTCAGCTTCGATTCGTGCGAGTCGTCAATACACAACTACGAGTGCGGCAGCGCCGAACTTATCGCCATCTACAATATCATCCGCGCCCAAGAGGGCGTCTACGGCGGCCGGTTCTCCGGTGCAGGTTTCAAGGGGGCTGTCATCGCCATCGTCAATCCGGACTACAAGGCACAGATTGAAGAGAACTTGACCCGGCAGTATCTCACACAGTTCCCCGAGTACAGGAACACGTTCAAGGTCTATTGGGTCAAGACAGACGACGGCGCACGGTTTGTGGAAGACTGAACCGCGATTGTCTTTCAAAACGAAAATAAAAATAAAAGAAGAAACGATGAAAAATATAGTAATAGCCGCAGGATATGCGACACGGTTGGGCGAACTCACCAAGAACTTCCCCAAACCTCTGCTGAAGATAGGCGATTCGACCATATTGGGCCGTATGCTCGACGATATAGACCGCATAGACGACATTGACGAGCACATTATCATCACCAACCACAAGTTTGCGGGGATTTTCGAAAAGTGGGCCCAGGAGCAGACTTACCAAAAGAAACTTACCATCGTCGACGACGGCACAACGTGCAACGAGAACCGTCTCGGGGCGGTCTCTGACCTGCTGTTTGCCCTCGACCAACTACACGTGAACGAAGACATCCTGGTCGTTGCCGCCGACAATATCCTGTTCTTCTCGTTCCAGGAGTTCGTCGACTTTGCGCGTGAGAAGGGGACAAGCTGCATCATGTGCCACCGCCAGCCCGAACTCACCAAACTGCAGCGCACGGGTGTCGTCGTGCTCGACGAGCAGAACGGCGTGCTCAACATGGATGAAAAGCCGCTCAACCCGAAGTCAGAGTGGGCCGTTCCGCCTTTCTACATCTACCGTAAGGCCGACCTGCCGCTCGTACGTCACTCGATAGAGAACGGTTGCGGCAAAGACGCTCCCGGCAATCTCGCCCACTATATGGTCGACCACACCCGTATGCACGCCTGGCCTATGTCGGCCGGACGCTTCGACATCGGTTCGCTTGACACTTACTACGAAGCCTGCGAGAAGTACGGTGTGAAGAAGTGACGGCGCAGCGCGTCTGCACGTGCAAATGCAAGCGTGCTTCTGTGCGTGCGAGGTTGTGTGCGTGGGGCGTCACAGCTGAGAGAAAAGAGGTCTTTTCCCTCATAGGCCTTCCGGATGTCGAACTTGCCAACGGGTCTGTCGGGCTTTTTGGAGACATTGACCTTGTCACTCCGTTGGGTTTTGGTCTGTGGCGGCCGCAAACTTGCCGTAGTGCACCTTTTCCCATTGGAGTTTCGCGGTGTCGTAGGGCTTGCGCTCCTCGCCGGGATGGCCGATGCTTATCACACTGAGCACTTCGTAATCGGCCGGAATGTCGAGTATCTTCTTCACATTGTCAGAGGCGTTGTTTCCCGCTTCGTCCGTGCGGTTGCGCATGTGTATCCACACCGAGCCCAGTCCGAGGTCCTGGGCTTGAAGCATAATCTGCAGGGAGGCTATGGAACAATCTTCCACCCAGGTGTCGCTTTCCTTCGGATTGGCGCACACGACGATGGCAAGGGCGGCATCCGCCAGGGGAGCAGCGCCCTGTGACTTGGCCTCGGAGAGAGCTTTCAGCGCGCCTTTGTCCTGGACAACGACAAAGTACCAGGGATTCTTGCGCTTGCCTGCCGGCGACATCAGGGCAGTCTCGAGCAACGTGTGTACTTGCGCGGGGCTGACGGGCTCGGTGGTGTATTTCCGATAACTGCGGCGTTGGATGACGAGATTTTGAAAACCGTTCATAGTTTGTTTGTATTTGAGGATTTTTTTAATGCACGCAAAAATATGCCTTTTATATGAAAAATCCAAGAAATAAGTCAAAAAATGCAAATAAATTTGTTTGGTAACCGTTTTCTGCCTATCTTTGCGCGCACATTATATAAAAACCATTTAAATCTATCGTTCTATAATGAGAAAACATCTTATCGCAATGACCGCCTTGGCAACAGGTGCCCTGTCGCTTGGTGCCAAGAGCAATGATGCAGTCGTCATGACCGTGGGCGGCCAACCTGTGACGAGTTCGGAGTTCGAGTATTTCTATACAAAAAATAACGACCAGGACGTAATCGAACAGAAGACTTTTGACGAATACGTCGATTTGTTCATCAACTACAAGCTGAAAGTCCTTGAGGCTTTGAGCCGCGGCATCGATACGACCCAGGCATACAAGGAAGAGTTGGCCGGCTACCGTGCGCAGCTCGAAGAGCCCTATCTGATGCCGGAGAGCTGGAAGGACGAAGCCGTGCAGGAAGTCGTCCAAAACCGGAAGACGGAGATTCATGCCGCCCACATCCTGATCAAGCTCGACGAAAACGCTTCGCCCAAAGCCGAGACAGAGGCTTATGCCCGTCTGGACAGCATCAGGCAGGAGCTTGCCGCAGGTGCCGACTTCGACAGCCTGGCCCGCATCAAGAGCGAAGACCCTTCGGCCAAACAGAACGGAGGCGACCTCGGCTACTTCTCTGTGCTGCAGATGGTCTATCCCTTCGAACAGGCAGCCTACGCGACCGCTGTGGGCGAGACGTCGGTGCTGAGGAGTTCGTTCGGCCTGCATCTGCTCAAGGTCATCGACCGCCGTGCCGCCAAGCCTGAGGTGCTCGTGGCCCACATCATGAAGATGTTCTCGCGCAACGTGCCGCCCCAGATTGAGGCAGCCAACACGAAGCCCTACATCGACTCTGTCTACCAGGCGCTCCTGAGCGGCAAGCAGTTTGCCGAAGTGGCAGCCACGGCCAGCGAAGATGCCTATACAGCCCGCAACGGCGGCGCCTACGGCTGGATCAACGGCTCTGCACGCTTCCCGAAGGAATGGATGGACGTGGCCTACGGTCTGAAGGTGGGCGAGATGTCAAAGCCCTTCACAACCGACTTCGGCTGGCACATCATGCTCAAACTTAACGAACGTGCCGAAGCCCCCACTGACAGCGCTTCGCTCGAGCAGCTGAAGATGATGGTGACGCGCGACCCCTCGCGTGCCGCTGCCTACCGCAAGAAGCTGGAGGAGCTCTGGATGGCCGAAGACGGACTGAAAGTCAACGAGAAGGTTCTGAACGGCACCAAGCGCAACAAGGTGATGATGACCATAGGCCAGGAAAAGTACACCGCTGCTCAGTATGACCAGTGGTGTCAGGAGAAGTATGGCGAGGATTTCGCCTACGTCAAGCAGGCCGATGCGCTCGACGCCTACAAGCACGCCATGATAGCCCAGTACGAGGCTACGCACCTGGAGGAGAAGTACGTGGATTTCCGCAATCTCTATAAGGAATATCACGACGGCATCCTGCTCTTCGACGTGGCCAGCAAGGAGGTCTGGAACAAAGCCACGCAAGACACTGCCGGTCTGCAGAAGTTCTTCGACGACCACCGCGCTCAGTATGCCTGGTCAGAACCGCGCTTCAAGGGCGCTTTCATTGAGTGTGCCGACGATTCGGTGCTGGTTGCCGCGCTGAAGGCCATCTACGACCACACGCCCGACATTCAGGAATGTGCCAACCAGGTGCGCACCAAGATTCTGCCCGACTCTGTGCTGACGCCCGACCCCAAGCAGCCGCGTTTCCATATCGTCAACGGCCTTTATGCTCCCGGCGATAACAACACGGTGGACCGCGAGCGGCTCAAGCTCGACGTGCAGGCCACCGACCCGCGTGCGACGATGCCAGTACGGATGACTTACGGCCGTGTGCTCTACGCTCCCGAGAGTGTGGACGACGTGCGCGGAAAGGTGATCAGCGACTACCAGGACGAACTGGAGAAAGCCTGGGTGGCCCAACTGCGCGCCAAGTTTGACGTAAAGGTCAACCAGAAGGCTCTCGACAAACTGCGCCCCACGGCCGAAGCCAAATAAACACAGCGCCGCCCGTTCAGCCAAATGTGCAAGTGCAACAATACAAAGACCGGACTGATGCGTAGATTATGTCTTGTCGCATTGAGCGCCTTGCTCCTGACGGTTTCCTGTCAGGAGCCGGAAGACACGACTTTGGCCGTGGTCGGAAAGGCTTCGCTCAGCATCAAGGACGTAATGGCGCAAATGCCTATGAACCTGCACAACGCTGACAGTGCCGATTTCATCCGCAACTACGCCGACAGCTGGATTGACGAGCAGCTGCTTTTCCAGCAGGGTCTGAAACAACTGCCCGACCTCGACGACCTCGAGAGGGAAGTGGCACAATACCGCAGGAACCTCATCGCCCAGACGTATATGAACGAGCGTCTGAAGTCGTTTACGAAAGAGGTTTCGGAGGAGGAGTGCCGCACCTACTACGAGACGTACAAGGACAATATGCGGCTGGATCGGCCCATCGTGCAGGGCATCTTTATCCAGCTCTTCTCCGACACGAAGAAGATAAAGGACCTGAAGGGATGGCTGCAACAGATGGGCAAGGGCAATATGGACCATGCCGAGGAACTGGAGCAGTACTGCCAGCTTCGCGCCGTGTACTACGACAGCTTTATGGAACAGTGGATTCCGGTGTCGCTGCTGTCAGACCATCTGCCTCAGCCGGCCATCGACATGACGCAGCTGCCCGAAACGAAGGTCTGCGAGATGGAAGACAGCACCTACACCTACCTCTTCCTCATCAGCGACGCGCGGCTGAAGGACGAGGTAAAGCCTTTCGAATATGTCAGGAAGGACATAGAGGAACTGCTCGTACAGCGCAACCGGAGCCTGTACCGCACCGAGTTGCGGAAGCAGCTGCGTCAGGAAGCGATAAAGTCAGGAGACTTGAAAATAAAATTCTAATGATTTTTTGAATATAATTTTTTGAAATAGATGAAGAAGATAATGTTGCCATTGGCATTTGCACTCGTTGGCGGTTCTTCGTTCGCTCAAGAAGCTGACAATGTCATCGACGAAGTTATTTGGGTCGTCGGCGACGAGGCTATCCTGCGCAGCGAGGTGGAACAGGAGCGCAAGCGCATGCTGTACCAGGGAGAGAAGATTGACGGTGACCCGTATGGCATCATCCCCGAGCAGATGGCAATCCAGAAGTTGTTTATCAATCAGGCTATCATCGATTCCATCGAGGTCACTGACGATGAGATCAACCAGCAGGTCGACGCCCAAGTGAACTATATGATTCAGCAAATCGGGTCGAAAGAAAAGCTCGAGGAATATATGGACAAAACTATGAGCCAAATCCGCTCGGAATACCGCACGGCCTACAAGAACCAGGCCATCGTGCAGCGCGAGCAGCAGCATCTGACCGAAGATGTCAGCGTCACGCCGAGCGAAGTGCGCGCCTATGTCGACAAACTGCCTAAAGACAGCATCCCGTTCATTCAGACGCAGGTCGAGGTGCAGATCATTGCCCTGCAGCCACGCATCTCACAGCAGACGATTGACGGCATCAAGGCCCGCCTGCGCGACTATACGCAACGCGTCGTGAGCGGTGAAAGTCAGTTCTCTACCCTGGCCATTCTCTATAGCGAGGATCCGGGCAGCGCCCCGTTGGGCGGTGAACTCGGTTTCAAGACGCGCAACGCCTTTGTGCCAGAATTCTCGGCCGCAGCCTTCCAGCTCACCGACCCCAAGAAGGTGTCGAAGATTGTGGAGACCGAATTCGGCTACCACATCATCCAGCTGATAGAACGCCGCGGCGACCGCGCCAATTTCCGCCACATCCTGCTCACACCGCGCGTGTCGAGCAAGGAACTCCAGGAGGCGCGCAATGTGCTCGACACGGTGCGCATGGAACTAGACTCGGCCAAGTACACGTTTGAGGAAGCTGCCCGTGCACTGTCGAGCGACAAGTCGACGCGCAACAGCTCGGGTCTGATGACCTCCGAACGCACGGGTACGGCACGCCAATTTATGGAGGAACTGCCCAGCGAAGTGGCCCGCGTGGTCAGCTCGATGAAGGAAGGCGAAATCTCGCAGCCCTTCACGATGAAGGATTCGAAGACGAACCGCGACCAGGTGGCCATCGTCAAGCTGAAGAAACGCATCGAAGGCCACAAGGCAACCTATTACGAGGACTATCAGACGCTAAAGAGTCTGTATGAGAGTCATCTGCAGGAGGAAATAATCGACAACTTCATCCGCACCAAGCAGAAGGAAACCTACTGCAAAATCAGACCGGGATGGGAAAAGTACGACTTCAAGTATCCGGGATGGGGACAGAACGAAGCAGGGAAGTAACGTTGAGACGATATCTGTTCTACATATCGGCATGTCTTTTGACTGTTGTGTCGATGCCTGCTGTCCGGGCCGCGACACAGCAGCCCGTGCGTGTAGTGCACCTGGAACATGCCAACACGCTATCGTTTAACAAAAGCAAGGACAGCGAACGCCAAGTGCTGCGCGGCGATGTACTGTTCCGTCAGGACAGCATTTGGATGAAGTGCGACAGTGCCTATTTCTATCAGTCGAACAACTCGTTTGAGGCTTTCAGCAACGTGCACATGTGGGAAGGCGACACGCTCGAGATGTGGTGTGACAGCCTGTCGTACAACGGCAATACGATGATTGGCGAACTGTATGACAATGTGCGTATGCGACACGTCGACACGCAGCTCTTCACCGAGTATCTGATCTACTACCGTCAGGAAGGCAAGGCCCACTATCCCTACAGCGGCTGGATTGTCAACCCTGAAAACCACCTGCAGAGCGACCTCGGCTGGTACTACACCGGTAGCCGCTTGTCAGAGTTCAGAAACAACGTGGAGATGCGCAATTACGACTTCTCCGGAATGCCTGAAGACGAACGGCCGTCTTACCCCGACGTTGCCTCCGATGCCTACCGGCCCCGCATGACCCTGCAGAGCGACACGCTGCAGTACAGCTTCGCGACCAAAGACGCCTGGCTGCTCGGACCATCGGTCGTTGTCAACGACACCGCTACGCTCTATACCGACCTGGGCATCATGAACACCGATACCGACCGGTCGTGGCTCTACCACCGTTCGCGCGTGGTTTCGCCGGGACGCTTCGCTACGGCCGACACGATGTTTTATGACGGCAAGGCCGGCTTTGGCGAAGCCTGGGGCAACTTCGTGGCCCACGACACGGTGCACTCCATGCGCATCAGCGGCGACTACGCCTGCTATGTCGACTCTCCACAGGTAATGACCGTCACCCGACGGGCTTTGGTCCTCGAATTCTCGTCGTCCGACACCCTTTATCTTCATTCCGACACAATCCGTACCTATACCGCCTACGAGAGCGGGTCCGTGCAGTTGCAGAAAAGCGAGGCAGTGATGCGCGACTCTGTGTTGACCGATTCCATCTACTACACCGACTCGCTCTTCACCGACACCGTAAACTATATCGTTTGTTTCCACAACGTGCGTTACTATCGCATGGACTTGCAGGGCGTCTGCGATTCGCTCAACTACAACCTCAACGATTCGCTTGCCACATTCATGGGCAATCCCGTCATGTGGAACGGCCAATACCAGATTACCGGCGACACGATTTTTGCCTATATGGCCAACGAAGGCGGTATAGACCGCGCCTATATCCATGACCAGGCTTTTCTGATTCAGCAGCACGACTCCGTCCACTACGACCAGATTATGGGCAAGACCCTCGTCTGCTGGTTCGACTCGTCGAGACTTGACCGTATGGACATGACGGGCAACGTGCACACCATCTTCTATCCCAAAGACGGCAAGTCGGACGAGAAGGAGCTGATAGGTCTGAATCAGGTCATCGGCAACTATCTCTCCATTTGGTTCAAGGAACAGAAGCTCGACCATCTGCGCATTTGGCCGCAACCCGTCGGGTCATTTACTCCGATTCAACTGGTCACGCCCGACATCCTCTATCTGGAGGGTTTCCGATGGATGTCATATCTGCGCCCCGACAGTCCGGAGGACGTGATGAGGGATGTACGAATGAAGGCGGAAGACCAAAAAGAGTCAGTTCGCCTGTTCGACGACCGCGAATTGAACGGTTGGTAACCTAAAGGAAAAGCAGTTATATTATGAGTATTTTCACTACCCGCAAACCCAAACACTTCGAGCGTAAATACCGTTTCGCCAACGAACGGAAAGAATACATCGAGTCGCGCAGACGGGCCATTATGTTTGAAAACGGACAGCTTCCGATGGAAGACATGAAGGCCGAGGAACTGCTGCATGGCAAGTTCGTGAACGGGACTACACACTTGCGCCGACGTCTGGAAAAGGACGGCGACAACCCCGACGCCAAAAAAAAGCGCTATATCAAGATGGCCGTTTGGCTTGTCGTTCTCGTCGTCTTGCTTTACTGGCTCGTGAAAACGGTTTATTTTAGCTGATTGCAAACATGGACATCATACATCTTTTGCCAGACAGCGTTGCCAATCAGATTGCAGCCGGCGAAGTCGTGCAACGTCCCGCGTCGGTTGTCAAGGAGTTGCTAGAAAACTCCGTCGATGCCGGTGCTACGGACATCAAAGTCGTGCTGCGCGAGTCGGGCAAGGAACTTATACAGGTCATAGACAACGGAAAGGGAATGTCGCCGACCGATGCCCGTATGGCTTTCGAACGTCATGCTACAAGCAAGATTTCGAAGGCCAACGACCTCTTTTCCCTCCATACGATGGGATTCAGAGGTGAAGCTTTGCCCAGTATTGTGGCCGTGTCGGAGGTCGACTTGCGGTCAAAGAGAGACTGCGACGAGACCGGCATACATCTGCGTATGGCCGCCAGCCAGCTTCAGTCGCAGGAATCTACGATGTGCGCAAAGGGAACGAACATTGAGGTGCGCAACCTCTTCTACAACGTCCCCGCCCGACGGAAGTTTCTGAAGAGCGACCAGACCGAACTGTCGAACATCATAGCTGAGGTGCAACGGGTGGCTTTGGCCAACTCGCATGTCGGCTTCACGGTGAGCCACAACGACACGCTGTTGTTTCAGTGCCCGCCCAGCAACTTGAAGCAGCGCATCCTGCAGCTCTTCCCGAAATCCATGAGCCAACAGCTGCTTCCCGTCGGCGTGGAAAACGAACTCGTCAATGTGGATGGCTTTATCTGCCAGCCGGAAGGGGCAAAGAAGAAGGGCTTCCTGCAGTACTTTTTCGTCAACAACCGCTTCATGCGTCACCCTTATTTCCATAAGGCAGTGATGGAATGTTACCAGAACCTGATTCCCGAGGGGGCGCAGCCCAGTTATTTCATCTATCTGACGGTCGACCCGGCTTCCATCGATGTCAACATACATCCGACTAAGACGGAAATCAAATTCGAGAACGAAGCGGCAAGATGGCACATTCTGATGGCTACCGTCAAAGAGGCTTTGGGCAAGTTCAATGCCGTCCCGACGATAGACTTTGACCAAAACGATGCTCCCGAGATTGAGCCGTTCGACCCGATGAAGCCGTTGCCCCAAGAACCGAAAGTGAAGTTCGATGCCGGTTACAATCCGTTCGGCAAAAGCCAATCCGTGCAGAACTGGCAGACACTGTACGCCGATTTCTCGCATTCGACCGACCGGCCGGAGGCGTTGTCAAGCAAGATAACGGGGGTGGAGTCGTTGCCGAGCCGGTTGTCGACCGTGTTGGACGATGTACCCGACTGCCCGGCACCGGAGCATTCGGACAACCTTCTGCTGCACCCCTCGCAGGAAGCGCCAAAAAGGACATTCAGAAAATACCTGCAGATAGCCGGAAAGTACATCGCCGCATCGTCGAAACAGGGTCTGATGCTTATTGACCAACACCGTGCGCACATGACGGTCCTCTACGATATGTACTACCAGCAGATTTGCCAGCATCAGGGGGTGAGCCAACAGGAACTGTTTCCGGAGATTATCGACATCCCGCAGGCCGACGTCCCTATTCTAGAGTCGATACTTCCGACCTTGAAATCGTTGGGATTCGAACTTGACAGCCTGGGGGGCGGAAGTTATGCAGTCAACGGCAAACCGGCCTCGGTCGACAAATCGCTGAATCTGCATGAACTCATCTGCCAAATGATTGAGTCTGCCAGGGAAGACCACTCTGTGCGCGAACAGCTCGACAAAAGGCTGGCCATGCAATTGAGCAAGACGCAGGCGCTTCCTTACGGGCAGGTCCTGTCGGAGGAGGAGATGCTGCAATTGACTGACTCTTTGTTCAGCATCCCCGACCATACGTATTCCCCAGACGGTCATCTTATCGCAGTCATGCTGTCGGTCGACGAGTTGTCCGCAAGGTTTTAAATACACTCTGTACATCATTATATGTTATTCGCTATTTGTTTGCAGCCCTTCATTCCGATGAGGTCGTCAGCCTCCGAACAGTCGGAAATGGTTAATCAGATGCTCTTCGGCGACACTTTCCGCATCGTCGAGCAATTTCCCAGGTGGTATAAGGTCATCAGGGACTGCGACCAGTATGAGGGTTGGATAGACTGCAAAACGGCAACCCTGCTCGATGAACAAGACTACCGTCACTGCCTCTCGCAGTCGGAGAATGCACTGTTGCTCCGTCAGCCCTACAACGTAATTTCGAAACTGGGAACGGGCGATCAGTCGGTAAGTCTGTATTTGTCATGGGGCAGCCGGATCTTTGATATGGACGAAGCCGGCATAGAATTCCAGGTGCAAGGACACCGCTTTGACGTACCGCCTATGAGTTGCGTTGAACCGATGAAAGCCTCTTCCGTGTCACGCAATGCCTGCACCAAATTCCTCTTGCAACAGGCCCGTATGCTTGTCAATGTGCCTTACCTGTGGGGAGGCTGTTCAGCGTTCGGTCTCGACTGTTCGGGTTTCACGCAGACGTTGTTCCGCTTTATCGGGATTTCCTTGCCGCGCAATGCTTCCCAGCAAGCCAAACTGGGTGAAGAGGTTGACTTCGGCCATTGTCTGGCGGGCGACCTTGCTTTCTTCGGCCATGACGGAAAGGTCAGCCATGTGGGATTGTGCGACAGCGAGAACCGCATCCTGCATTGTTCTGCGCGCCTTCACTACGACACGCTGAGGGAGGACGGCATCTTCAGCGAAAAGAGACAGGAGAAAACTCATGACCTGGTTTGTATACGCCGGTTCTTCTGAATTGTAAGAAACTATGGATAAAAAACTTATCGAATCTTTATACGCTATCTATTGTCAGTATCCTCTGATTACTACCGACAGCCGGAATTGTGTGCCCGATGCCCTCTTTTTTGCCTTGAAAGGCGAGAAGTTTGACGGCAACCGATATGCAGCCGATGTCTTGTCGAAAGGCTGTGCACTGGCCGTGGTCGACAACGCGGATGTCGTGCCGCAGACCGACCGCACGACGGAAGAAAGCAACGCCCACTTGTCCTATGGACGGCATGGACGCTATTTCTATGTGCCCTCAGTCTTGACAATGCTGCAACAACTGGCAGCCTGGCATCGGGAGCGGGTCAGGACTTGGACGCACCCCGTCACTGTAATCGGCATTACTGGCACCAACGGAAAGACGACAACCAAAGAACTTATAAAGGCCGTCCTGTCGCAAAAGTACAGCGTACTGGCAACGGTGGGAAACCTCAACAATCAGATTGGTGTGCCTATCACTTTGCTGAAGATTCGCCCGGGTCATGAGTTCGCCATAATCGAAATGGGGGCCAACCACCCTATGGATATCGCTGACCTGTGCGAGATAGTCCGTCCGGATTACGGACTGATCACGAATGTCGGAAAGGCACATTTGCTTGGATTTGGAAGTCTGGAAGGCGTAATAAGTGCCAAGACGAAAATATATGACTCCATCCGCCGCACAGGTGGCATGGTCTTTGTCGATTGCGGCAATGAACACCTGATGCCGCGTGCCAAGGATGTCAGAAGGGTCACTTATGGCAATGCTGGTGTCTCGTCCGTAGTGGCAGATTCTAGTGCTGAACGTCCGTCTGTGCAGGGGCGGATTCTCTCGTCTGCTCCCTATCTTCAACTCGAACTCATCGTCGATGGCGAGTCGCCGGCAGCGGTCAAAACTAACCTGATAGGCGACTATAACCTCATCAACGTCATTGCAGCATCGGCTATCGGCTACCATTTCGGGGTTTCCGTGTCTTCCATCCGACAAGCCATCGAAGGCTATGTCCCTCAAAATATGCGTTCGCAACTCGTAAATCTTGGCTACGGCAACTATATGATATTGGATGCCTACAATGCCAATCCGACAAGCATGAATGCAGCTATACGGAGTTTTGCTCAAAACGACGCCCCGCACAAGAATCTGATATTGGGCGACATGCGCGAGTTGGGAGAGGAGTCGACCCACGAACATCAGGCCATACTTCAGCTCATAGCACAACAGTATGCCCGGCATTTCGAGTTTGTACTTTTGGTAGGACAAGAGTTTGCCGGAGCTTTCAAGGCCGAATCCAACGACGAAGCCGTAATGTTGGCCCGTCAACAAGTGCGCTGTTACGCCGATGTCGAGGCGCTTTGTGCCGATACTGCCGTGTTGAGGAGTCTGGGAGGAACGACACTCGTGAAAGGTTCCCGCGGCATTCGTCTCGAAAAGGTGTCAGATACGATTAGGGAATTATGAAGTTGTATATGATTAGGCATGGAGAGACGGACTGGAACCGAGCAAAACGGTTTCAGGGGCAAGTCGATGTGCCGCTGAACGAATATGGCCGCAAACTTGCGGAAATGACACGCGACAATATGCCCGTCGTACAGTATGACCGTGTCTATTGCAGTCCGCTTGTACGAGCTGTCGAGACGGCTAAAATCCTTCTGGAAGGTCGCTTTACTCTTGACCGGATACGGAAAGACAAGCGTATCATAGAGATGAACTTCGGGGAGTATGAGGGCTTAAGTATAGAACAGGCCGGACAAGACCCCAACCATCCGTTATACAATATGCTTTGGCACCCCGAACTGTACAATCCTTCGGTTAAAGCAGAGAGTTTTACGCAACTTGTGGAAAGGAGCGGGGCGTTTCTGAAAGATGAAATTTTGCCTTTGGAAAAGGGGATAAGAAAGGAAAATTCCTCAGAATGGCTCGTCGAACCTTGCCGAAATGTCCTTATCGTAGCCCACGGAGCATTGATCAGGAGCATTGTCGTAGCGGCAGGCAAGAAGGAGATTAAAGACTTCTGGGGTAAGAAATACATGAATTGCTGCCAGACTGTCTTGGACATTACCGAAGGTCGAGTCACTTTGGATAAGGAAGCTGAAATATACTATGATTCAACCCATTGTGAATCGGGTTGGGTAAATGGTCAGAAGAAATGAGAGTCGTAATCCAACGTGTGCAGCACGCTTCCGTCACCATCAACGGCAAGTTGAAGTCCAATATCGGCCAGGGACTTTTGGTCCTTGCGGGATTTGAATCGGCCGATACCGAGCAGGATGTCCAGTGGATTACCCGTAAGTTGTTGGGACTTAGAATCTTCGATGATGAGAACGGCGTGATGAACCAGTCTGTGACCGACATTGACGGCGAGATTCTCATTGTGAGTCAATTCACTCTGCATGCATTGACCGCCAAAGGCAACCGGCCCAGCTATATTCGGGCAGCCAATCACGTTATTGCCATACCACTGTATGAGCTGTTCTTAAAGTTGGCCAACGAAGGTCTTCCGGGCAAAGTCTGCAGCGGAACTTTCGGCGCGGACATGAAAGTCGATTTGCTCAACGACGGCCCCGTAACCATCTGTATGGATTCCAAGCGAAAGGAATAATATTCATTGAATATCAACACTATCAGTTAAATTTTTGGATAACACACAACCATCCGAAATCTTGATTAACAAAACGAACAGTTGAAATCTTTATCTCTTTATCTGCTTGAAGAATAATCTTTCCTGGAATTGGCAAATCCTTTCTTTAAATATCAATCTCGAGTTCTTAGAGATTTCGTTCGAGTTCTTGGATTGACCTTTGCAAATAACATTCCCTGAAGTCTTGTTTCAGACTTTTCCTATTCTTGAAAAAGTCAAAATCTTTTTATTTTGGAATTAGGATTATGTAAAGTTGTATTATTGACAAATCCTCACTATAAGAATATTATCGGTTAAATTATAGTCTTGGATCATTATGAAAATAAAGTCGGTTGAATTACGATAATATGAAGTAATAATGAGAGTCGGTTTAACGCCGGCTCTCACTGGTCTTGGTAATTGTCGCTCTCGTTAAAAGTCTTATCTGTTGGCAGATTCAATCATCTGGGCAATCCGGTTGTTGAAGGATTCCTGCGCAAGAAGTTCTTCGAGCGAAATGTGCATCCGATAACGCCAATAGTGATGCGGATTGGCAGGAATGTTGATTCGTTCGGCGTCAGCATCGGCAAGACGGATGTCGCCATCAATGGACAACCAGTCCTGGAAAGGCAAAATGCACAACAACGACGGACAAGCGAGATGGTCACCGACGATGCGAGCACAGACCTCCGGCGAGGCGACCAACGGACAAGGGACGTCACAACCCAACTCTTCATGCCAGTATCTTTGGGTTTGATCAGGGTCAATTGTCCACCATTGGCGTAGTGTCTCCGTATCGTGCGTACCTGTCGTACAGACGCTGTGGACGGGATAATTGGCCACATGCGCAAAAAGATGACCGGGCTCTTTGGGCATGCGCTGAATCTCGAGAGAGAGAATCTGCAGAGCATTCATGACCCACGGCACACAGTCAGGAACCATGCCGAGATCTTCGCCACACACAATCATCTGGGTTGCCTGAATCAGAGGCGTCAGTTTCTGCATTGCGCGGTCGTACCAGAATTGGTTGTGCCTGCGGTAGAAATAGTCGTCGTACAGATGGTTGAAGGCCTGCTTCTCCCCTTCTGTCAGGCACGTATAAACGTAGTCCAGCTGGACGGAAATACGCGGATGATACAGACCAGAAGTTCGATGGTCTTCGACAAACAAGACATCGGAAACCAAACTGTAGACGGCTTCTTTCAGTTCCATAGTTGCCGGATCGTGCTCCACGGCAAAAAATCTCTCAATCTGACGTTGTGTAGCAAACTGGGGTTTCATTTGCCACTTGCCATCCGGTTTCGGTTCGAGGAAAACCTCTTTGACATAGGCCACGGGGTCTTTCCCTCCCAACCAATCGGGTTGTTCTTCATGATAATGAGAAAGCATGCCAATGCGCTGTCCGATAAGTTCGTCGGTAATCATAGGTTCTGTCATCCAGTCTTTGCAGAAAGTCAGACCATAGGATTCGATTTCCTTGGGCGACATCGGCAACGAAGGAGAGAACTGGCCCAACAAGCCATGCACGGCATGTGTAGGGATTTCCCAAATGCGGAAGAACCCGAGTATGTGGTCAATGCGATAGGCTGAGAAATATTCCTGCATCTTGCGGAATCGCCGTAGCCACCACTGCAGACCGTCAGCCTGCATGGCTTCCCAGTTGTAGGTCGGGAAGCCCCAGTTTTGGCCATTGGTCGAGAAGGTGTCAGGCGGAGCACCTGCAGAACCGTTCATGTTGAAGTACGACGGAGCTACCCATGTCTCTACCGAAGTACGACACACACCGATGGGGATGTCTCCCTTCAGGATGACATTGTTTTGGCGCGCGTAGGCTGAAACCGCAAGCAATTGCTCGTGTAGAGAGTGTTGTAAGAAATAATAGAAACCTACACTTTCAATCTCCGCATCGGTGAAGTCAGCGATTTCGGGTTCATTGTACGTGCTGTGCTTGGGCCATTTGTTATAGTCGGAAGTGCCGTATGTGTCTCGCAGAACGGAAAATGCTGCATATGGACGCAACCAAACACTGTTCGCGTCGAAGAACGTCTTGAAAGCTTCCGATGCGAGACACTTCTTCCCCTCTTGCTTATAGATGTCGTACAGATAGGCACGTTTGACTTCGTTTACGGCTTCATAATCGATTTGACTGAGAATATTCAGCCGCTTGCGCTTTGCTTCATATTCTGCAGCCTTTTTCTTGTTCTTCAGTGCCGGCAACTGTCTCAGGTCAATATACTGCGGATGCAAAGCGTAGACGGAAATGGAGTTGTAGGGGTAAGAGTCCGTCCATTTTCCGGTATCGGTCGTATCGTTAATCGGAAGAATCTGAACGGCCTTCATCCCAGTCTTGACGGCCCAGTCGACTAGGGTCTTCAAATCGCCGAAATCTCCGACTCCGAAACTTCCTTCGCTGCGCAAAGAGAAGACTGGGATGGCAACGCCTGCCACACGCTTTTCGTCACACCAGATGTCATCGCGTAAGATTGGTTCTTCTGTCTGGCACACATTTTCGATGACGTGAGCCATACAATTGCGTTCCTGACGTATGCAGTTGCCCTCGCGGAACACTCCGTAGCGGTACAGAAGCGGCAACCCGCCTTTCGGGAGCCGGATGTCGGAACTTCCTTCCCACACCTTGCCGTCAGTTGTCGAAAGCGGGATGATCTTGTCGGAAATGATGACGCCCAATGATTCGCCCCAAACTGTATGATATATGATCTTGAATTTTATTTCCATATTTATTTGTGAATTTTCTTAAACACTTTGATTTCTTTAGATTGTATAGTTCATTCTTGTAGAACCAGCTTCTTATGTCTGCCTATAAGCAACTCTTGTAGAACCTTATGTAAGCTTATAAACAACCCATTTATGTCGACTTTATTTATGTCAGTCTTTATATTTTTACGTCTGTCTTAATCTTTTTATATCAGTCTTAATCTTTTGAAGATAACATGATTAAGGGAAAAATTTGGCTACCAAAGCCTCTGCACATCTCTCCCCGTCCATGGCTGCACTGACAATGCCGCCTGCATAGCCAGCGCCCTCTCCACAGGGATATAATCCCGACATCGTGAGGTGACACAACTGCTCCCGGTCTCTGGGAATGCGGAGAGGCGACGAAGTCCTGGTCTCGGCAGCTATCAGCATGGCCTCGTTTGTCAAAAATCCACGTGCATTCTGACCGTATGTACCGAAGGCAGCTTGCAACCGGGAGCCGATAAACTTAGGCAACCACAAGTGCAACGGAGACGAAACCACACCAGGTGCATAGGAAGAGTCAGGCAAGGAGTCAGACAACCTGCCACGTACAAAGTCGACCATGCGCTGAGCCGGAGCCGTCTGTTTCATTCCGCCCTTCAGCCATGCATTCCGTTCGATTTGCTCTTGTAGCATCATGCCGGCCAACACCGAGTCGCCGGTAAAGGGTTCTTTCATTTCCTCGAGGAAAAGTCCAGTCGGCAATCCATCCACAGAATCAACCTCCAGTATCCCCGTCAAATCTTCAGGTCGGATTTCGACAACCATAGCGGAATTGGCCCAACGCGAAGAACGCGACGATGCCGACATTCCGTTCACGGCCACCTGTTGCGGCCTGGTGGCAGAGGGGACTACAACGCCACCCGGACACATACAGAACGAATATACGCCACGGCCATTGCTCTGCGTCACAAAACTGTATTCGGCAGCCGGCAGAAACTTTCCCCTCCCCGCTTCGCTATGGTATTGAATTTTGTCAATCAAAGTCTGCGGGTGCTCAAGCCGAACGCCCATTGCCATACCTTTCCGTTCCATGGGGATGTGCTCGCGATAAAGCATCCGGTACACATCCCTAGCCGAATGTCCCGTAGCCAAAATAACGGGACCAAGGTACTCCTCCCCTTTGTTTGTCACGACGCCGACCACTTGATTGTCTTTCGTCAAAAGCCGGTTGACAACCGTTTCGTAGTGGATTTCCCCTCCACACTGCAGGATTTCGTTTCTGATGTTGGCTATTACGGCCGGCAACCGGTCCGTGCCGATATGGGGATGAGCGGCGTCGAGAATGCCCGTATCGGCACCGAATTGGCAAAGGCGTTCGAGGATGCCACGCACATTTCCGCGTTTCTTGCTCCGCGTAAAGAGTTTGCCGTCAGAGAAAGCCCCTGCTCCGCCTTCGCCGAAGCAGTAATTGCTTTCCGGGTCTACTTGTTGTTGTCTGGCTATCTGTGCCACATCCCTACGCCGGTCCGCTACGTTACGGCCACGTTCGAAGACGATGGGCTTTATGCCGTTTTCGATGAGTTTGAGTGATGCAAAAAGTCCTCCGGGCCCAAGACCGACCACAATAGCCTGTCTGTCGCCTTTTACCTCTTTATAGCATTGCGGCACAAAAAGTTGCTGTGGCGGTTCCTCGTTGATGTAAAGGTCTATCTCCAACTGAATCATCACTTGGCGCTGCCTGGCATCAATACTTCGGTGTATGGTTCTGAGTCCGCGTATCGAAAGGGGGGAAACTGCAACTTGCCGTGCCAGTTCCGTCTTCAGTTTTTGCGGGTCGGCCCATATCTCTGGACGGACACGAACCTTGATGTTCTTTATCATCTTCTGATATTGCTAATCTGTTGTCTTCGTGCGAATTATACATTTGTATCTGCACGAAATAAGGGATTTGTCGTCTGCTGTCTTATTATTACAGTTCTTGACAGATGCCGAGTTCGCGGTGCGTCAATACTATATGCAATCCGGGATGTAACGATTTCAGATAGCGGGCCAGATGTTCGGCGCAATACACGCTGCGGTGTTGGCCTCCTGTACACCCGAAATTGACGACCAGACTATTGAAATGCCGCACCAGGTAGGTGTCTACGGCAGGGTTGACCAAAGCGTAGACATGCTCGAGAAATTGCGGTATAGTGAGCTCTGTTCCAAAGGGTTTGTGCTCCGGATTTGCATCTCTTCCCTCGAGGAAATCTATGACGGGTTGGTCAAGGCCTGTAAGTTGTTTGTATTCATCATACCGACCCGGATTATGGGGCGCACGACAATCGAAGACGAATCCTCCGCCGTTGCCGCTATAGTCTTCGGGTATCCCCCGCTTGTAACTGAAACTCGTTATCCTTACTGTCAGCGGACCTTCCGGGTTTTGTTTCATGAATTGCGGCAAAGAGGCAGCCCACTCCAACACCTGCTTGAGGTAGGGATATTCGTGGTACACGTCCAAACTCAGTATTAGCTTCAAAGCCTTGGGAATAGGTGTCATAAATGCCGTTTTCCGTTCAAAGATTCCCCTGAAACCATAGGCACCAAGCACCTGTAGCAAACGGAAGAAGACGAATTGGCCCAGTCTGTAATGGAATTCCCGGTCATCCACCTCGGTATATTGCCTCAGTTTGTCCAGGCACGTTGCCAGTAGCTCTTGCCTGAGTTCATCGGGATAGCCGGCCCTTGCCTGCCACAGGAAAGAGGCGATATCGTAATAGAAAGGACCTCTGTATCCGCCCTGGAAATCTATATAATAAGGTTGGCCGTCTTTGACCTGAATGTTGCGGCTCTGAAAATCATGGTACAGGAATCCGCTGTTAGGTGCCTTGAGGAGTTCCTGTTCGAGATTGTCGAAATCCTTCTGCAACTGAAGTTCGTCGATGTGCAGTCCGGTTCCTTTTAGGAAACAGTATTTGAAGTAGTTGAGGTCCCATCTGATGTTGGTGGCCGAGAAGACTGACTCGCGGCAGCAATGTGTCGGGTCAAAAGCAGAAAGCGTACGGAAATGAATATCCGCCAGGTCGGCCATGACCTGATGCAAGAGTTGTCGCGTAGGTTCGTTCCACACTCCGGTCTTCTGGCATTCCTGCACCAGAGAGTAGAGCGAGACTGGTCCCAAATCCTCCAGGAGATAGCAATTGCCTTCTCTCGCCAAGATCTTTGGCACACGTATTCCCTGGGCAGACATGGCTGCATCCAGTTCGCAAAACGCACGGAGCTCTTGCTGATTGTCGCATCTGACACCCACCACCGTCTGTCTGTCGGCAGCCGTCAACCGACAGTAAAGTCGTTCGCCGGCCGAACCAGTTATGGCTTCCGATGCCGTCGGTTCCTGCCCAGCATATTTGAGATATAAGGACTGTATTTGGTTATCCACAGCGTTGTTTTTTGCGCAAAGGTAATAAAAAAAATACATATCCGATTTATTTTCCATTTTTTTTGCACGCAATGACAAAAAAACACTATCTTTGCACACTGAAAAATGAATTATATCGCAGTACAAAGGTATGGACAATGATGTTTTGTCGGTGCAGCAGAGTTTGGGGATTGTAGGCAAAAGTCCTCTCTTGCAACGGGCCATTTCCGTTGCAATCCAGGCTGCGCCCTATGATGCCAATGTGCTCGTGATAGGCGAAAACGGCGTCGGTAAGGAGTCGTTCTACAAGATACTCCACAACTACAGCGGACGCCGCCACAAGAAATGCATCCCGGTCAACTGCGGAGCGCTGCCCGAAGGCACCATCAACAGCGAGTTGTTCGGACATGTAAAGGGCGCTTTCACTGGGGCTATTGCCGACCGAAAGGGATTCTTCGAAGAGGCTGACGGCGGAACTATCTTCCTCGACGAGGTGGGCGAACTCCCCCTTGACACGCAAGCCCGTCTGCTGCGCGTCCTTGAATCGGGAGAATACCAGCGGATGGGCTCAAGTGAAATACACAAGACGGACGTGCGCGTGGTGGCTGCCACCAACAAGAACCTCCAGGATGCCATCCAGGCCGGCACTTTCAGACAAGACCTTTATTATCGTCTCGCCGCAGTGACCATACGTGTGCCTGCGCTGAGGGAACGCCCCGAAGACATCCATCTGCTCTTCCGCAAGTTTGCGAGCGATGTGGCCAATCAGTACCACATCCCTCCAATCAGCGTCGATGACGGAGCGAAACAGGTGCTCCTTGCCTACCGTTGGCCAGGTAATGTGCGCCAGCTGCTGCACCTCGTAGAGGAAATCAGCATCGTCGAGGAAAGCCGCACGATAAACGCCGAGACGCTTAAGACGTATCTACCCGCCTTCGACTCGCGCATCACCTCGTCCAACAACGGGCGGAAAGACAACTATGAGAATGGATTCGGCCCCGGGGAAAAGGCCATGCTCTACAAGGTGATTTTCGAGATGAAGCAACAGCTGGAGGAACTTTATGCCCGAACAGGCGGTGTGCAGACGAATCAAGCTTCACACATGCACAGCTCTCCGCACCAGTTGACGCAAGGCGGACCCATAATCACGCCCTCACCTGCCGCCAATCATTCGCAAGTTGTCCAGGAGTCGGATGATACCGAAGATTTTGAGGAACAGGAAGCTATTGAAGTGCCCTATTCGACAGAACCGTCAAATGCCGGTGTGCAGCAACCGGTTACGGGACTTCAACAACCAACCTCCGCCATTCAGCAACCAGCTGCCGGATTACAAGGACACGGAGCAAGTCCGGTCAAGACATTGGAACAGATGGAGAAAGATGCCATAGAACAAGCCTTGCAGCGTAACGGAGGCAACAAACGTAAGGCGGCCGACGAACTGGGCATCTCCGAAAGGACAATACACCGGAAAATCATAGACTATGGGCTCGCCTGACCTGCAGGTTACGCTTTGACCATCGGGCTTGTCTTCTCGCCCGACGATCCGCATCCCGGCACGCTCCGCTCCACGCGACAACACACGTCACTTCTCCCATAGATAGTACATATACGCAACACAATGTTATAGTACACACACGTAATACAACAAGTACACGTACGATGAGAAAGATATTGCCCGCCTTCCTGTGCGGTATACTTGCCATAATATTGGTCTCATGCACCATCAGCTACAAGCTGAACGGCGCAAGCATAGACTATACCGTGACCAAGACCATCAGCTTCGAGAACTTCCCGATCAAAGCCCCGTTGGTCTACTCCCCTCTTGCGGTGAACTTCAACGATGCATTGCAGTCCAAGTACGCCTCACAGACCCGTCTGTCGCAAGTCCGGACCAATGGCGACCTGCAGATCAGCGGAGCCATAACCGGTTACTCCCTGTCCCCTCAAGCCGTCAAAAGCGACGCCTATGCGGCAGAAACACGTCTGACCATAAAAATCAAAGTCAAGTTCGTCAACAAGAACAATTCTACCGAAAACTTCGAACGGGAGTTCTCGGCCTATCGCGACTTTGATGCCACACAACTCCTCACCGACGTACAAGACGGCTTGTGCAATGAGATGATAGAACAACTCGTAGAAGAAATATTCAATGCAACTGTCGCAAATTGGTAATTGGATAGAACACCCAGACGATATGGGCGCCGATGCGGTTGAGTTTCTGCCTCAACTCATCAGCCAATATCCCTATTGTGCCTCTTTCAGAATGTTGTACGCCATTGCTTTGGCCAACACCCACAGCACCGGACTCAGTACAAGTCTGAATGCGGCAGCTGCTGCATTGCCTGACCGGACCAAGCTGTTCCGATTGGTCAACAAAGGTGAACACGATTGGGTCTCCTTGTTGCTGCAACTGGAACAAGGTCAGAAGAAGCTGTTCGACCCCACAGAAGAACCGGACGCGTTCTCTTTGGTCGAAAAATTCCTCGACGGACGACAAGATGCCGATGCCGCCGATCTCCCATCCGGGCTTCCTTCCAGCCTTGAAGCATTGGTGTCAAGACCCGATTATGACCCCATTCTGGACGGAGACGGAATGTCGGACGAAAAGACGGGACAAGACCCGGAGGCAGACCTGCTCATAGACCGCTTCCTGAACGATTTCGGAGAGAACGGTCAGACCTCTTCCCAACACGAAGGAGCGGCCTCGGAAATCCCGACACCAGAACCCGGAAAAATTTCAGAAAAGGCCTTTCTGACGGAGAGTTTGGCAAAACTATATATCAAACAAGGTAAATTTGAACAGGCTTTGGAAATTTTTTCGTCTTTAAATTTGAAATATCCAAATAAAAGCCGTAACTTTGCGGACCAAATAAGATATTTGGAGAAGGTAATCGCCAGCAGGAAAGATTACGAATCTTCAGATGACAAAAAGCAATAAATAACAACATAAATAAAATGAGCACAATTTTTGTTCCCGTCATTGTAATTTTAGCGATTCTGCTAATCGTGGTCGTCCTTATCCAGAAGTCTAAGGGCGGAGGCCTTGCTGCCGGATTCCAATCTTCCAACCAGATTATGGGTGCACCCAAGACGGCAGATTTCCTTGAGAAGGCCACATGGAGCATCATGGGCATTATTGCCGTACTCTGTATCCTTTGCTCGGTGACAACACACAAGAATGTAGCTGAGCAGGGAAGCGCATTGTCTGCCGATGCCATCGAGCAGCCTATGAGCACTCCTGAAAATGTAGAGACTCCTGCAGAGACAACACCGCAGGCTCCTGCCAACGAATAAAAAATCTTGCATTTTCTGTACACCTTACAGTCGGTTGGCACGTGATGTCCAGCCGGCTGTTTTTTTCAGTTTACTGTTTGACTTAAAAGCTTATTGTTCAACTTGAAAGCTTACTGTTCGACTTGAACTTAATATAAACTCTAATTTTTTCTTTTACAATGGAAAAAAACATTCCATACAAGATTTATTTGTCTGAGGACGAAATCCCTACCCAATGGTACAACATGCGTGCGGACATGAAGAACAAGCCCGCACCGCTCATCAGCCCCGCTGACGGACATGTGCTTACACTGGAGGATATGAACCCTGTCTTCTGCGAGGAACTAAACAAGCAGGAACTGGACGACACAACGGCCTATTTCGACATCCCGGCTCCCGTGCTGGAGTTCTATAAGATGTACAGGCCCTCGCCGCTTACCCGCGCATATTTCCTAGAGAAGGCATTGGGCACTCCGGCCAAGATATACTACAAGTTTGAGGGCAACAACACCTCGGGTTCACATAAGCTCAATTCTTCCATTGCGCAGGCCTATTATGCCAAGGCCCAAGGTCTGAAGGGCGTTACCACCGAAACGGGCGCCGGTCAGTGGGGTACAGCCCTCAGTATGGCTTGCTCGTACTTCGGACTTGACTGCAAGGTCTTCATGGTCAAAGTGTCTTATGAGCAAAAGCCCTTCCGCCGCGAAGTGATGCGTACTTACGGAGCAAACGTAACCCCTTCCCCAAGTCAGACGACTGAGGTCGGACGCAAGATTCTGGCCGACCATCCGGGCACATCCGGTTCGCTGGGTTGCGCCATTTCCGAGGCCGTAGAGACTGCTGTCAAAAATCCCGGATATCGCTATGTGCTCGGTTCCGTGCTCAATCAAGTCGTTCTGCATCAGAGCATCATCGGTCTTGAGACACAGGCCGCGCTCAAGAAGTTCGACATCAAGCCTGACATCCTGATCGGTTGTGCAGGCGGCGGTTCGAACCTCGGCGGTTTTGCTGCCCCATTCTTTGGCGAGATGCTCAGAGGCGAAGCCAACTACCACATCATCGGCGTTGAGCCTGCTTCGTGCCCGAGCTTCACGAGGGGCAAGTTCGCCTACGACTATTGCGATACGGGCATGATTTGTCCTTTGGCCAAGATGTACACCTTGGGCAGCCAGTTTATCCCATCGGCCAACCACGCAGGCGGCTTGCGCTTCCACGGCATCAGCCCCGTACTTGCCCAGCTCTATCATGACGGACTCTTCGAAGCCCGTGCCGTCGAGCAGACTTCCGTATTCCAGGCAGCCGAGCAGTTTGCCCGCACCGAAGGCATTCTGCCTGCACCGGAGTCAAGCCACGCCATCCGTGTCGCTATCGACGAAGCCCTGAAGTGCAAGGCTACGGGCGAGGAAAAGACCATCGTCTTCAACCTGACAGGTACGGGTTACTTCGACCTGGCCGCCTATCAGCAGTTCAACGACGGCACTATGTCCGACATCATTCCGAGTGATGAGGCCATCGCCGAGTCATTGTCAAAATTGCCTAAATTCGGCAACTGCTGATCTAAGTCAACTCAAGTCTGGATGTTCCGGTCATAAGACTTCAGACCAACATTACGAAAAAGGGCTGGTACTGCCGCAATGGCGTACCGGCCCTTTCTATTGTTTTGTGTTTCCTCTCAACAAACCTCGCAGCTTCCCCTCAGACCTCGCAGACGAAACTCAATCCATTCGGTCCCGATAGTCCTCGTACGTGTATTGGCGCAGCACCTCAATAGTTCCGTCCGTATGGCGCATGGCAATAGCTGGATGGGAAATGCCGTTGAAGGTATTGGTCTTGACCGTAGTATAGTGTATCATGTCTTCGAGCACGACATAGTCGCCGACTTTGAGCGGCTTCGGAAATCGCCAAGAGCACATATAGTCGCCTGACAGACAACTGTTTCCGCCCAACCGATAGACATTGGCTTCAGCAGAAGACACGTTCTCGAGCGTTTCAGCTCCGCGTACTGCAGGCCAATAAGGCATCTCGAGGCAATCGGGCATGTGGCAAGCAAACGAGACATTGAGGATGGCCGTGCGGATGCCCCGGTTTTCTACGATATCGACCACACGGGCCAATAGCGGACCTGTCTGCCAGGCAAAGGCAGAGCCCGGTTCGAGGATGATTTTGAGCCAAGGATATCTTGACCTCAATCCTTGCAGCAGCGCAATGAGCTTGTCGACGTTATAGTCCTTGCGCGTCATCAGATGTCCGCCACCGAGGTTAAGCCACTTGATTTGGTCGAACCACCTGGAGAATTTCTCCTCTATATGAGTCAGCGTCCGTTCGAGGGTTTCGGCCGACGACTCGCAATGACAATGGCAATGGAATCCCTCTACCCCATCGGGCAAGGTGTCAGGAAGGTCGTCGGCGAGAACTCCGAACCGGCTGCCCGGTGCACACGGATTGTAGATCTCCGTCTCTATCTCCGAGTACTCCGGATTGACACGCAATCCGCACGACACTCCGGCAGCCCGAGCTCTGTCGGCAAACCTGTCGTATTGTGACAGCGAATTGAAAGTGATGTGCGAAGAACATTTCAGAATGGTGTCAATATCCTTCTCGGCGTAGGCAGGGCTATACGTATGTGCCTTGCTGCCAAACTCCTCCCATGCGAGTCGGGCTTCACTGACAGACGATGCGGTGGTGTGGCTTATATACTCGCGGAAGATGGGGAAAGTCTTCCACAGAGCAAAGGCCTTGAAGGCCAGTATAATCTCTACGCCGGCCTCGTCGGCCACATGCTTTATCAAAGCCAAATTGCGTCGGAGCAGCCTCTCCTCCACCACATAGCATGGTGAAGGATATTGGGCATACTCCTCTGTCGTGATATCCGAAACAATCATTCTCTTTGCTTTATCAAAGATTCTTTTTACTTTCAAAAGTGCATAGAAACAATCACTCTCTTTGCTTTATCAAAGATTCTCTATTACTTTCAAAAGTGCATAGTTTGAACCTCCTGGTCACCCGGCACATATTTGAAGCCTGTGGTTTCGGTTTGGTCCGCCTTATAGTGCTTCCATTCCAGTTTCTTCCAGTCGATTTGGTCTGTCGACTGGGCTACGGGAACCTCGGGAATAGCCGAACCGTCCTTGATCAGAATGACGATAGGCAACTGGCCGGCTTCGATGTTCTGCCATCCCGATGCATAGGTCTTGCCCGTCTGGTAGTCAATCCACCTGCCTTTGCCGGGCAGATACACCTCGCGCGACGGGGCTTCCTCCATCATAGGAGCGACCAGCATCTGCGAGCCGAACATATATTCGTCTTCTATCAGCCAGGCACCCGGATCGTCGGGATATTCCAACAGCAATGCGCGCTGCATGGGCAGACCCTGTTCGGCCGACATCTTCGCCTGTGCATAAACGTAGGGCATCAAGCGGTACTTCATTTCCACACACTGGCGGAAATAATCGACAAAGTCCCCCTCATAAAGCCAAGGCTCCGTCTCGACGCCGTGCACGCGGCTATGGCTCGTAAGCATTCCGTAGGGCAGCCAACGGCGGTAGAGATTGTCGGGCGATTTGGTGACAAAACCTCCGATGTCGTGGCTCCAGAACGAGAAGCCTGAAAGTCCGAACGAGAGGCCTTCCCTCACCGTGCCGAGCAGTCCCGTATTGGTTGTGGCGGCGTCGCCACCCCAGTGCAGCGGATACCTTTGGCTACCGGCCCATGCCGAGCGACCCCAGATTACGCCTTCACCATTGGTCTTCTGTATGGCCTCGTAGGCGGCGCGGTTGTAGCGCACGGGATAGAGATTGTGCTCATACAAGCCACTGCGGCCGTTGTGATAGATGCCGTTATAGAGTGGAGCGGCCTCGCCGAAGTCAGCCTTGATGACGGCAACGCCCTGTTTGAGCAGTCCGGCCAATTTGTCTTGATACCAGGCCACAGTCTGCGGATTGGTAAAGTCGAGCACAGCGTCCTCATACGGCAATTGTCCTGCTCCGTTCTTGACGGCCATATCACCCTCGACCAGGGTCTTGAAGTAGCGGTTCTTGGGCGTAAAATAGGGCAATTGCCACAGGCAGGTATGGAATCCCTGTTTCTTCAGATCCTGGAGCATCTTCTGCGGGTCCTTGAAGTTCTTCGGACTGAACTTGTAGTCGCACTGCCAGTCGGTCTCGAACCATCCCGTGTCGAAATGGATAACATCGGCCGGAAGTTTCAGTTCGCGGAGTTTTTTGGCCACCGTTCTGCCCTCCTGCTCCGTAAAGTAGGAGATACGGCTCATCCAGGTGCCGAACGACCACAGCGGAGGCATATCAGGACGGCCCACCAGACTTGTATATTCGCCGAGGATTTCCTTCGGGTTGCCTACCATAATGAAGAGGTCGGCCTGTTCGTCGGCCATAAACAGACGGGTTGTCCCGATGTAAGAATGGCCGAAGTCGACCGTGACCGGAGCCGACGTGTGCATGAAGATGCCGTAGCCGCGGCTTGAGAACCAGAACGGTATGGGTTTGTACATGTCGGGCGTCTCGGGTCCTTGCGGGTCGGTAACGAACAGGTTGAGCTTCTGCCCCGCTTTGTTGAGCGAAGTGGCCGATTCGCCGCAACCATATATCTTCTCACCTGCCGCGAGGCTGAACACGGGTTCGATGGCACGGCTATTGTCCGAACCGCGTTTGATGAAGGTGAAGGGTTGAGTCTTGACCTGTGTCGAGTCGTTGTCGCTCAGCGTCCGTGTGCGGGTCAGCTCCTTGCCTTGTGCATCGCGAAGGATGAGACGCCACGGATAGGTGCAGATTTCCAAGCTGCCCTCCCGACTCTGGCACACGTATCCGTCGTCGGTCTTCGAGATTTTCCAGGCCGCAAAGTCCACTTCGGGTTTCTTCACCAGCATCACATCATCGTCGGGGTCAGTCGGGATGATGGGCGAAGTGTAGAAACGCACACGCAAAGTCCGCTCGTTGACGGGCTCTACCGCAAACTCCAGTTCGGGGCTTTGGTCATAAGCCGGATTGGGGAAGTCAAGATTGGTCAAAGGGACGGGCCAATAGCCGTTCAGGTTGAAAGCCTGGCGCGGCTGCATCTCGTGCCTCGTCCACTTGATTGTTCCCCGTCCCGTCTTCACGTCGAAGTTCACGAGACTGTCGGCAAAGAAACACGTGTTGGTCGGGTCGACAAACTGTTGGCTGAAGTCGATGGTTTGCGTCTGCAAGTAAGGGACTCCGTTGTTGAGAGTCATTTGCGCAGAAACGTCATCTGCACAAAACAGGGAACCGGCCATCATGACGGTCCATCCCACAAAAAAACCAAGATTTTTTTTCATGTCATTAGATATATTTTGATGTGACAATTTCGATTTGTATAGAAGTACTTCTTCTATATGTAGGAATGCTGCGCCTTGTGCTTGAAAGAATCTGCAGGCACCGGGCTTTTGTCCGTTACAACGTGACGACAGGACTTGACTTGGGCCCTATGGTCACGGGCAGGTCCGTGTACTCGCGCACGATGATGTCGCGCAGCAAGTCGGCCGTATATTGTTCCGTCTCGAAGTGCCCGCCACACAGGACGAGAATCTCGGGATGGCCGAAATAGAGGTGATAGCTCACTTCGCCCGTTACGAACACGTCGGCCCGTGCCCGGATGGCGTCTGCAATAAACTCGTCTCCGGCGCCGCCACAAAGAGCGACTCTCCTTATTTTCCTGTCCTTGTCAATATCCGCCACATTGCCTTGCAGCGCGTCGATATGAAACCGGCTCTTCAGCATCGAGGCAAAATCGCCGATGGTCATGGACTCGGGCAGGTCACCGACCTTGCCGCTTCCGCAACGAGAGGCGAAGACATCCGACAAACCGGAAATCTGCGCAGCAGGCAATTTGGCCAACGGACGGATGTCGGTCAGTCCCATGAGTCGGGCAATTCTGTCGTTCACCCCTTCCGGAGCATTGTCCAGATTCGTGTGGGCGCTATAGACGGCGATGTCGTGTTTGATGGCCGAAATGATGACGCGGCTGATGTAATCGCGCTGCGGATTGATTTGCTTCGTCGCCCGGAAGAGCAGCGGATGGTGGCTTACGATGAGGTTAGCCCCCTTGTCGATGGCAAGGGCTACCGTTGCCTCGGTCACGTCGAGCGTGGTTACGATGCCCGTGACCTCCTGCTCGGGGTTACCAAGCTGAAGTCCGGCATTGTCGTAACTCTCCTGGAGCTGCAATGGGGCATAATGCTCAATCAGCTTAGCGATATCCTTTACTTTCATAGTCATCTCAGTGTTTATCCGCCTTAGTCATCTAAGTGTTTATCCAATCCTCCCCGTCAGTCTCTCCGCCCCCGTCTGTTGCGGGCGAAGGCAACAAAAGCCGTAATGCGGAAAGGAGTGGCAATGCGGGCTGGCGCCGTGATGCAGAAAGGAGCGGGATGCTGTAAAAGCATCCCACTCTTTTCCGCTTTAAAGCTTAATAAGAACGAGCGAAGAGCACACGGCGGGCGCTTGGCTTGCCGGTGACCATATCGACACCGGGCTCAAGGTCAGAAGGATCTTGCGGCTCGAACGGAATGCAACGTATCGTGGCCTTGGTTTCGGCCTTGATATACTCTTCCGTTTCGGTCGTTCCGTCCCAATGGCAGAGCAGGAAACCACCCTTTTCGATCTCCGTCTTGAACTCGTCCCAAGTGTCTACGCGGCGTATGTATCCGTCGCGCATCTTGCGTGCCTTCTCGAACAAGGCCTCCTGCATCTCGTCGAGCAGGTTGGCCACAAGGTCTACGATGCCGTCCTGCGATACGGATTCCTTCTCGAGGGTGTCGCGGCGCATGAGTTCGACTGTATTGTTCTCGAGGTCACGCGGACCGACGGCGAGACGTACCGGGATACCCTTGAGTTCGTATTCAGAGAACTTCCAGCCCGGTTTCTTGTTGTCGGCATCGTCATATTTCACACTGATGCCTTTCTTCTCGAAAGCTTCTACCCAAGGAGCCATGCGTGCGGAGATGGCTTCCAGTTCTTCGGGCTTCTTGTAGATAGGCACGATGACCACCTGAATAGGGGCCAACTTCGGGGGAAGCACCAGTCCGTTGTCGTCGGAGTGGGTCATGATAAGCGCACCCATCAGACGGGTAGAGACGCCCCACGACGTAGCCCAAACATATTCCTGCTTGTTGTCCTTGTTGGTGAAAGTCACGTCAAAGGCTTTGGCAAAATTCTGTCCCAGGAAGTGGCTGGTACCGGCCTGAAGAGCCTTGCCGTCCTGCATCATAGCCTCGATGGTGAAAGTGTCCAAAGCACCGGCGAAACGTTCGTTGGGGCTCTTGGGACCCTTGATGACGGGCACGGCCATCCACTTCTCGGCAAAGTCGCCATAGACGTTGATCATCTGCATGGCGCGCTTGGCGGCCTCCTCCTTGGTGGCATGGGCCGTATGGCCTTCCTGCCAAAGGAATTCGGAGGTGCGGAGGAACATGCGCGTACGCATTTCCCAACGCATCACGTTGCACCACTGGTTGCAGAGAATAGGCAAGTCGCGGTGTGAGGTAATCCAGTTCTTGTATGTGGCCCAGATGATGGTCTCTGATGTCGGGCGGACGATGAGTTCCTCCTCCAGTTTGGCATCAGGGTCGACGACGACGCCTTTGCCGTTCGGGTCGTTCTTCAGCCTATAGTGAGTGACGACAGCGCATTCCTTGGCGAAGCCTTCCACGTGTTCAGCTTCGCGGCAGAGATAGGATTTGGGTATCAGCAGCGGGAAGTAGGCGTTCTGCACGCCGGTCTTTTTGAACATTCCGTCCAGGGTCTGTTGAATCTTCTCCCAGATAGCGTATCCATAGGGTTTGATAACCATGCAGCCACGCACGGGCGACTGCTCTGCCAGATCTGCATTTATGACCAAATCATTGTACCACTTCGAGTAGTCGTCGGCACGTTTGGTCATTTTGTTCAGTTCTTTTGCCATTTTTGTTTGTTACTTATCTTTATATGTTCTTGAAAATTTGTCATTACATCAACTTGCCACGGGGCGGGCCACCGGAGCCATTGTCCCATCCGCGTTCACGTGGTCTCAGTTGCTGGGGAGCGCTCCTCGTTTGGCCTGTTTCAGCATCCGCTTGTTGGGGACGAGATAGAGCGACACCCTGCGGTTGGCCTCCCTCATGGCGATATTGCTGTTGTCCGTGCGGGGCACGTTGTTTCCCATCCCGACGGTGGTAATATTCTCGGTTCTGACGCCTTTCTTCTGCAGCCAGCGGCCTATGGCACAGGCACGGCTAAAGGTCATAGCGTTCAGATAGCGTTCCGAACCGTTGTTGTCGCTATAGCACACGACCACCACCGTGGCCACCGAGTTGTCCTCACGCAGGTAGCGGAGGAAGGGATGCAGCAAACCTTCTGCCTGGGCCGAAAAGATAGTGTCGCCCTGCTGGAAAATCACACGCGACGGGATGGTCACTTTGAGCACGGCATCGTTGTTTCCGCAGACGGAGAAGTCGTAGTTCGGGTTCTTGAGGCGTATGCTTTCCTGCACCCAATAGCGGTGCACATTGCGCAGCGCATCGTAGGTGCCGGTGGCATTGATCGTTGCTCCAATTTTCGACTCTTCATACGGCGTCAGGTGCTCAAACTTCTGGGCATAGGCGCCACAAACCAGACCCAGCGAAATGCACGCACTAATCAAGGCTCTCTTCATAGTCCAATTCAGCTTCGATGACCCAGCGCAGATATTCCGGATTCGGGTCGTAAGTACTCAGTGCGTTCTTTTTGCCTGCGTTCGACACAAAATCGACGAGGTCCTCCACGTCTATGTCAAAGACCTCATCCTCGTCGGCCGACGACCACCCGTTGCGTTCGAAGTAGTCGACCATCGTGTCGATGACGAGTTCGATGTCGTCATCGGAGTATTTTCCTTTCACTTCCTGAGGCAGCCGGTTCTGGATAAACCGCACGGCCTCTTCGTAGTCGTATTCGTTTGTCTGTGATTCTGCCATAACTGTTGTATGTAAATTTAGAGTATATTCTTTCTGTCTTTAGGCACTATGATGCGCAGTCCTGCCGGATGCATCGTCACGTCGAGCGGCGAAGGCAGCCGCATAGGCTCGCCGTCCACATGGCTGTAGCCGATATCGTCGCACATGATTCGGATGTGCCTGGTGCTGACGCTCCGCACGTGCACATTCCGGTCGAACTGACGGTTCATCAGCTGCACGGCCATCACTGGGGCCTCGATGTAGAGGAAAGGTTTGACAATAGTGATGCTGAACAATCCGTCCTGCTGGCTGGCCATGGGTGCGATATAGGCCTTGTTCCCCCACTGGGCGGCATTGCCCACGGTAATCAGGAAGGCTCTCTGCTTGAAGACCTCGTCGTCGGTCATGATGGTGTACTCCTTCGGAACGTAGGTGGTAGCCATCTCGAATATGGCACGCAGGTAGGTGATGGGGCCTCGCCGCCCGATGATGCTGAATTTACGGTACATCTCGGCAAAGCGCTCGCCCACTTCGGCGTCGAACCCTGTCCCGGCCGTCGTGAAGAAGATGTGCCCGTTCATGTCGCCGTAGTCAATCAGTTCGCTATAGCCCTCCTTGATGAGTTCGAAGGCCTTGAGGGTGTCCAACGGAATTTCGGCATGGCGCGCCAGGCCGTTGCCCGACCCCATGGGGACCAGTCCCATCTTGACGGAGGTATCGGTGATGAGCGCCCTTCCCACCTCGTTCACGGTGCCGTCACCACCCACGGCGACCACCGTGTCGGCGCCGTCGTCGATGGCTTTGAGGGCAAGTTCATAGCCATGCCCGGCCCTTTGCGTTTGCTCAATGTCAATGCAGTAGTCGCATTCGGGGAAAACCCTGCTTATGATGCCCGGTATATCGGACTTCTGTTTCCCGCCCGAGATCGGATTGACAATGACTGTAATCTTCCTCATCGAAATTAAAGCTTCAGTTACATATAAAGCACATTTCACCGCAAAGATAGCGTTTTTTTATCAAACAAAAGACAAAACGTCGATTTTTCTTCCAAAATTTGCTATATTTAGGATTTATCCCTACCTTTGCGCATACATTCACAAATGCGATTGACACTTTTTACAGAAAAACTGTTTCTTACAAAAAACAAAACGCCGTTATGAATCTCTTCATCAAAATCATCCGTTGGCTGTTCTATATCCTCATCGTAGCCTGCATAGGCTTCTTTATCGCCTACAAGACGAGCGACCCCGCCAACGAAGACTATTTCCGCTATTTCCTCTACTGCGGATTCAGCGCCATGGGCTTGAGCATGATCCGGTTTATACTCCGGTTTATGTTTTGAGAGCCGGATTGTGGGGCTCGGTCCAAGCTTTGTGTTCTCTTCGGTCAAGGTTTTGTGTCCTCTTCGGTCAAGGTTTTGTCCTTGACAGACTGCCCCTCGAAGCCTTGATGCCGAGCGTGTTTGTCGGGTATAAGGACGGAGAAAGGCGCACCTGGACGGGTGTGCCTTTCCTCGATATACGTTCAGTTGTGATTACAACAGAGAGACAATGATGTCTTCTGCACCTTCTGTCATGTTGATTTTGCCTTCACGGGCAAGCCAACCGAGAGCTGCGCACAAGTCTTTTTCTTTCAGTTTTGTGGATTTCTTCAGTGCCTTGAAAGCCTGGTTGTTCGACTCGTTAAGAGCATTCCATACAAGGCCTGCATTCATACCAATTGTTTCAATCATAACACAATCAATTAAAGGGTTAAATATATAGGTTTGTGCTGCAAAGTTAAGTAAATCCCGACAGGAAACGTCTCTCCGACTGTATAAAAAATAAAAATCACGAGGAAAAGGATGCCTTTTGACAAGTATGCTGAGCATCCAAATGCTTTTATGTCAGTCCAATATCATCAGTTTGTCAAAGATCGTATCAGTGTCGTGCCGTTGCCGGCTTCTTCACTTTAACTCATTCACTCGCGCTTGGCCGGAGCGCGGTCAACTTCTGGGCGGCCCTTCCTTCGGTTGACAGGTGCAAAGATAGTGACTTTCGGGATAACCTCCAAATTTTTCACTGCAGATTCCCCCCCTTTATGCCTGCAGATTTTCTCCGTTTCGGTCCGACCCCCGCTGGAGGCCACTCAGAGGCACATCGAGGGAGGTACGTTGCAGGCCTACTGGATTTTTTTGCTGCCTAACTGGAATTTTTCTGCAGTCCAACTGGGATGCATTTTCCTCGCCGAACCTCCGTCTCACCCCTCTCGTCGAATCACAGAGCAGTCGGTTAGTGCAGGCTTTGGAGAGTGTGATGACAGATGACAATTACAGTTCAATTTTCCGCAACCCATTTTTTCGTCTGGCTCGTTGACGAGTGATGACGATGACGATGACAGTTCAATTTTCCGCAAGTTATTTTTTTCGACTGGCTCGTTGACGAGTGATGACGATGACGATGACAGTTCGATTTTCCGCAAGTTATTTTTTCGTTTTGACTCAAGGCGTGTAAGTCGAGATGAAGAATGAGGACTTTCTGTTAAGAAAGGTTAAGAAAAGATTTTTAATATATATATAA
>CAVFPF010000037.1:0-7346 GCA_963624265.1 bacterium | reverse complement strand
TTATATATATATTAACTTTTCTTTCTCAAGGTTTAAGAAGGAAGAATACAACTTGCGGAATTTTGAACTGTAATCGTCATCGTCATCACTTTGTTTCGGCATGTTGAGTCGTCAATACAGGCTAATATCCTATCTCACAGCGAGTTAAGCACGCGCGAGGCAATCAACTGATACGGCTCCAATCGAGACGATGGGCAAAAAGCACTGACATTCGCCGACGAAGGATGGCGTTCTGCGGAGCTTCGAGCAGGAGGTCTTTATCGAGCACCTCACGGGCTATGTCGCGGGCGAACTGCAGGATTTGGCCGTCTTTGGCCAACGATGCAATGTGCAGGTCGAAGGCGAGACCGGACTGCTGCGTACCTTCCATGTCGCCCGGACCACGCAGCTGCAGGTCAGCCTCGGCTATGCGGAATCCGTCGGTCGTCTCGCACATGATGTCTATGCGCCGACGTGTGTCGGACGAGAGATTGTATCCGGTGACCAAAATACAATAAGACTGGTCAGCTCCACGCCCGACCCGACCTCTGAGCTGATGCAATTGACTCAGGCCGAAACGCTCGGCACTCTCGATGACCATGACCGAGGCATTGGGCACATTCACGCCTACCTCAATGACCGTAGTGGCCACCATAACCTGGGCCTCGCCCGTCACAAAGCGGTGCATGGCAGCCTCTTTGTCCTTGGGCTTCATCCGGCCGTGCACCATCACGACGTGATAATCGGGTCCGAAAGCCGCCTGCATGGCCTCATAGCCCTGCTCCACATCATGGTACTTGAGTTTCTCGTTCTCTTCGATCAGCGGATAGACCACATAGATCTGACGCCCCTGCTCGAGTTGTCGGCGCATGCTGCGTATCAGGCCCTCGCGCTGCTGGTCCCACCTGTGCAGGGTCTGCACGGGCTTGCGTCCGGGCGGAAGCTGGTCGATGACCGACACGTCGAGGTCGCCATAGAGAGTCATGGCCAACGTGCGCGGTATGGGGGTCGCCGTCATGACGAGCACATGTGGGGGCTGCACATTCTTCATCCAGAGTTTGCTTCTCTGCTCCACGCCGAAACGATGCTGCTCGTCGATGATGGCCAGTCCCAGGTTGTGGAACTTGACGTCGGGTTCAATCAGGGCGTGCGTGCCGACCAGGATGCGTATGTCGCCGTTCTGCAGCCCCTCGTGTATCTCCTCGCGCTGCTTGCGGCGCGTGCTGCCCGTCAGCAGAGCCACCTTCACCCCGATGCCCGTCAGCATGGCCGAGACGCTCTCGTAGTGCTGCGTGGCAAGTATCTCGGTGGGCGCCATCAGACAGGCCTGGAAGCCGTTGTCAAGGGCGATGAGCATGGTGAGCACCGCCACGATGGTTTTGCCGCTGCCCACGTCGCCCTGCAGGAGGCGGTTCATCTGACGGCCGCTCGACAGGTCGGCGCGTATCTCGCGGATTACGCGCTTCTGGGCTTCGGTCAAAGCAAAGGGCAAGTGATTGAAATAAAAGCCGTTGAAGCAATCTCCGATGTGCGCGAAGACAAAGCCCCGGTTGGCCTGTTGGCGAGCCTTGAGCGAACGGATGAGGTAGAGCTGCAGGTAGAAAAGTTCCTCAAATTTAAGCCTCTCCTGCGCCTTGCGGAGGTTGTCGGGATTGGCAGGGAAGTGTATCTGCCTGATGGCCTGGTTGTAGCCCATAAGGTGCATCCGCTCCACGATGTAGTCGGGCAACGTCTCGGTAAAGGGCTGCTGGTGCTGCTGGAGGCAGGAAAGAATAATCTTGCGGATGGCACGCGAGTTGAGGAACGCCTTCTTCATCCGCTCGGTCGTGCTGTACATGCCCGCAAGGGTCTGCTGCACATCCGTACCGCCCGCCTCCGATGCCTCGAGCTCGGGGTGAGCCACACTGTAACAATGCGAGTAGTCGTTGCGCTTGGGCTGGCCGAAGAGCAGATATTCCCGCCCCCTGAGCACGCTGTCTTTGATGTACCTCACGCCCTGAAACCACACGCACTCCACGGTGCCCGTCCCGTCGGTGAAGGTGCCCTTATAGCGGTTGCCGCGCGTGCCCGCCCCCTGCTCCTCGAAGTCCGTAAAGTGGCCGCGCAGCAAGATGTAGGGCATGTCGCCACGGATGTCGGCTATGCGGTAGACCTTCGACTTGTCGACGTAGCGGTAGGGGTAGTACGAGAGCAACTCCCCGATGGTCGAGACGTGCATCTCTGACTCGAGGAGTGCCGCCCGCTTGGGGCCCACACCGGGTATGTACTGCAGTTCGTTCAAAGGACTGTGTCGGGGTATGCTATTCAGTTTTATTCCGCTTGTTTTGTACAACAAGCAAAAGCGCATCATTCGCTCTTTTGCCTGAGTCTGTTCCGCTTGCTTCAGACAATATACCTTGTCTAAAAAACTCGGGAATTCAGGCCAAAGGACTCTGAAATTCTAACTGGAAATTTCGAAAAATCCAACTGGAAATTTCAGAAAATCTCGTCTGAAAATCTCGGAAATTCTAACAGAAGATTCGGAAAATCTCGTCTGAAGAACTCCGGAATTATTCATTTCCGCTGCCGGACAACGTCATTCTTTCGTGCCGCAGAAGCCGCGCTGACGCTCGGTTTGGGCGTGATAGCGGAGTGCCATGACACCGAAGACGACGGCAAGGGCAAGGCCACAACCGAGACCTACGCTATAGGGCAGACCGAGACCTCCCGTGTCGAGGATGCAGATGAAGGTCGTGCAGACGCAGGTCATGAACATGGCGGGGAAGAAAGTCACCAGGAACCACCATCCCTGCTTGTGGCGAATAAGATAGGCCGTGACGGCCCAGAGCGTAAATACCGACAGGAGCTGGTTGCACCAGCCGAAGTAACGCCAGAGGATGCCGAAGCCGTTGGCATCGGTCATCGACCAGATGAGGATGGCGAAGGTGACGGCAAACATCGGAATGGAGATAAGCAGGCGCTTGCCCATGCTCTTCTGCTCGACGTGCAGGAAGTCGGCGATAATCAGACGGCCGCTACGCAATGCCGTGTCGCCCGACGAAATCGGGGCTACGGCGATGCCAATGAGGGCCAGGATGCCTCCGAACGTGCCAAGCCAGTTTTTGGAGATGAGCGTGGCCACCGTGCCTCCGTCGTAGCCTTTGCCCGTAAGCACGTTGACAAGGCCGTGCTCGTTGAAGAAATAGTTGGCGGCAGCAGCCCACACCAGAGCCACAATGCCCTCGGTGACCATGGCGCCGTAGAAGCACACGCGGCCCATCTTCTCGTTCTTCATGCAGCGGGCCATAAGCGGACTCTGCGTGGCATGGAAGCCCGAAATGGCGCCGCAGGCTATCGAGATGAACATCATCGGGAAAAGGTAGGCCAGATGGCCCTGCTCCATCCAGGCGGAGTTGACGAACTTGCCCTCGTCCCACCACTCGTCGAGCGCGGGCTGGGCCACGATGATGTAGCCCATGATGCCCACGGCCATAAAGATGAGGCAGAAGGCAAAGAAGGGATAGATGCGGCCTATCACCTTGTCAATAGGGCAAAGAGTGGCCACGACATAATATATGAAGATGAGAGCAATCCAGATGTAGTTGTTGAGCCACTGCATGTCGGCCGAAAAGAAGTCGGAGGTCATGGCACCGAGGATGTTGGCCGGCGATGAGGTAAAGACCGCCCCGACCAGTATCATCAGGAGCACCGAGAAAACCGACATCAGGGTGCGCACGTTCTTGCCCAGATAGCTGCCGATAATCTCGGGCAGCGAAGCGCCGTCCTGGCGCAAGGAAATCATGGCCGAGAGGTAGTCGTGAGTGGCTCCGGCGAAGATGGTGCCCAGCACAATCCAAAGGTAGCAGGCCGTGCCGAACTGCGCGCCCATGATGGCGCCGAAGATGGGACCTACGCCGGCTATGTTGAGAAACTGAATCATGTAGACCTTCCACGTGGGCATCGGGATGTAATCGACTCCGTCCTGCAGCGTGTAGCAAGGCGTGCGGCGGCTTGGGTCCGGTCCGAACACGTGGCAGACAAACCGCCCGTAGAGGAAATAGCCGGCCACCAAAGCGACCAGAGCAATCAGAAAACTAATCATTTTTAGGTATGTATTTTGTCGTTTTTACGTAGTTTTCAGCCGCAAATTTAATGTTTTTACCGCTATTTTCGCCTATTTTGTACAATAAAATGCAGTTTTTTGCCAAAAATCTTGGATTGCTCTCCAAAAAGGATTACCTTTGCCCTCGAGAATGCAATTGGGCTTCGTGTTTCGGCACTCACCCAAATGCAATGTTAAACAACTACTAATAACAACTATTTCAACCATTATGGCACGTGTAATTGACGCTGAAAAGTGTGTCGCTTGTGGCTCTTGTATCGGAGAATGCCCTGTAGAGGCCATCTCTGAGGGTGATGTGTATTCAATCAACGCTGACGCTTGCATTGATTGCGGCGCTTGCGAGGCTACATGTCCTAACGAAGCCATTTCCGAGGCATAAGCGGAAAGATAAAGTCTTGCCTTTGTGCATGACTAATTGTCAGGGCATCCATTCTCCTGTCTGGATGCGCTGCGAAAAAGGGGTGACTGGGATTTCCATTTGGGAGTCCCAGTCTTTTTGCGTATGAATCATGCCGCATAAATCAAGACTAAGCAAGAAGGAAACTAAGCAAGAAGGAGACTAAGCAAGAAGGAAACTAAGCAAGAAGGAAACTAAGCAAGAAGGAAACTAAGCAAGAAGGAGACTAAGCAAGAAGGAAACTAAGCAAGAAGGAAACTAAGCAAGAAGGAAACTAAGCAAGAAGGAGACTAAGCAAGAAGGAAACTAAGCAAGAAGGAAACTAAGCAAGAAGGAAACTAAGCAAGAAGGAGACTAAGCAAGAAGGAAACTAAGCAAGAAGGAAACTAAGCAAGAAGGAAACTAAGCAAAAACAGGAAGGCCGGAATTTCCTTTGTATGGGAAGTCCCGGTCTTTTGCCGTATAAATAAGAAAGAGAGCCACTCGCCCGCAAGACACACTTGCGGGGCGGAGGTTATTGCTTAATCCAGCGCAGGATTTCCTTGAACGTAAACTTGCGCCCGTACATCAGAATGCCCGTGCGGTAGATGCGGGCAGAGAGCCACAGGATGGCGAAAGCCGAGGCATAGAGAAGCACAAGACTTCCGGCTATCTCGTAGAGCGGCAAGTCGTAGGGCAGGCGAATCATCATCACAATGGGCGACGTGAAGGGAATCATCGAGCACCAGAAGGCCAATGGGCCGTCAGGATTCTCCATGCAGAACATGCCCGCATAGAGCGCGAAGACCATCACCATCAGCAGCGGCCCCACAAATTGCGAGGTGTCGGAAGCCTGGTCGACGGCCGAACCGAAGGCGGCAAAGAGGCTCGCGTAGAGCAGGTATCCGCCCACAAAATAAAGCACGAAGCACACCAGAAGCGGCACAAAATCTACGCCGGCCAGCGTGAGGGCTATCTCCTGCATGGGGCTGAGGTCCTGCGTGGCGCCAAGGCCCGGTGTTGCGGCAAGCTGCTGCATCTCCCCCACTTGTTGCTGCACGGCGGGGTCGGTCACCACCTGCGCAATATCGACCGACGAAAGCGCATAGACGCCCAAGCCGACGCCCCCGAGGCCGAGTATCAGGGCCCAAAGGAATATCTGGGTAAGGCCCACGAGAGCCACACCGGTTATCTTGCCCAGCATCAGCTGGATGGGTCGGCACGTCGACACGATGACCTCGACGATGCGGTTGGTCTTCTCTTCGACCACGCTGTTCATGATGAGCGAGCCGTAGATGCAGACAAACATATAGGTCAGGAAAGCCAACACGAGACCTATCATCATGCTGGCTTCGGCCGAAGAGAGACTCTCCTGCCCATCCTCGCCCAACTTGACGCTGCGCGAGCTGACCGTAGGGTTGCAATAGTCGATGATGCTGCGCAGGCTGTCAATGTGGCTCTGCGTGATGCGTTCGTCACGCAACAAGCGCTGCAACGAGCGGCTCAGGCTATGGTCGAGGTCGGCGCTCACGTTCTTCTCGCTATAGATGCTGTAGCGGGCGCTCTCCACGAATCCTTCGGGAATGACGACCAGCGCATAGAGGTCCAGTCCGTCGCTCTTGGCACGTGCAAACAGCTGCCTGGCGTCGGTTTCGGCCACCCGGTCGTTCGGTTCGGCCTGGTCCTCTTGGGCTACGGCCAGGGTGCTGTCGGCCAGTTCGGCGTCAAAGCGCAGGAACCGGTAGGCGCCGTCGTCGTCTATTCCGGCGGCAAAGGGAGCCCCCTGATTGAGGTCGATGAGGGCGACGTTCTTCTTTTCGTCGCTCTGCACCTGCGAGAGCATGACGGGCACGATGCAGCAGAAGACTATGCTGAGTATGGGGACGAGCAGCGTGGTGATGATAAACGACTTGCGGCACACCATCTGCACGTATTCCCGCTTGACGATAATCCAAAGATTGTTCATGATCCTTTTGTTTGTTTTACGGCCAAAAATAAGTCCTTACTTTGAGCCTTTGGTCTTGTCGGACGAGGTCACGGCCTCGACAAAAACCTCGTGCATGGAGGGCAGAATCTCCTGGAATCCTGCCAGCTCAAACTCCTCGTTGAGGTGGGCAACGGCGTCGTGCATCGTCTCCCCCTCACGCAGGGTGTAGTCGAAGGTGCGTCCGTCGGTGGTGGTGACCTTCATCAGGTGTTTCTTGTAATGCTGGCGGATGTCGCCCACGTGGCCCTGTAGCACGACCCTGGCATGGTTGATGAGCGTAATCTCCTGGCAGATTTCCTCGACCGACGACATGTTGTGGGTGGAGAAGAGGATAGCCGCGCCCTCGTCGCGCAGACGCAATATCTCGCGCTTGAGCACGTCGGCATTGAGCGGGTCAAAGCCCGAGAAAGGTTCGTCGAAGACCAGCAGCGAGGGCCGGTGAATCACGGTGGCTATGAACTGCACCTTTTGGGCCATACCTTTCGAAAGCTGCTCGAGCTTCTTGTCGCGCCACTCAGTGAGCTGGAAACGCTCCAGCCATTCGTCCATGGCACGCTGGGCGTCGGCCCGCTTCATGCCGCGCAGCTGGCCAAGGTAAAGAATCTGGTCAGAGACCTTCATCTTCTTGTAGAGACCACGTTCCTCGGGCATATAGCCGATGTGGCGCACGTCGGCATCGGTCATGGGCTTGCCCTGCAGGAGCACCTCGCCCGAATCGGCGCGGGTGATGCGGTTGATGATGCGTATCAGACTGGTCTTGCCGGCTCCGTTGGGGCCCAGCAGCCCGTAGATGCTCGCCTCGGGCACGGAGAGCGACACGTGGTCAACGGCCACGAAATCAGAATAGCTCTTCGATACGTCTTTTACTTCCAGATACATATTGCGTGTTCGTTTTGTTTGAG
>CAVFPF010000036.1:0-16150 GCA_963624265.1 bacterium | reverse complement strand
CTCTCCCATGAGAAACCACCCAACTCTCCCATGAGAAAAACGCACAACTCTCCACTATGTGGAGTTTGGAAATGACAAAATCACCTCACGCACTCATTTTAGGCCGGCAAAAGAAGAGATTTTTTGCCCCTTTCTTGCGCGTCTCGGAGGAAATGCATAATTTTACACCCTAAATCAACAACGTCAGAACCCAACAAAACAACAGCGTCTATGTCCGAATACCACAACCCCGTCATGCTCAACGAATGTCTGGAGGGTCTGCAAATCCGCCCAAACGGGATTTACGTGGACGTCACCTTCGGCGGCGGCGGACACAGCCGCGCCATCCTCGACCGCTTGGGTCCCGACGGCCATCTCTACAGCTTCGACCAGGACCCCGACGCCGAGCGCAACGCCTTCGGTCCGGAGTCTGACGGCCCGGATGCCAAGCGCGGCGGGAAGTTCACCTTCGTGCGCAGCAACTTCCGCTATCTCCGCAACTGGATGCGCTACTACGGTGTGGAACACATTGACGGACTGCTCGCCGACCTGGGCGTGTCGAGCCACCACCTGGACGACGCCACGCGCGGCTTCGCCTTCCGCATGGACGCGCCCCTCGACATGCGCATGAACACTCGCGCCGGAATGACGGCCGCCGAACTGCTTGCCGACTACACGGAGGAAGACCTCGCCCGCATCTTCGCCCTCTACGGAGAACTGCGTCAGGCCCGCCGCATCGCCCAGACCTTGGTCCGCCTGCGTCAGAGCCGGCCCATCGCCACAACAGGCGACCTGCGCCAAGCCCTGCTGCCCCTGGTCGACCCGCGGGCCCAGAAGAAAGAACTGGCCCAAGCCTTCCAGGCTCTCCGCATCGAGGTCAACCACGAGATGCAGGCGCTCGAGGAAATGCTGCAGGATGCCGTGCGGTGTCTCGCCCCCGACGGCCGACTCGTCGTGATGACCTACCATTCGCTCGAAGACCGCATCGTGAAGAACGTCATCCGATCCGGACACGCCGACGGCAAGGTGGAACAGGACTTCTACGGCCGGGTCATCGCGCCGCTCAAGGCCGTCAACAACAAGCCCATCACGGCAAGCGCCGAGGAGCAGGAGGAGAATCCGCGCTCCAGAAGCGCAAAACTCCGCATCGCCGTCAGGAAGGCCGAAGACTAGCGGCATTGGCAGCCTAACTGGAAATAATTTGTTCCCTAACTGGGAAAATAATTTTTCCCAACTGGGGCACAAAAAAAGGCTTTTCGGGCAAGGGGGGAACAAGACGTTTCGAGCAAGGAGAAAACAAGGCTTTCGAACGAGGAAACCATGTCTTGCAAAACAACAAGAGCAAAAAGATGAAAAAGGATAAAATAGACACTTTGATCAAGAGCACCCACAACGGGCTGGACGGTCTGTTGAAGACAGCCCACAACGGGTTGGACGGCAGTTCGTCGCCCTTCAACAAGGCTTTCTACCAGAAGCACTTGGGCAAAGTCATCTTTGTGCTCTTCCTCCTCTACAGCCACGTGCAGATGCGCTACACCTACGAAGAGGTCATCGCCGACATCAGCGCGCTGAAGCAGGAACTGGCCGACGTGCGCTACACGAGCATCGCCACCTGGGGCGAACTGACAAGCAAAAACAAACCCGAAATCGTCAGAAGCAAGATAAGCAGCAAGGCCAACCTGATACTGGCTGACGAACCACCCATCGTAGTCGAATGAATCTGAATTACAAAAAGCGTTTCTTCATCATAGGCCTCTGCCTACTGGTCTATGCCGCGTGTATCTGGATACAGACGTGGCATACGCTGGTCGTGCACGGCGACGACTACCGCGCCAAGGTGGAAAAACTGAAGCGTGCAGCCAAGCCCATCGACCCCGTCAGAGGGTTCATCTTCGCCAACCACGGCGAGATGCTGGCAGGCAGCTTGCCGGAGTACGACGTCCTCCTGGACTTCTACTCCACTACCCGACCTGACGCCAATGGCACAATCAACATCCCGGCCGACACGATAGCCAAATACTTCGGGGCGCACGGAGAGGGCAGTCTGGCTTTAGCCAATGCATACGGCGACCCCAAGAACAACGTCAAGAGCGCAGAGCAGTTCGGTGCAGAGATACGCGAAGCCTACCGCCAGCGCAAGGGCCGCCACAAGATCTTCCACGCCATGCCCTATCTCGACTACCGGCATCTGCGCAAGCAGCCGTACTTCGACAAGTCGGCCGCGCGCAACGGCCTGATCAAAGAGGAGCGCGCTCACCGCTACCGCCCGTACGGGGAAAGCCGTATGGCCTCGGCCACCATCGGCTCGGTGTGGGCCAAAAACGGCAAGGACTCGACAAACCGCGCCGGACACGGACGCGGCGGCATCGAACTTGGCTTTGACAACTATCTGGCCGGAACCCCCGGAAAAGGCTACCAACAGAAGATTCACGGACGCATGTCGACCGTCACCCTCGAGCAGCCCATCGACGGCGCCGATGTCTACACGACACTCGACATGGAAATGCAGGAAATCCTGGACCAGGAACTGGCCACCCAACTCATCAAGCTGAACGCTGCAGAGGGCTGGGGCGCCTTCATCGAAGTCAAGACGGGCAAGATAAGGGCCATCTCGAACCTGCGTAACAACCACAACGGGACCTGCTCGGAGGACTATAACCACCTCTTCAGCGACCTGGGCGCACCGGGCTCTACGTTCAAGACCGTCAGCTACATGATTCTGCTGGACAACGGCAAGATAAAGCCCGACACGAAGGTCGACACCGAAAACTATCCCGGGCGTTACGGCACGTTCAACTACTACGGCAAGTCTATACGCGACGACCACCCCGTCGGGGTCTGCACGGCACGTGTGGGCATCGAGCAGTCGAGCAACATAGCCATCGCCAAACTCACCACCGCAGCCTACGAAGACGACCCGAAGGCCTACCTGGATGCCGTCAACCGGATTGGGTTCCTCGACGACCACGCCCTAAGCCACGAGGAAATCAAGGAACTGGAGACCAAAAACATCCTGCCCAACGAAGCCTTCAAGAAGGAATTCCCCCAAGCCCTCAGCGCACGCCATCGCCGCGTGGGCGACAGGTCCTGGCGCAAGATGTCGCTGGCCCAGATCAGCTACGGCTACGAGACCGACATTCCCGGCATCTACATCCTGCAGTTCTACAACGCCATCGCCAACGACGGATGCTTGGTTCGCCCCTACATCGTGGAGCGCGTAGTTAAGGACGGCGAGGAACTGTACAGACAAGAGACGACGGTCATCAACCGGAAGATATGCAGCCGCGAGACCTTGCGCGAGGTGCGCGAAGCGCTCGAAGACGTGGTGACGAAAGGCACAGCCCGAACCGAGAAGAACCGCAACGGCGTCTACATACGCGATGGGGCCGAGAGCGACAAGGTCAGTATAGCCGGCAAGACGGGAACGGCCCAGCGGCGCAACCCCCTCACGGGTCTTTACTCGGGCAACGGCCACAACGTCTCGTTTGCGGGCTACTTCCCTGCCGACGAGCCGGCCTACTGCGGCATTGTGGTCATCAACACCAACGGCTACAAGGGCGGCGTGCCCGGCGGCGGTTTTATGGCCGGCCCGGTGTTCCGACGCTTTGCCGAAAGAGTCTACGCCCTGCACGGACACCGCTCTTTGGAAGACCTGCCCGTCGACTCGGTGGCGCCACAAGCCGTCGTGAAGCGCGACGCCAACCTGGCTGAAGCCGGTCTGGGCGGACTGCCCGACGTAAGGGGCATGGGTGCCGGCGACGCCCTGCTGACACTCGAGACTGCCGGCTACACGCACGTCGAAATACACGGCTTCGGCTCGGTCAAGACGCAAACGTACCACAACGGCACCGTAAGGCTCGACTTGAAATAGAGTTGAACTCGGAAAACAAGCGAAGACCGAGAAGCAAAAGACTGAAAACGACATAAACACGAAAATAAAAACATAAGTCAGATATGAAACTGAGCACACTTCTGGAGCGCGTCTCCTGCACACTGGGCGGAGCCCGGCAGAAAGACGCCGAGATAGAAAGCATCGAACAAGACAGCCGCCAGGTCAAGGCAGGCAGCCTGTTCGTTGCCGTGAGAGGAACCAACGTGGACGGACATTCGTTCATAGCCAAAGCCATCGGGTCGGGCGCCACAGCCGTCGTGTGCGACAGGCAATGGGCCGACACCGACGAAGGAAAAGCCATCGACGCACAAAGTGCCGTGACTCTCGTCATCGTCGACGACTGCAACCTGGCCCTCGCCCTCCTCGCTTCGGCCTGGAACGGCTACCCGTCAGAACAGCTCACGCTGGTCGGCGTGACGGGCACCAACGGAAAGACAACCATTGCAACCCTCCTCTACAAGCTCTTCACCAAACTCGGCTACCCGTGCGGCCTGCTCTCTACGGTGTGCAACTATGTCATCGACCGCGCCGTGCCGGCCACGCACACCACACCCGACCCGTTGGAGCTCAACGACCTGCTCCGCCAGATGGTGGACGAAGGGTGCGCCTATGCCTTTATGGAGGTGTCGAGCCACTCGGCCGACCAGAAGCGCATCGGCGGCCTCGACTTTGACGGAGGCATCTTCACCAACCTCACCCGCGACCACATGGATTATCACAAGACGGTCGAGAACTACCTGCGCGCCAAGAAGTCGTTCTTCGACAACCTGAAGAAGGAGGCTTTTGCCCTCAGCAACCTTGACGACCGCAACGGCGAGGTCATGCTGCAGAACACCCGTGCACGCAAGCGCTACTACAGCGTCCGCACGGCTGCCGACTATCAGGTCAAAGTGGTGGAAGAGGCCTTCGAGGGCATGGAGCTGCTGCTCAACGGCACGCACGTGGTCACGCACTTTGTGGGCAGGTTCAACGCCTCGAACCTCGCAGCCGTCTACGGCGCTGCCCGCGAACTGGGCGCCGACGACCACGAGGTGCTCGTCAAGATGTCAGAACTGCTGCCCGTCAACGGCCGCTTCGAGTCCATCCGTTCGCCGAAGGGCTTCTCGGCCATCATCGACTACGCCCATACACCCGACGCTTTGGTCAACGTGCTCGACACGATCCGCGAGATACTCGACAACCGCAGCGCAGGCCGCGTCATCACCGTAGTGGGCTGCGGAGGCAACCGCGACAAAGGCAAACGGCCCATCATGGCCAAAGAAGCCGGACTGCGCAGCGACAAGCTCATCCTGACCTCCGACAACCCTCGCTTTGAGGAACCCGAAGACATTCTCAACGACATGCAGGCCGGTCTCGACACAGACCAGCTGCGCGACAAGACGCTCTGCATCTGCGACCGCCGCGAAGCCATCCGGACCGCCATCGCCCTCGCCCAAAAGGACGACGTAATTCTGGTGGCCGGAAAGGGACACGAGGACTATCAGGACGTGAAGGGGACGAAACACCACTTCGACGACCACGAGGTGGTGCGCGAGGCTTTGGGCCTCTGACAGCCAGGAGCCAGAACTACGGCTAATGGCCGGCAGAGAGAAGTCTGGCAAAGTGAACCGGGCGAAGCGAAGACAGACAAAGTGAAAAACGGCAAAGTGAAACCGAACACAGAGAAACCTGCCAACTGAAGCCCGACAAACAAGAAACGACAAGCATAAGAAAACGACATAAAGAATGCTGTATTATTTCTTCAGATATCTGAACGAAACGTTCGACATACCGGGAGCCGGCATGTGGGGCTACACGTCGACGCGGGCAATAGCCGCACTGATACTGAGCCTCATCATCTCGACGATGTTCGGCAACTGGTTCATCAACTACATGAAGCGCCACAACCGGGTGGAAGTGCAGCGCGATGCGGCGACCGACCCCTTCAACACGGGCAAAGTCGGCGTGCCCACCATGGGCGGCGTCATCATCATCGTGGCCACCATCGTGCCGAGTCTCCTCTTCGGACGGTTGCGCAACATCTACATGATTATGATGCTTATCAGCACGGTATGGCTGGGGGCGCTCGGATTCCTCGACGACTGGCTGAAGGCACACACCAAGGACTACGACCGGCTTCCCCGCGCAGTGCAGTGGCTGAGCGAGTTCCGCGGCCGCAGCGCAGACTACCGCGCGCGCAACAAGAACGGCATGCGCCCCGTCTACAAGCTCCTCGGGCAGTTCGTCTTGGGTCTAAGTGTCGGACTGGTGCTTTGGCTGAGTCCAGACATCGTCATCCGTGAAGGCGGCGAACTCATCAAGTCGACTTACACCACCCTGCCCTTCATCAAGAGCCACAACCTCGACTACGCAGGCTTCTTCGCCTTTCTTGGCGAATGGCAGCAGGCTGCCGGATGGGCCTTCTTTGTGCTGATGACGACCTTCATCGTGATGGCGGTGAGCAACGGCTCCAACCTCAACGACGGCCTCGACGGCATGTGCGCCGGCAACTCCATGCTGATGTTTCTGGCCTTCGGCGCTTTGGCCTACTTCTCGGGCCACGCCATTTGGGCCGACTACTTCGACATCATGTTCATACCGGGCTCACAGGAGCTGGTGGTCTTCATCGCAGGCTTTATCGGAGCTTTGGTCGGATTCCTGTGGTTCAACACCTATCCGGCGCAGATATTTATGGGCGATACCGGCTCGCTGGCCATCGGCGGCGTGATCGGCGTCATTGCCATGATTATCCACAAGGAACTGCTTATCCCCATCATCTGCTTCGTCTTCCTCGCCGAGAGCCTGTCTGTGCTTCTGCAGACACAGTACGCCAAGATGGGCAACAAGCGCGGACAGAAGTGGCGCCTCTTCATGCGCACGCCGATACACGACTCGTTCCGCATCACGGCGGCACTGGCCGAGAAGATGGAAAGCCAGGGCATCAACATCTCGCGCATTCCCTTCCGGCGCATACGCGGATGCATGCACGAGAACCGCATCACGATGCGCTTCTGGATTACGACCCTCATCATGGCAGCCTTTGCCATCATGACGCTCAAGATCAGATGACGGCGCAGCGAGACGATGGCTTTGACGGCACTTTTTAATTACATTACGTTTGGCTTTGGCCATATTTTGACTTTGACAATAGGTTAGACATAAATAAGAAAGCAATACTGATATGAAAAGAATAGTCATTTTAGGTGGCGGAGAGAGCGGCGCAGGTGCTGCCGTTCTGGCCAAGAAGGAAGGGTTCGACGTGTTCCTCAGCGACATGTCGCCCATCAAGGACAAGTACAAGCAATGGCTTGACGACTGGCACATCGACTACGAGGAAGGTCACGCCCATACCGAGTCGCTCATACTCAATGCCGACGAGGTCATCAAGTCGCCGGGCATTCCGCTGACGGCGCCTCTGGTCGCCAAACTCATCGGGCAGGGCACACCCGTCATCAGCGAAATCGAGTTTGCCGGACGCTACTCTGACGCCAAGATGATTTGCATCACGGGTTCCAACGGCAAGACCACGACCACGATGATGACTTACCACATCCTCAAGTCTGCCGGGCTCAACGTTGGCCTGGCCGGCAATGTCGGCAGGTCTTTGGCCTACCAGGTAGCGACAGAGCACTTCGACTACTACGTCATCGAACTTTCGAGCTTCCAGTTGGACAATATGTACGACTTCAAGGCCGACGTCTCGGTCATTATGAACATCACCCCCGACCACCTCGACCGCTACGGCTTCGAAATGCAGAACTATATCGATGCCAAGATGCGCATCCTGCAGAACCAGGGGCCTAAGGAGCACTTTATCTACTGGCACGAAGACCCCGTCGTGACCAAAGAGATCGAGAAGCGCAGCCCGCTCCAGATGCAGATGATTCCATTCAGCGGCAAGGACGCTCAGGAACTCGGCGGCTCGCTCACGCCCGGAGCCTGCATCAACGAAGGCAAGATGGTGGTCAACCTGGCTGGCCAGACCATCGCCATCGACCTCGCCGACCTGCCTCTGCCCGGTCCACACAACCTCTACAACACCATGGCAGCCACTATCGCCGCCGGTCTGTCAGGGGTCAAGGAAGAGCAAATCCGGCAGGCGCTCAAGACATTCAAGGGCGTGGAACACCGGCTCGAGAAGTGCGGCACCATAGACGGAGTCACCTACATCAACGACTCGAAGGCCACCAACGTCAACTCCTGCTGGTACGCGTTGATGAGCATGAAAACCCCGACCGTCCTGATACTGGGCGGCAAGGACAAGGGCAACGACTACACCGAAATCGAGGAACTGGTCCGCACCCGCTGCACGGCACTCGTCTATATGGGTCTGCACAACGAGAAGCTGCACGACTTCTTCGACAAGATGGGCAAACCCGTCGCCGATGCCCTGTCCATGCGCGAAGCCCTCGACAAGTGCCGCGCATTCGCCCGTCCCGGCGACACCGTCCTCCTCTCCCCTTGCTGCGCTTCGTTCGACCTCTTCAAGAGCTACGAAGACCGCGGCGACCAGATGAAGGCCATCGTGGCCGAATGGGAAGCGGCAGACAAGTAACGGCAATGAGGCAAGCACCGGCAATGAGTTGTCAGGGCTTTCTGCTTCGGCCGAGGCCGGGAGACTAAACAAGCAACAGACTAAAACACAATACGCAAATTGGACAACAAGAAAAGCTACCTAAGCTCGCTGATGGGCGGCGACCACTGGATATGGGGCATTTACTTCATACTGCTCTTCATCTCTGTGGTCGAAATCGCCAGTGCCTCAAGCACTTTGGCCTACAAGCAGATTACCAACGACAATCCGCTGGTGCGCCACACCACATTCCTGGTGGCAGGATTCTTCTGTTTGGTACTGCCCCTGCAGTCGCTGTCGAGTGCCAGGACCTCTTATGTCGTCATACTCGGCGGTTTGGCGTATGTGTTCGGCGTCGCCCTGATGCTGCTTATGCCCGTGTTCGGCCACAGCATGAAAGGCGCCACACGCGAGATTTTCGGCTTCCAGCCCGTTGAGTTCTGCAAGGCCGGTCTGGTGACTGTGCTATGTGCAGGGCTTACGGTGAAGCGGGAGACCTACACCCGGCTGAAGTACTTCCAAAAGAACACGGAACTGCGCATCTACGGCCTCATGCTGTTGCTCATGGCTTTGGCCATAGGTCCTATCGTTCCGCAGAACCTTTCGACCGCCTTGATCATGGGCATTACGTCTGTCTTTATCCTGTTTCTCGGCAAGGTCAAATGGGCTTACCTGTGGCGCACGCTGTTCGCACTGGGCGTCTTGGGCGTCATCGGTGTCTTACTGCTTTTCCTGCTCCACACCGTCAACTCGAGCAACGAGACCGCCGGAGGTTCGCATTACACCGAAATCGGATTCCTGGACCGCGCCAACACGTGGGAGCAGCGTCTCTTCGACGGCAGTGATGTGCCGCTTTGGCAGCAAGACATCAACGACGACAACGCACAGGAACTGTACGCCCACATGGCCATTGCCAACAGCAACGGATACGGCCGTTTCTTCGGCGAAAGCCAAATGAGAGACCATCTGCCGGAAGCCTTCTCCGACTACATCTACGCCATCATTTTCGAGGAGACAGGCGTCGAGGGCGCCATCATCGTCATGCTGCTCTACTTCATCTTGCTTTGGCGATGCTACAGGATTTCGATCAAGACCGAAGACCCCCGCAAGCGGCTGCTGATGATAGGCTTCCCGCTGATGATGGTCGTCCAGGCCCTGATTCACATGGGCGTCTGTGCCGACGCTATGTTCGTCACCGGCCAGCCGTTGCCTCTCATCAGCCGTGGCGGCATGTCGATTGTGGCTACCTCGGCCGAATTCGGCATACTCTTCGGTCTGAGCCATAGCATCATGAAGGAGAAAGAGATGGAAAAGCAAAAGGAAAGTGAAGAAGAAAAAGAACAGTAAAACTGATAGAACAATATGAAGGTTCTCGTAAGCGGAGGTGGCACCGGTGGCCACATCTTCCCCGCAGTATCAATAGCCAATGCCATTCGCGAGGCAGACCCGGACGCAGAGTTCCTCTTCATCGGGGCACTGGGCAGAATGGAGATGGAGAAAGTGCCGGCCGAGGGTTACAAAATCATCGGACTGCCGGTGCGCGGCTTTATCCGTCCCCTCTTCCATCCCGGCAATGTCAAGGTGCTATGGGATCTGTACCGAAGCATACGACGCGCCAAGACGATAATCCGCAACTTCCAGCCGGATATCGCCGTCGGAGTAGGCGGCTATGCGAGTGCCGCTGCACTTAAAGCCGCCCACGCCCTGGGCGTTCCCTATATCCTGCAGGAGCAGAACGGTTTTGCCGGTGTGACCAACCAACGGCTCGCCAAGGATGCCGAGAAGATATGTGTTGCCTATCCCGGCATGGAGCGTTTTTTCCCGGCCGACCGCATCATCATGACCGGCAATCCCGTACGGCAGAAACTCCTGGAGTGCAAGGCCACGCCACAAGAAGCACGCATAGCACTGGGCTTGGAGCCAGACCGCAAGACGCTCTTCATCACGGGCGGAAGCCTGGGTGCACGCAGCGTTAACAATGCCATTGCCGCCGGGCTCGACAAGCTGGAGAAGGCGGGCATACAGGTGCTGTGGCAAACCGGCAAGGCCGACGGCACAAAGTGGGAAGACGCCGTCCGCTCATCAGGCGCAGAGCACGTACACCCCACGGTGTTTGTCAGCGATATGGCCATGGCCTACCGCGCTGCCGATGTCGTCATCTCCAGGTCCGGAGCAGGCGGGGTCAACGAGGTGTGCCTGCTGGGCAAAGCAGCCATCTTCGTGCCGCTGCCTACAGCCGCCGAAGACCACCAGACGGCCAACGCGCGGGTTCTCTCGCAAGCCGATGCCGCCATCCTTTGTCCGGATGCAGAAGCGCCCCGGCGTTTGACAGACGAGGCCATCGCCCTCATCAACGACACGGACCGCATACATCGGTTTGAAGCGAATGCCGCCAAGCTCGGCCGTTTCGGGGCAGCCGAAACCATTGCCAGAATAGTCATCGAAATCGTCAAAGAGAAAGGAAAGAAATGAAAAGTCTATATTTTGTAGGGGCCGGCGGCATCGGCATGTCGGCACTCGAACGTTACTTCAACGAAAACGGTTATCGGGTAGGGGGCTACGACAGGACTCCGTCTACCTTGACCGACCAGCTCATCAGCGAAGGAATACAAATCCATTTCGAAGACAACATCGATGCCGTAGACCCCTGTTTCAAAGATCCGGCTGACACGCTTGTCTGCTACACGCCTGCCATTCCGAAAGACCACGGCGAACTCTGCTACTTCCGGCAGAACGGGTTCAAGGTCGTCAAGCGCAGCGAGCTGCTCGGCATCATCACCCGCGAGAAGCGCGGCATCTGCGTGGCCGGCACACACGGCAAGACCACGACATCGAGCATGATAGCGCACATCCTCAAGCAAAGTCATGTGGACTGCAACGCTTTCCTGGGCGGCATTCTGAAGCCCTACGACTCGAACCTGATGCTGTCTGACAAAAGCGACCTCACGGTCATCGAGGCCGACGAGTTCGACCGTTCGTTCCATACGCTCTCGCCCTACACCGCCGTCATCACGGCGTGTGACCCGGACCATCTCGACATCTACGGCACGGAGGAAGCCTACCGCGAGAGTTTCGCGCACTTCGTCTCGCTGGTTCGCCCTGACGGAATGCTGCTCAAGCACAAGGGCATCAAGGTCGACTGCTCGCAACTTGACCCGCACGCCCGCTATGCCGAATACTCATCGACCGAAGAAGCCGACTACTATGCCACAAACATCCGCATCGGAGGCGGCACTATCCGCTTCGACTACGTGGCCCGCAAGGAAGGGATAGTACTCCGCGACCTCGAACCCGGTGTGCCCGTGCCCGTCAATGTCGACAACGCCACGGCAGCCTTGACCGTCTGTCTGCTGAACGGATGCACAGAGACCGAACTTCGCGAAGGGTTGAAGAGTTTCGGCGGAGCAAAACGCCGCTTTGACTTCTACATCAACCGTCCGGACTTCGTGCTCCTTGACGACTACGCCCATCACCCCGACGAGATTCGGGCAAGCCTGACTTCTGTCGGCCGACTGTTCGAAGGCCGAAAGGTGACCGTAGTCTTCCAGCCTCACCTCTATTCACGCACACACGACCTGGCCGACGGTTTCGCCCAGGCTTTGGGCATACCGCAGCGCACTGTCCTCATCCCCATCTATCCGGCCCGCGAGAAACCCATTCCGGGCATCACCTCTGAGTGGCTGCTCGACAAGATCAAGGCCGAGGATGCGAAGAAGGGCATACAGGCTGAGCGCTACGTCATCGACACGAACGAGGTGGTGAGCCACTTGCAGGGACTCCGCGCCAAAGGAGACCTCGACGTGGTCGTCATGATGGGGGCAGGCACCGACATTGAGCGGCTTGTGCCCAAAGTGTATGAGGTGCTGAAATAAAGAAGGGCTAAAAACAAGATGTGCTGAAGTAAAAACCGTAAGATGTTCAAACGCATACTGAAGATATTCGGCGTCATAGTTCTCATTGCCTATCTGGCTGTGTGCGGATACGTGTGGCGTATTGGGCAGCCCGAGCGAGTGGTCAGCAAACTGGACGTGGTCATCTGCGACAGTGCGGAATCGCAGTTTGTGGGCAACCGCGACGTGATGCGCATCATCCACAGTTCGATGTCGCTGAACCCTGTCGGCAAGAAGATCAGCGATTTCAATGCCTATCGTCTTGAAAAGGTGTTGGAGCAGAACAGCCTGATTGGCAATGCCGACTGCTATCCCACGCCCAGCGGCACCATGCGCATCGACATCTATCAGCGCAAGCCCATCATGCGCATCAAGAGCAACAGGCTCTCGTCTGATGTCTACCTCGACACAGACGGCAGGCTGATGCCCTACAAGGCGACCCGGCACGCCGTCAGCGTCCCGCTCGTCACCGGCTATGTCACGAAAGAGACAGCCACCGGCCCTCTCTATGAGTTCGCCAAGTTCCTCAAGGCGAACAAAAAGTGGCGTCACCGGATTGTACAGATTTACATCGATGAAGACCAAAGCATCCGGTTGGTGCCGCGCAAAGGTGATTTCACCATCCTGTTGGGCTCAATCGACAACTTCGAAAAGAAACTCGCCCGTTACGAGGTCTTCGAGAAGGAAGTCCTTGAGACGAAAGGGTGGAACACATACAAGACCATCAATCTGAAATTCAACAACCAGGTGGTGGCCGTAAAACGCTAAAACACAACGCAAAACGCTATAAATAAAAAAACAGAATATTTCGAATGGAAACCTTAACCGCCGCTATACAGTTCGGTTCATCGCACATCAGCGCCGCTGTGGCCCAAATCGACAAGAAAGGCCGCCACACCGTGATGGCGGTAGAGTCTGTCCCTACAGCAGGGTGCATCCGACATGGATGGGTCGTCAATGCCGATGAGACCGCCGTCCGTATCAAAAACCTTGTGGGCAAACTCAACAACCGCATCAAAGAGCATAGCAACGTCAACCTGAGTTCCGCATACGTCGGCATCTGTGGCATATCCATGCACAGTATGGAGTACTGCCCATCTGCCCTCCTGGGCAACGAGCTGTTTGTCCCGGAAAAAACCATCCAGCAGATGGAAGACCAAAGCCGGCATCTCAGCATCTCGGGCTACGACATCATCGACCTCTATAATAACGGAGAGGAAATCTCCGGTCAACAGGTCATCGGGCATCATCAGCTCATCCTGGCCAAAAGCCAGCTCAGACAAGGCATACAAAACGTAATGGAGAAAGCCGGACTCAAGATAGCAGGCTGGCATGTGCTGCCGCTTGTGCAAAACGACATCCTGACCGAAGACGAAAGGTCTGGCGGAACATTGCTGGTAGATATGGGTGCACAACTCACCACCATATCCATCTGGAAAGAAGGCAAACTGCGTTTCCTGACCGTCATTCCGCTCGGCGGCAATGCCGTGACGCGCGACATCGCTTCCAAAGGGCTGCGGGTCGAAGAGGCCGAGAATCAGAAGATCACATGGAGCGACGCTTCCCGTCCGGCGGACAAGAACACCTCAAGTCCCTCCACTATCCCGCCAAAAGAACTGAACGTCATCGTCGCTGCACGGTACGAAGAGATAATCGCCAACGTCGCCCATCAGCTGGAACAATCCGGATACAAAGGCCAACTGCCCGGCGGATGCGTGCTGACAGGCGGGTGTTCCGTACAGAAAGGTCTGCACGAACTCTTCGAGAAACGGTTGGAAATAAGCCCGGTAAGCACCCGCAGTTGCAGTACGCTATGCTACAACTCTTCTGACAACGACCCCTCTATGTCTTCGATCATGACGATGCTCGACCACTGCACGGATTCTTGTTTCGAAGAAGAAAAAGCGACACAGCCACAAAACGTCGAACCGGACAATAGCGGTCGGACAGGCACAAAGGGAAAGCTGAAAGGGGCAACCCGCACCCTCTTCGAGGATTTGTTTCACATAAGCGGGGGTGAGAATTAACCCACATCAATATTCACATCAGACAACAATAAGTCGCAACTCCACAATATGGAAAACAATACGCAAGACACCCTTCAGTTCGGATATGCCGAAACGGACGACCAGCAGAAATCTATCATCAAGGTGGCAGGAGTAGGCGGTGGCGGTTCCAACGCTGTCCGCAACATGTACAACGAAGGTATTGAGGACGTGACTTTCCTCATCATCAATACAGACAAAGCCGCACTCGAAGACTCGCCCGTTCCGCAGAAACTGCAGATTTCTGACGAAGGACTGGGTGCAGGAGCCCAGCCCGAAAAGGCGCGGGAGTACGCCCTCCAGTATGAAGAGGCCATCCGCAACGCTTTGAACGACGGGACCAAGATGATCTTCATCACAGCCGGCATGGGCGGAGGCACAGGTACGGGGGCCTCACCTGTCGTAGCCCGTATAGCCCACGACATGGGCATCCTCACCATAGGCATCGTGACTATCCCATTCAAGTTCGAGGGACAGATGAAAATCGAGATGGCACTAAGAGGCGTGGAGGAAATCCGCAAATATGTGGATGCCCTTCTCGTCGTCAACAACAACCGGCTCATAGACATCTACCCGGACCTGGAGTTCTTCAATGCATTCAAGAAAGCCGACGACACCCTGACGCGTGCCACACGCAGCATCTCCGACATCATCAACAAGGTCGGTTATATCAACCTCGATTTCGCCGATGTCAAGAAAACGCTCGAGAACAGTGGCGTCGCCTTGATCTCTATGGGCGAAGCCTCCGGCGAAAACCGTGTGACACAAGCCATCAACGAAGCCATCGTATCTCCATTGCTGCAAGACAACAAGATCACGAACGCCAAACGTCTGCTGTTCGAAATCTGCTATTCGGCACAATGTCAGCCGTCTATGGAAGAGATGAACGAAGTTACCCGCTTTGTAGACAAGCTGAGGCCGGACATCGAGGTCATCTGGGGAGCTTTGCAAGACGACACCCTCGAAGACAAAGTGCGCTTCATCATACTTGCGGCAGGCTTCGAAGTGGATGACATCAGAGAGACGCCCACGCAGAAGAAGGCCAAGACCATCGGCACGTATTACGACGAGGAAACGGAAGAGGAAATGCGGATGAACCAGATCAGGAAGAACTTCTACATCTTCGACAAGGACGACCTGTCGGACGAGCAGCTCGCTACTCGCCTCGAAAATTTGCCGGCCTATAGCCGTTCGTATGATGACCTTTGCGGCCTTAGTACCGCTCCGCAGAGCCAATCTGGCAGCGCCTACGTCGAGGGCAACATCTTCGGATAATCGCTCCTTTCTTTGTGTCTTTAACGTCAGACGACAGACAAACAAGGACTCTCTGACGAGTCAGAATATTCGAGGTCCGGAGGCTTGATCATTGACGATTAAAACTACAAGAAGGCAAATGATTGCTGCCAAGATTTTCTGATAGGACGGCGGAGTAGGCTTGAGGCTAAGGCACCCGGCAAAGTGTGACAGATGTGACAGCGATGACAGATGTTTTTAAACTTTTCCTTACGCGCGGGCAGGAAATTTTTTAAATCATCACTCTGACCGACCACGTGTATATAAGGGTTTTAAAAAAACGCTGTCACAATTGTCACATCCGTCACCGCATCACCGAACTTGACGCCGAGCCATAGGCAGAAAAAGCTGAAAAAATCGGACGTTTGCGGACAAATCGGACGTTTGCGGACAAATCGGACGTTTGCGGACAGTGGCGCGACGCTGATGCCGTATCTTTGCACCCGGATATCGCTCATGGGGCACGAGGGCAGCCGGCACAAAAGACGAACGTTCGTAA
>CAVFPF010000035.1:0-26582 GCA_963624265.1 bacterium | reverse complement strand
CCTTCTACCGACCTTGATGTAACCAAGCCAGACGGGAATTGATTGCATACGGGAATTGATTGCATACGGAAATGGATTGCGAGTAAGCCGATTCCGCTCAGGCAATTGGTCAGCGCACCATATAGCACGCCCATTTCGGATATAAACACTTGGCATAGTAGTCTTTACAGCTACTATGCCATTTCCTAATTTCGCCAATGCGCCACAAAATCAAGATTCGTCAGTCAAAGGCTTGAAGAGAGGCTTGATGACTAGATGTCTCCTGGTCAGCAGAAGAGAGCGACAATCGAAATCGCGCATCGTGGATGCAAGGTGAAATCTCCAATCGGAAACTAAGAGCGCAACAAATCTCGCATCTGTACGTTGTATATGTACTATTACTATGTGTATATATTGAAAGACCTACCCACCCAATTATGAAAATAAAAGACTTATTTTCCGTCGTGACCTTAATGTTTGTCACAGTGGCTTGCTCGCCTGAGAAGCATCACAATGTCATAGCACCTCTGCCGTCTGGTATTGACCTGAAGACCATGACCGATGCAACGGTGCCAGCCAGTTGCTCTCTAGCAGACTTCGACTGGGAGGACAGCACGCTGACGTTGACCATCTACAGCGAGGATCTATATGATGCCGTGGAAGTTAGCACTCTATGTCTGGGCGACACCATCGTCTTTGATGGCCAGCATCTCATCATTGACTCGCTGGCGCACATCGGCAGTTTTGTCGTCATCAATGGAGGCGTGGAATCGGGCGGAGCGGAGCTTTGTGCTTCTGAGCAGGGCGGCACCTACCGCGCCTTAGGCATGGACGACTATTCGTACTACACACCAGAGGGAAGCATAACTCTGCCGCTGGACAGCGACTTTGTCATCGCCTATTGCGGAAAGTTGTATACAGACCCATACGACACTATCCGCACAAGCCAAAGAGAATACCTAGAGCATCTGCCCGACTATATGCACACCTTCCCACCCGAGCTCCTCCGAGTGCGAATAGAAGGAGGTCGAGTTAAATACTTCACCCGACTTTGGGTGCCGTAAGAGGAGTTGATAAAATCAGAAACCCTCCGGGAGTTAGCGGAGGGTTACTGTGATGGAACGGATGCCGATGCAAGTAGTGTCGGGCCAGACGTTGAGTTGCCAAAGCCCCGTGTCGGGGAACTGTATAGTCAGATTGCGGATGACGAACTGCTTGGTGTAACTCTCCGCCCAACAGTCGCCATTAGGAAGTCCCAAGGAATCGGCCAAGGGCAATGTAACCAAATACTCGCGCTGTCCGTCGACCATCAGATGCAACGGAAGAGCTTGGCATGGATAGGTGCGCACGTAACGGACTGACAGGTCGAGCGTGTAGTCTGTCCGATTGGTGACAAGACTGCCAGGAATGGCCGTTTCACGAACTCGTATGTCAAAACCACAAGTATCGGCCGGCGTCCATCGCTCAGTACTGACATCGGCCGAATGATCATACACGATACCATCATTGTGGCACGACGTCAGCAGAAGCACTGCCGATAGGATTGGCAGGAGGAGTATTCGGTTTGTCTTCATTTGAATTGCGGCCGTTGCGATTGCGGCTCTGATGGCGGGAGCCGCTGTCTCGGCGGCTACCGGAGTTGTTGGAATTTCCTGATGGAGAAGGATTCGAGCCTCCCTTACGGTTTGGTTTGCTTTTCTTCCGCCGGGTACGGTCAAAACGAGTCAGCTCCTCGTCGCCAACACCATCGGTAAACTGCGGCATCTCCTCCTCTTTGCCTGCGGCTTGCAGGCTCTCTGGCTTTTGACCATGCTTATTAAGTTCGATGATGTCGAAGGCCCTACGTGCAGAAATGGTAACAGTGTTGAACGGCCCCGACTTAGATGTACTGTATGTAATCGTCCGGGCCAAAGTGTCTTGTTTGAAGAGATAGTAATCCGCATCGCGGGTCTGCAACACAATGTCTTTGGACGGGAAATCGTGCTGCGCTTCCATATAGCAGTCGACCTCAAAGTTCATACAACACTTCAACTTGGCACACTGACCGGCCAGTTTCTGCGGGTTGAGCGACAGGTCCTGGAATCGCGCAGCTGCCGTGCCGACACTTTGGAACTTGGTCAACCACTTGGCACAACACAGTTCCCTACCACACGGCCCAATGCCGCCAATGCGCCCTGCCTCCTGCCGAGCTCCAATCTGCTTCATCTCGATGCGGATATGGAAGGCTTCGGCCAGCACCTTGATAAGCTGACGGAAGTCCACACGCCCGTCGGCTATATAGTAGAAAATGGCTTTCTGTCCATCGCCCTGATACTCGACATCGCCAATCTTCATCTCCAGTCCGAGGTCTTTGGAAATCTGGCGACTGCGTATCATCGTATCCTGTTCCTTGGCCTTGGCCTCCTTGTAGCGCTCCATATCCTGTTGGTGCGCCAAGCGAAACACCTTCTTGACAGCCTCGGGGTCGTCAAAACGGAAATTCGCCTTCTTCATCTGCAAGTGGACCAAATAACCGGTCAGCGTCACCTCACCGATATCGTGGCCGGGATTGCTCTCGACAGCCACCCAATCCCCCTTGTGCAAGTCCAGATTCTCCTTGTTCAAGTAGTAGCCCTTGCGGGTGTTCTTGAACTGGACCTCGACATACGGACACTCCCCTACCAGTTCTGGGGCATCATCCATATAGTCATAGACCATCTGGGGCTTGTTCTGCCGACAGTTTTCGCACTTATTCATAACTCAAGCTAATAAAGGGTCTATTAACCGAATTACTTGGCGTAGCTGACGGCACGAGTCTCTCGGATGACGGTAATCTTCACCTGACCCGGATAGGTCATTTCTTTCTGGATCTTGGTTGCGATTTCGGTCGAAAGTTGTTCAGTCTCAGCATCGCTTATCTTGTCCGCACCTACGATGACTCGCAGTTCACGGCCTGCCTGAATGGCATACGCCTTGACGACACCGGGATAAGACTGAGCGAGGTTCTCAAGGTCATTCAGACGCTTGATATATGCCTCGACTATTTCTCGGCGAGCACCCGGACGGGCGCCAGAGATGGCATCGCATATCTGCACAATAGGCGCTATGATAGAGGTCATTTCGCACTCCTCGTGATGGGCAGCGATGGCATTGACGATATCCGGCTTCTCGTGATACTCTTCAGCAAGTTTGGCGCCCAAAGCTGCGTGCGGCAGTTCCGGTTCGTCGTCAGGCACTTTGCCGATATCGTGCAAGAGACCTGCGCGGCGTGCCTTCTTGACATTCAGTCCGAGTTCGGCAGCCATGATAGCACAGAGGTTAGCGGTCTCGCGGGCGTGCTGGAGCAGGTTCTGTCCGTAGCTGGAACGATATTTCATCTTGCCTATCAGACGAATCAGTTCAGGATGCAAGCCGTGAATGCCCATATCGATGGCCGTACGCTTGCCCGTCTCGACGATTTCCTCCTCAAGCTGCTTGCGCACCTTTGCCACAATCTCCTCGATGCGGGCCGGATGGATGCGGCCGTCCAGTACAAGCTGGTGCAAGGCCAGGCGGGCCACTTCACGACGCACAGGGTCGTAACAAGAAAGCACGATGGCCTCGGGAGTATCGTCGACGATAATCTCGACTCCGGTAGCGGCCTCGAGAGCCCGGATATTACGGCCCTCACGACCGATGATGCGGCCTTTGACCTCATCGCTATCGATATGGAACACTGTGACGGCATTCTCGACAGCCGTCTCGCTTGCGACACGCTGAATGGTCTTGATGATGATGGAGCGGGCCTCCTTGTTCGCTGTCAGACGCGCATCGTCCATGATTTCGTTGATGTAGCTTTGGGCTTCCGTCCGAGCTTCGTCCTTCAGGCTTTCGACAAGCTTCTGCTTGGCCTCATCTACACTTAGCCCGGCTATCTGTTCGAGCATCTTGCGGCCCTCAGCAATACGGGCTTCAGCCTCCTGCTTCTTCTGCTCGACCATCTCGAGCTGTCGCTGCAGCGTCTCGCGTGTGCGGTCGTTAGCAGCGATTTTGTCATCGAGCGACTGTTGTGTCTGCTGGGCCTGCTGCTGCATCTGACGAACCTTCTGCTCGTTCTGCTGAATCTTCTGGATGCGCTGGTTGGCCTGTCGGTCCAACTCGCTGTGCATGTGGCTGATTTTCTCCTTAGCCTCCAACAGTTTCTTTTCTTTCAGTATTTCGCCTTCTTGTTTGGCCTCAGACAAAGCCCGCTTCTGCGTTTTCTTCAGGACTTGAGTCCAAACTAAAAGCACTATGGCACCGCCCAGGATGATACCCAAGAATGCGGCTACAATTATATTTATCATATCTTAACGTGTATATATAGAAAGTTGTGTCCATTGACTGAGGCCATGGGCAATAAGCAAAGACAGAAGAGTTGTTGCAGATGGAAAGTACAGGTCAGTGTCCCCGATTAAAGTCTTCTAGCTGTTTGGTCAGTTCTTGAAGTGCTTCTTCTACCGGACGGACATCGGTAGTGTGCTGCAAACGCACAAACCGGGCCGCAATATCTAAAGCAGCGAAAGCCATTATGAAGTCGCGGGGCAACTTGGCAGCACGATATTTGGTCTGATAAGAGACCACGCGCTCGTTTACCACACGGGCTGCCTCCCTGAAGATGGGCTCCTCCTCCTTTGCCACGGTAAGAGGATGCTTGACTTCGCCTACCTGTATATTGATCTTTATAGTTTCCGACATTGTTCACTGGGTGGGTCTCTCCCGCCTAAAAGCTATTTCGGAAGCGGTTTGGGCTTGCCGTCCAGCTTGTCAATGCACTCATCTATCTCGCGTATCATGGCGAGATACCTGCTCCGGAGATCTTCAATCTCCTTGGCCGACGCTACAGATGCCGTGCCAGCCCGCAGGTTTTGGTATTTTTCGGTCAAAATGCGATTTTCTTCTTCCAACTGCCTGGTTCGCTCTTGCATCCCTGCCTTGTCGGCCTCCAGCTCAGCTACTTGAGCCTCGGCCTTTAGGCAGCGTTGCCTGATTGTTTCGACCTGCGCACGCAGATTACCCAACAACGGTCCGAAGAGATTTATCTCATTCATTTGTCCTAAAATTCCGGACAAAGATACCAATTTATTCCATCATAGACAACTTTCTGCCTACTTTTTTGTATTTTACGGATGCTTTTTGCATAAAAAAGTCCGCGAACAATCAAATTCGCAGACTTTTTTATCTATTTTTGTAACTTACGCCCTACAATATTCCTGCTTTGTCCAACTCCCGAACGCAGACTTCGAGTTCGTCGTACCAGGTCTGTCCGAAGCGCCGCACAAGGGCATCCTTGACACATTGATAGAGACGGATGTTATGCTTGCGGCCCAATCGAATGGCACAACCGCACATTTTGACCTGCTCGTCGTAGTTAAGAGCCAGATAGTCGCCCAATGGCTTCAGCCGGATGGGATAAAGATGACAAGACACGGGCTTCATAAAGGGGACAGTGCCGCCACGATAAGTCGGATGGGTCACGAACCTTCCGGCACGGAATGCCCTCTCGATAGCGCAAAGGCACGCTCCGGTCGGCACTCCGGCAGCAAGACACTCAGCGTCGGACGGATAGGTGCAGAACACACAGTCCCTGCCATCGACTACTGAGGTCACCCAATCACCCGCACCATCCTTAAAATAGGGACCTTGCTCTCGGATTACCTCTTGTGCACGCGGAGTCAAATCGTCCCAAACGATTTCCACCAAAGCCCGCATGACATCCAGTTCATCTTCATCCAGCGGCGCTCCGCTTTCGCCCTCCGAATTACAACATCCTCCCTTACAGACAGACAAATCGCAACAGAAGGCTTCCTTCAGAATGTCTTCGCTGACCAATGTATCTCCTATGCCAACCATACGCTTTGCTTCGTTATTCCTATCGTTTATCTTGGCGGGGTTTTCCTACACATTCCCGTTTAGGGTTGTTCCTCTATCCGCTTGACGGTCTTCACCACCCTCAGCGTCACAGGCAGAACAACAATTTCATAGAGGGTCTTGAACGTCACCTGCAGCAAGACCATATATCCAAGGTCCCCCCATGTCATCAGACCATCCATCACTTGACCCATAAAGGCTACAGGGAAGAAAATAAATGAGTCGGCACTCTCTCCCACCAGTGTAGAAACGATGGCACGCAGCGAAAAACGCCGTTCGCCGTCACGCCTACGCATCACCTGCATAACTTTAGCATTGGCCAAAGAGCCGACCACATAAGAAATCATCGACGCACCCAGCACGACCATTGCCATACCCCCGTCGATGCGGAAAATCACGTCAATCGCCGCCGTCGAGGGGTCGCCCTCCACTCCGGGCAAAACCGCAGCAAGAGCTCCCGTCAGAACGACAACGAAATTCATGAAGAAGCCCATGAAAATCATCCGACGGGCTGCCTTGAACCCATACACCTCGGTGGTTACATCGCCGATGATGTATACGATGGGGAAGAGCAGCAAGCCGCACGTAAAGCCCCACACCAAACGTTTGGATACAAAGATGTTGCTTGCCACCAAACAAACACACGACACTACGGCCAACGCCATATATAGTGCCGACACCTTACTACGCACGCGCTGTCCTACCTGCGCCTTGCGGACCTTGAATTTTTCTGTCATCTCTTGTTTTTTACGAGGTTGAACCAAGAATACTCGGGCAAGCCAGCAAGGTTGCGCTTCATCGACGCCAAGAGTCTTTGGAGACACAAGGCCTTCGGTTTGCCAGTAGTTGTTTATACGGGTGCAAAGTTATGTTTTTTGATTCAAATAACATAGTTTCCATCAAGACAAAATTACGTTTTACAGTTCCTTCTACCCAAAGATTTGTATTTTGACACTTAGGCTTAACGTGTTACAACATCTTGAATCGGTCGGCAGAATACAAGCGGACTATCTTCGTCCGTTACAAAAACAAACAGCACAATCTTTACCTGTTACGGAAATAATGTGGGAATAATGTAAGCAATCTTTGCACGTTACAAAAATAATCCGTATCTTTGCACGCATTAAAATACCCCTAAAACTAACTTTTGCTATGACGATAACCATCGCGGTACTTGTGTTTACCATCGCTATGTTCATTTGGGGGCGCGTGCGCTCGGACATTGTAGCGCTCACAGCACTCGCCTTACTCCTGATTTTCGGCATCCTCACTCCCAAAGAAGCCCTTGCCGGGTTCTCTTCGTCTATTGTCATTATGATGATAGGGCTCTTCGTGGTCGGAGGAGCCATCATGCAGACCGGACTGGCCAAAATGGTGGGCAACCGCCTTATGGCTTTAGCCAAAGGCAGCGAGTCTTACACCTTCATACTCGTCATGCTCGTCACTTCGGGCATTGGCGCTTTTGTCAGCAACACGGGTACCGTGGCCCTGATGATGCCTATCGTAATGAGCATCGCCGCACAATCAGGATTCAGCGCGTCACGGCTACTGATGCCTTTGGCCTTTGCAGGAAGCCTCGGCGGCATGCTGACTCTCATCGGCACACCCCCTAACCTGATTATTGACGAAGCCCTGCAAGGAGCGGGCGAAGAACCTTTGTCGTTCTTCTCCTTCTTCCCCATCGGCGTGGTCTGCATCGCCGTCGGCATGGCCGTACTCTTCCCGCTAAGCCGCATCTTCCTCTCCAAAGCCCAAACAAAGAAGAAAAGCGGCAACGGCAAATCGCTAGGTGACTTGGTCCACGAATACAACCTCACCAAAAACTTGTGTTCCTACCTCGTACCCGCTGGCAGCAAGATGATTGGAGAAAGCCTCTCCAGCCTCGGTTTGCAGAACACCTACGACATCTCGGTCGTCGAAATCCGCAACCGCACGCCACACCGTCTCGCGATGATGCGCGAGGTGACGCAGAATATGGCATGGAGCGACACCGTCATCCAGGAAGGCGACCAGCTCTACCTCATCGGAAGCCCTGACAACCGCAATCGCCTTATTCAAGACTACGGACTGGTCCAGCAGAAAGAAACAAAACTCAGTTTCTACGACTTGGGGCTGGCTGAAATTGTCACTATGCCAAGTTCAAAATATGTGGGCCTGTCTATACAAGAGACGCGTCTGCGCAAGCGATATTGGGTCAATGTCCTGGCCATCAAGCGTGGAGGCGAATACATCACAGACGACCTGAAGTCGCAAGTTCTCCACATCGGCGATGTGCTGCTCGTACAGGGCGAATGGAAGAACCTCCAGCAACTCAACAGCGAGAGCGAGGACTGGGTAGTCATCAGCCATACTGACCAGGAGCAAAGCCGCGTACTGCTAGACTACAAAGCGCCGACGGCTGCTGCCATCCTAGTTCTGATGGTCTGCATGATGGTCTTTGATTTCATACCCGTAGACCCTGTAACGGCAGTCATCATCGCTGGGTTGCTTACGGTCTTCTGTGGATGTTTCCGCAATGTAGAAGCTGCCTACAAAACCATCAACTGGGAAAGCATCGTCCTCATCGCAGCGATGATGCCTATGTCGACCGCACTGGAGAAGACTGGCGTCTCGGCTGCGCTTTCACAAGCTCTCGTGAGCAGCCTCGGCAGTATGGGTCCGACCGTACTTTTGGCCGGTGTCTACTTTACGACTTCCCTACTGACCATGTTTATCAGCAATACGGCCACCGCTGTCCTTATGGCTCCTGTAGCACTCGGTGCAGCCCTTGCTGCAGGCGTACATCCGCAAGCATTCCTTTTTGCCGTAGCCGTGGGCGCTTCGATGTGTTTTGCTTCGCCATTCTCCACACCGCCCAACGCCCTCGTAATGAAAGCTGGCGGATACACATTTATGGACTATGTCAAGGTGGGCCTCCCTCTGCAAATCATCATGGGCATCGTCATGACATTCTTCTTGCCTTTGCTCTTCCCGTTCTAAGACGGCAAGACAATACAATTGGCAAGGGCCGGCACTCATCTGTTGGGATGTGCCGGCCCTTGCCGTAATAGTCATAAAACTAGAGTTTAGGCCTTGAGACCTAGCATCTAATGTCTAAAATGCCCAGACCCGAATCAGTAAAACCTAGACTTGAATCAGTCAGATTGGCACATCTAAGTCTGTCAGTAACGACGACTCAATTGAACGTATAGCGAACTCCAAGTTGCAACTTCCAAGTACTGCTGACACTCGAGGTGTAGCTCCATACATCATACGGAGCTTTACCCTCCGAGTCGTAGCACAAAGTGTACTGCGGCACATTGTCGGAAGTCTTGCCCTTGTACGAAAGGAACTTGCCGCTGTTGTGGAGCGTCGTCTTGGGACTTCCCCAGTTAGAGTTGAGCATATTGCCTATGTTGCTAAAATCGAGGCTGACCGTCAGCGTGTGCCTGTTGCCGCGAGTAGTACGGATGCCGAAATCCTGTGCAATGCGCAAGTCGAATGTATTCATCCACGGAGCGCGGGCTGCATACGACTCAGCGTATTCGCCCTTGTGGCGCTTCAGATACTTGTCGTGATTGACAAAGGCCCAAAAGTCTTCAGTCTGTTGGTCGGCCGTCTTGACTGTACCGTCAGGCAAGGTCTGGTCGACGAAATGAATCTCGTCCTTTGACTTGGGGATGTAAATCAAATCATAGCTACTGCCGTCGCCGTTCATATCATTATTATATGTATAACTATATCCGCCAGGGGTCGAACCCTCATAGAATATAGAATAATGTGTAGCCCATCCTTCCTTGTGCTGAGGCACAGTCCAATCTACCGAAGCAATGACGCGGTCAGGCATCACATAGCCCGTGCGCTGCACAGTGTTCAAGTTTGAGCCATTGACCGTATAGAGCGCCGTCCACGCCGAACCGGCATTGGAGCCCGGCATTCCGCTGACTGCTTTCGACTCGGTGTGAGTATAGGCTGCCATCAGATGAAGATTGTGCAGCGGCTGGGCCTTCAGCGTCAAGTTGGCTGTATAGCCATAGCCCTTGCGCGTGTTGGTCAAAACAAAGGCATTGGCAGTTTTGCCGTTCGGATTGTACTTGTAGTCAGACGGGTAGATATAGCGGTTGTCGGCACCGGCGAAACGCTCAGCACTGCGGATGGCATCGTTGTTGACATTGTAGTTGTCGAGCATCACAGCATAGACATTATCCGTATAAGTATATTCGGCCGTGACTGTGAGGGGGAAATCTACCGGAATGCTATAATCGATGCCAATAGACGACTTCCACTGCAGTGGCATCTTGAAGTCCTCGTCAATGCCGCACACATCGCTCGACATAGCGCCTGAAGCCGATGTAATGGTGAGCGGGAAGCGCGACGAGTCGAGCTGGTTCATCTTCTTGAGAAGTTCCGTCTTGTCCGTGATAAGGTCGCCCGCAAAGCTGGCCAACAGCGGATCAGGCGTTCCGGTCGAGCCGCGCCATTTGGTCTGAATGGAAGCCACATTCTGCATCATACCCGAGTTGGAAGGCATATTGACGAAGAAGACCAAAGGCAGACGACCCGTAAAGAGTCCCGTACCGCCACGGACGATAAAGCTTCTGTCAGAGAACACATCCCAATTGAAGCCGACGCGGGGCGAAGGAGTGACATGTGCCGTTGGCCACTTGCCGGTATCGATGTGGCGACCGCCGTAGTCGAGCGCTTTGATGGCATTGTTGGTCATAATGTCGCTCTCGTCAAAAACAAGCAAGTCGAATCGCGCACCATAGGTGAGTTTCAGGTTGCGGAGGATAGTCCATTCGTCCTGCAGGTAGAGCCCGTACTGGTTGAAGGTAACCTGGTTCTTCGGTTCCGTCTCCCCGTTGTAGCCATAGGTCAAAGCCACTGTCTCGGGCGCGGCACCGTTCAGAAAGTCATCGAGACTCTTGTAACGGTAGTAGCCCGTGCCGTTGCGCATGTAGGCATTGTTGGCATATTGGTGCTCAAAGCTGAGGCCAGCCAGGAGTTTGTGGTCGCCAAGCGTGTAAGTGAAGTTGTCGTTAACAGTCACGGTACGGTTGCGGACTCCGTTGTTGTAGGTAAACAATTCGTAGCCGGCCGAGATATAAGGCATAGCCGAACCCGTCGTTTCGAGTGTGCCGTCGAGGATGTCAATAAACGGGAACTCAGACGAGTCAGAGCCTCTCGTATCATCGATATCGGAATAGGTCGCAATCAACTGGTTCTGTATATTGTCGTTAAAACGGCTATTGAGATCGACAGACCACGACTTGACATTGTTCTTCTGATAGTACAGGGAGTTGGCAAAAGCCATACCATACTGGGAGATGCGGGCTGCCGAAGCACGCTTGCCGGTATTGCCGGCCGAGCCGTTGGTTGCTTCCCATGCAGTATTGTCTGTCTGGTTGTAGCGTACGGCCAAATGGTGGTTGTCGGTGATGTTCCAGTCAAGACGCGCCAATAGCTTGGTGTTCTCGTTGTCATGGCTGTAGTTGTTCCAGCCACCAGTATCATAACCGTATTTGTTCTTCAAAACATCGCTGACGGTCTGCATATCGGCCACACTGGCACGTGATAGGTTTTTAGTGGTATTGGCCACTCCGCTTTCCGACGGACGCCATTCCGCTTGGGACGAAGGCTGCAGAGTCTTCTCGAACGAAACGAAGAAGAAGAGCTTGTCCTTGAGTATCGGACCGCCCAAAGTAGCGCCGAAGACGTGCTTGTCGTTGTTGCGGTCAATATCGAAGCCAGTATTGTTGACACGCGAACCGCCCATATTGTCGTTCTGCTGATACATATATGCGCTTCCCTGGAAGGTATTGGTACCCGACTTGGTCACGGCATTGATACCACCGCCCACGAAGTTGGTCTGACGCACATCGAAAGGTGCGACAACGACCTGCATCTCTTGCAGCGCCTCTATAGAAACCGGAGTGCCGCCACCGGGCAAGTCGGACGACAAGCCGAAGTTGTTGTTGAAATTGGCGCCATCGATGGTAAAGTTGGTAGAACGACCGTCGCCACCGGCCAAACTCATCCCGTTGCTGTAGGGAGAGAGCCGCACCATATCGGTCACGCTGCGATTGACGGTCGGAACGGCCCTCATATCCGACATCGAAATCTTAGAGCCGGCGCCGGTCTTCAGGTCGCGGAATTTGCTTCCCGCACCCATTACGACAACTTCATTCAGCACATCAGCGCGCTCTTTCAGTTCGGTGATGATACTATAGGTCTCGCCCAACGAGAGATATATGTCATCATAAACCTGAGAAGCATAGCCGACATAGGAGATAGTGACAGTATAGGGACCGCCGACACGCATGCCCTGTATGCTGTACGTTCCGTTAAGGTTGGTGATAGTGCCGTAGCGTGTGCCGGAAGGAGTGTGTACTGCCTGAATGGTTGCGCCAATGACAGCACCGTCAGCATCGGTTACCTTTCCGCCCAGTGAAGCGGTGGTCACCTGTGCCATTGCTGCAACCATTGAGATTACAGACAAGAATAAGACGAACAAGCTTTTCTTCATATCTCGAAAAGTGGATAGTTAATACGCGAATTGGAATGTAAGAGAGAACTGGTCTGCGGTAGCCGATCCATCTGGAATACAGACACTTAGTATGAGAGATTTCGTGCCCGAAAGTAAGCAGAAGAGATTTGTAACTTTTTTGTCACAAAAAGAATCTCCAAAACCCAAAGGACGCACTTGCAGAAAAATCTGAAGCGCGTCCCTATGTGTGAATAAGGAATTTATTTGTTTACCTTATCGACGATTGCCTTGAAGGCTTCCGGATGATTCATTCCCAAGTCAGCGAGGACCTTCCTGTTGATGTCGATGCCGTTTGCGTGGAGGAGTCCCATCAGTTTGGAATAGCTCAGACCCTCGAGACGGGCGGCTGCGTTGATACGCGTAATCCAAAGAGAGCGGAAGTTGCGCTTGTTGTTACGACGATCGCGGAATGCATAAGTCAAACCTTTCTCCCAGGTGTTCTTAGCAACGGTCCATACATTTCTGCGGGCTCCGTAATAACCTCTAGTGAGGTGGAGAATCTTCTTGCGTCTTGCACGCGACGCTACGTGATTTACCGAACGTGGCATAATTCTAAAAGTTTTTTAAACGCCGTGACTGCATTACTTGAAGCAGTTCTTTTTACGGTTGTTTGTTAATAGATTTCTGAAAAAACCTGTACAGGACTTTATCCGTGAACAAGATTACCGCAGACAAAGCATTTCGCGAACACTCGTCTTGTTGGCATCATCGAGGATGGCGAACTTGCCGAGATTCCTCTTCTGCTTCTTGGTCTTCTTGGTCAAGATGTGGCTCTTGTAAGCATGCTTTCTCTTGATCTTTCCTGATCCGGTGAGCACAAAGCGCTTCTTAGCACCGGAATTAGTCTTAACTTTTGGCATTGTTGTTAATAATTATTGTTGATTTATCTGTCAGGAGAGAGTCACCCCTCTTCTTTTCATTCTTTGCCGTTGCTCTTTGACTCGTCACTCTCGGCTGGCTTGTCGGCCTTACGCGCACCTGCCTTGGGAGACATCATCATAATCATGCGCTTACCCTCGAGCACTGGCGGGAAACTGTCAGGCTTGCCGACCTCCTCCAAGTCGTTGGCAAATCGTGCCAAGAGGGCAGTGCCCTGGTCCTTGAACACAATCTGACGGCCTTTGAAAAACACATAAGCCTTAACCTTCGACCCTTCCTGCAGGAACTCCTTCGCATGACGGAGCTTGAAGTTGTAGTCGTGGTCGTCAGTCTGCGGTCCGAAACGGATTTCCTTGACGACCATCTTGGCGCTGTTGGCTTTGGCTTCCTTGGCCTTTTTCTTCTGCTGGTAGCAGAACTTCTGATAGTCTATTACCTTGCAGACAGGCGGAACTGCGTTGGGGCTGATTTCCACCAGGTCGAGCTCCTGCCCTTCAGCTATACGCAAGGCCTCTTGTATGGGGTAAATGCCCATTTGGACATTATCACCTACCAAACGCACTTCCTTCACGCCCCGAATGTACTCGTTGATGCGGTGCTGGGCTTTGTTTGCGTTGGCATTGTCTGTGGGACGAGCCCCCCGAGGACGGGGAGTGGGTGATGGTTTGGGGCGGTATCCGCCGTTTCCGTGAGGAGTAAAAGCCATTAACTATACAGCTGGTTTTGTTTGTTTTGTTATTGTGTTGTATTGTTTTGACCCCGCAGATGCTCGTTGCGCTGTCTGCAAAATCGGGAGCAAAGGTAGGGATTTTTCCGCAATCTTTAATCATTTTATCTTAAAAATTGTAGAAAAATCCCTCTTTTTCACCTGCTTTGGCAGTTTTATAGGCCAAAGCGTAGCATTTCGTTGGTCAAAACTTAGTTTTTTCGCAATAAAAACATAGCGTTTTCGCAGCGAAAGCGATGTCTTTCTTCAGAAGAAACCGGCGTCTTGACCCACGCGGTTTCCGACATTAATAGCTTGAGTGCTCAATTTGGGACTTGACCTCTGACACGACAGCAGCAGCAAAATCGGCTACCGACTGCTGGCCATTGTCGCTACCGCCCTGTTTGCGGATGCTGACCAGACCTTCAGCCTGCTCCTTCTCGCCCACGATAAGCATGTAAGGCACCTTCTTGAGCTCGTTGTCGCGTATCTTGCGGCCGACCTTCTCGTTGCGGTCATCGACATAAGCACGGATTTCCTGCTGTTCGAGCGTGTTCTTGACCTCAAAGGCATAGTCGTTGAAGCGTTCTGACACCGGAAGGATGGCCACCTGGTCAGGAGCAAGCCAAAGCGGGAGTTTGCCGGCTGTGTTCTCGAGCAAGACGGCTACGAAACGCTCAAGCGAACCGAACGGCGCACGGTGTATCATTACCGGACGGTGCTTCTGATTGTCTGCGCCCGTATATTCGAGCTGGAAGCGCTCAGGCAGATTGTAGTCGACCTGGATGGTACCCAACTGCCAACGGCGTCCGATGGCGTCTTTGACCATAAAGTCGAGTTTCGGTCCGTAGAACGCAGCCTCGCCATACTCGATGTGTGCTGGGAGGTTCTTCTCTTTGCAAGCCTCGATGATGGCGGCTTCGGCCTTCTGCCAGTTCTCCTCGCTACCAATATACTTTTCACGGTTCACCTGGTCGCGCAGCGAAATCTGAGCCTCAAACTGCTTGAAGTCGAGTGCCTTGAAGATAATCATAATGATGTCGATGATCTTCAGGAATTCCTCCTTGACCTGATCCGGACGGCAGAAGAGGTGTGCGTCGTCTTGTGTAAACGAACGCACGCGTGTGAGGCCGTGCAACTCGCCCGACTGCTCGTAGCGGTATACGGTGCCGAACTCTGCCAAACGCAACGGAAGGTCACGATAGCTGCGCGGCGAAGTCTTGTATATTTCGCAGTGGTGAGGGCAGTTCATCGGCTTGAGCATATAGAGCTCGTCAGGCTCAGGTGTGCTGATAGGCTGGAAACTGTCTTTGCCGTACTTGGCCCAGTGGCCGGAAGTGACATAGAGGTTCTTGTTGCCGATATGTGGCGTGATGACCTGCACATAGCCGTAGCGCTTCTGAATCTTGGTCAAATACTCCTGAAGGCGGTTGCGGAGCGCAGCACCCTTAGGCAACCAAAGCGGCAAGCCCGGTCCGACATTGGTGCTGAAGGCAAACAGTTCCATCTCCTTACCAATCTTGCGGTGATCGCGTTTCTTGGCCTCTTCGAGCAAAGTCAAATACTCGTCGAGCATAGACTGCTTGGGGAAGGTAATGCCGTAGACACGGTTCATCTGCGGGTTCTTGTCGTTGCCGCGCCAGAAGGCTCCGGCCACGCTCAACACCTTACAGGCCTTGATAGCACCCGTGTTGGGAATGTGCGGACCACGGCAGAGGTCGGTGAAGTTGCCCTGTGTATAGGTAGATATCTTGCCGTCCTCCAACTCGGAAATCAGTTCGCACTTGAAGGTCTGACCCTTGGCGCCGAACTCCTTGAGCACTTCGCTCTTGGGCACATCGCGACGCACGATATCTTCCTTCTTGCGGGCCAACTCAATCATCTTCTTCTCGATGGCGGGGAAGTCTGCCTCCTTGATATTCTCTCCGTTGGCTGGTACGACATCATAGTAGAAACCATTTTCGATGGCAGGACCGATACCGAATTGAATGCCCGGATACAACTCCTGCAATGCCTCAGCCAAAAGGTGTGCCGAAGAGTGCCAGAAGGCGTGTTTGCCCTCGGGGCTGTCCCATTTGAAGAACTCGATGTTGGCATCGGCCGTCACAGGACGTGTCAAGTCGTACATCTCGTCGCCCACTTTGGCTACGAGTACATCCTGTGCAAAACGCGGGCTGATAGACTCAGCCACCTGAAGTGGGGTTACCCCGTCTTCGAACTCCTTGACCGTCTGGTCTGGAAAAGTGATTTTGATCATTGAACTACAAATTTCAATTGGTTATTATTGAATTGAGTCTCCGCAGAGCCCTCCATCACTAACTGAGGGTTGTTCTACGTTGACGTTTGTATCTGACGACTCGGAAGTCGAGCAGCAGCGGAAGGCTGCAAAGGCAATGGCCGCTGCGACGAGAACGACAGCCACCCCAATGACGGCTTTCTTCCATTTCGGCATTCCCTCCTTGACAAACGGGTCTTTCATATTGATCCATTTCGGATATTTGGCCTGCTCTGTGAGGGTTTCGCCGAAGAGGATATTGATTTTGGCCGAAGCATTGACTGCCCACCCGTTGGCATTGAGCACGGGGGCAAGGTCTCGCTTGCGCAGTTTGGTCCAGGCAATAAACACTGACGGACCCGAGATGACCGTCATGATGCCGAGTATGATGGCTGCTATGGCCAAAGGCGACTGCCACCAGGCCAGGTCCTTGAAGATATTGCCCAAGCCGGTGAAGATGGCCACTACTGCCGAACCCAACATGCCTAATGCCATGCCTGCGGCAGCAAAAATACCTGCATATTTGGCAATGTCGAAGTTGTTACTGCTGCTGACCGCCACCTTTTCAGTCGAGCCTGCCGCTGCGGCAGCATCGGCAGCCTTGATGGCTTCAGTCTTCTCCGTAATTCCGGTCGTCATATCAGTCATCACGCCTGCCTCCTTTTCGGCCGCAAACTTGTTGACCTGCTCGGAAACGAAGTTGGCCATTTTCTTGTATGGGCTCCACATGGCTTGCTTAATGCTGATGGGATTGTCGGTGATGGCTGTCACCTTGGCATCGAAATATCGGCCCTGACGGTCGTAGAAGATGCAGTTCTTGCCCACATAGAGGTCATCGACATCGCCCACCGTCATGGCAGCCACGATATTGAAGTTCTGGCCGAGCGTCTTGTTGGCACAAGCGCAGGTGATGAGATACATGCCGCTCTTGGGCGACTGTGCGGTCACGGCAGCAGCATCCGACACCTTGATACAGAGGTCACAGGTGCGCTGGTCTATGAGCAAAGTGCCTGCCTGGAAGATGGCCTTGCGGTCCGGACTGTAAAAGTCCTGGAAGGTGACATAGTTCTTGAGCAACGTGTAGAAATCGCGCGTCAAGTGCAGCAACTTGTCGACCAATTGCACGCCAGCCGTCTCTTCGTCCAACTTGATGTCGGCCTCGGTGATACTCGTTCCGGCCTGCCAGTCGCGGTAAGCCTTGATTTTAGCGCCGATGCCGTCCCACATCGCTTCGGTCAGCTGCTTGGCATCGGGTTCCAAAGCGGCACGAATCACTTCAAACTGGGCTGACCACGCCGGGTTGATGACCGTAGTGAGGTCGAGCGCTGTCTTGCCGTCTACACGGGCAATGGGATAGCTGGCTATCTCGGTCATACGCGACGTGAGATTGTCGGCACTGATGGCCTGTATCTGAGCCACCTGCACATCGAGACTTGCAGCGCCTTCCTGCATATAGCCCGACAACTTGCCACGCATGAAGTAATCCTTCATCTTAACGTCAAGAGCCTTGTAAGCGGCCTCGACAGCATCGGTCTTGTCGCCGAACGGAGCCTCGACTTGCGGACTCGTGCCGGCGTTGGCCTGGGCGGCAGCAAGTTTGGCCTTGAGTGCAGCGGCCAGCGAACTGGAACTGTCGGCCAGGCTTATCTCAGTGGCGTCGGGTTTGCCGAGTTGCTTCAAGATGCCTTTGGCAGCCTCATAAAGGGCCTTGCCGTCCACATCGTTCTGGTTAAGTATGTCGAGGGGAAGTACGTCGGTCTCCTTGAGGAGGATGTCACAGTCGGTCAGCACGCGGGCAAGCCACTTCGAGACCTCGATAACCTCGTCGATATGGATTGAGCCGTCGCCGTTCATATCCATATATTTGAACGAAGCCTCGTCAATCTCGAGACCTTTGACGGGGCAACTCAGCACCGTCCACATTTTCTTGTCCAGCTCTGCCAGATGGGCTATGTCTTCGCCCGATGCTATCTGCACACGGGTAATGCCGCCGATGCGGCTGAAGTTCCATTTGTAGTCTGTCATTCCTGCTTCCTTGTTAATTGGTTGTCGATTTAATTTGTTTGGTGAAAAGCGCTTCACCAGGGTGGGGGGGGCTTATAATCCGAAAGCGGCTTTCACCTTGTCCACGTAGTCAAGTTTCTCCCACGTGAAGAGTTCTACGTCACGCACCAGCGGAGCAGGGAGATACCGGCTGGTAAAAGTCTTGCGCACCGTCACGCTCGGCCGTCCGAAATGACCGTATGCGGCGGTCTCCCTGTAGATTGGATTGCGGAGCTTGAGACGCTGGCCGATGGCATAGGGCGTCATGTCGAACAGGCTGGACACACGGCTCGATATCTCGGCGTCCGACAGGGCGACTTTGGCCGTACCGAAGGTATTGACATACAGGCTGACAGGCTCTGCGATGCCGATAGCGTAAGACACCTGTACCAGCGCCTGGCGGGCCACACCGGCTGCAACGAGGTTTTTGGCTATATGGCGGGCAGCATACGCAGCCGAGCGGTCGACTTTCGACGGGTCCTTGCCTGAGAAGGCGCCACCGCCGTGCGCACCGCGTCCGCCATAGGTATCGACGATAATCTTGCGGCCGGTCAGACCCGTATCGCCGTGAGGTCCGCCTATCACGAACTTGCCGGTCGGATTGACATGATAGATGATTTTATCGTCGAAGAGCGCGCGCTCGCTGTCGTCCAGACGGGCCAGGACGCGCGGCATAAGAATGCCCTTGACGTCGGCGGCGATGCGCTGCTGCATAGCCTCGTCGGCATCGAACTCGTCGTGCTGCGTGCTGAGCACGATAGTATGGACGCGCACCGGGCGGTTGTCACCGTCGTACTCGACGGTCACCTGACTTTTTGCATCAGGCCGCAGATAGGGCATGAGATCAGTCTCCTTGCGTATCTTGGCCAACTCTATCATCAGAAGCTGTGCTATCTCAAGCGTGAGCGGCATGTAATTGTGGCTCTCGTCGGTAGCGTAACCGAACATCATACCCTGGTCGCCGGCGCCTTGTTCCGACTCATCGTCCTTATCAACACCGCGGTTGATGTCGTCGCTCTGCTCGTGGATGGCGCTGAACACGCCGCACGAATCGCCGTCGAACTTGTATTCGGCCTTGGTATAGCCGATGGAGTTGATTACCTCGCGGGTGGTGTTGAGGAGGTCGACATACGCCGAACTCTTCACTTCGCCGGCCAGAACTACCTGTCCGGTCGTCACGAGTGTCTCACATGCCACCTTGCTGTGGCTGTCTTGCGCCAGGAACTGGTCCAGAATGGCGTCACTAATCTGATCGGCGACTTTGTCGGGATGACCTTCGCTCACCGATTCGGATGTAAAAAGATAATTCATATGCACCTACAACTTTTTAAATGGTTGTAAATCATTAGCAACTTTTGTAATGGTTGCCAATCATTTTTTAATAAAGAACTTAACTCTGTGCCCCCGAAGCGTTACTTTCGAAAGCATCTGCAAAGGTAGGGCATTTTTGCAGACCCTCCCCTTTTTACAGACAAAAAAGGAAAATAATCGGCCTCAAAGACAAAAAGAACCCATATTGCAAAGTGGAAATGCAAAAAATCGGTTCTTGGCGGCATCTGCCAGTTGTGCTCTACAAACCGGCAGACGCCACCGGACAGCGGCACACGTCAGCGCCCGGCAGGACGGACGATGTACTGTCCGACAGGCAGCCCGACGAGGGCCTCCGCATAGCGCACCCGCAGACGGGCCGGCTGTCCGTTGAGACGGTACACATTGACGAGATCGTCGTCTGACAAGGTCTCGACCTGGTCGATAGACATCGGTATAGAGACCACTTTGAGCACGCCTGTGGTGAGGAAGTCCGTATCGTCCCACACGATAGTACGGCCCGGACTGACGGTCTTGAGGATGTAGTTGCCGCTCTGCGTACCCGCACCCGTGATGATGGTCAGCTCGTCGCCCTCAGAAAGCGGAGCGTTCTCGTCCACACTGATCAGGATAGTATCGCCATTATGCTTAATGTCACCGTCGACTTTGTAGCGGTCGTTGCAAACGCGGCTCTCTCCGCTCACCTTTACCTGCAGCGTAGAGCCCTGCTGGAGGTTCAGTTTGCCGGTGATGGTGCGGGTGCGGCAAGCCGTCTCACTGCCTGACTTGAGCGTACCGCCTTTGGCAACGGTGATGTTGGCTGCGCAACCTGTGCCCGAGAGACTTCCACCGCTGTGGATGGTAATGACTCCGGTGGTATAAGGGGTAGAAACGGAGTTCGCGAGCATAATCTCGCCGCCGTAGATGTGAATCGGCACGGCTGAGCCTTCCGTCTTCAGAGTAAGAGTGCCCGTGCCGTACTTGTTGATGGATGCGGCCGAGAAGAGTCCGGCATAGGTCGTCGACGCATTGTTGTAGCCGATGCTGTAAGTATCGGAGCCGTTGCCCAAAGTGCAGTCTGTAACCGTCGACGACAGCGACCCGACTTTGGTAACGACCGAGCGGACGCCCGAACCATTGGAGGCATAATGGCCCACCTTCGAACCGGAGACGAGCTGCAGGTTGGTTTTCGACATATCCGTCACATTGTCCATGAGTCGGCAATTGGCGCCCTTGGCCACCAGTGTGCCGGCAAAGGCCGAGAAGTCGGCCCCGATGTCGCCGCGCACGCCCTCTGAGAGGATGGTCAGCTGGCCTGTGCCCAGAAACTTGCCGTTGATGGCTCCGCGCCTTGTGTTGGTCACTTGCGCTTTGGCGCCCTCGGGCACAGTGGCGACATAGTTAAATATGGGTCGGGTCGACGAGTTGTTGTTGTCAATGAGACGGAGTTCGCCGCCCTCGAGGCGCATCGGCGAACCGCTTCGGCCGAAGGTCGCGTTCCAGGCGCCTTGCGACACGACACCGGCTTTGAGGATAAGTCCGGCGAAGTTGTTGCCTCCGGCATAGTTGAAGTTGAGTTGGCCGGCGCCCGTCTTGACGAGATAGCCCGTACCCTTTACACAACCGTTGAATGACATCGAAGCTCCGCCTTTGAGCACGCACACTCCTGACGTGTCGCTTACGGTCACGATGTGGTCGGTCGACATATTGGTCGATGTCAGCCGCAATGTGCCGCCGGCAAGGACGAGGTTGCCCTCGGCAGCCGACGAAGCGCCAAGGCAACTGGCCGTGCCTCCGTTGGCAAGCGTCGAAACGGTCAGCATACCGCCGCTGATGACGGTTCGGCCCGTGTAGTCGTTGGCGGGAAGGGTGAGACGAAGTTCGCCGTTGCCGCGCTTCTCGAGGGAAGCTGTACCCGAGATGCCGCCCTCGCCGCTGAGCGTATAGACGCCTTCGTCGAAGTCAAAGACCACGTCCGACGGCATCATCTTGTCGTCGACCGTAATGGTCCGTGCCGTCGACGTGCCGTCGAACACGACCCCGTCGTCCTTGACGAATGCCGTAGCCTGCCCGTCGCTTTGGAAGTTCTCGGTCTTATAATCCCAGACGCTGCTCTCCTGGCCTGTCCAGCGCACATCGGAGAGCGGTTTGCGCGTGTCGTGGACGATGAGCTGCAGCTTGCCGCCGTCGGTGGCCCAGTCGTAGTTGATGCCGTCCAGGCCACGGGTTTCGAGATTGGCAATATCGACGGTCAAAGTGCCGCTGCACTGGGCAACGGTGTAAGTGCCCGCTTCAAGTGTGGTCCGATTGACGGTCACCGTATTGACACCCGAAACCGTGAGGTCGCCATTGACCTGGATTCTGCCCGACTCTCCGGCAGCCGCATCGACCTCGATATAGACACCACCGGGCAAATTGAGACTCCTGCCGAACGTCAGCACACCGTCCGTGCCGACGGGCTTGATACGGCAACCCTCGTAGTTGAGTGCAGCCTCCGTGTCGATGGTTCCGAGCAGGGTGCCGCGACCAGATAGCGTACCGCGGGCCCGCAGACTGATGGGGCTGCTGACGGTTCCGTCCAGGCGAAGCGTTCCCTCGCTGATGACGATGCGGCCCGTGGTGGACACGTTGCAGCCTATGGTAACGGAACCCTGCATCGACTTCCACACATCGCCGTCGCCGGCCAAAGTGCCGCTGCCCGTCAGGGTGTAGTCACATCCCTTGGGGGTCATCAGATAAGTGGCAGCTGGCTTGACTGTGCCGTTGACCGAAACATCGGACGTGCGGTCGCCGCTGATGTCGAAGAGCACGGTTTTGCCGTCGGCATAAGCCTCTGTGGCGGTTTGGTCGAACGCCGACATCGCCGTGCCTGCGGTCCACGAGCTGCCCTTGCTCCAACGGAGGTCGGCTGTAACGACAGGCGGCAATGGCGGCATCGGCATTTCCCCGCCGAGATAGAAACCGGGGCATGGGGCCTGATAGTAGCCTCGTCCGGTCATATCGAGCCGGTAGTGGGGGTCTTGCTGCAGCGTGTACATGCTGTAGTCTGTGACGAGGTCGGTGGTGTAGCCCACCAGGCCCGTACTCGACGTGGCATTCTGCTTCATCAGGATAATCTCTTCACGCCAGTCGCCCGTCATGTCGCCCACAAACGCCGGACGGTTGGCCCAACCGCTGTGCACGGCCCAACTGCTTTCTGACGAGAACTGTATGAGACGCGTGCCGTTGTACTTCTGCACGATGACGTTGGTGCCATAGCCGCTGCCGCCCGGCGAACCAATCAGTTCGCGCTGGAGGTCACCGTCCCACCAGATAGCCTCGTTGGGATAGGTGACATCGCCCTCGGTGATGACATTGCCCTTGCAGTCGTAGAGCCCGCCGAGCAGGGAGAACATCTCCCAGCCCTTGTGTTCGGCGTCGACATCCATACACCGGCCTCGGCCCACATCGTACACCGACGACAGATACCAGTCCTTGATGTGCTCGCCCGTAGCGGCATCGTAGAGCACCTGACCGAGCAGGCTGCTCTGCTGGATGGCAAAGACCTCGAGACCCGGACGTTCGGGGTCGATGTCCGACACATCGAAGCGGTCGCCGTGGCCGATGCCTGAGTTGAAGACGGCGCCCTGGTCGGGATGCCACGCGAAACTGCCTTCCATCACGGCATCGGTGCCGTCGCCGTTGGTGTCGGCCACACGCAGCTGGTGGAAGGGTGCGCCACTGACGGCCCACGTCTTCTCATGATGCCAGTTGGATGGCTTGCCTCCGGTCCAGTCGTACTGCCAGGAGAGCATATAGTAGTGGTGCGTACCGTTGGTGGTGCGGTCGTAGGTCTCGACGCCCAAAGCCGGGTGTACACCATCGAAGTACGCAATCACGAATTTGCCCGTCAGGAAGGCATACTCCTTGCCGTCGCTGTCGTTCTTGTAGTTGGCGCGTCCGTTGCGGCTGTAGCTGTCCGAACCGTCGGTAAGTTCGGAGTATTTCAGTTCGGAGCAGTCAAGCTCCTCGCCCGTACGGGCATCGACCACCGAGATATAGTAAGGAGGCGTCTTGGTGGTGCTGGGTCGGTAATCGGTTATGCCGTCGCCGTCGGTGTCTGCCTCGCTGCTGCCGCCCGCATATTTTCCCCAGGTGCCGGCGGCCGCATCCCAGAAGCGCGTGCCGTCGCTGCTCTTGATAATGACCTCACAGCGACCGTCGCAGTTGATGTCATAGACCGTCACGTTGTCGTTCTGACCGCCGCATATCTCGATGTTGGGCCCCACGTCGATGGTCCACAGGCAGGTGCCGTCCAGGCGATAGGCCTGCAGTTTGTGGCTGTTGCCGTCTGTGCTGAGCCGGTCTACGAGCACGGCGTCCATACGGCCCGTCCCGTCAATATCCATTGGCCAGGCATACTTGCACTTATAGAGTTGCGGGTCAAGCACCGTGGTTTCGAAGTTGAAGTCGAAGAAAACGTCACGCCACGACTGCTTCTGCAGAGTAAAAGGCTGAGAAAGCTCGCTTTCCCGGCCATTCGCGAGGGTCGTGACGGCTATTTCCGAACCGTAGGGGATGGCCGAAAGCGTCGTCTTGTAGCAAGTCGTAGTGAGGGGCTGCTTGTTGATGAGCGTGTAAGAACCGCCCGCAGTACCGGCATAAACGTTGTAAGAACAACCTTCGGGTTCCTGGGCCAGCTTGCGCCAGGTGACGGTCACGCCACTTGAGCCGTCGCATACGGCCACGACCGAACGGGAGAGAGACTGTTGGATGCGCTGTGCCCGGAGGTCGGCCGCAGTGAGCGATACGAGCAAGAGAGATACGAAGAGGATCAGTTTGTTTGTCATAAACATTAGTCCGGAAGGTTAGCTTTCCGGCACGGATTAGTATGGGTTAGTTATATTTGTGTGCGTTAGTTTTTCAAATTAGTGTTTCAGTCAGTACGGGTTGTGGTTTTAAGGGGTAGTTGTCGGTCAAATTTCCGTTGTCGGTCAAAGCAACCCGACGCCGCTCATGAAGATGACGAAGATGCCGACCGGCACAACGATGCGGAGCAGCCACAGCAGCGGACGCAGATACCAGCCGGAGTCGGTGCGCCAGTTGGTCACCGCGTTTCGTATTATCTCGCGATCGAGCCACCAGCCGACGAAGAGAGAGGTCAGCAGGGCGCAGACGGGCATCATGTAGCGAGCTGTCAGATGGTCGAGGAAGTCGAAGATGACATCATGCTCGGGCTCACCGGCCACGGGCAGCGAAAGTGTAAATCCGCTCCATTCGCCCAACGACAGCGAGCAGACGATGCCCAAAGCCACGGCCCAGATGCAACTCACGATGACGGCTCTGCGGCGCGACATGTGGCACTCTTCCTGCAAGAACGAGATAGGCACCTCGAAAATGCTTATACACGAGGTCAGTCCGGCGAAGGTAATCAGGAGGAAGAAAAGCACACCCATCAGCCAGCCGCCGGGCATCTGCTCGAAGACTGCCGGCAGGGTGACGAAGACGAGTCCCGAACCTTGTCCCGGCTCAATGCCGTAAGAGAAGCACGCCGGAAAGATGACAACACCGGCCAACACTGCCACCATAGTATCCATCGTGGCTACGGTCAAAGCCGTCTTGCCGATCTTGGTGTTGTCGCCCAGGTAACTGCCGTAGGCGACAAGAATGCCCATTGCCACAGAGAGCGAGAAGAAGACCTGGCCAATGGCGTCAATCCACGTCTGGCCCGTCACTTTGCTCCAGTCGGGCACGAAAAGGAACCGGATGCCATCGCCGAACCCGGGCAGGAAGGCGCTATTGATGACCAGAATGACAAGCAGTATGGCCAAGCCCGGCATCATAATGTTGGAGGCGCGCTCTATGCCCTTCTGCACCCCGCCAAGCAGGATGAAGGCACAGATGACGATGGCCAGCAATGTCCAGAACAGCGGTTCGTATTTATCACTGACGAAGGCGGCAAAGTCGCCGCTGCCCAACTCCCCTGCGACAGCCAAAGCCGTGTAGCGAAGCGACCAACCGGAAAGCACAACATAGAAGCCGAGGATGAGGATGGCCACCAGCAACCCAAGCACACCGACCCAGTACCACTGCGTCTTGGGTGCCACACTGCGGAAGGCGCCGACCACATTGCGGTGCGCCGAACGGCCGATGCTGAACTCGGCTATCATCAGCGGCACGCCGAAGAAGAGTACGCAAAGCACGTATATCAGCAAGAAGGCTGCGCCTCCGTTTTGACCCGTAATATAGGGGAAACGCCAGATATTGCCAAATCCGACTGCAGACCCGACCACTGCGGCTATTGCTCCCACTCGGGTAGCGAAAGTTGCTCTATTGCCCATATTCAATCAGTAATATGGCGCAAATATACGCATTATTTTTTAATCTGGCAAGTTTTCGGTCTTTTTTCTTTTTTTTACTGATAGCACGCAAGTGTCAAAACCTGGGTTTGCCGTCAGGCAGACCGGAGAGTGGCTTGACTGTGAGCCGATTGATTGCTTTGTCATGAGGGGTAGACTGCAGCCCTATTGAAAAAATTTTGAAACCCTGTTGGGAAACAGAATTTTTCGAACTGGGATTTTTTCACGTCCATCCGGTGACGCTTGGGGGAAGCGTATTTGCGCTCGGGCGCCGGGCACGCTGGCTGTCGAATCGTTGCGAACCATCTGCGAAACCAAGCCCATCTGCCCGCACATCGGGTAGTATTTGCCGTCAGATGGGTAGTATTTGCCGTCAGAATGGAGAAACTCGATATCAGTGAGACGAGCCGAAAGTGCAGACATAACCATCGGGAGAAGGGACTTCTGCATGTCTTTTGAGGCTTTTGAGGCTTTTGAGAGGATAAAAATGATGAATTTCAGACCTCTTTGCGGTTTTGGCATCGCCGGAGCTGTGCGCTTGAAGATATCGTAAGTCATTGCTTTTTAGAGAATTAAATTGTTTATGGGTTTGTTTTGCTGGAGGTTAAAATCTCAAATCTCAAATCTCAGTTATTTTTTTAGGCTACCCCTATTTCCGTC
>CAVFPF010000034.1:0-27683 GCA_963624265.1 bacterium | reverse complement strand
GAGTGCTCCAATGCGAAAATAAAGCATTGGAGCCTCTTTCTGTGGGCTTGGCCATGAGCCGGCCTTAGTGCGCCTTTACCTCGGTGCGGCGCTCTATCAGCTGCACGCCGTCCAGGCGGCAGAGAATACCGTCGGGAGCTTCCTGCAGGGTTTTGCGCTGCTCCGGCTGGAGGTAGACAGGATAGTCGCGGCCCAGCGGGAGGATACGGATTTCGACCCGCTTGCCCTTGAGGTCAGACACGCGCACGAGCATCGGATTGCCGTTCCACTGGTTGTCCTGCACCAGCACGCCGTTGGCATAGACACGTGCCACATCGCCCGCATAGCGCACTTCGAGCAGGTCGTCGTCGGTGGCCGAAGCGGGCAGTGTGAGCGTCCACGCGGCAGCCTTGTCATAGTCTGCGTCGTCGGGTTGTTCAGCCACCTTCTGCTTGCCCATCAGCACCTCGCGCAGGCCCTGGTGCTGACTGACTTGTGTAGTGCTGAGCAGAGCGCCACGCCGGCTTGATTCGGCGATGGTCTGGCCGTGGTCGAAATACAGGGGCGTGTCGGACATCACGAGTTGGCCGTCGTCGGAGCGGTAGGCCTGGAGGGCTTCCTTGGCCCCAAGCAAGTGGACGCTGACGCCATTGGCTACTTGGTTGCGTCCCTTGCTAAGGCTTATAGTGCGGCCGCCGATGTTGGCCTGTGGACGGATTCCGGCTATCTCGGCAAAGACGAGGGTTGTGTCTGCGCCGTTGGCCAAACGCATGACAGGCTGTGCGGTAATCCAATCGAAGGTCACACCACCTGCCTTGAGGCCGAAGGGCAGGACGAAGCACTCGCCGCTGAGGACGTCGATGCGCGGCAGGATGATGTCGCGGCCGTCGGAGGTCTTGAAGCGGAACTGCACCCCTTCCTTGTCCGAAAGCGCACTGAGTCGCATGTAGTTGTTGACGAAGACAAAGCCGCTTCTTCCGTCAGTGCGCACGGCGTAGCGGAGCGTGGTGTCTTGCCTGCCGTCGGTGATGCCTCCGGTGGGGAAGACGGGGTCCATGTCGCGCAGTGCTGGGCCGAAATCTGAGAGGAAGTAGTGGAAGAGCCGCGTCCAGTGGTACGACTCGTTGTACTGTCCCATTTGACCGAGGGGCGACTGGAAGTCGTAGTTAATCTCGGGCAGGTCGTTGTTGTTGGTCACGGGGCTGTTCTGCTTCTCTGCCAAGCCTCGTCCGGGATTGGTTCCGCCGTGGTACATATAGTAGCCGGGCAGGTTCGAACCCGAGCCGACCTTGCAGATGGCGAGGGCCAAAGCGTCTTTGGGCAAGATGCGCACGCGCCGGTGGTAGGCCGTCATCATACCGCCGCCGAGTTCGCAGGTCAGATAGGGGTAGGAGAGTGTAGCCGTAGCCGCCACGCTTCCGTCGTCCTTGAGTTCGGATTTCCGGAAAGTCTCGGTCGCGATATTTGCGGAGATGCGTCCGGGCTTGAACACAAAAGCATCGGGATAAGCCCCAGGCATATCCTTCATCGAGCGGTCCCAGAATCCGTCGGCATAGTCGCCGTAGAGGGGGAGGAGTTGGCCGAAGACCTCCTTGCCGTTGAGCTTGGGCCAACCTGTGCGGGTGTAGAATGGCAGATCAAAGCCCGTCTCGAGAGCCATCTTCTTGAGCGTCTCGTAGTAGGTCCATGGGCCACGGCATTCGTTCTCTATCTGCATGCCGATGATGGGGCCGCCGTCTTTATAGAGCAAGCCCTTGACCTGCTCGTAGATGTGCTCATAGAGGTTGCGGGTAGCGGCGAGGAAGCCCGGTGCGCAACTCCGCAGTTTGTACTGTGCGGGGTCGGCCGTGGCCTTGTCCACAATCCAGGAGGGGAAACCGCCCTGATAGACCTCGCCGTGGCAGAACGGGCCGACACGGATGACGAGCGGCAGACCTACCTCCTGGCAAGTCTCGGCAAAGGCGCGAAGGTCATGGTTGTCCGACCAGTCGAAGACGCCTTGTTTCGCCTCGTGATGAATCCAGAAGACGTAGGTCGAGACGATGCTGATGCCACCGGCCTTCATCTTGAGCAGTTCCTTGCGCCATTCCTGGCGAGGCACGCGCGAGTAGTGTATTTCGCCCATGACGGGGAGGACGGGCTGACCGTTGACGAGGAAACCCTTCGAGTCGACCAACACAGATTCTCCGCGTCCGTTGAGGGCTGTGCCGAACTCGAAGGTGGCACGGTTCTCGGGGCTTGTGGCAGGTGCAGCGGGCAGTGTCAGCCGGTATTCTTGCGTTTGGGCTGCGAGTTTCGGCTTGAGTTCGTCGGGCGAGTCTTTGGTGAACATATTGACAGCGGGAGCCGTCTCGGTGAAGAGCCGTGAGACAGTCTCGGCCGGGAGTGTGCAGGAAGGCGCAAACTTGTCGCTCTGCATGTAGCGGAGTATCGAGTAGCGGAGTTGGCGTGCCACGATGCGGTGCTCAAGGTCGTGCGAGAGGTCCATGGTGGTCATCACGAGCCGTCCCTGGCCCACACGTGCTTCGAAGAGCATGCCCAGCTTGCGTGAGACGTGCCAGGTGTCGATAGGCTGGACGATGGGCTGGAAGTCGGCCGGAAACTCAGCCAGATTCATCACACGCGTCCTGTTGACCAGTTCCCACCAGTTGAGGTTCTGCCAATCGTCGGTCGGGAAGTCGCCGAAGATGGGGTGCGTGTTCTGTATATAAGCTCCCGTGGTGTGCGGCGGACGCATCTTGAACCAGCTGGTGTTCCAGAAGACGGGCAGGAAGCGGTGTTCGACATCGTTGCCGAAGCGCACCTTTCGTCCTGCGGTGAGCAGCACCTTGCCGCCCTGTTCCAGTACTTGCCGGGCGTGAGCGTCGAGCGTGTCGGTCAGAAGTATTCCGTCGGCCAAAGCGCCGTCGCCTGAGGTGGACGAGACAGACGGATAGACCCAGAAGTCCCAGTGGTTCTTGTGCTTGCCAGCCGTGAGTGTGAGCGTCAGCCGCATGGGTGTGGACAGTTGGCTGGCGGGAGTGTAGCGGATGTCGTCGCCCACTTTGGCCGAGCCCTTTTGCAGCGTCTTGCCTTTGGCCGTAGAGATTGAGTAGCTGAGGTCCGTGTAGTTTTCGCGACCCATAGTGGCGTTGTAGAGCTGAGTACCCACTACGACCTCCTCCTGGTCAGAGAAGACGAACTTGGGGAAGCGGGCCAGTGGCACAACGCTTGAGCAGAACTGCGTCCAGTCGCTTGCGGTGCAGTAGCCCTTTTCGCGCCAGTGCACGTTGAGCACGCCCACCAGAGCCGTGCCCTGTCCGCTGTAGTCGTTGAGGCCGAGCAACTGGAAGCCCGCATAGTCGCGCGTGCGCAGGTTGCGCTCGATGTCATATTTGTAGGCCAAAGTCTGCAGTTTGCCGCTCGCCATCAGGAATTTCTCGCTCTGCCGTGCCATTCCGCCGTCGGCCAGCAAGTCGGCAAAGATATCGAAGTTTTTGGCGCGGTAGGCACCCGTATACTGTTTGGTCTCCTTGAGGTCGGGGAAGGCGCACCACTGTCCCGTCTCGTGGCTGACGATAGGGGACGTGTTGACGGGATGTCCGGCTGAGGGCTTGAAGTTGCGGGGCATGTCCATGCCGTCGTCGAAGTTGTCCATGCTCTGCGGCATCCGGCCGTTCCAGGGGTCCAGTCCGCGTGCACCGCCCTTGACATGGAACTCTGCATCGGCAGCCCATGCCCAACCGCCGCCCACCGACGCGTCGCAGTAGATGCGGGTCGGGTCGTATTTGTGCATTTCCTTGACAAAGTTGTTGCACCACCGCACCCAGTTGCCAGCGGGTTCATTGCCTGCGGCCATCATGAGCAGGGAGGGGTGCGAACCGTAGCGGTCGATGATGGCCTTGCACTCCTCGAGCAGGTAGCGGTCGATGGCCATGCCGTTGCCGAGTTTGACACCGTGATTGGGCCACGAAGGACCTTCGGGCTGCAGGTAGAAGCCCAGCTTGTCGGCGGCTACGAAGGCCGCTTCCGGCGGGCAGTAGCTGTGGAAACGCATGGCGTTGAGGCCGTACTCGCGGCATTTCCGGAAGATTTTCTCCCACGAGGCCACGTCGGTCGGCGGATAGCCCGTCTCTGGGAAGCAGCAGTTGCCCACAGTTCCGCGCAGTTTGAGCACCTCGCCGTTGAGCATGATGTTGCGGCCGTCCACGCTCACCTGGCGCATGCCGAAGGTGACGGGGATTTCCTCGCCCCGGTAGTTGACGTTGACGGTGTAGAGATAAGGGTCAAACTCGCTCCAGAGTCTCAGCGGCGTCTTTAATGTGATGTCGTAAATGCTGTCATTGATGTAGATGCGGGCTGAGTGGCTGTCGACGTCCGGTTCAACGCGGCAACGCCAGATGAGTGGTTTGTCGCGCAGTTCGATTTGGCCCGCAATGCCGTTCCAGTTGCCTTGCGTCTGGTCGGTCACACTGTGCGAGTCCTGGCCGACGCAGACATTCTCAATGCCGTTGTAGACGCGCAGTTCGATGGTGTTGTCCTCGCCGTACTTCAACAGGTCGGTCACGTCGTACTGGTGAGGCACGCTGAGCGACATCTGGTGTCCGGCTTTCCGGCCGTTGACGTAGAGCGTCGTCTCGATGTGCGGCCGCTCGAGGTAGAGCGTTACGCTGCGCCCTTGCCATTTGGCGGGCACGCTGACGGTCTTTTTGTACCAGGCCGTGCCTGTGTAGTGCTTGTCGGGTGTCAGGAAGAAAGGGAACTTCATCTGTCCCGGCTCGCGGTATTTCGCCATTTTTGGATTGTAGAAGTACGACGAGTCGTAGAGCGAGCCGGTCCACTGCGTGAGTACGCTGACGTCGTCGCCCTTGCCGTTGGTCAGCATCGAGCCCGGCAGCGTCACTGCATCGTCGTAGGTGGTAGGCGGTGTCTCCGAGTTGCTGCGGTCGATGGTAAACTGCCAGTTGCCGCTCAAGTTGATGCTTAGGAAGACGGATAACAGTAATAGTTTCATACGTTCGGTAGTTGTTAGATTAGTATTTGGTTAGTTAGTTTCTATGGTTAATAACGGCTGCTTTGTCAATTTGATTTTTGTCAAAAAATAGCCGGTTGTTTTGTCAAGGCCTTTTGGCTGCTTGCTTGTGCCTTGCGGGTTGTCAGTCGTTTTTGTTGTGGCGGTGCCACTTGACCCATCTCTTCCGGTCAGCGCGGATTTCCTGCTTGAAGAGGATGCGGGCCAGGCCGTAGACGTAGCGACGGAAGCCCGGATGATAGGCCAACACGCGGTCGAACCAGCCGAGGTGCTTGCCCACCACCTTGACCACCGAGCCCACGTAGACCATGGCGAAGAGCGTGCCGATGCCCACGATGTGCCACTGCCAGGCGCCGAAGAAGACAAAGCTGAAGACCACGGCCAGGACGACCAGTGAGACGTCGACGGCAATCTTGACCTTGGGGAACTCTATGCCCGTGACACAACTGATGGCAACGGGGAAACCTTCGCCCGGCATGGTGACAGAGCCGCAGCGCACCTCAAGGGCAATGCCGCAGCCCAAAAGCGTGCAGCCGGCTATCTGAGCGATGACCTTGCTCCACAGGGCAGTGGGAACAAGCCACGAAGTGAGGGCCATGTTGATGTCGATGAGCGAACCGAAGACAAACCCCACGAGGAGCTGGAAGAGCTGCACGGGTTGGAAACGTCGGCGCAGGACGGCGATTTGACCCGCCACGAGCAGACCGTTCATAATGTAAGTGTATTGTCCGATGGTGAGCTGGGGAATGCCGTTGCCGAGTTTGCCGGCCGATTCGAAGACGTAGGGCAAGGTCGAAATCACACTCGACCCGAGCATGCTCCGCACGCAGACGGCCACACCAAGAGTCATGATACACAACGATATAAGCAACAAGACATGTTGCCACAAGAACGATACTACTCTTTCCTTCTTAGTCATACTTTCGCTTTGATAATTTCTCAGCCATTTGCCTGATAATATCTTGTTTTGGCAAATAATCTGCAAAAAATCCCGCCCCTCATACAGAAGTTGGAGAGGGACGGGAGTATAGGGGTTCGCTATCGACCTTACCGGATTTTTTTCTTTCAGGTCCAGGCTGATGTTTGTCCCACCTCGCGATGTCCGGATTAATTCCCTGGGAAAGGGAGCCGGTATATAGAACAGGAGGCGCCTGAATTATAGATAGGTCAACGCCTGAATCAAAGATAGGAGAACGCCTGAATCAAAGTCCGTCAGACTCGATGTCATCCAGGTCCTGATAGCCGTCCATATCAATCTCCGACGGGTCATATTCCTCGTCGCCGTACATGGCGTTGGCGTCTTCCGAGAGACCGTTGAAGATGTCGTCCAGATTGCCCTCCTGCTTGGGCGCTTTGCCCTTGGAGAGTGTAACCTCGGCGGCCATGAGATGCTTGCGCTCCGTGACCTCGCGAATCTGCATGAACAGGCAGCGGTCGCACATCGTGTCGAAGAGGAAGAGCACCTTGGCCTTGTTTTCAGCCTCCTCTTTCGAGATGACGTCGCAGAGATGGGTTTTGTCCATCAGTAGCGAGCTCTCTTCCTGCTTCTCGACGTTCTTCTCGTCGTCTTTCATCTCTACGGCGGTGATTTCCTGCTTCTTGTCCCAATACTCGTCGCAGACGTAGAAGGCGGTCATCAGGTTCTTCTTGTACTCGCAGGCCTTCAGCAAGATATTGTTGAGGTCCAGGAAAGTAGATTCCGCATCAATCTCAATCTCTCGGCGGAAGTCATCGACTTCGTCACTGAGAACGACAAATTTATAGACCATAACTCTTGTGTTTGTATTTGTAGATTACATGTACATTAATTACACACTTGCCGGCAATAATCGACTTCTTGTCGGATTACATGTTGCCGGCAATGATGCCGCGGTCGGACGAGCGTACGAACTCGATGATGTAGTCACGCTCGGGCGAGGAGGGGAATTCGCGCTCCAGACGTTCGATGGCGTGCGTCGTGTTGAGTCCGCTCATGTAGATGACGCGGTAGCACTCCTGTATGGTCAGCACCTGTTCGGGTGTGAAGCCGTGGCGGCGCAGGCCTATCGAGTTGAGACCCATATATTTGGCAGGAGCACGGCCCACCATGGTGTAGGGCGGGATGTCTTTGGTCAAACCCGAACCGCCCTGAATCATGCAGTAGCTGCCGATGTGGGTGAACTGGTGGATGAGCGTGCCTCCGCCGATGACGGCAAATGGGTCGACTACGACCTCGCCGGCCATCTGTACGGAGTTGGACATGATGACGTTGTCGCCCACGTTGCAGTCGTGAGCCACATGGCAGTAGGCCATGATGAGGCAGTTCTTGCCCACGCGGGTCACCTGCTTCGACGCCGTGGCGCGGTGTACGGTGGCGCACTCGTGCAGTTGCGTGCCGTCGCCGATTTCGACGGTGGTGTATTCGCCCTTGAACTTCAGGTCCTGGGGTGTTGTGGCGACGCATGCGCCAGGGAAGACGTGCACGTTCTTGCCGAGTCGTGCACCCGGGAAGATAGTTGCGTTGTTTTCGATGATAGAACCGTCACCGACGACGGTGTCTGCATAAATGCAGGCAAAAGGTCCGACCTTGACGTTGGCGCCTATTTGCGCACCTTCTTCGATGTAGGCTAATGGTGAAATCAGATTCTCGGCCATAGTATTATTTGTTTTTTGCAATTTGTGCCATAAATTCAGCTTCGCTCACGATTTTGTCGCCCACGAAGGCGTAACCCTTCATCTGGGCAATGCCCCGGCGCAGGGGAGACATGAAATGCACGCGGAACACCAGCGTGTCGCCGGGCACGACCTTCTGACGGAACTTGACATTGTCAATCTTCATGAAGTAGGTCGAATACTGCTCCGGATGTTCCACGCCGCTCAGCACGAGCAGACCCGAGCACTGGGCCATAGCCTCGACCTGAAGCACGCCGGGCATGACGGGTTCGCTGGGGAAGTGGCCGACAAAGAAAGGCTCGTTGGCCGTCACGTTCTTGATGCCGACCACATAGTCGCCGGGTTCCATCTCCACGATTTTGTCGACCAATTGCATCGGGTAGCGGTGCGGCATGACCTGCTTGATGGCGATGTTGTCCATGACGGGGGCTTTGTTGGGGTCGTAGACGGGCACTTGCACCTCGGTACGCTTCATGTCCTTGCGCACGGCGCGGGCGAGTTTGTTGTTGATGCCGTGACCGGGGCGTGTGGCGATGATGCGGCCCTGGATAAAACGTCCCACGAGGGCCATGTCGCCAAGTATGTCGAGCAGCTTGTGGCGGGCCGGTTCGTTGTCCCACTGGAGCGGGCGCTTCTGCACATAACCGAGTTTTTCGGCCGAAGGAGCATCTGCGCCGATGCTTGCAGCGAGTTTGTCGAGTTCGGCTTGGGCTACAGGCTGGTCGTAGATGACCATGGCATTGTCGAGGTCGCCGCCCTTGATGAGGTTGGCGGCCAGAAGGGGCTGTATTTCGCGTACGAAGACGAAGGTGCGGGCTGCGGCGATTTGGCCGGCAAACTCACTCACATCGTTCATGACGGCAAACTGGTTGTTGAGCACGGGCGAAGGATAGTCGACGAAAGTCGTCACCGAGAAGTGGTCGTCGGGGTAGATTTCGAGTTTGATGTTGTTTTCGGCGTCTTCGACGGTGTACTTCTTCGTGATGCGGAAAATCTCGCGCTTGGCGTCCTGGCTGACGATGCCCACCTTCTCGATTTCCTGGGTGTAGGGGAGGGCCGAGCCGTCGAGAATCGGGAATTCAGGGGCATTGACCTTGATGAGGCAGTTGTCGATGCCGGCGCAGTAGAGGGCGGCCATGCCGTGCTCGATGGTGCTGACCACGATGTCGTCCTTCTTGACGACGGTGCCGCGGTTGGTGGCGGCCACGTTATCGGCGATGGCTTCGATGACCGGTTGGCCAGGCAAGTCAGTGCGCTGAATATTATAACCCGTATTCGGTTCTGCCGGGCAGAATGTGACCTCGATAGCGAGACCTGAGTGCAGGCCCTTTCCCTTCAAGGTGAATGGTGCGGCAAGTGTTTGTTGTTGTTGCATATCTTTGTTTTTATTTAGTTCGGTCCTTTATTTTGTCCGGTTCTGCATCAGGCTTTTTATTTTTGGGCTTTGTCCAAAATTTTAGCTTTATTAAAGTTTAGCTTGAAAATTAGACTTGGTCCTAAATAGATTTCGGTCCCAAATAGATATTACTTCTGCAGTTCCTTTTTGATTTTTTCGATGTCGGCCTCCATGTTGGGCAGGCGCTTGAGGTAGACGGCCTGGCGGGCCCAGTCTTTTGCCGGGATGATGGGAGTGCCCATCAGCACGCGTCCGTCCTTGATGTTGCCCGTAACGCCCGACTGTGCGCCGAACGTGTTTTGGTTGCCGATGCTGAGTTGTCCTGCCACGCCCACTTGTCCGGCGAAGGTGTTCCACGCACCGATTTTTGTCGTGCCTGCCACGCCGACCTGGGCGCAGAAGATGTTGTTCGGTCCGGTCACGGTGTTGTGGCCTATCTGAATCAGGTTGTCCAGTTTGCTGCCTCGGCCGATGATGGTGTGGCCCATTGTGGCGCGGTCGATGGTCGTGTTGGCACCGATTTCGTTGTCGCCTTCGAGGATTACGTTGCCAATCTGCGAAATCTTCTGCAGCTGGCCGTCGACGGGAGCAAAGCCGAAGCCGTCGGCACCAATCACGCATCCGGCGTGCAGTATGCAGTTGTCGCCAATCACGCAGTCGTGGTACACCTTAACGCCTGCATAGATAGTTACATTGCGGCCCACCTTGACGTTTTCGCCCAGATAGACTTGCGGATAGATTTGCGAACCTTCGCCCACGGTCACGCCTTTGGCCAGATAGGCAAATGCCCCGACATAGGCATCGGCTGGAATCTGTACGCCTTCGGCCACGAACGACGGCTGCTCGATGCCCTGTTTCTTGGGGTTGAGCGCTGCCTCGACCATATTGAGCAACATGCCCATGCTGGCGCGGGCGTCAGCCACTTTGACCAGTGTAGGGTGGATTTCGCGGGCCGTGTCAATTTCGATGTTTCCGTCCACCAGCACGATGCTGCTTTGCGTGGTGTAGAGAAACTCTGTGTACTTCGGGTTGGACAGGAACGAAAGGCATCCGGGCTTACCCTCTTCAATCTTGGCCAGGTCGCTGACCTGCACGTTGGGGTCGCCAATCACTTCTCCTTGTATGAATGCGGCTATCTGCCTTGCTGAAAACTGCATTTGTGTCTTGTTTTTTTAGTGCGTATTCAAATCGCAAGCGTGCGATATTGGCTGCAAATATAGGTAATATTTATGAAACAAACGTGCGAAGAGCCGAAAAACTACCAAAGGTTTTCGTTTTTTTTACCTTTCAGGAATAGTTGACGTTCGTTCTTGTCACTTTTGTACATCAGTCTTTGTTCTGTTTGCCTTCTTTTTGTTCGAAGAATATGGATTCATCTTCGAAAACTCAGTCTTTGATAAAACGGGCCTCAAAGTGGCCGTTGTCGTGGTTCATTTGGCTGATGACGAAACGTCCGCTGTCGGAGGGTTGCATGTTGCGGTCGAAGTACAGTCGGGACACCACGCCCATGGTGCAGCGCACGTTCATCTCCACGCAGGGCATGATGCCTTGCGGCGTGACCATCATGTCAAGTCCGATGTAGCCCACCTGCCATGGCTGTGTGAAGAAGGGGGCGAAGAGCCGGTTCAGAATCGTTAGCAGGCGGTCTCTCAGCGTGTGTAGGTCGGCCGTTGTGAGGCCGTTGCCGGGTGCGGTCAGAGCGGCTTCGATGGCTTGGTCCGAGAGCAGCAGACCCTGTCGGTAAGTGCCCTTGTCGTCCGTTTCGAACAGCGAGTAGCCGGCAAACGAGACCTCTTCGTGGCCCACGCGGAAGAGCATGGCAAAGTCCTGTTTCTTCTGCAGCCACACTTCGCCCATAATGCCGCCCATCTTGCGGATGACGGCCCTGGCGCGCTCACGCACCGTTGCTTCCGGCAGGCTGCTTCTCACCAGTCCGCGTCCGCTGCTGCTCCAGGGGCTTTTGAGCACAAAGTTCTCGCCGGCTTCTTGTCTTTCGGCCATATAACGAGCCACCTCGTCGTCGGTGGTGAGGTAGACGGGCAAAGGTCCTGCATAGTCCAGTGCCTGGAGAATGCCGATCACAGTGCGGCGGTTGGAGAGTTGGCGGAGCGCTTCGAGCTGTTCGTCGGTGGGAAGTTGCTTGAGGCCGATGCCCAGCTGGCGGTGCAGATAGTGGCGGGTGTCCCAGTCCCAGCCCCAGGGCAGAGGAACGGGCGAAGTCGGGTCGTTCCAGATGTCGGCCAGCCAGGCAAGGTCTTCTTGTAGTTGGCGGGCGGCAGCCGGCGGATTGAAATGCTTGACGCCGTTGCCCAGGGCGATGTCGTGCGACGGATAGAACAGCATCGGTCAGAATAGGGTGTCGATGAGGGCTGCGAAAGTATAGTAGGTCATCATGAGGCTGACGACGAGTTTCAGACCCGTGGTCAGCAGGAAGGCCACAAACGACATCAGTGCGACCTTGACGGCCTTGCCGAGGTTCGATTCGTGCATGATTTCGCCTATGAAAGCTCCGGCCAAAGGACCGATGACGAGTCCTGCCGGCATGAACAGCAGTCCGGCGAAGACACCGATAGTCGAACCCCACACCGAGGCTTTCGATCCGCCTCCCAGTTTGGTCAGCCAGATGGGGGCCACGTAGTCGAGCACGGTGACGAGTATGGTCAAGGCCAGCATGACCAGCAGCAGGCTCCGCGTGATTTCGTCCGAGTCGGAGATGAAGTAGGCCGTCAGCAGCGAGGCAAAGTTGAGCGGCGGACCGGGTAGGGCGGGCACGATGGCCCCTGCGATTCCTGTCAGCGCCATCACTACGGCAAGGAGGATGAGGATGGTGATGAATATTGACACGTGTTACGTTTTATGTTTTACGTTTTATGTTTTACGTTTTATGTTTTATGTTTTATGTGTTGTGCGAGCGAAAATACGGCTTGCTGTACAAACTTAAAAACAAACTTTTTACGGGTGCAAAGATAAAGATTAACGGGCGAAAAGACATATAAAAAAACTTAAAAAGTTGCAGGTCTGCGTTTTTTTTATCAACTTTGCACCGCATTTTATATATAGTACGTAATAAAAAGAAAAGAACGTAATGAAAAAAATTCTCTTCCTAACCTTTCTCTCATTGGTTATGATAGGCTCGCTCGAAGCCAAGTCAAAAAAGAGCGCAACTAAGACACCATGGCAACAGGCCGACTCAATCGTCAAGGCCATTCGCAAGACAAAATTCCCTGACAAGACATACAATATCAAGGACTTCGGAGCTAAGGCTTCACGTCCCGATGCGCCCGTGTGCCTGGCCCACGACGCCATCAATCTGGCCATCACCGTGTGCAGTCAGGAGGGAGGCGGCACGGTTCTTGTGCCCGACTCGACCTACATCACGGGTCCCATCACCCTGCTCAGCAATGTGAACCTCCATCTCGCCGACGGCGCCGTGCTCAGGTTCTCGACCAACCCCGACCTCTATTATCCCGCCGTGCAGACGCGTTGGGAGGGCATCGACTGCTACAATACCCACCCGCTCATCTACGCCTATGGCGCAGAGAACATTGCCATTACGGGCCGCGGTCTGCTCGACGCACAGGGCAGCAACAGCAACTGGTGGAGCTGGTGCGGTGCGCCCCATTACGGCTGGAAGCCCGGCATGGTGGGCCAGAGCGGCCGTAACGGCGACAAGACCAAAGGTCCGCGTGCCCGTCTGTTGGAGTGGGGCGAGAACCAGGTGCCCGTCCACGAGCGCGTCTTCACCAAGGAAGACGGCATGCGTCCGCAGTTCGTCAACCTCTACCGTTGCCATACAGTGCTGATTGAAGACGTCACGCTGCAGAACTCTCCCTTTTGGGTGCTTCATCCCCTGTTCTGCAACGACCTCATCGTGCGTGGCGTGACGGTCATCAACAACGGACCCAACGGTGACGGCTGCGACCCCGAGTCGTGCAACCGCGTGCTTATAGAGAACTGCGAGTTCAACACCGGTGACGACTGCATTGCCATCAAGTCGGGCCGCAACATGGACGGCCGCAAGTGGAATACGCCCAGTCAGAACATCGTGGTGCGCAAGTGCAAGATGAAGGACGGCCACGGCGGCGTCGTCATCGGCTCCGAGATTTCGGGCGGCTACCGCAACCTCTATGTCGAGGACTGTGAGATGGATTCGCCCAACCTGGAGCGCGTCATCCGCATCAAGACCAACTCGTGCCGTTCGGGCATCATCGAGAACGTCTACGTGCGCAATGTGACGGTCGGACAGTGCCGTGAGGCAGTGCTCCGCATCAACCTCAACTACGAACCCAAGGAGCAGTGCCACCGCGGCAACAACCCCGTGGTGCGCAACATCAACCTCGAGAACGTCACCTGCCGGAAGTCACAGTATGGCATTATCCTCAACGGACTCGAAGACGCCTGCAACATCTACGGCGTGAGTCTGAAGAACTGCGACTTCACCGGTGTGGCTCCGACGGGCAAATACGGCAAGGGCGTGCTCGGCTTGCAGGGCCGGTATCGCGACATCCGACTCGAAAATGTTAAGATTAACGGCGAGCAGACCGCTTCGCCATCAGATGTGCAATGAAAAAACTATTTTCTTTACTCTTCGCCTTGGTGCTGTCGCAGACACTGCTGACGGCAGGCGTCATCAGGGGAAAGGTCGTCGATGACCTGGGTGCCCCTGTCGAGTTTGTCAACGTGGCTGTCTATCGCCAGTCAGAAACGGCCCCTTACAAGGGCGGAACGACCGACGAGTCGGGCGCTTACCGCATCGAGGGCGTCGGCGAGGGCACCTACACCGTCAAGTACACTTTTATGGGCTACGAGCAGCAGCAGCGCACCGTGACGGTCGGCAAAGGCAAAAGCAGCGAAGCCAACGTCGGCACGGTGACGATGAAGGAAGACCGCGCCGTGCTCCAGGAAGTCAGCGTTTCGACGCAGAAGGCAGCCATGCGTCTCGACATCGACAAGAAGGTGTTCGATGTGAGCCAAAGCATCACGGCTGCGGGACTTTCCGCTTCCGAAGCGCTCGAGAACATTCCTTCGGTCGAAGTCGACCAGGAGGGCAACATCTCGCTGCGCGGTTCGTCGAGCGTCACTGTGTGGATTAACGGCAAAGAGCAGGGACTGACCAGCGACAACCGCGGCGACATCCTGCAGCAGCTGCCCGCCGAGAGCATCGAGCGCATCGAGGTCATTACCAACCCTTCGTCGAAATACAGTCCCGAGGGTTCGGCAGGCATTATCAACATCATCCTCAAGCGCGACCGCAAGAGCGGTTACTACGGCGGCGTGCAGCTCAATGTGGGCAAAAACAAGGACGCAGACCCAGGCGGACGTTTCGGGGCCAACATCAACTATTCGAGTGGCCTCATTGAGGCTTACGCCAACGTCGGACTCGGTCGCCGCGTGCACGTCAACCACGGCTTTACCGACCGCGACTTCCTCGACCCTGCCAATGGCGACTACCACTACGGCTACCTCAACTCGTCGTACGAAGGCGAGGGCAAAGGCACCAATTTCTTCGGCCGAGCCGGTGTGACCTGGCATTTTACCGACAAAGACGAAATCGGCATCGGCTATATGGGCATGGTCGGTTTGGGCAAAAACAAACGCACCTCCGACTACCTCTACGAGCAGGGCTTTGCCACCGACGACGCAACGCTCTCGACGCAGTACCCCGACTTCAAGCCCTACACCAGCACGCGCAAGAGCTATAACAGCGACACGCCTCACATGAACAACGTCAACCTCAACTACCGCCACGAGTGGAAGACCAACCACACGCTCGAGGTGTCGTTGTCGTACGACAAGTGGAGCGCCGACAACGAGACGGGCTACGAACAGGCCACCGACTATCTGGACCGCGACGGCAACACCTTGGCGTCGTCGTCCTCGCAGCAGTGGCAGGAGTCGACCATCGGCAACGAGAGCTACGAGGTGCAGGTCGACTACGAGCAGCCTTTGAGCGAAACCTCCAAGCTTGAGGCCGGCTACAAGGGTTCTTGGTTCCACGAAGACAGCCCGACCGAGACCTGGACCGACCAGTCGAAGGCCGCTTCCATCTACTCGCTCTACAACCGCTTCGTCTACGACCAGAACATCCACGCCGTCTACGCCAACTACCAGAACAAGATAGGTCAGAAGTTCGGCTACCAGGTCGGACTGCGCGGCGAGTACTGGACCGTCGAGACCGAGTCGAAGAACTACGACGAGGAGTATGGCACACAGCACCTCACGGGCGTCGAAGCCGTGCCCCGCTACAAGAAAGATTTCTTCAAAATCTTCCCCACCGTCTTCCTGAGCTACCAGTTGCCGCACGACCAGGAACTGCAGGCCAACTACACGCGGCGCCTGTCCCGTCCGTGGGGCGGTCAGCTCAATTCGTTCAAGAACATCAACGACTCGACCAGCATTTCCTACGGCAACCCGTCGTTGACTCCGACCTACACCAACAGCTTCGAGCTCAACTACCTCAAGAACTGGACCGAGCACACCCTGTCCGTGTCGGCCTACTACCGACCCTCGACCGACGTGATGCAGCGCGTTTCGTACCTGCAGGACGGTATCCGCTATCAGACCAACGAGAACATCTCGAGCGAGACGTCATCGGGCCTGGAGATTATCGGCAAGAACAAGCTCTTCACCATCCTCGACCTCACCACCACGGTCAACGCCTTCTACTACCGGCTCGACGGCGGCGTGTTCGACATCTACGACCAGGGGCAGACGCATCAGGTGACCGTGCGCGAAGACGACGACTTCTCGTGGAACGCCACGATGATGGCGCAGTTCACCTTGCCGTGGGAACTCTCGCTGCAGGCCACGGGCCGTTACAATGCCGCCAAAGTCATCACTCAGGGCAAGCGTGAGGCCAACTACGGTCTTGACCTCGGTCTGCGCCGTTCGTTCTTCGACAAGAAGTTGACCGTCAACTTCAACGTGCGCAACGCCCTCGACAGCCGCAAGAACCGCTCGCGCACTTCGGCCGACGGCTACCGTCAGCTGAGCGAGAGCGTGTGGGGCAGCCGCCGCTTCGGCATTCAGATAGCCTACAGTTTCGGCAACATGCGTGGCAACGACCACGACCGCGGCGGGCAGGGCGCAGACCCGGGCAACTCGAATGGCGGCTATGGCGAAGGCGGAGAATATTGACGCTCAAACCATTTAAGCTGAAGACGGCTTGATGCAGAAGATTGCTTAAAGCTGAAAGCATCGAACATCAGCCTGATAAAAACAAGCAGAGAAAACAAACAGGATAAATGTCAAACATGGGTAATATTGCTACGGTCAAAAAACAATTGAACAACTATGTTTGAAAATCTTTCCGAGCGTCTCGAACGCTCATTCAAAATTCTGAAGGGCGAAGGCCGCATCACCGAGATCAACGTTGCCGAGACCCTCAAGGACGTGCGTAAGGCATTGCTCGACGCCGACGTCAACTACAAGATTGCCAAGACCTTTACCGACACGGTCAAGCAGAAGGCCCTTGGCATGGACGTGCTGACTTCGGTCAAGCCTGGCCAGCTTATGGTCAAGATCGTTCACGACGAACTGGCTGCCTTGATGGGCGGCGAGTCGGTCGAGTTGAACCTCAAGCCCAATCCGACCATCATCCTGATGGCGGGTCTGCAGGGTTCGGGCAAGACGACCCACTCGGGCAAGCTTGCTTTGATGCTCAAGACCAAGAAAGGCAAGAAGCCGCTCCTCGTCGCTGCCGACGTCTACCGTCCTGCTGCCATCGACCAGTTGCAGGTTGTGGCTGGCCAGGTCGGTTGTCCCGTCTACACCGACATGGCGTGCAAAGACCCCGTCAAGATAGCCCGCGACGCCATCCAGCAGGCCCGTCAGCAGGGCAACGATGTGGTCATCATCGATACGGCGGGCCGTCTGGCCGTCGACGAGCAGATGATGCAGGAAATCTCCGACATCAGGCAGGCAGTCAACCCCACCGAGATACTCTTCGTCGTCGACTCGATGACGGGTCAGGATGCGGTCAATACGGCCAAGGAGTTCAACGACCGGCTCGACTTCACGGGCGTCATCCTCACCAAGCTCGACGGCGACACCCGCGGCGGTGCAGCCCTGTCCATCCGCAGTGTGGTGCAGAAGCCTATCAAGTTTGTGGGCACGGGCGAGAAGATGGACGCCCTCGACGTGTTCTACCCCGAGCGTATGGCCGGGCGAATCCTGGGCATGGGCGATGTCGTCAGCCTTGTGGAGCGCGCCCAGCAGCAGTACGATGAGGCCGAAGCCAAGAAGCTGCAGAAGAAGATGATGCAGAACAAGTTCGACTTCAACGACTTCCTCGCGCAGATTCAGCAGATCAAGAAGATGGGCAACCTCAAGGACCTCGCCGCCATGATTCCGGGTGTGGGCAAGATGCTCAAGGACGTGGAAATCGGCGACGACGCTTTCAAGGGCATTGAAGCCATCATCGGTTCGATGACGCCCTACGAGCGCGAGCATCCCGAGTGCCTCAATCCCTCACGCCGCCAGCGCATAGCCAAGGGCTCGGGCACGCAGCTGCAGGAGGTCAACCGCCTTGTCAAGCAGTTCGACGACATGCGCAAGATGATGAAGAAGATGTCTGACTTCAAGAAAGACCCCCGCGCCATGATGCGCAACATGCCCAACATGCGCAACCTGCCGCACCGATTCTAAAACGTGAGAACGTTTTTCGTTATAGCCGAAACATAACAAAATTTTGCCCTCCGGATTCGCTTTGCCTAAGCAGTCCGGAGGGCAAACCATTTTTACGTTTTACGTTTTATGTTTTACGTTTTACGTTTTATGTTTTTGTCCGGATGGCAACGTAACACGTTCTTTGTCCATCAAGCGCTCACGCAAAACGTAACACGTAACACGTTCTTGGTCAATGACCCCCCTCTGAGACCTTGACCATAAAGCTTCCCGTGTGGCCCGCGAACTCCGGTGCGTAGGCGCACTGCACGGAGGCGGCTCCGGTCAGATATTCGCCGGTGCGCGTCACGAAGTAGTCGATGTCGAAAGTTAGGGTGCCTTTGGTGAACGAGTCGAAGAAGATGTCCGTCGAAGCATCGTGGCGCGCCAGATAGCCGCCGCGGCCTTTCATCCAGCGGTAGCCGCTGTTTTGGTCTGTCGGTTCGAAGCAGGCTGGCGTGAGCAGGCGCACCTGCACGAAGTCCATGTCGCGGTCGGCGGTCACGGTGATGCGCACGGTCACGCGGTCGCCCACCTTGAGCGTAGAGGTCTGCGGGTCGAACGTCTTGCCGTCCACGAGCAGGCGGCGCGCAATCTTCAGTTCGCCCGACGACTGCGTCTTCAGCCGGTCCATATTCTCCAGGAAGCGGGCAGAAACGGCGCCCCACGAGATGCGGGCGTGGTTTTGCGAAGCCTCCTGCACATCGCTGCGCTTCACCGGTACGATTTCCAGCTCCGTGACGCCCTTCGCCGTCAGTTGTGCGTCGATTTCCGTGTGCACATATCCGAGTTGCTCCGCCAGGAACTTGGTCGTGTCGATTGGGGCGTCGATTTCCTGGCCGTCCATACTGAATTGCGGCACCGAAGCATTGGCGAGGTTAGCCGAGTCGGCAAGCAGATAGCTCACCGCGCCGATTGTGTTCATCGGGTTGTCCCACTTCTGCGTCTGCTTCTGTCGGAGCAGCCACACCTGCATGTCGGCGAGCATGGTTTCCTTGTCCGCCATCTGCGATTGGCGCACGGCGCGCATGGCAGCCAGTTGCGTCGGGATGCGGTAGTCACGCCACGAGTAGAGGGCGACGTCGGTGGCGTAGTAGCGGCCCATGCCCGGTTTGCACACCGAGTACTCCACAACCGACTGCAGGAACTTGTCGGCAGCCTCGGTGTGTCCGAACGTGCGCAGGAAGCAGGCGCAGTTGGCCTTGCCGTAGATGGTGAGGACGGGCAACGATTTCTCCACAAGTCCGAGCCATTCCTCACGCAACTCGCCGGTGGCTTTGTCCACGTGTCTGTCGGGCTGGAGCGAGCTGACAAAGAGATAGTGCATGTCGATGTCGCCCAGGTTGGTCAAGTTGCGTTTGTTTTCTTTGTTCCATCGGCACATTTCCCAGTCCAGGTACTTCATGCCCTGTTCGAGCATCTCCTTCACCCTGTTGTCGTTGTGGTCAAGCAGAGCCAGGTCTTCGCACACGGCGAGGGTCACATACAGGCTGCCCCCCATTCCGTCGAACCAGCTCCACGAGCCGTCGGCGTTCTGCAGGTCTGCCAGTTTGTTTTTGGCCGAAGCCGTGCGTTGGCGCATCAGGTTTTCGTCGAAGAGTTTGAGCAGGGCTGCACGCTGGTCAGATTCGAGCAGTGCATCGCGCAGCCACGGCGATTCGCGGAGCACGATGTCCTTCATGCGTTCGTTGTCGGCCAGTTCGGAGTTGATGGCAGAGGCGGGATTTGCCTCTGACGCAGCACCTGATTTTGCAGCATCGGCCGTACCCGTAGCGGCATTCCGTTGCGCCTTGAGCGCCTCCTTGAAGCCCGGTATGCTCTGGGCCAGGCGGCTGGCTGTCGTGTTGGCGTAGAGGGAGGCTGCCAGGCTGATGGCGCTGCTGTTGTCGGGCACACTGATGCCTTGCAGCGCCTCGATGACGGTCCATGCGGGGTTGGCGGTATATTCGAGCGTCATGCAGCGCTGTGAGGCAGTCGGGCTGTTGCCGTTGAAGAGCGTAGAGAGGTCGACGGCCTTGCTCTCGCTGCCGCTGATATAGAAAGGAACCGTCTCGGTCACATACTGCTTGGCGGTAAGCACCGGCAGGTAGTTGCGTTCGCCGTCCGAGCAGTTGCCTGCCTCGGCTGTAATCTCGCACACGAGCAGCGGGTGTTGGTCCGTCACCGCGTAGTCGAACGCCACCGGTTCGGTCTGTCCGGCGGCTACGGGCAGGCTCTTCGTGTCCTTATGCACCTCCTTGCCGCTCTCGGCATCCAGCAGGCGGAAAACGACGCGCGCGTTGAGGTCCGCCGTGCCCTGGTTGATGACCCTCGACACGATGCTGACCTTGTCGCCCTCGCGCACGAAGCGCGGCATGTTGGGCTGCACCATAAAGTCCTTCTTTGCCACGCAGGTCGTGTCAATCAGGCCGTATTTGATATCCTTGGTGTGCACCATGCCCAGCAGGCGCCACGTGGTCAGACTCTCGGGCAGGGTGAAGGCAATGTGCACGTCGCCGTCGGCATCGGTGGTGAGGTGGGGGTAGAAGAACGCCGTCTCGCAGAAGTTGCTTCGCATGCGGTTCGAAGCCCCTACTTCGCCCTTGTTGGCCGAAGTGTCGGCGGTCTTCCCGTCTGTGGCGGCGGGGTCTTCCCAGTCGTGGTCCTGGCCGGCGATGCTTTCGCTCAGATCCATATCGGCAGCGCTCGCACTTTCGCCTACTTCTTCATCTGTCATCGCCAGAGTGTTCATCCTGGGGCTCATCAGTATATGCTGACGCGCTTCAAAGAATGTTCTCCAGAAATGGCTAATATACTCGAACCGCATCAAGCGGTCGTATTCGTGTTCATGCCACGTCAGATGGGCGGTGTCGAAGTAAAGGCTGAGGTAGTTGACCTTGCCCTGCCGCAAGAAGCAGAGGCTCGGCGACCACAGCTGTGGGCGTGTGTAGCTGAACAGCCAGTCGAACGGCGCCAGCTGGTCGAGCGAAGCGTCGTACATCGTGGCCATCATCTCGGCAGCCTTCACGCAGTTGCCGTCCTGGTCCTTCACGGTCAGAATCCACTCCTCCTGTTGTCCGGGGACCAGTCGGTCGCGGAATGTCTTCCACGTGAGCTGCAGTCGGTTGTCGGGGCGCTGGTAGGCGATGGTCTTCGTCTTTGTGAATCTATGTCCGTTCCTTACGAAAGCCATGACGAGTGTCACCCCGTCTTCATATTCCTGCTTGTAGTCGATGTCGAAGCGGTACAGGTGCCTGTTCAGTTTGATTTGCTTTTGCTCGAACACCTCCATTTCCGACACTATATAATAATACAGACAGACATCGTCGGCGCACGGCGCAAGCAGCACCTCACACGGGGTGTCGTCAGAAAACGTCGGCTGGCGGCAGATGAAAAAGTTGTCGTCGAACGAAGTCGGGGCGGCTTTGATTTTCGTGCGGGGGTCAACTGCTTTCTCCCGATTGTAGATGTCGTACTTTTGCCGGGCTGTCACGGGGTTTCCGTGGCTGTCTGTGGCCGAAACCTCGAGGGTGTAGGTGCCCATGGGAAGGGCGGCCAGCGAAATCGGCTTGCCTGTCTCGAACCGTCCTTCGGCGACGGTCTCCATGTCGGCGTCATCGCCCGAGGCGCCATTGTCCTTGTTTCTCAACACCTTGTAGGTGCCGTCCACCTTCATCTCCTCGCCGTGCGGGGTGATGGCTTTGACGGTCAAAACATCCCTCGGGTCCGACAGGTCGATGTTGTCCTTGGCACGCAGCTGGAGCGCGAAGCCCAGGGCGCTCACATACACGCTGTATTCGGCCGTATGCGTTTCGCCCGCCATGTCGGTCACCTCGGCGGTGAGCCGGTAGCCCACCACGTCACCGGGTTCCAGTTTCGTCGTGTCGGCAGTGGTCTGTATGGTCACCGTTGCCTCGCCGTTGCCGTCCAGCGTGGTTTGTCCGTCGCCGGTCCGTTTCCAGATGCAGGTCCATCTGTACCTGCCCTCGCCGCTCTCTATGGTGTATTTCACCGCAGCGCCCTGCACCGGCACGCCCGCAAACGTGTGTGCCGAGATTCTGACCTGCACGGCGTCGCCCAGTGTGAGTTCCTTCGCTCTGTCCACAGCCTGTGCGGTGGCATCGAACGTCGGGCGTTTGTATTCCTCCACCCGAATCTGCTCTTGGGCGCTCCTCGAGATGCCGATGTTGGCTGTGAGCGAATAGTAGCCCGGCAGCCGGTCTTTGGGCAAGACGAACTCCGTGTCGAATGTGCCCCACTCGTTGCTCTTGAGCGTGTCGCACTTCACCTTCTGGCCGTTGGCATCGGTGAGCATCACCATCACCTCGGTGTCGGGCTTGACGCTGATCCAGCCCTTGCCGTCGCTGTTGTAGGCCATGCCCGTCACGTGCACGGTCTGACCCGGGCGGTAGATGGTGCGGTCCGTGTAGAGTTTGATGTGGTCCGCACAGTCGCTGTGACCACCTGTCCAAGGGGCGTAGACGTGTCTTTTGTCGAGCTTGTCCCTGTCGCTCACCGAAGCGGCAATCTGCTCGATTTCGTCGCGCCACCCCCACACATAGCAGCCCGTCTCATCGCACTTCACCGTGGTCTCGTTGACCTTATGGTCGTACAGACGGAGCGTGGCGCCGCCCACGGGCAGGCCCGTCCTGTTGTCCACGACTCTGATGAGGCGCTCGCCCAAGGGTTGCATGATGATGAGGATGCGAAGCGAGCTCACGTTGAGCTCCTTGACGTCGGTCTTTCCGTTGCACGTCAGCACGGTCACATACCGTCCGGCAGGCAGCGTGACGGTTTCTGTCAGCGTGCCTTCGTAGGGCATTCCCTTCTTGCGGCGCGCCTGGCAGGTGCTGTCCGTCCCGAGCGTGAGGTGGCGTTTCTCCACCAGCCGGCCGCTGGTCTTGAGTTTGCCGTAGTTGTCACGCCCGTCATATTCCCGTATCTCTACATCGGCCGTCGTGACGTTTTCGTAGTCGATTTTGAGGCAGAAGGGTTGGTCAGGGTAGATGAAGGGGTCCTCGTCGTTGGCTGTGGCGGCGTCCGGGCTCGTGGCGTACGACAGGCTGCAGGCGGGCCGCTTCATTTCGTTTTCCGCATTGACAAAACAGTTCTTGAGCGTGGACTTGCCGAACAGGTCCTGAGCATGCTTGACAAACTGCCACCGATCGTCCTCCGACACATCGCTGCCGTCCATGGCATCGAGGTACTCTGCGGCAACATCTGCCCCTGCCTCGATCGTTTCCGATTCATTCATCAACTGCTTGACAGCGGTCAGATAACAGCTTTCCGTCATGTCGTAGCGCCTCCGCTTGAGCAGATTCAGTTGCATCAGCGTGCTGGCCTCAAGGTTGCCGTGTTCCTTATAGTAGAGGGCTGCATCCTGCAGCATGGCTTTGACCGAGTCGTCGTCCCAGTTGGCGTGGTCGGCCACAAACATCGTGATGACCGAGTACATGTCGTCGCCCCACAGGCGGCTGTTCTCGCCCTTGGTCACTACGGGCAGGTAGTCCGAGGCTTTGGCCGCTGCCAGGGCGTCCTTGTCTGCCAGGGCGTTGCGGAAGCACTCTGCCGACTTGTCGCGGTAGTCCTGCCGCGTGTCTTCGTCACAAGCAATGGTCGAAGCATTGCGCATGGCCAGATACGCCGAACCCATGATGGCGTTGTGCACCGAGTGTTCCACGGGGTTCGTGCACTTCACTTCGGGCAAAGTCTCTATGTTGAAGCTGTCGGCGTCGACGGCGCATTTGTTTTCCGACACCACAATCCACGCCTTCATCATCTGCGGGAAGTTACCTTCGTCGGCGGCCTTCGTGTAGACCTTCATGGCCTTCTCGACGACCTGCCGGGGCAGGTCAATCATTTCGCTTTTCTCCACTGCTTCCCACAGCGATGCGTAGCTTTCGGCAGCCAGTCCGATTGTTCCTGTCGTCAGCAGCGAGGCCGACATCAATGTTTTGATTTTTTTAACCATACCAGTCAGTGTGTTTGTGTTGAATACAGTCAACGGGTCAAGTTGAATATAGTCAACGGGTCAGTATTATAATATTAACCAGAATCAACCCCGAGCGATTCACATCGACCGGGGCCCTTTTCTCTCATTTTATTTCGGTGCAAAGATAGAGGGAATTTTCGTATGCTCCAAATTTTTTTGAAAAAAAATGATTCTTTTCCCTGCATTTTCTTTGTGCAACCGATTGCCGATGGGAGAAATTCTATCAAAACAATGACTTGTAATAACAGATTTTGTTGTTGTGATTGCCAATCCCGTCACTCTATCATCCATTGCCCTACACAATTGTTCGTGTAGCCTCATACTAACGTTCGTGTGACCCGATACGAACGTTAGTATAGCCCGATACGAACGTTAGTCTTCCGACAGCCGATTTACTCTCCCTCCCTTTGGCTTTTTTCAGTCTGTCTTTCTCTCCCGTAGCATCAGTTACCTAAAAGTGTGACAGATGACTGGTGTGACAGATGTTTTTAAACTTTTCCTTACGCGCGCTGGCAGGAAATTTTTTAAATCATCACTCTGACCGACCACGTGTGTATATATAAAAGTTTTAAAAAAACACTGTCACATCCGTCGTCTGTCACCACTGCTTGCTTCACTGATATGTCACTTGGCGGAATAGTTTGCGTAATTGACGCCTGTTAAAAGTGTGTATTTCCACAAAACTATCGAGTAGGAGTCTAAATTCCGCGGATAAATTTTTACGAACACGAATCATTCGTGGTTAAAATAAAACCTACAACCCGCAAGATAACATAAAACATAACACGTAACACATAAAACGTAAAACCATTTTCTGTCACTTCCATCTTACAATCCGAAAGAAAATGACAATAAATTGACCGAAGACGGTAACTAAAATAGGGGGGGGTAGTGAACGAGCCGAAAAATGATTATATTTGCCACTGAAAAGGTGAGGGCTTGAAGCCAGAGCCGAAGGGCGAAGGCGGAAAGCCGGAAGTGTCGCCTTTTCACGCAGGGCTCCACGGGAAGTGGCGGAGTCCGGGTGCTTCAGTTCAGAAAGTGGACCTTATGGACCAGATCTTATAAACCACATGAGTTGGCGCACGCAGAAAACACATTTCACAACAGATTGCTAACATAGCAGCAAACAGAATAAAGCCAAGAGAATGAAGAAAGATGGTTCTTGCATACAGACCAAACGTTGCATCGTGGTCAGGATACTGCTGTTCCTGGTCCTCGTGCTCCCCGTGTCTGCCTATGCCCAGAAGATCTCGGTTTCCCGTTTTGAGTCGGCCGAGAACGACCTGACCGCTAACTCGCGAGGCACCACGGTGCTCGACCAGAACGGCGACAAGTGCGCCTTGATCCGTGTGCAGACCACCGAGAAGGGCTTCGCCTTCGATGTCGGTTCGGCCGGCATACAGAAGGTCGACGACAACCACGTGGGCGAGATATGGGTCTACGTGCCTTTCGGCGTGCGCCACATCAGCATCCGCCACCAACAGCTCGGTTCGCTCAACAACTACAACTTCCCCATCAGCATCCAGAAGGCCCGCACCTATATTATGGAGATTACCTCCGACAAGGTCTTCATCAACCGCTACGACGACACCCGCCGGCAGAAGCTGCGCGTGCGCGTTGTGCCGGCCGATGCCGCTTTCACGCTCAACGGCATGAACGTCAGGCTCGACAGCGGAGGTGAGGCCGAGCAGGACCTCGCGTTCGGTACCTATACCTACCGCGTCGTGGCCGACCGTTACTACCCCAAGGAGGGCCAGGTCACCATCGACGACTCGCTGCAGGCACAGAGCCTGGTCATCGACGATCTCAAGCCCATCACGGGCCTCCTCAGCGTGCATGCCGACCCCGCGCAGGCAGAGTTGTCGGTCGACGGTCAAAGCCTCCCGTCGGGCACCTCGCTCAAGCCCCATGCGCTGCAGATAGGCAAGCACAGGCTTGTGGTCAGCTGCCAGGGTTACCGCACGGAAGAGCGCGAGGTGGAGATCGTGCAGGACCGCACCACCGACGTGAGCGTCAAGCTGAGCCAGGTGGCAGAGTTCACCTTCACCAGCCGCCCCGTGGGCGCGACGGTCAGCCTGGGTGGCGAGGAACTCTCCACGACCCCCTGCACACGCGTGCTCAAGACGGGCACTTACGATGTGCAGGTCCGCAAGACGGGCTATAAGGACTACCGCAAGACCATGCTCCTGAGCAGCAGCAACCCCCATGTGCATGTCGAGTTGAGCAAGATCTACAACTACCGCAACGAACTGTATGTCGAGGCCGCCATGCGCGCCGGTTCGTTTATGGCCTTCGGCGGCAGCCTGGGCGGCTATATCCACAAGTTCAATGTCGAGATGTCGTTCTACCGCGGCACGGGCGACAGCGAGACCGTCTACTGGAACGACGGCACGGCCTCGCCTGCCACCAGTGTCTATCACCCCGCGACGTGCTACAGCCTCCGGTTCGGCTACGGCATCCCGCTCGGCACGCGCTTCCGCATCACGCCCCAGGTGGGCGCCACGCGCCTGCTGCTGCAGGAAGACACTTCCGACGGCACTGAGCGCCTCGACGGCTGCAATGTGACGGGCGCCGTGGTTGCCGTGCGTTGCTCCGCCCGCTTCGGCCATTTCGGTATCAGCCTGTCGCCGGAATATTCTTACGGCATGTTCTGCTCCGACGGCTTTGACGTGCTCCAGCAGTTGTCGTCCACCATCGAAGGCTGGGGCAGCGGATTGGGTGTCAGACTCGGACTGATGTTGGCATTTTGAGTTAGTTTGATGTTAGCTTTTTGAACTGTATGAAACATATTGCACTCTATATCGTCGCCCTTTTGTCTTCCGTCCTCGTCTGGACGGGCTGCGACTTCCTGGAGGGTTCTGACGGAATCTTTTCCGCCACGCCCTCGCTCTCGCCGCGTTACCTTGGTGTGTCGCCCTCGTCGCTTTCGTTCGCTGCGGCCCAACCTGCAAGCCAGCGCGTGAGCATAGAGAGCCTCCAGACGCCTTGGCGCATCGACAACTCCATCGAGTGGATTACGCTGTCGCAGACCAGCGGAGAGAGCAGAGCCAGCGTCAATGTCAGCGTGGCAGAGAACGGGAATATCTATGCCCGCACCGGCATTTTTATGGTTTCGTCGACGGCCAGCGATTGGAGTTACGATAGCGATGTGTCTGTCTCGCAGGCGGCGGCCGTGCCTTACATCACGGTGTCGCAATCCGCCCTCACCCTGGCAGGTGCAGCCGGTTCGGCCACCGTCGACGTTACGGCCAACTGCACCTACAGCTTGACCATCTCTTATAACAATAGTAGCGAGAAATGGCTCTCGGTTTCGCGGGGCGACAATAGCCTCACCCTCACAGCCACGCTTAACGAAACCGACCAGTACCGCTCAGCTGTCATAACGCTCTCCTTTAGTGGCAGCAGTGGCGAAGCCAGCGCCAAGGTGACCGTCACGCAGGCGCCGACATCCATCACGGCATCGAGCGAGACGCTCTTGTTCGAGAACACGGCAGGGGAGAAGCGCGTCGACGTGTCGGCCGAGGCGGCATGGACAGCCTCGACCTCCTACAGCTGGATAGAGGTCTCGCCCACGGCAGGCGGGGCAGGCACTTCGTCGCTCAAGGTTTCGGTCATCCCCAACACGGCTATCGACGAGCGCACGGGTTATGTGGTTCTCTCCATCGGCTCTGAGCAGCGCATCCAAATACCCGTCCGCCAGCGCGGCATCTATGTCGAGGCGGACACGCTGCCACACGACTTCGGTGCTGCCGGCGAGACCCAGGCGCTGCAGATACGCAGCAATACGGACTGGCAGATTCTGTCCCTACCGTCGTGGGTCAAAGTGGACCGCGACAACGGCAGCGGCAATGCCGAAATCCAGATTACGGCCGAAGAGAACCCTTACACGACGGCGCGCTTAGGTCAGTTTGTGGTCTCGCAGCCAGGCCTGAGTCTGCAGGCTGTGGTCACGGTGCGGCAGGTGGGCAAGACCTTCGATGTCGCCGCTGCCACGCTCTATTTCGGCC
>CAVFPF010000033.1:0-53424 GCA_963624265.1 bacterium | reverse complement strand
TATGGCTAATACGATATGAAATAACGCGATATGTGGCTATTCCGACTTTGTAACAACATAGTGCGCTTTCAAGACTGGTTCTTGAAGAGGAAACGCTTCATACCCAGCAAGAAGGCTTCTTCCAAGGGAGAACGGGCCATTGTTGCAGCGCTGGAGAAATATGGCATACCCAATGAGATGCAATACAAATTGGGGTATTATGTGCATGTGGACTTTGCCGTAACCTATCATGAACGACTGTACCTTATAGAATACGACGGGCGCCAGCACTATCATCCCGTGAAATATTTCGGAGGCAGATGGCGCTTCTTCCTACAGCGGCTGAGAGACATATTGGAGAACAGGGAGTGCAAGAGCCGCAATATACCTCTGCTCAGAGTTCGCTACGACTTGCCGCTGGAGCAAATAGAAAGCACGGTATTACAATTTCTCAATAAAGACATAAACAAGATGAAGAAAGGTTACCATAAAATAGGACTGAAAGATGTCTTCTCTGGTTTGTCGATGGGAAGTTCCATGCTGCTCAATTTCACTTTCGGCTCTGCTAAGAATCTGACGGCAAAGCCTGACCGGAGTGCATGGGAGGAGGAACGAACCGATATCTTGGAACGTGCCAACTGGCTATGCAGGAAAATCATAAAGAGTCCACAGGAACTGATTGATGAGGCTCCTAAAATGATAGGCGAGGAGTATCAAGGCGAATGGGCTATCTACTGCTGCTCCATGCTTGCCCATGCGCTTGCCAACATCTGTGTCATCTATCCCGACAAGAAAGAAAAGTGCCCGGAACTGATAGCACGTCTCATTGACATCGTGAACACTCCCGAGATAAGAAAATACGACACGATGCAATGGAAGGAGGACGCCATGGAGACCCTCGACGGCGACAAAAGCCACATGACTTATCTCAGCATTCTGGCATGGATGATAACCAACTACAAGTTTGTGAGCGATGACGACAGGTATGATGATTTGTTACATCGTATTGTAGATACGTTGGTCCGCCGCATGAAAGCAGAAAAATACGACCTCAACTTGCTGTCGTTCCCCAGAAAGCCGATATGGCTTCCCGACAATCTCGTCAGTCTTGTAGCGTTGCGCAACTACGGACAGTTGTTCGGTGGTAAATATCAAGATGTGGTGGAAGCATGGCTGCACAATGCCAAGACCAAGTGGATACACAAGAAAACGGGTCTGCTGGCAGGTATGCTTCCTGGGGCAAGTTTCCGTCAGAAAAGTTTCGTTGTTCGCGGGTCATGTACTGCATTGAATTGCTCTTATCTCACGATGGTTGATGAAAAGTTTGCCCGCGAGCAGCATGAGTTGATGGTCAAGTATATGACAAAGACGGAAAAGTTTCTCGGGAAGACCTTGTTCGGCGTAAAGGAATACCTCACAAAGTCTCCCAACTTTGAAATGAAAGCAGGCGATGCTGGTCTCATAGTAAAGGGGCTCAGCGCAGGCGGCACCGCCTTTGCTCTTGGATCAGCTACCTATTTGGAGGATTGGAAGACGCGCTATGAGTTTCTCCGCACAGCAGAACTTGTCAGCGGAACAGTAAAGGAAAAAGGCATGCGCCACTACAAGATGTCAGAAATGTTTCTTGTGGGTGAGGCTACCGCTTTGGCAATGAGGACAAGTGTAAAGAGAAACAATAATTATAAAACACATGGAAATTACCAAAAAGGAATAATTTTTCCAAGATGACCTATCCTATAGTACTTCAGCCGAGTGCATCGGTTACAGACACTTTCAAACTGACGGCGGGCAGGAAAATCAAGAAGACGGGAGCTTCCGAACTTCTCGCCTTTTCGCATGTTTGCAAGTTGGGGTTGGAGGCCATACGCGAGGATGTTGGCGTCATGATAGCCGGGCATCGCTATGAACCAGACTTGGCATATATTGACAATGTATGCGGGGTGTATATTGCCATAGAGATTGACGAGCCGTACTCGAGCAATCACCACCCGACGCATTACATCAATCGCAGCGGTCAGCACAAGGACACCCATCGCAATGAACTATTCTGTCGGTGCGGCTGGTACGTCGTTCGATTTACCGAGCGGCAGATGTTTTGCCATACGGCATCGTGCATGAGAGTGGTCTGCGAACTGATTGCAAAGGCTGGCGGTACTCTGGATATTCTTGCCGAGGTGCGCAATGCACCGGCATTGACTCCTGAAGACTGTTGGACTGCCGACGAGTCTGTGGAGTGGTCATACCGAGACTACCGCCGCAGCTACTTGGGCTATGACCCTATGAACATGGACTTAGCCGGAACCATAAAGTGTTGCAGACTGGCAGTTCCTGTCATCTTCCAAGCATTCTCCAACAGTCGAGTGCGGAGAATGCTGATGAAGCAGCTGAAAAATGTCTTTCTATTTGGTAAATTGGGTGTTGAGACAGGCAGAGGCAGATGCCGCGCCTCAGACACTTGAAGAAGAAATGAACGACCGACAAAATTTAATCTGCCTTGCCCTACGCTCGAAACTCGTAGATGTAATGTAAAACTACAGATTAAGGCCGACGAACCCGCAGAAGAAATAATGTTGTATGAAGAAGGAGAGGAAGCAGATTTATAGAATTTTACCGGACAGCAATAATTTCAAATCCGATGTTTGGCATATTTTTTCTACTTTTTAGTATGCATCTGTGTGGATAAGTGTGCATTGTTGCCATATTATCCGCTTTTTGGACGTGCTACAAATGTGCTGCAAATAAGCAGAAAACAAACCTATAGCAATGGCATAGAAATCATAAACCCTATAAATGCAAAATGCGTGCAACTCATTGAGCTGCACGCATTTTGCTTATTGTCTGTTATGTGTTTGCCTGGTGGCATTATTTCACCTCCTCGAAGTCTACGTCCTGAGGCTCACCGTTGTTGCCGTTGTTCTGCTGACCGGCACCGGCATTGCCTTGGGCGCCTGCACCCGATTGACCGTACATATTCTGGGCAGCTTGACCCATCATATTCTGGAGCTCCTGAGTGGCGGCATCAATACCTGCGATGTCCTTGGCATCTTTGGCTGCCTTCAGTTTGGCTACGATGGCTTCAATCTGAGACTTCTGCTCGGCAGGAATCTTGTCGCCGGCTTCCTTGAGCTGCTTCTCGACCTGGAAGACCATAGAGTCAGCCTGGTTAATCTTGTCGACCTTCTCACGCTCGGCCTTGTCTGCGGCTTCGTTGGCGGCAGCTTCAGCCTTCATGCGCTCGATTTCCTCCTTGCTCAGGCCGGACGAGGCGGTGATGGTGATGTGCTGCTCCTTGCCTGTGCCTTTGTCCTTGGCCGTTACGTTGAGGATACCGTTGGCATCGATATCGAAGGTGACCTCAATCTGCGGCACGCCACGGGGAGCCATCGGAATACCGTCGAGGTTGAACATACCGATAGACTTGTTGTCTTTGGCGAATTGACGCTCACCCTGCAGTACGTGAATCTGCACAGAAGGCTGGTTGTCGGCAGCGGTAGAGAAGACCTCGCTCTTCTTGGTCGGAATGGTGGTGTTGGCATCAATCAACTTCGTCATTACGCCACCCAGTGTCTCGATGCCGAGTGAAAGAGGAGTAACGTCGAGAAGCAGGATGTCCTTGCCACCGGCTACGTTCTCGCCAGCCAAGATGCCGCCCTGTACGGCAGCACCTACAGCGACTACCTCGTCAGGGTTGACACCCTTGGACGGAGCCTTGCCGAAGAACTGCTCAACCTCACGCTGTACGGCTGGAATACGGCTCGAACCACCTACCAGGATGACCTGGTCAATCTGGCTGGTGCTCAACTTGGCATTCTGCAAAGCACGCTTACAAGGCTCGATGCAAGCTGTAATCAAGTCGTCGCACAACTGCTCGAACTGAGCACGTGTGATGGTCTTGTTGAGGTGCTTGGGTGCACCGCCGGCCATAGTGATGTAAGGCTCGTTGATTTCGGTCGTAGTTGAGCTGGAGAGTTCGCACTTGGCCTTCTCGGCAGCTTGCTTGATACGGCTCAATGCCATCGGGTCCTTACGGAGGTCAATGCCCTCAGTCTTCATGAAGTCATCGCAGAGGTAGTCGATGAGCTTGTTGTCGAAATCATCACCGCCCAGGTGGGTGTTGCCATCGGTAGAAAGAACCTCAAAGACGCCGTCTGACAAGTCGAGGATAGAGATATCGAACGTGCCGCCACCGAGGTCGAATACGGCAATCTTCTCGTCCTTGTTCAGGTTGCCAAGACCATAGGCCAAGGCGGCAGCCGTAGGCTCGTTGACGATACGGCGCACTTTCAGTCCGGCTATTTCACCGGCTTCCTTAGTGGCCTGACGCTGTGAGTCGTTGAAGTAGGCAGGAACGGTGATGACGGCTTCGTCGACGGTCTGTCCGAGGTAGTCTTCGGCAGTCTTCTTCATCTTCTGCAGAATCATGGCGCTGATTTCCTGAGGAGTGTACTGCTTGCCCTCGATTTCTACACGGGGCTGGTTGTTTGCTGAAACGACCTTGTAAGGTACACGCTTGACTTCGTCAGCTACCTGCTGCATGTCGCAGCCCATAAAACGCTTGATAGAGTAGACCGTTTTGGTCGGGTTCATGACTTGCTGACGCTTGGCCAGTTCGCCGATTTTACGTTCTCCGTTGTCAGCAAATCCGACAATTGAAGGCGTAGTGTTGCGGCCTTCGGAGTTAGCGATGACAGTAGGGGTGTTACCCTCCATGACGGCTACACACGAGTTGGTGGTGCCAAGGTCAATACCAATAATCTTTCCCATAGTTGTATATTTTTAATTGTTGATAATCGAATTTTGAGTTGTTTTGTCTGTGCTTTGTGCACCGACGCTTCTCGGTTAGCAAAACCCGTGCCAAACTTTGTCTGGCTTTCGAAATACGGGACATTATGACAATTTGTCAGGCCGCGCTCTGTCTCCTGACAGTCTTTTTCATAGCCTTTCTATGGTCAAACGACCCTATTTTGACTTTGCAGGCCCTTTAATTTGAATGCTTTCTCTCAAGATTGCGGAAAAATACCTACCTTTGCACCGCAGTACATAACACTTAATACATAATAATAATGAGTAAGATAAGAGTCGGATTCGGATACGATGTCCATCAGATAGTCGAAGGCCGCGAACTTTGGTTGGGAGGCCTCAAGATTGATTATCCTTTGGGGCTGTTGGGGCACAGCGATGCAGATGTCCTGATTCATGCCCTCTGCGATGCCCTGCTCGGTGCTGCCAATATGCGTGACATAGGTTACCATTTCCCGGACACCGACCCCAAATACAAAGGGGTGGACAGCAAGTTGCTTTTGGCTGAAACAATGCGGTTGATTCATGAGAAGGGATACGAGTTGGGTAATGCCGATATCACTTTGGCTGCCGAGAAACCAAAACTCAAACCCTACATTGAGGCGATGAAGGAATGTCTGGCAGGGGTGATGCACGTCGATGCCGATGATATCTCCATCAAAGCCACGACGACAGAGAAACTAGGTTTCACAGGTCGCCAGGAGGGTATGGCTGCCTATGCTACGGTGCTCATTGTCAAAGAGTGACAAGGGCGGAGTACTTCAATCTTAAAAACGTCAAGATGGCTTGCGCACAAGTGAAGCGCATTCTTTTGGTCTTGTTGGCTTTGATGTCAATCCTGTCATCTGCCAGGGCCGAGGTTATCAAATATCGGCTGTATCTCAAGGATAAGGCTGGTAGTGGTTTGTGCCCGCTCAGTCAGCGGTCGATGGAGCGTCGGGAACGGCAAGGCATTGCTGTCGACAGTACCGACTACAGCGTTTCGCCTGTTTATCTGCGACAATTGGCTGACAGTGGCTATCACGTTGATGCCGTCTCCAGATGGCTCAATACCGCAGTGGTCAGTCTGCCGGACAGCGCCGGTCTTGATGCTGCACGACTCCTTGCCTTGCCGTTTGTAGACCGGATTGAGGCGGCTGCCACGCGGCTTCCCGCAGGTGCTCCGGCAGTGCGTAAGTGGGCAGGACGAACGGAGGAGACGTGGCTGGCAGAGATCATGGCGACGGACGACAATTTCCGCATGCCCGTTCTGGATGTCAATGGCCAGTATCTCTATGAAGCAGGCTACCGGGGGCAGGGGATGCTTGTGGCCGTGCTCGATGGCGGTTTTCTCAATGCTGACAAGCACCTGCAAGTGGGGCGCAATGTCGTCGGATGGTGCGACCTCTATCATCCGTCAGATACGGCAGGCGTGTCTTTGTTTGGGGTGCAGAGCCACGGCGCAGAGGTGCTTTCTGTCATGTCGGCTGACAGTATCAGCGGCGTATGGGGGACGGCTCCCGAAGCGGAATACTACCTGATTGTCACCGAGTTTAATGACACTGAAAGCCCTTTCGAACTGGATCAGTGGGTGGTAGGTGTAGAGATGGCTGACAGCATTGGCTGTGACCTTGTCAATTCGTCGTTGGGCTATTCGCGTTTTGATGATGCTGCACTTGATATTGACAAAAGTCAACTCGGGACGGGCTCTATTCTGTCATCGGCAGCGGCCGAGATGGCAGCCGACAAGGGAATGATAGTTGTGGCTGCTGCCGGCAACGAACGCGCTCGGACATGGCAGACCATTACATCGCCTGCCGATATGCCGGGTGTCGTGTCGGTAGGGGCGACGGATGCTGAGGGGAAGGTCAGCACTTTCTCTAGTGCGGGGTGGCTTACTCCGTTTGTCAAACCCAACGTTTCGGCACGAGGAAGTGGGGCATATGTCATTATGGCCGAGACGGGACTTCCGGGGCAAGTCAACGGCACCAGTTTCTCGTCCCCGTTCATCTGCGGATTGATGGCTTCACTTTGGAGCGCCGCGCCGCAGTCGACTGCCAAACAGATAGTCCGGGCGGTCTGCGAGTCAGCTATAAACTATGCCTCACCGGACAGTCTGCTTGGTTACGGGTTCCCAGACTTCGAGATTGCCTGTCGTAAGGTGCTCGAGCAAAGCGGTGAGTCGGATCTGGAGCAGGTCGGCATCGGTCAGGATTGCCGTCCGCGTGATGATGAAGGTGCGGAAGTGTGCTTCGACTTGCTGGGACGAAGAGTCGTAGACAAGGGCGTAAAATGTCATTTCATAATTCAAAAAGGGTACAAAATCAAGATAATACGCTGACAAAAGGCATTTTTTGCGGTATAAATTCAAGAAAATGCGGAAAAAAGATTACCTTCGTGCGGTCGTTCGCGACTGTCATTCCATTAAGGTATAATATTTAACTCTTTTAAGGTTATGTTGAACATTGTTATTTTCGGCGCACCAGGTTCCGGCAAAGGTACCCAAAGCGACAAGATTATTGCAGAGTATGGCGTAGAGCATATTTCGACAGGAGATGTGCTCCGTGCTGAAATCAAGGCCGGCAGCGAACTCGGCAAGACGGCTGCTGCCTATATCAATGAGGGCAAGCTTGTTCCAGATTCTCTTATTATCGATATGCTCGCATCTACACTTGATGCCAAAGGCAAGGATATCAAGGGCGTTATCTTCGACGGCTTCCCGCGCACTATCGCTCAGGCAGAGGCACTCAATACTATGCTGGCTGAGCGCGGACAGTCTGTCAGCACTGTCATCGGCCTGGAGGTCGACGATGCCGAACTCATCAAGCGCATTATCGCCCGTGGCAAGACATCAGGACGTGCAGATGACAACGAGGAGACAGCCAAGAAGCGTCTCGATACTTACTACTCACAGACCCTTCCGCTCAAGGATTTCTATATCAAGGAAGGCAAATATGCTAAAATCCAAGGCGTCGGCACCATCGACGGCATCTATGCCGATATCAAGAAGGCAATTGACGCAGTCAAATAACCCATAATGGCAGAATCCAATTTCGTCGATTACGTAACTATCTACTGCCGCTCCGGAAAGGGCGGTCGGGGTTGTTCGCACCTGCATCGGGCCAAGTATATCCCAAAGGGTGGACCGGACGGCGGTGACGGCGGACGTGGCGGGTCAGTCATCCTGCATGGCAACCGCAACTACTGGACCTTGCTCCATCTGCGCTTCCAGCGCCATATCTTCGCTACCGATGGCCAGGCCGGAGGAGAGAACAAGTCTTTCGGCAAGGCTGGCGAAGATGCTGTCATCGAAGTGCCTATGGGCACGGTGGTGTATGATGCCGAGACGGGAGAGTTTCTGGCAGAAGTCACTGACGACGGACAGACCGTAGTGCTCCTGAAGGGCGGTCGTGGAGGATTGGGCAACTGGCACTTCCGCACGTCTACCAATCAGGCGCCTCGCTATGCGCAACCCGGAGAACCCGCTCAAGAACGACGCATCGTGCTCGAACTCAAACTGTTGGCCGACGTCGGACTAGTGGGCTTCCCCAATGCAGGCAAGAGTACACTGCTGAGTGCTGTGAGCGCCGCCAAGCCTAAGATAGCCGACTATCCGTTCACTACGATGGAGCCGAATCTCGGTCTTGTGCCTTACCGCGATAACCGTTCGTTTGTCATTGCTGATATACCGGGTATCATAGAAGGTGCGTCTGAAGGCCGTGGACTCGGGCTGCGGTTCTTGCGTCACATAGAGCGCAACTCTACGTTGCTCTTTATGATACCGGCCGACAGCAACGACATCAAGAAGGACTACGACATCCTCCTCAACGAACTCCGTACTTACAATCCGGAGATGCTCGACAAGCAACGTCTGCTGGCGGTCACCAAGTGCGATATGCTCGATGACGAGCTGATAGAGGAGATGCGCCGGGACCTCCCGGACGGTGTGCCGACTGTCTTTATCTCGGCAGTGGCCGGCAAGGGACTCGACGAACTCAAGGATATGCTTTGGGTGATGCTCAATGACGAGAACAACCGTGTGCAGACTTTCACACACCATAATCTCGATGTCAGCAAGGGCCTCGAAGATGACTACGAGGAGGAAGATCCGTACGGCAAGAACGACTACACGATTGATGGCGTCAGTCCGGATGACCTTCGAGACGAAGACCTCGAGGAGGATTGGTAAGACAATTCTTCCGCCTCGTAAAGTATCCTCTTGGTAATCTAAAAGCCATAGGCAATAACAAGGAAAAGCCCGAAGACATTGTGCCTTCGGGCTTTTCGTATCTATGCTTCAAGCAGCCTTTCAATCAAGCAGGCTGTTCAGTCTATGCAGTCTTCTTTGACTAAACGACGGCCATGATTGGATTGCCGGTTCACTTGGTGGTGAGTTTGAGACTGATGATGGAATGGGCCGGCACACTGACGGTCATCTTGCCATCCTTAATCTTCTTTTTGGCCACCTCGTATGGCTGGGTCTTGACTTGCTCGGCTTTGCCGAAGTCATTGTAGGCATGGACGTCGTCGGTGGTGAGGATTTCACCGCTGGCTGCCGTAATCTGCTTGCCGTCGACATTGACGAGGATAGAGTGCGACTTGGCTACGTCCAGATTGGTCAAGGTCACTGTAATCACCCCATCCTTGATGCTTTGTGTCGTGCTGACTACAGGCACTTGCTCGCGGTCGTTAACCCGGATGTTCTCGCAAGTCAGTTCGGCGGGGATGAATGTGCCTTCCTTATGTGCCTTGTACATCTTGAATACGTAGTAGGTCGGAGTTACGATGCAGTGGTCAGAAGGGTTCTTCTCGTTGGTCAGAACCATGCTCTGCAGCACGTTTACTACCTGCGCGATGTTGGCCATCTTGATGCGGTCGGTATACTTGTGGAAGATGTTGAGCGAAGCTGCTGCAATCACGGCATCGCGCATGGTGCTTTGCTGGTACAGCCATCCGGGATTGGTGCCCGGTTCGACGTTGAACCATGTTCCCCATTCGTCCACCATCAGACCCACGCGCTTCTGCGGGTCGTATTTGTCCATCACATCCATGTGGCGTTTCAGTACACCCTCAATGTTGAGGGCTTGAGAGACAATCTCGTAATACTGCTGGTCGTTGAAGACCAGAGCCGAGCCCTTCTTACCCATAGGAATGCCCGTCACGGGGTCGTTCTCCGTACCCCAGTCGCGCACGGCGTAGTAGTGGACCGACAGACCGTCCATGTTGCTGCCTCCGACCTTCTTCATGCAGACCTCCGTCCAGTGTGCATCGCCGGCATTGGCGCCCGAGGCGATGCGGAACAGCCGGTTGTCGCCGTAGTTGCGGGCATAGGTGTTGTAGCGTCGGTAGAGGTCGGTGTAATATTCCACCTTCATATTGCCGCCGCAGCCCCAGCTCTCGTTGCCTACGCCGAAATACTTGACACCCCACGCTTTGTCACGGCCGTTCTTGCGGCGGAGGTCGGCCATCGTACTGTTGGTGTCACTGTTCATATACTCCACCCACTTGGCCATTTCCTCGACACTGCCGCTGCCGACATTGCCCGAGATATAGGGTTCGCAACCGAGCATCTCGCAGAGGTTGAGGAACTCGTGTGTGCCAAAGCTGTTGTCCTCGACTGTACCGCCCCAGTTGGTGTTGACCATGCGCGGACGGTTCTCCTGAGGACCGATGCCATCCATCCAGTGATATTCATCGGCAAAGCATCCGCCCGGCCATCTCATGACGGGGACTTCCAGTTCCTTGAGCGCCTCGAAAACATCCTTGCGGTAGCCTTCGACATTCGGAATATTGGAGTCTTTGCCTACCCAAATGCCGCCGTAGATGCAGCGCCCGAGATGTTCGGCAAACTGTCCGTAGATTTCCTTCGGAATGATATTCTTAGCTTGGTCAGGGTACATTGTGATTTGTACGTCCTGCGCATAGGTGGTCAGGGCTGTTGCCGAAACGGCAACCAAGGTCAAGAGTTTCTTCATAGATTATTTTTTGTTGGTATTAGTGCACATTCCGGTGGTGAGCCGGAATGTGTCGTGAATATGTTGTGCTGTAAGTATCAGAGGAAGACGTCAGTTTTTGTAGAATACATATATCTGGAACGTCTTGGCTGCCATTGTGGCACTTGTCGTTGCGGGATCAAGCACTTCAGTCTGTGGCGTGATGAGGTTGGGATTGTCCAATGTGTTGTCGGCATTGAGGTCAAAACTGCTCATCGATATGCACTCTACCGACTTGAAGCCTTTGAGGTCCTTCTTCTTGCCAGCAAAGTTGAACTGGATATTCTGTTCTGCATCGGAGGTGTTGGCTACCTTTACGATGACGGCATTGCGGGTCTTGTCGTAGCAGGCCGAGGCAAATAGCCCGTCCTGTCCGGCTTGTCCGGCTACGGGGGCATTGTTCATCTTCAGACTCAGCACGCGGTCGCCCCTGTACTGTCCATACAACTGCTGGATGTAGTAGCTGCACGACTTCATCATCCGGCTGTTGTCGTACCAGATGAGGTCCGGACGCCACTGCCAACCCTTGATGTGGGCCAACAGAGGGGCATAGGTAGTCATGTGGACGATATCGGCATTGCGCTCGAAACCGGTCATAAACGCTGCCTCGTAGAGGGAAGCCTCCCAGTGATTCCACTTCTTGCCGCTACCGTGACAGGCATACTCGCCGGCAAATACGGCTGGGCCTTTGCGGTCATAGTTGTCATAGCGGAGACCGCTGTTGAGGAACCACTGCTCATTGCGGTAGAAGTGCTCGTCGTAGAGGTCGACCTTCATTTCTTTCATCTTAGGCTGCAGCATCCTAAACTTGTGTCCTTCGCTGTCGGGGCCTGTCGTGCCGATGTAGTTGATTTCGGGGTGCTGTTTCCGCAGCACATCCAGGAACTTCTGCAGGCGTGTCGTAAAGGCAGCATTGTCATCGTAGTCCCACTGTTCGTTGCCGATGCCGATATATTTCAGATTGAACGGCTTCGGATGTCCCATATCGGCGCGCAGTTTGCCCCAAGTGGTGGTCGTGTCGCCGTTGGCGAACTCGATGAGGTCCAGGGCATCCTGGATATAGGGCTGCAGATTGTCAAGCGCCACGTGCACGCGTGCTTCGTCGCGAATGTCGTTCTGATACTGGCAAGCCAGGCCGCAAGAGAGCACGGGCAGCGCCTCGCACCCGAAGTCCTCGCAGAGCTGGAAGTACTCGAAGAAGCCGAGGCCATAGCTCTGGAAGTAGTCGGGGAAGAAACGCTGGTCAAACGTATAGTGCCAGCGGTTTTCATTCAGCGGGCGGTTCTCGACCGGCCCAACCGAATTCTTCCACTGATAGCGGGTCTCGAGGTCTGTGCCTTCGACGATGCAGCCGCCGGGGAAGCGGAACACGCCCGGCTTAAGGTCGGCCAAAGCCTGTGCAATATCTTTGCGCATGCCGTTCTCGCGTCCCATCCAGGTGTCGGTGGGGAAGAGGCTGACGTGCTCCACGTCGGTTGTGACACCCCCGCGCAGGAAGATACGGAGCGAGAGGTCGTCCTGATTCTTCTTCGTCTTGATTTCGGCGGTATATTTTTTCCACTCCTTGCCTTCTACTGTCACCTGGCAACCGGCCTGTTCCTGCCGATCGCCCATGGTGTCATTGTCTACGAGCATAACCGACAGATTGGACTTGCCGCCCTCGGGGCAGCGTGCCCATACGGAGAAGCGGTAGGTGGCATCCTTCTTGGTCGAGAAGCCGAAGAAGCCTTCGTTCTCGATGCCCGTTTTCTTGTGGGGATGGCCGGCATAGCTGAGACGCACATAGTGCGGATTGCGGTCAAAAGGTCCGTCGTTGCGCACTTCGAACTTGCCATAGGCGCGCCAACCCATCAGATGCTGGGGGAACTCGAACGAGCGGTTCTTGACCATCTCGGCATACAGACCTCCGTCGGCACCGTAGTTGATGTCTTCGAGGAAGATGCCATACATGGTAGGTTGTATTTCAGCCCCTTGTTTACTTACGTTGATGTCAAAGTTGTGCGTGTTGGCCATAGCAGTAGTTGCCAGAGTGGCAAGCACAAGTGATGTCAGTTTCTTCATGATCCTTATAATGCTTAAATTTTCGATGTGGGTTTATTCAGTCAGTTGCGGGATTGTCTCCCTTCGGGTCGTCGGCTTTCCGATTGTCGTCCTTCTTTTTGCTCTCCAGTTCGAAGAGTTCCTCGTCGCTGTAGAAGCATTCGTCGGGATATTCGATATTTTCGAGAAAGAGACCTTGTGCCACCACGCTGTCGCCGGCGATGCAACGGTCCTTGCGTTCGATGACTTCGGCAAACTCCTTGACCGTCATCTTGTGATGTCCGACCTGCAGGAGGGTGCCGACGATGGCCCGTACCATATTGCGCAGGAACCGGTCGGCCGTGATGGTAAAGATGTAGGTGGCATCCGGCACGTAGTGGGGTGTTCCGCAGCTCCGGCTTCTTATAAAGTCCGGGTCTGCCGACCTGTCCCGACCCGTAGCCATTTGTCCGTAGGCGGGTGTCACGTTGGTGCTGCCGACAGGCTGCTGCACCTCCCAATAGGCCTCGCGGATGTGACAGATATTCGTTTTGGTGTCTGTGTGGAGTTTGCTGAACGAAGTGAAATCCTCGTAGCAGAACAACTTGGCACAGGCATGGTTCATCAACTCGATGTCGAGCGGTTCGAATATCCGCATCACATAGTCGCGGTTGTACAATGGCTTGTTGGTCGTGATATAATATTTATATGTACGCGCGAGGGCCGAGTAGCGGGCGTGGGCATCGGGTTTGACCGGTACTATCTTGCGGATGACGATGTCGGGTGGAAGGACCTGATTGAGCTTGAAGACCAACTGCTCGACGGGCATATCCAGACTGTCGATTTCGGTATGCGCCACCATGCAGTTGGCATGAACTCCGGCGTCGGTCCGTCCGGCACCTACAATGGTAAGCTCCCGACGCATCAGCATCGAGAGCTTTTTTTCTATGGTTTCCTGGACAGTGTCCTCCATAGGTTGGGTCTGCCACCCATGGTAGTGCTGTCCGTCGTATTGCAGATATATGAAATATCTCAAAGTGGAATGTGTAAAGGATTAGACAATCCGACGGGCACCGTCGCCAATCACCACAGGGATGATGATAGGCTTCTTGCCGTACTTCTCCTCAAACTTCTCGACCACGGTGCTGGTGAAGAGTTCGTAGAGGTCTTTGCGAACCAGGTTGATGGTGCAGCCGCCGAAGCCGCCGCCCATGATACGGGAACCGGTTACGCCGCAATCGAAGGCTACATCGTTGAGGAAGTCGAGCTCCTCGCACGATACCTCATAGTCCTTGCTTAGTCCGCGGTGTGTCTCGTACATCTTCTGGCCTACGGTCTCATAGTCGCCCTTTTCGAGGGCTTCGCTGACAGCCAGTACGCGGTCTTTCTCGCCCATGACGAAGTTGGCGCGCATGATGTCGACGGGGTCTACATCGCCTTTGACAGCCTCAATCTGTTCCCAAGTGCAGTCGCGCAGCGTCTCGGCGTTGATGCCGAACTTCTTGTTGATGGCGGCCACTACATTCTCGCAGCTCTTGCGGCGGTCGTTGTAGGGTGAACCTACCAGTTCGTGCTTTACGCAGCTGTTGACGAGCACCAGACGGAAGCCCTTCGGGTCCCATGGGAAATACTCGAACTCACCGCTGCGGCAGTCCAGGCGCATCAGGTTGCCCTCTTTGCCAAAGACGCTGGCAAACTGGTCCATAATGCCGCAGTTGACACCTATATAGTTGTGCTCGGTAGCCTGACCAGCCTTGGCCAGTTCCCATTTGCTCACCTTGTTGCCTCCGAAAAGGTCGTTGATTGCAAAGGCGAAGCAGCTCTCGAGGGCGGCAGACGAAGACATGCCGGCACCCAGAGGTACATCGCCGGCAAAGGCTGTGTCAAAACCCTCGACGGGCACACCACGCTTCATCATCTCCTTGGCTACGCCGAAGACGTAGCGGAAGTGGCTGGCGCGAGGTCCCTCGTCGCTGTCGATGCTGAACTCATCGTAATCCTTGAGGTCGATACTGTAGGCGCGTATGGTTCGGGTGTGGTTCGGCTTGATTTCGGCCATCATGCCCTGCTGCACTGCACCGGGGAAGACGAACCCTCCGTTGTAGTCAGTGTGTTCACCAATCAGGTTAATACGACCTGGGCTTGCATAGACAAAGCCCTTCTCACCATTGAAATGCTTCGCGAAACGCGAGCGGACAAATTCGATATCCATGGCTAATTAGGTTTAAAAAAATGTTTTATGATAAAGATTTATCTCAAATGTCCAGACCCCCTATCGGGAAATCTGCACGAATCAGGAAATCTATACGAAGTGTTAGGTTTGTTGTTTATAAAAGAGATAACCGCTTTTGTAAAAACAAACTCAACCTCGGGTCTGAGCCCGAAGTTGAGTTTGGCCAAAAGGAATCAATCCTTTTTGTCCAGATAAGCGGCTACTGCAGCGGCATTGGCCACCTGTGTCTTGGTTGGTTTGTTGAATGCGGTGTGGAAGCCGAGGACTTTCCGACGCTTCTTTTCAGACTTTGCCATAATGTTTTAGATTTTTTATTGTTTGTACTTGATTATTTGTCTTGTCGGTAAATGTCGGTTACTTTGTGCCGAATGCGTACACCGTAACCTGACGGTAGGTCTCGCCCGGAGCAAGCGTGGCCTGCTCGAACTTGGGCTGGTTGGGCGAATCGGGGTGGTGCTGTGCCTCAAGGCAGAATGCCGAACGGGCGGGGAACTTGCAGCCGCCGATGCCGGCAAAGCCGCTCAGCCAGTTGGCCGTATAGAGCTGGATGCCGGGTTCGGTAGTGTAGGCTGTCATCGTGCGTCCGCTGCCGGGCTCCTCCACATAGGCAGCCTTCTTCAATCCCTTCACGCCGAGCTGGTCGGGTGTGTCCTGATTTACGCAGAAGCAGTGGTCGTAACCCGCGCCGTTCTTGATTTGGATATCGTCGGCATCGATGCGCTCGCCGAGGGTGTGGGGCGTGCGGAAGTCGAAAGGCGTACCGGCCACATCTGCACGGTCGCCCAGCGGGATGCAAACCTCGTTGATGGGGACAAAGCGGTCGGCATAGAGCGTCATCACGTGGTCGTTGACCAAAGGTGTCACGTCTTGCACTCCAGCCAGGTTAAAGTAGCTGTGGTTGGTGAGGTTGCAGAGCGTCAGCTTGTCGGTTGTTGCGCTGTAGTCTATGCGTACGGCATTGTCGTCGGTCAGCGTATAGGTAATCTCGCTCATGAGATTGCCTGGGAAGCCTTCCTCGCCGTCCACGCTAAGATAGCTGATGCGGATGCTCTGCTTGTTTGCCTCGATCACGTCCCATACCTTGAAGTGGAAACCCTTGAATCCGCCGTGCAGGCAGTTGGGCTTCTGACTCATGTTGACCTCATACTCCTTGCCTCCCAAAGAGAACTTGGCATTGGCGATGCGGTTGCCGTAGCGGCCGATAGCAGTGCCGAAAGTCGGTTCGGGGGCATGAAGCATAGCCTCGATGCTGTCGTAACCGAGCACGACGTCTGCCAGTTTGCCGTTGCGGTCGGGCGCCATCACCGATACGATGGTGCCTCCGTAGTTGCAGATGCATACTTCCATGCCGTTGCTGTTCTCCAGCACATACAAGGCAGTCTTTTTGCCTTCGACGATGGCTTCAAATCTCTTTGGGTCAAGTCCGGATTTGGTCATAGTATAGGGATATTAACGCTGCAAAGTTACTTTTTTCTTTTTAAAGTCCAAACAAAACTATTGACATTTTAATTTATAGTATGTGATTGTCCGTTTTTTTGCCACCTATAGATGCAAATTGCCGACCGCAAAGCTCCAAATGAGGTGGTTTGCGCGAAAACGTGATTCCCTTTTGGCCGGCTTTTGACAAAAAGTAACTACCTTTGTGGCTGTCTGACGGCATCGAGAGGCTGCGGACCAAACATAAAAAGAATTTTTATCTTCCAAAATATGAAGGCATTCGTTTTTCCGGGACAAGGTTCCCAGTTTGTAGGTATGGGCAAAAAGCTCTACGAAAGCAACGACCAGGCCAAGGCACTCTTTGAGAAGGCCAACGAAATCTTGGGCTTCCGCATCACCGACCTCATGTTCGAGGGTACGGACGAGGATTTGCGCCGCACCGACGTGACGCAGCCAGCCGTATTCCTCTGCTCGGTTATCCCGGCTATCGTCAAGGATATCAAGCCCGATATGGTAGCAGGCCATTCGCTGGGCGAATATTCGGCTCTCGTATTGTGCGGCGTCCTTTCTTTCGAAGACGGACTCCGCTTGGTCAGCAAGCGTGCCAACGCTATGCAGAAGGCCTGTGAGCTGAATCCAGGCACTATGTCGGCCGTCATCCGTTTGGCCGATGAAGAGGTGGAGCGCCTCTGTGCCGAGACCGAAGGCACGGTAGTGGCTGCCAACTACAACTGCCCCGGACAAATCATCATCTCCGGCCAACTGGCTGCTGTCGAGGCTGCCAATGCCAAGATGCTCGAGGCCGGAGCCAAGCGCGCCATGCTGCTCAAGGTGGGCGGCGCTTTCCATAGCCCGCTTATGGAGCCTGCCCGCGCCGAACTGGCCGAGGCTATCCAGGCCACTTCTTTCGCTGCGCCCAAGTGCCCCATCTACCAGAACGTTGACGCCAAGGCACACACCGATGCCGTCGAAATCAAAGCCAACCTCGTTGCCCAGCTCACTAGCCCCGTGCGTTGGACTAAGTCCGTGCAGAACATGATAGCCGATGGCGCCGACACCTTTACGGAGTGTGGTCCGGGCAAAGTGCTTTGTGGCTTGATTGGCAAAATCAGCAAAGAGGTTACGGTTGCCCAACTCGAACCTGAGGAGCAGCAGGGCCTGCTCTGATGACTTGCCGTCTGCTGGACGGAGTCTTGTGTTTGTGGATGACTCGCCCGCTAAACGCAGCTTGGTGTCTTGTCGATTGTCATCCAGGCTATTAAAAAAGACGAAATTACGGACGGTTGTCATAACAAATATTAAGAAAATTTGGTATTGTCGACAAACTTTTCTATATTTGCCCCGCTAAATTGGCTGAGTCTGCCAATTTGCCAGTAATATCAACGGGAATGCAATTGAAGAAAATACTGCTTGGTCTGTTGCTTTTGACCCCTTTGGCTTCGGGATGTAGCGAATACAACAAAATCCTGAAGAGCACCGATGTGGATGAAAAGTACGAGTATGCCAAGATGTACTACGAGCAAGGTAAATACAACAAAGCGGCCACTCTTCTGACGGACGTCGTGCCCATCTACCGCGGTACGGAGAAGGCAGAAGAGGCTTTGTACACTTTGGCTATGAGCTACTTCAACCTGAAAGACTACGTCTCGTCGAGCGAGTATTTTCAGCGTTACGTCAGCAGTTATCCGCGTGGCGAGAAGGTGCAGGAGTGCCGCTTCAACCTGGCTTACGGCGACTATGTCGACTCTCCGGATGCCCGTCTGGACCAGACCGTCACCCGTAAGGCCATCAAGGAGCTCGACGACTTTATCGACCTGTATCCCCGCTCGGCTTTGGCCGACAGCGCAACAGCGATGCGCATCGAACTGAGCGACCGGCTTTGCTACAAGGAATACTTGAGCGCAAAGCTCTATCTCAACTTGGGTACCTATATGGGCAACAACTACGAGTCGGCTGTCATCACAGCACGCAATGCCCAAAACGAGTACCCCTTCTCCAAATACCGCGAGGATTTGGCCTACGTCATCTTCCGCGCCAGATATGAAGCCGCCGTCAACAGTGTCGAGGAGAAAGCCGAAGAGCGCTTCCGTCAAGCCTACGACGAGTACTTCACTTTTACCAACGAGTACCCCGAGACGACCTACGCCAAGGAGGTGCAGAAGATGTACGAGCGAATCAGTAAAAAGATGACGGAATATGGCGATTGAACAGGCTCTTTTTCTCCCTAACTGGGAAAAATTTGCTGCCTAACTGGGAAAATAAATTTTTCTAACTGGGAAAATAAAACTCATAACTATGGACTATAAGAAGACAAATGCTTCGGGCAACACCGCCACACAGGATGTGATTGCCCTTTGCGAGGACACTGGCAACATTTACGAGACGGTAGAGATCATCGCCCGCCGTGCCAATCAGATCTCCAGCGAGATGAAGCACGACCTGGACAAGAAGCTCCAGGAGTTTGCCACCTCCAACGACAACCTCGACGAGGTGACCGAAAACCGCGAGCAGATCGAAATCAGCCGCTACTATGAGAAGTTGCCTAAGCCGACGTTGATTGCTACGCAGGAGTATAAGGACGGCAATGTGTACTGGCGTCTCAATTCTCCGAAAGACGACCAGCAGGATGTGCCTTCGCAGATGAGTTTCTGACACTATGTATCAGCGCATTCAGTCGGTTTATATGATAGCCGGCACCGTCGCCATTCTGATGATGCTGCTTTTCCCGTTGGGGACAATCGGGTCGGAGGAAGCGTTCTTCGACGTCTCAGCCTTGGGCGTCACCTGTGTGACCGAAGGTGTTGACCTCGATGAGATGCGGTACGCCAACCTCTTCCTCCTCCTGGTCATGTTGGCCTTGCCGTTGGTTTGCTCGTTCCTCTTCAAGAAGCCGAAACTGCAGCAGCGCATCCTCATCTACACGGCGGTGCTCGATGTGTTGTACTATGCCTATTTCTTTTTGGTCGAAGTTCCGGCCATCAAGCCGTTGGCGGCTGCGGCTCTCGAGTGTGCCGGATTCCCGACGGAGGTGACGATGGACGCTTCGTTCGTGCTCTTCGCCATGCCGGCGCTCAGTGTCTTCTGCTGCATTATGGCGTGGAGGGGCGTGACCTACGACATTCTCCTGCTTGAGTCGGTAGAGCGTCTGAGACCATCGCGGAAGAAATAGTGTGACTGAAACGACATATTGTGACGGACAAAACGAAACAGAGGCGGCAGGTCAATCAAGTGGCTTGCCGTCATCTTTGTCTTAAGTGCTTTTTACTGTAGGCCTAAATGCAGTTTTATGACGGGAGAAACGCAGTTTCCCCAATGCCTAAGTTTAACTTTTCCAAAACCGGGACTGGGTTCGGGAAATTGCTTTCGTGCTGAGGTCTGCGCTTTCAACTTCTATCTGCAAATCAGTCTGAAGGGGTGTTTCGGTTTTTGATGATCCAGCAACCCAGTCGGCAGTTGATGCACTTGTGCGGTTCGCAGTACTCCCGGTAGAGATGTAGCAGGGCCTGCGAGTCGAAGGCATTGCGTATGGGCAGCCCAGCTTGTATCCAGTAGTCCATATACCGGTTGGATTCTGCCGGGATGGACTCGAGCATCTCGAGAGCCTTCTCGCAGAGTTCGTTGTCAGCCTCCCACTGCCCGTAGGCCATCAGGACGGGCACGACGGCATTGATGACAATTGAATGAACCGTTTGCTTGCCAAGATGTTGTGGAAGGTAAAGAATCTTCTCCAGACTGGCGAGTGAGTCAGCCTCGCGGATTTCGCTGAAGAGGTTCGGGTGGGAGAGGAGTATTGTGGCCAAGCACTCCAGCCTGTGCCGCGGGAAAGCATAGGGCCGCAGTTTGGCCATCTTCCAGGCGCCGGGAGGAAGCGGCGTCAACGCGAACTTGGCGCGTAAGAATTCGTATTCCCTGAGCATCTCGGTGTCGTTGGGCGTGAGAAGTCCCGCTTGGCCCAGTATCAGTGCTTTTGTCTGCAGTGGGCTGTCGAGGTGCTTTTGGATGAATCGGTACGGCAGTGCACGGGCCAGTCGCTCGCAAGCGTCGCTGTTGATGCCCGTGCCGAGACTGCGGCAAAGCATCACGTAGAAAGCCTCTTGCCATGACTCGCCGCCGCCTTCGGTCAGATCCTGCACACGTTTCGCTTTGGCCAGCATGCGCTGTACGACCAAAGCGTTGGTCCAGTCGGTGATGATGACAGAGGGAATCTGTGGTATGGAGGTCGCGCATCGTATAGCCGAGAACGAGAAAGGCTGCGTGCAGTAGAGTTCGTGGTATTTCTTCATCACTTCCGGCGGAATGCGCATGACCACGGTCCGTATGGTTTCGCCCGAGCCGCGTTCCACGATGGCGTCGGCTTCGAGAACCACGTGGAGGACGACATTGTCGTAGGCGCGGTCCTTCTGGTGGTTGTGCTTGAACCAGTCGCTGGCCTTGACGTGCATTTCCACATTGCCTGCCCAGACGATGCCGTCGATGGCAACCTTGGCATTGAAGAAATCAGGTCCTGCGTCGAGATTGCGCAGTCCGGGATGGATAATCTCGATGGGTGTGTTGTCGAGGGTGACAATCGTCGAAAAGAGGCGTTGTTGCCAAACGTAATACATCAGTTCTTCCATGTGCGGCAAAGGTCTAAATGTTGTTCTTGACTAAGCTTCTGTGTCAAGAAAAACAACGCAAATATACGGAAATCGCGGGACATGAGAAGCCAAAATTCCAAAAACATTCCAAAATTAGTTGTTTTTTAGGCTTTCGTTGTTCCTTTTCGAAAAAATAATGTATCTTTGCGAAATATTATAATCGCAGATATAACACATACTACAACATGAAGATAGCCCTTATCGGGTATGGCAAGATGGGCCATATCATCGAAGAGATAGCCATAAGCCGAGGTCACGACATCGTCTGTACCATCGACGTTGACAACCAGCAGGACTTCGGGAGCGAAGCCTTCCGTTCGGCTGATGTAGCCATAGAGTTTACGACGCCCCACACGGTTTTGGGCAACATCGCCAAGTGTCTGGCTGCAGGTGTGCCTGTAGTGGTGGGCAGCACAGGCTGGTACGCCAGTTTGCCGCAGGTGACAGCCGACGTGGACAAGGCGGGAGGAAGCCTGTTTTGGGCCTCCAACTTTTCTATCGGCGTCAATGTCTTTGTGGCGATGCAGAAATATGTGGCCCGTATCATGGACCGCTATCCTCAGTACGATGTGGCGCTGCAGGAGACGCACCATGTGCACAAGCTCGACTCGCCCTCCGGTACGGCCATCACCATTGCAGAAGCCATCACCGACAATCTGTCGCGAAAGAAAGGCTGGAAAGAGACGGCTTGCATCTGGCAGCATGACGACATGAGCGTTGACGTGGCCCGCAATGCCGAGCAGGGTACGGCTTTCTCGAGCCATGCTGACGATGAGCTCGAGGTCACGGCTTTCCGTCGCGGCGAGGTGCCGGGCATTCATACCGTCACTTACGACAGTGAGGTCGACACGATTACGATGTCCCATTCGGCCAAGTCCAGACGCGGTTTCGCACTGGGCGCCGTGGTGGCTGCCGAATGGCTGAAGGAAGAGGACCGCAAGGGTGTCTACACGATGACCGACATGTTGAAATTTTAACCGTTAGTTCCTATGTCCGGTAACAACGAGATTAAGCGCGGCTTTGGCCGTAAGATGACCTTGGGCGACATTATCAAGTGTGTCCTCCTCGTGGTCTTTGTGATACTCTTTGCCATTTGGATGTCGTCGGGGTGGCCTCTCGTGACGCTGCCCTTCGTGGTCGATGCCTTCTGGATGCACTACATCCCCTGGGGATGGTGGCGTAGCATCAAAAACCGCTTCCTCCGCGAGGTCATGTCGTGGGTCGATGCCATCGTGTTTGCGATAGTAGCCGTTTGGATACTCCAGAACTTCTTCGTCCAGAACTTCCAGATTCCTACCACCTCGCTTGAGAAGACGATGATGGCAGGCGATTACCTCGTTGTCAGCAAATATCACTACGGGCCCCGAGTGCCGATGACGCCGCTTTCGCTGCCTTTCTTCCAGCATACGATATCGCTCTTCGGAACGGATTTCGGCAAGAGCTATATCGAGCACCCACAGGTTGCCTACCGGCGCATGCCCGGACTGACCGAAGTGAAGCGCAACGACATTGTTGTCTTCAACTACCCGAATGGCGACAGTGTCATCGTCAATTCGCCCGAAGCGGATTACTATCAGGTCAAAGCCGAGCTGATGGGCAACCGCGGCCTGTCGGACGAGGAGTTCAGCAAGACGGTAGGTCCCATCATGCGTCGTCCTGTCGACAGGAGGGAGAACTACGTGAAGCGCTGTATCGGATTGCCCGGCGAGACGCTGCAGATTATCAACCGGCAGGTCTACATCAACGGTGAGGCTATCGCCAATCCCAAAGAGATGCAGCAGATGCACTTTGTCTATACCAATAGCCCGAAGACCATCATTCCCAAATCTTTCTGGAAGAGTCTGGATGTCTACACACAGGGTAACGGCAAGACCCTCAATCGCGATGTGCACGAGATAACGAACAACGAACTGGCCTATGTGGCTGCCGTCCTGGGCATCGAACCGGACAGTGCGAGCGGACAATTCAACCATCTGTATCTGGTCAATTTGACCAACGAAAAGGCCCAGGCGGTGGCGCAGAATAAGGATGTTGCCTGGGTAATCGTTGAGCCCGTCGAGATGGAAGGCCATAGTGGCATCTTCCCCAACAGTCCGTTGTTCCGTTGGAAGTCCAATGAGTTCGGTCCGCTATGGATACCCAAGAAGGGTGAGGCCATCGAGCTCAATGCCGAAAACGAGGCTCTCTACGGCCGTTGCATCCGGACCTACGAAGGCAATACTCTCACCCGTGATGCTGATGGGCACTATCTGCTCAATGGCGTGCCAGCCGATTCCTACACCTTCCAGATGGATTACTATTGGATGATGGGCGACAACCGCGACAATTCGCTCGACAGCCGCTTCTGGGGATTCGTGCCTGAAGACCACATTGTGGGCACACCGCTGTTCGTTTGGATTTCCATCAACCAGGAGACTGGCGAGTGGCGATGGGACCGTCTGCTCAAGAGCGTAAAGGGCCTTTGATTCCGCACATGACATCAGAGTGAACAACAGTCTGGCATCTGCATAACAGTATCAGGGTCTCAGCATTACAAGGCAAAACAAGATTAGAGTCTTAGCTTTACAAAGCAAGAGTTCAGGCATAACAAGAAAAGAGTCGTATGACAGTGCTTCCTACCACATATTTGGGTCCAGTCTCCTACTACGCCACCCTGTTTCAAGCTGACGAGGTAGTGATTGAAGCCTGTGAGTACTACGAGAAGCAGACTTTGCGCAACCGCTGCCTGATAGCTACCGACCAGGGACCGCAGACACTCAGCGTCAATGTGCAGAAGGGCAACCGCCCTCACACGCCCATCCGCGAGGTGCGGCTCAGCGACCACGACAATTGGATGCACCGGCATCTTTATTCGCTGGCCACCTACTATGGGAGTTCGCCGTTCTTTGATTACTATATCGACGATATCAAGGCCGTGATGCAGGGAGGCCACGACGGGACGCTCTTCGGCCTCAACGAAGCACTGCGTCAGACCCTTTGCTCGCTGATTGGTTTCACGCCCCGAGTGAACTGCTCTGACCATTGGATGGGCCAACGTCTGGACCGCGTGTCAGATCCGACGGTACGTCAGACGGTACGACCCTACTATCAGATAGCAGGCATCGGTGGCCGGCAGCCGTTCCAGTCTGATATGAGCATTGTGGACCTTCTCTTCAACATGGGACCGGAGTCCATTCTCGTTTTGCGGGATATGGACCTGACGGGTCTCTGAAAGCTCGGCGCGATGTGCATGGCATCGCCATCCGGAGCAACCGTAAGCATAAATCTATGGAACAAAAACTGAAAGATATACTGCAGCAAGTCAACTATCCTTCCGACCTACGGCAATTGCCGGTCGGGAAGCTTCCCGATGTGTGTGCTGCCGTCAGGCAGTTCATCATCGAGCAGGTTTCTGTCCATCCCGGGCATTTTGCTTCGAGCTTGGGCGCTGTTGAGATAGCCGTTGCCTTGCACTACGTGTACAATACACCCGAAGACCGTCTGGTGTGGGATGTCGGCCATCAGGCCTATGCCCACAAGATACTGACCGGACGCAGAGAGCGCTTCGATACCTTGCGGCAGAAGGGCGGGTTGCGCGGATTCCCGTTCCCGGCTGAGAGCGAGTATGACACCTTCTCGGCTGGCCACGCCTCCAACAGCGTGTCGGCGGCCTTGGGTATGGCTGTGGCCGACAATTTGTCCGGCAATAACCGCAAGGTTGTGGCTGTCATCGGTGATGCTTCCATTGCCGGCGGTTTGGCTTTCGAGGGCCTGAACAATGCCTCTTCGCAGCCCAACGACCTTCTGATTGTCCTCAACGACAACAAGATGGCCATCGACAAGAATGTCGGTGCGCTCTACCACTATTTGACCAAGATTACCACATCGGCGAGATACAACCAGCTCCGTTACCGCGCCTACAACACCTTGCGCCGGCATCGGCTCATGTCCGACGGCCTGCGCCGTGCGCTGATACGTTTCACCAATGCGGTCAAGGCTCTGTTCAGTCACCGCCAGAATATCTTTGAGGGTCTTGATGTGCGTTATTTCGGCCCCATAGACGGACACGATGTCATCAAGATGGTGCATGTGTTGCAGAAGATCAAGGATATGAAAGGCCCCAAACTGCTTCACGTCTGCACTATCAAGGGCAAGGGCTTCGCTCCTGCCGAGCGAGAGTCTATCGACGACGAGACATCGAGCCTGTGGCATGCTCCGGGACGTTTTAATCCGGAGACAGGTGAACTTATCAAGGAAGAGACTGACGGCCCGCAGCCACCCAAGTTCCAGCAGGTCTTCGGACAAACTCTCATCGAACTGGCCGGTATCGACAAGCGCATCATCGGTGTGACTCCAGCCATGCCGTCGGGAAGTTCCATGAACCTTATGATGGAGCGCTATCCCGCCCGGTCGTTCGATGTCGGTATTGCCGAAGAGCATGCGGTGACATTCAGCGGCGGATTGGCCAAAGAGGGCAAAGTGCCGTTCTGCGCCATCTACAGTTCCTTTATGCAGCGTGCCATCGACGAGATGATACACGATGTCGCGCTCATGAATCTGCATGTCGTCTTCTGTCTCGACAGGGCCGGACTGGTCGGCGCCGACGGACCGACACACCATGGCGTGTTTGACATCGCTTTCTTCCGCGTTGTCCCCAATATGATTGTGGCTTCGCCCCTCAATGAGCATTGGCTTCGCCGGCTGATGTACACGGCAGCCGAGGTCGTCGACTCGCCCATCATGCTGCGCTATCCGCGTGGCCGTGGCGCGCTGGTCGATTGGAAATGCCCGCTGGAGCCCGTTCCCGTTGGCAAGGGATATTGCCTGCGTGAAGGCAACGGCGATACGGCCCTCCTGTCGTTCGGACCGATAGGCAACGAGGCGGCACGGGCTATCGAACTGTCGGGTGTGGATGTCGCCCACTACGATATGGTCTTCTGCAAGCCTTTGGATGCGGAGCTTCTATCGACTGTCTTCGCCAAGTATCGGCGGGTCATCACTGTCGAAGACGGTGTTCGCGACGGAGGCTTCGGCAGCGCAGTCCTTGAGGAAGCCAACCGCCAGTCCTACACCGGCGAGATTGTCCGTTTGGGCATCCCCGACGAGTTTATAGAGCAGGGCACCTGCAGGGAGTTGTATCAGCTATGCGGCATCGACGCCGAGTCGATAGCTTCCGTCATCCGTAAAGAGAGAAAGCTATGAAGATAGTAATAGTAGGCGCACAGGAGGTCGGTACGCACTTGGCACGGTTGCTGAGTCGCGAGAACATGGATGTCACACTGATGGACAGCGACAGCGCCCGTGTCAACCAACTCGCTTTCCTCAACCTGATGACCGTGGTCGGTACTCCGACCTCCATACGGTCGCTCAAGGAAGCCGAGGTGCATCGTGCCGACCTGTTCATTGCGGTTACTCCCAACGAATCGGTCAACATTCATGCATGTATCCTGGCCTCCAACCTCGGAGCCCGGCGCACTATGGCGCGTATTGACAGCTACGAGATGCAGAAACCCGAGAATGCCGGTTTCTATCGCAAGATTGGCGTCAACCGCCTGGTCTATCCCGAACTCCTTGGCGGCCAGGCTGTGGCGCAGGCCATCTGCCGGCCTTGGGCACGGATGTCGTTCGAACTGTGCGACGGCCAGCTCCTGCTGCTTACGGTCAAGGTCGGTGAGGGTGCCCCCATCGTCGGCCAGAAGTTGATGGACATTGGCCAGCAGCACCCGCAGTATCATATTGCTGCCATCAAGCGAAGCGATGAGGTCATCATCCCGCAAGGCAAAGACGAGATTTTGGCCAACGACATTATCTATTTCGTGGTGGCTCCCGACAAAACGGAATCGGTGCGTCTCGTCTGCGGCAAGAAAGACCGCGCGCTGAAGCGTGTCGTTCTCATGGGCGGCAGCCGTTTGGGCATTCAGGCTGCCTATTGTCTTGCAGACCGTTACGACATCATGTTTATAGAGCAGGACAGACATGTGGCTGAAGATCTGATGACGAGACTGCCGCACTGCAAGGTGTTGCATGGCGACTCGTCCGATATCGAGTTCCTCAATGAGATTGGGCTGACCCGGTCGGACGCCTTTGTGGCTCTTGGCGACAATTCTGGTACCAATGTCCTGGCTTGTCTGACGGCCAAGAAACTGGGCGTCGGCAAGACCGTGGCTGAAGTCGAGGATGTCGACTACATCGCTTTGGCCGCCAATCTCGATATCGGTTCGACGGTCAATAAGAAGATTCTCACGGCTTCCAGCATCTATCAGTTGCTCCTCGATGCCGACAAGACTTCGGCCAAATGTTTTAGTTTGGTCGATGCCGAGGTGGCCGACCTGGTGGCACAGCCCGGTTCGAAGATTACGCTCAAGACTGTCAGAGAACTCAACTTGCCGCGTGGCATTACCCTGGGCGGTATGATACGTGACGGCAAGGGCGAGACCGTCAACGGCGACACCCAGATACAGGCCGGCGACCATGTGGTGGTCGTTTGCATGAACGAGATGATAGGTCGAGTCGAGAAGCTATTCCTCAAGTAGCCTCAGAATGCGGCAGACGGGATAAACGCACAACGGACTGGGAACAACATAAGGGTACATCAAGTCAATGAAAATCAACTGGACAACCATACGGTACATATACGGACACTTGCTGATTCTGCTGTCATTGGTTTTGGCAATGGCTACAGGAGTCGCTGTGTACTATCGGTTCCGTTGTGGCGAAGACGATTGGCAGGGATTCCTTGTTGCAACACTTGTGACCTTGGCGCTCGGTGTGATGTCCGTTATGTCGTCGCATCATCACCGCCGCAGCCTAAGTGTGCGTGAGGGCTTCCTGGTTGTGGCCATGGCTTGGGTCCTGTTCTCTTTGTTGGGTATGATACCCTATCTCGTGAGCGGCACTTTTGGCAGTATAACCGATGCCTTTATGGAGACTATGGCAGGATTTACGACTACGGGTTGCACGACCCTGACCGATATCGACTCCTTGCCACATGGCATTCTCTTTTGGCGGTGCGTCACCCAGTGGTTAGGGGGACTTGGCATCATCGTGTTCTCGATGAGTCTGTTGCCTATGTTGGGCATCGGCGGCACGCAGATGTATGGGGCAGAGACCTCAGGCCTTGGGGTCGACAAACTCCGCCCCACTATTGCAGCCACTGCCCGCCGACTGTGGGGCATTTATATTTTCTTTACCGCCCTTTGTGCCTTGTGCTACTGGCTTTGCGGTATGGGAGGTTTCGATGCCGTGTGTCATGCCCTATCTACCTTGGCGTCGGGAGGATTCAGTACGCACCAGGCCAGTATCGGTTACTTCCACTCACCGCTTATTGAGTACGTCTGTATCATCTTCATGTTCATCACGGGCATCAACTACGGACTTTTCTATTCGGCCGTTGTTGGCAAGTGGAAGCATTTCTGGAAGGACGAGGAGTTTCGGGTCTATTGCTTAGTCATCGTAGGGGCAACGGCATTGTTCATGCTCCTGGAGTATCTGACCCGTGACGGTTACTTTATGGCTCAGGAAGCAGGCGAGACTGTGGCTTTGGCTGACGGATCGTTCGCAGCAACGCTACGTACGATGCTCTTCCACGCCGCGTCTATGGTGTCGAGCACCGGATTCCAGGCCGAGTCATTCGACTATCAGGCGTGGGGCCCTGTTTTCTGGATACCGACACTCCTGCTGATGGTCATGGGAGGGTGCGCTTCGAGCACATCCGGCGGACTGAAGGTGGTCCGTTTCGTCTTGATGTTCAAGAATGCCCGCAATGAGTTTATCCAGCAACTCGAACCCCGTTCCTATACATCGGTCCGTCTCAACGGGCGAACTGTGATGTCGGAGGTTGTTTACCAGGTGATGGCACTCGTGCTGACATACGTTATGCTGCTGGTTGTCAGTATCTTTTTCCTGCAGCTTATCGGATTGTCGTTCGATACGGCCATCGGTACGTCCATCTCCGCTTTCGGCAACACGGGACCGGCATTGGGCAGCACAGGCCCTGCGTCTACGTGGGCAGGCATCCCCGATATCGGCAAGTGGTACTTGTGCCTCTGTATGCTGATCGGGAGACTGGAGATTTTTACCGTAGTCCTGCTTTTTACTCCTATGTTCTGGAAGAGATAAGCACCGTTTACGCCAATGGACCTGGTCCTTATATAATAATGTGTAAAGAATACAATAATGAGCAAAGATAAGAATAAAGAAAAAGGTAAAGACAAGAACCGGCATCCGCTATGGATAGTGTCTGTCTTCAATGACGAACGTACACGGTTCATTCTGGGATTGACGTTTCTCTTCCTGGGTGCCTTGATGGCCCTGGCGTTTACCAGTTTCTTGTCCAATGCCGGCAAGGCCGACAGTTCGGCTATCCAGAATGGTATTATCTATGGTAAGGGTGCCAATAACTGGGTAGGTACATTCGGCGCCGTCATTTCCGAGTATTGCATCAATCGCTGGCTCGGCGTGGCTTCGTTCTTGTACGTTTACTTTTTCCTTCGTCTTGGCTACAGACTGTTTCGCAGTCTGCCCTTGCGGCCGCTTGTCTCCTCTTTCGTCTTTTGCGCCGTCTGGAGTCTTTGGCTGTCATTGGCCTTCGGCTTCTTTGGCCTTTACATTCTCGACGGCTATCAGACTACCTATATTTACCTCGGCGGCTATCATGGCTACTACATGGAGCAGGCGCTTGAGCGTCTGATAGGTGTGCCCGGCCTGTTGCTTTTCCTGGTAGTCACCTTCTTGGTGCTGAGCGTCTTCTATAGTCGCAAGACGATAGGCCGCACTCAGTATGCAGCCGGCTTTTTTGCCCGTTGGCGTGCTCGTCGCATAGCTGCTATCCGTGCTCGTCGCGAAGCCGAACAAGCACAGACTGAAGGTGAAACAGCCGATGAAACGCAGACCGAAGAACCCGAAAGTCAAGAGTCGGATGGCGGAGATGCTGTCGGTCAGGATACGGTTGGCCCAGAATCTTTCGACCCGAATGTTTCTGATAATCCCGTTACACCCGGCCCTGCTGCTGAGGGTGAGGAAGAGTTGTCGCAGGAAGAGCGTGAACTGCTCAAGGGAGAGGTTAATCCGTTGGGCGATGAAGATATGGCAGAAATTGGAGAAACGCAATCGTCAGAGGGCACGCAGCCTAATGGAGGTGTGCCAGGTGCCGAAGGCGATATCTTCGCCGATGTTGACCCGTTGAATAGCGGAGACCCCACTTTTACGGTCAAGACAGGAATGACCGAAACTCTCGACACTCCGCTTCCGCAAGAAGACTACGACCCGACCAAGGATTTGGAATATTACCGTTTCCCGTCGCCCGAACTCCTTAAGGCCTACGATCCCACCGTACCTGTCGATATGGAGGAGCAGAATGCCAACAAGGAACGGATACGCGAGACTTTGTCCAACTACGGCGTCGAAATCAAGAGCATCTCCGCCACTGTCGGACCTACCATCACGCTTTTTGAGATAGTGCTCGAGAACGGACAGCGTATCAGCAAGGTGCGTAATTTGTCAGACGAGATAGCCATGAGCATCGCCTCGCGGAGCGGCATCCGTATCATCGCTCCGATACCGGGCAAAACGGCCATCGGCATCGAGGTGCCCAACAAGGACCCGCAGACCGTCTCAATGCGCGAGTGCATCATGAGCAGAGCTTTCCAGGAGAGCCATGCCGCACTGCCTGTCGCTTTGGGAAAGACCATTACCAACGAGGTCTTTGTCTTCGATTTGGCCAAAGCCCCGCACATGCTGGTGGCAGGAGCTACGGGCCAGGGCAAGTCGGTGGGCCTCAATGCCATCCTCACGTCTCTGCTTTACAAGAAGCACCCGTCGCAACTCAAGATAGTGCTCGTCGACCCCAAGATGGTAGAGTTCTCTGTTTATGCCAATATCGAGCGGCACTATTTGGCCAAGTTGCCTGACGTCGAGGACCCCATCATCACCGATGTTACCAAGGTCGTCGCCACGCTCAAGTCGTTGTGTGCCGAGATGGAAGACCGCTATGCCCTGCTCAAGGAAGCCGGCTGCCGTAAGTTGGAGGAATACAATGACAAGTTCGTGCACCATCATCTGAACCCGCGCAAGCACATTGAGGCACCATTCGGGTCAAAGGCCGGTGTCTGCCACCACTACTTGCCTTACATCGTCTGTGTCGTCGACGAATATGGTGACCTCATCATGACGGCAGGCAAGGAGGTCGAACTCCCCATCGCACGTATTGCCCAGAAGGCACGCGCTGTAGGCATCCACATGATTATCGCCACCCAGCGTCCTTCGGCCAAGATTGTGACGGGTATTATCAAAGCCAACTTCCCGGCACGTATGGCCTTCCGCGTTTCCTCGCAAGTCGACTCCAATATCATCCTCGACCAGAGCGGAGCACAGAACCTGATAGGCCGCGGCGACCTATTTATCAGTTTGGGCGACAAGTTCGAACGTGTGCAGTGTGCCTTTGTCGACACTCCTGAGGTAGTCGCCATCAACAATCACATCGCTTCTCAGCAGGGCTATCCGACTGCACATATCCTGCCCGAACCCAAACCGGACCCCAATGCCCCTGGCAATGATCCCGAGGGCTCTGACACTGTCGTCGACTTGCACCAGCTTGACCCGTTGTTCAGCGAGTGCGCCGAACTGGTCGTGGCCACCGGTCAGGGTAGTACTTCCATGATTCAGCGTAAGTTCGGCATTGGCTACACCCGCGCCGGACGTATCATGGACCAAATGGAGGCTGCCGGTATAGTAGGCCCTTACCAAGGTTCGAAGGCTCGTGCCGTCCTCATTGAGGGCAGTGGCGAACTCGCTTCTCTCCTGGAGGGTCTTGCCAACGGATAGCAACCAGCGCCAAGACGAGCAAGACCACATCGCACATTCTGTCTAATCGGATATAAACCATTATTCAACATAAATAACAGTTCTAATTTAAAAAACAAAAAAGTTATGAAAAAATTAATGTTGTTCTTCGTCGCAGCCGCTGCTACAATGAGCGTATCTGCACAGTCACCCGTCGGAACTCTCAGCGTCACTCCGAAAATCGGTTTCGCCCTTTCCAACCTCACCGGCAGTAAGTATGATGAAGTGTATCAGACAGGTATTTATGGCGATATGAAAGCGTCTTGCAACTACCGACTTGGCATTGTGGCAGGAGCAGAAGCCGAATATCAGGTAGCTGACAGGTTCTCCGTTTCGGCAGGACTCCTCTATTCAATGCAGGGTTGGGAAAGAGGCTCCAGCCTTGAGGTCGAGATGGACGATACCAAACTTGATGACAAGACCAAGTTGGCACTCGGATATCTGAATGTACCTGTCATGGCCAACCTCTACCTCTTTAAGGGTTTTGCCCTCAAGGCCGGTGTCCAGACGGGCTTCTTGCTCTCTGCTAAATGCAAAAATGACGTCACAGGCACGGGACTTGCTTCTCTTTTGGACAACCATAAGGATAAGGACATAAAGGACGACTGCAATAAGGTCGATGTCTCTATCCCTGTTGGAGCCTCTTATGAATTCAATGCCGGCATTGTGCTTGACTTCCGTTACAACATCGGTCTCACTGACTTGTCTGACAAACTCGATGGAAGGAACAGCGTGTTCCAACTGACTGTCGGTTACAAACTGCCCGTCTTCTCAAAGTAAGTGGTGACCTTTCTATGATGTAAGCATTCCCTGTTTACACAAATACAGCAGCGGCTGTCAGGCGTAATGGTTCTGACAGCCGCTGCAATTGTTTTCGTTTGAGGCTAATACTTCTCACTTGCGCCGTCCAGGCGGAAAACGATTCGGAATGTGCCGGACGGGTGCTTATGGGAATCGGATATAGGCGTCCCGGCATCGGACTGTGTCGGTGTCCAAGAGGTGGACGAGATGCGGAAATGGCCTATTTCGGAGGTGCGGCTGACATGGGCACCGATGCAGGCGCACACGTCGTAGTCCCCGACGCTGACCAGCCGGAGCGTAGCAGAGGCATCGTCGGGCAGTTTGGCAAGCGACACTTCGGCGGGCACATTGTCGCGTGTCACATATTGCATCGTGACGGGCATGTCTGCCTCAATGACCTCGTTGACGCGTCGCTCGATGTCTTGTATCTGTTCGTCTGTGGGACATGAGGGAAGGAGGTAGTTGAGTTTCGACTTCTTGCGCTCAATGTGGGCGTTGCGCGAACGTTCGCAGCCGAACATCCGTATCATTGTCTGATTGAGGATGTGCTCGGCCGTATGTGCGGGTTCGTATTCGCTCTTGTTGTGAGCATTGAGTATAGGTTCTTCCATAGTTTGCGGGTCTAGCCTGTATGTGCGAGGGATGATATATAAGTGCCCGGCACACGTGTGTGGCGTGTCCGGGCACTTGTGTGTGAAGCAGATTACTTCTTGTGCTCGACGGCAGACTTCTCGATGGCGAGACCTGCCTCATATAGCTTGATGTAGCGGTCGAAGCCGTCGATATCCTCCTGAGTCGGGGTAATCTCCACTCCGGTATTGCCGGAGAAGACCACATACTCCAGATAGTCGGCCAAGCTGAGCCCCTTGCTGTTATTGACCATATAGCTGGCCAGCAGGGCAATACCCCATGCACCGCCTTCGCCTGCAGTCTCCATTACAGAGATAGGAGAGCCAAGAGCTGCGGCCAATACGCGCTGTCCGACACCCTTTGTGCGGAACAGTCCGCCGTGGCCTGTGATGCGGTCCACCTTAATCTTCTCTTGTTTGAACAGGACGTCGTTGCCCAACTTGAGGACGGCCACGGTAGCATAGAGGTTAGACCTCATGAAGTTGGCCAGGTTGAAGCGGTCGTTAGGAGAACGGACTACCAGCGGACGGCCTTCCGGCAGACCTGTTACGGGTTCTCCCGAGAAGTAGTTGTACGACAACACGCCACCGCAGTCCGGGTCGCCGGTGAGGGCGTGGTTATAGAGCTTGCCGTAGATTTCGTCCATGTCGACAGGGATGCCAAGCAGTTCCTGATACTCCTTGAAGATTTTGACCCAGGCGTTGATGTCGGACGTGCAGTTGTTGCAGTGTACCATAGCGACGGGACTTCCGTCAGGCGTGGTCACCATATCAATCATCTCCGATGGCTTGGAGAGCTCCTTCTCGAGCACAATCATCGAGAAAGAAGAGGTGCCTGCCGAGACATTTCCAGTGCGCTGTTTGACAGCATTAGTAGCTGTCATACCTGTGCCAGCATCGCCTTCCGGAGGACAGAGCGGACAGCCCGGCTTGAGGTGTCCGGTTACGTCCAGTCGCTGTGCACCATGTGCGGTCAGATAACCGGCATTCTGTCCGGCCACGAGGCACTTGGGCAGGATGTCTTCCAACTTCCACGGATAACCCTTCGGGGCAACCAGGTCGTTGAATTTCTGTACCATAGTGGCATCGTAGTTCTTGGCCTTGGAGTCGATGGGCAGCATACCCGATGCATCGCCGATACCCAGTACCTTCTCGCCTGTAAGACGCCAGTGGATATAGCCGGCCAGTGTGGTGAGGTAGGTGATGTCCTGTACATGAGGCTGGTCTTCGAGGATACACTGGTAGAGGTGTGAGATGCTCCAGCGCAGCGGAATGTTGAAGTTGAAGAGCTCTGACAGTTCGCGTGCGGCAGGTCCGGTGTTGGTGTTGCGCCAGGTGCGGAACGGCACGAGTATCTTCTCGCTCTCCGACGGGTCTGCCCAGCGTGTGGCTGTGCCGGTAGGTCCGAAAGCCATATAGCCGTGCATCATGGCACTGATGCCGATAGAGGCCAAAACCTCAATCTCGCAGTCGTACTGTGCCTTTACATTTTTACGGAGGTTGGCATAGCAGTCTTCCAGACCATACCAAATGGCTTCGGTACTATAGGTCCAAAGTCCGTCTACGAGTTGGTTCTCCCACTCGTGGCTGCCTTGTGCGATGGGGTTGTTCTCTTGGTCTATCAGAATCGCCTTGATTCGGGTCGAACCGAACTCGATGCCGAGCACGGCTTTGCCGGATTCGATGGTTTGTTTTGCATTCATAGTGTGTCGTGGATTAGGTATAAACACCCCTCCTCCGGGCAGGAGGAGGGGATTTATGTAGAAAGTGTGAACTCTGATTACATCAAGGCCTTGTTGAGCAGATAGTAAACCTCGTTGGTGCGAAGTTCCTTCTTGGCGCTCTCCATCGTTGTGTTCTTGTCGATGTGGAAATACTCGATATTGAGCATCTCGGCATAATCCTCCCAATACTCGGGAGTGATGTCATACGACATGATTGAGTGGTGAGTGCCACCGGCCAGAATCCATGCGCCGGCACCTACCTCGAAGTTAGGCTGAGGAATCCAGAGTGCGTTGGCTACAGGGAGCTTAGGCAACTTCTTTGGCTGGATGCACTTGACGTCGTTGACAATCAGGCGGAAGCGGTTGCCCATATCGACTACAGTGGCGGTCACGCCGTCCCCGACCTTCGAGTTGAATACGAGACGGGCAGTCTGCTGCTTGCGGATGCCGATGCCGAGGTGATGAACCTCCAGACGGATAGGCTCCTCCTTGACAGCGATGAGCGGGCAAACCTCGAGCATGTGGCTCTGGAGGATGGCGCTGTTGGCTCCGTCAAAGTTGAGTGTGTAGTCCTCAAGGAATGAGCAACCGGTAGGCAGGCCCTGGGTCATATACCATACGGTGCGGTAGAGGGCAGCTGACTTCCAGTCGCCTTCAGCACCGAAACCATAACCTTCGGCCATCAGACGCTGTGATGCGAGGCCCGGTATCTGGTCGAAGCCAACGAAGCCTTCGCTGTCTGGGTCATCCCATGAGCCGAGGTCATCGAAGTTGGTTGTGAAGCCCTTGGCACCCTTGTCTTTCAGGATGGCGCGGAGGGTTATCTCAGCCTTGGCGGCATTCCAGATCTTCTTCTCGCCGATTTCTGCACCAGCTTCGCAAGGCACGATGGTGTAGGTCTTCTTGTATTCGGCTACGAGGGCATCAACATCTGCATTCTTGACCTTCTTCCAGTAGTCCATCAGTTCGCTGACTGTGCAGTAGTCGACATGATAGCCGAGCACCTGTTCGGCAGCCACCTTGTCGCCGTCGGTTACGGCTACGTTGTTCATCTGGTCGCCGAAGCGGATGATGAGCATATCCTTGGCGTCGGCCACGGCAGCAGCCACACGTGCCCAAACGGCGATGTGCTCCTGTACCTTGGCATCCTTCCAGTAGCCGGCTACAATCTTGTGAGGCTTGCGCATGCGGGCCAGGATATGGCCGAACTCGCGGTCACCATGGGCCGACTGGTTGAGGTTCATGAAGTCCATATCCATAGTGTCCCACGGAATCTGCTCGTTGTACTGTGTGTGGAAGTGGAGGAGTGGCTTGTTGAGCTGCTGCAGACCGTGTATCCACATCTTGGCAGGCGAGAACGTGTGCATCCAGGTGATGACGCCGACGCACTTGTCGTCGTTGTTGGCACCCTTCATCAGGGCAGCAACCTCCTTGTCAGAGTTAGCGGTACCTTTGTACACTACTTTGATAGGGATGATGCCGGACTGATTCAGACCTTCAACCATCTCCTTCGAATGTCCATCTACTATCTTTACAGTTTCGCCACCGTAAAGTAACTGTGCTCCGGTAATCCACCAAAGCTCGAGGTTCTCAAAAGGCTTAGCCATACTTATAGAATTTTAATTGTGAATATTAAATTGTGTTGTTGTGTTTTGTCAGTGTTTTTGTCCCTTTTGTCCGTAGTAGGCATTAGGACCATGCTTGCGCATGTAGTGCTTCTCCACAAGGAGCGGATTCATGGTCGTGTCGGGGTTGACCGAGAACGAGATGAATGCCATCTTGGCACACTGCTCCATGACCTTTGCATTGTAGACGGCATTGGCGGGAGAGGTGCCCCAGGAGAATGGACCGTGGTTGCGGACCAGGACGGCAGGGGTGTGGTCGGGATTGATGCCCAACTGCTGGAACTTGTTGACGATGACGACGCCGGTCTCGTGTTCGTATTCCGGCATCTGGTCTTTGGTCATACTGTCCGTGCAGGGGATGTCCTTGTAGAAGTAATCGGCATGTGTCGTACCGATGTTCGGGATGTCACGGCCTGCCTGAGCAAAGGCTGTAGCATAGGTCGAGTGCGTGTGTACGACACCCTTGATGTTGGGGAATGCCCGATAAAGGACCAGGTGAGTCGGAGTGTCGCTCGAAGGATTGAGGTTACCTTCGACGACCTTGCCAGTCTGGAGGTCAACGACCACCATATCTTCGGGTTTCATGACATCGTAGTCCACGCCCGAAGGTTTGATGACTACAAGACCTTTCTCACGGTCGATGCCTGAGACGTTGCCCCAGGTGTAGATGACCAAACCCTGCTTGACAAGTTCGATGTTGGCATCGAAAACCTGTTTCTTCAGTTCTTCTAACATATATAATAGTGTGTAGTCCACACAAGGGAGAGACTAACGAATCTGCGTCCCGCCGCTCCCTTGTGCAGTATGATTTACCAGAAGTAGATGTAGAAGGCTACAGTGATACCCAGGATGATGACTGTGTGGATAATATCCCAGTAGTTCCATGAGGCACGTGTCTCGGCCTTCTGCTCTTCGGTGGCAGTGCCGAACACGAGACCCTGAATCTTCTCCGGACTTGGAGCCTTGGTGCAGAGGCTGACGATGATGACAACCAAGCAGCAGACGATGAGCATACAGCCGCAGAAGTAGAGCCAGTTGAAGTCATAGAATACGGTCTTGAACCAGTTGCTGGCAGCGTCAGGAGTATTGCTGTAGTAAACCTTGGCGCCCAGACGGGTCAGACCGATGATGAGACCTGAGAGCAGACCCCACATACCGCCCTTGGCAGAGGCACGCTTCCAGCAGATACCCAAGAGGAAGGCCGAAGCGATACCAGGAGCAAGAACAGACTGTACATCCTGCAGGTAGGTGTAGAGAACGTCGCCCACCGAACGCATGACAGGAATCCAGAGGATGCCGAGTATGACGATGATGACAGTGGCAATCTGACCGATACGGACGAGCTTCTTCTCGTCAGTGTTAGGCCACATACGCTTGTGGAAGTCGATGGTGTAGAGCATGGCAGAGCTGTTGAACAGCGAAGCCAGCGACGACATCAGGGCAGCCAGGATGCCGCAGACTACGATACCCTTCACACCGGCGGGCAGCAACTTGGCGACCAAAGTCGGGAAGGCGGCGTCGGCATTGCATGTTCCGTTGGCCAGGAAGGGGAGGAAGCCCTCTCCACCAGCGGCGATGCTCTTCTGGTGCATGGCGAAGGCGATCATGCCCGGGATGAGGAACAGGAATACAGGCAGCAACTTGAGGTAGGCGCCGAAGATGGTACCGCGGCGGGCTTCCTTCTGGTTCTTGCCTGAGAGGACACGCTGCACGATAAACTGGTCAGTACACCAGTACCAGAAACCGATGACAGCCGAGCCGACCAAAGCACCCAACCAAGGATACTGCGGGTCAGACAGCGGACGCATCAAGTTGGTCATGTGACCTTGTGCACCTTCGTAAGCAGGAGTGACGTCGCACAGTCTCATCATCTCGTCCCAGCCGCCGAGTTCCTTCAGACCGAGCACGAGGATAATTAGCGAACCGAGCAACAGGATAGGAGTCTGCAGTACGGAGGTATAGAGTACTGACTTCATGCCGCCGAATACGGTGTAGATGGCAGTGATGACTACCAGGCCGATGGCAGCAATCCAGAAGAAGTCGATGCCCCACAGTTCCTCGATGCCGAATACCTGTTGGAATACCAGACCGCCGGCATAGACGGTCACTGCAACCTTGGTCATCACATAGCTGATGAGCGAGATGGCGGTCAGGATGGAACGGCTGGCGCTGTTGAAACGGCGCTCCAGGAACTCAGGCATGGTGTACACCATCGAGCGGGCATAGAAAGGAACGAATACCCAACCCAGGATAAGGATCATCCAGCCTTGGATTTCCCAATGTGCCATAGCCATGCCAGAAGAGGCTCCGGATCCGGCCAGGCCGATGAGGTGTTCGCTGCCGATGTTGGAAGCGAAGATAGAAGCGCCAATGGCGAGCCACGTAGCATCTCTTCCCCCGAGGAAGTAGTCCGCAGAATTGTTGTTCTTCTGCATGGTCACCCATACTACGATGCCAACGAGGGCAGCGCAGAAGATTCCGATGACCAACCAATCAAGAAAAGTCATAGATTAAAGTTTTGGTTTAAGTTTGAAGTTTATGTTTATTTCTGTTATTGTCTAAAAGATGTAAGGAACAGCCCCTTTCCGTTTAGTCGACCTTGATGTCCTTGTTGACATTCTTGCAACCGGCAACGCTATAGTACAGGATGTACACGAGCATGGCGATGATGAGCCAGTAAGAGCCGAGATAGCCGGTAGCCGGACGGACCAGATTGTCCTGGATGAACGGCATGATGCCACCGCCCACTACCATCATCATGAAGAGGCCGGAAGCCTTGGCGGTATACTTGCCCAGTCCCTCGGTCGAGAGGTTGAAGATGCCGCCCCACATGATGGAGGTGCAGATACCGCAGACGAAGATAAAGACGCACGATAGCGGTACCTCAACACCCTTGATGGGAACTGTGATGTCGCCGGTGCAGATGGCACACAACAAGAGGAGGATGGCTACCGAAGAAACCGTAATCATCTGGATGCGGGTAGAGACCTTGGCCGAGATGGCGGTCGAAATCAGACGGCCGCAGAGCATCAACAGCCAGTAGATGGCTGCCATAGTGCCGGCTACGGCGGCAGCGCCTTCGACAGGATTGCCGTTGGCATCCTGGAGACGGCTGATCCACATATTCATCTCACCGGGCACACCGATTTCGATACCGACGTAGAAGAAGATGGCGATGATGCCGAGCAGACAGTGGCGGAAGGCCAGGGGCGAGTGCTCGTAGGTCACATTGGAAAGGTCGCCTTGAGGTTCTTCAATCTTGATAAAGGAGATGATGACCAAAGCAGCGGCGAAGATGCACATGCCCGTGATGACGAGGGGAGCAACTTCAGCCATGGTCGTCTCTTTGGTGAGCGTGCCGATGAGGACACCGACCAACATAGGAGTGAGCGTACCGGTCAGGGAGTTGATGGAACCGCCGGCCTGTACCAGCTGGTTGCCGGTATTGCCGCCGCCGCCCAGCAGGTTGAGCATCGGGTTGACCACGGTGTTGAGCATGCAGACGCAGAATCCGCAAATCAGGGCGCCGAGCAAGTAGATAAACAGGTTGAGGGCGCACTTCTGTCCGCCGATTTCAACGACTTCCACATCGGCACCGACTACACTTGAGAGCAACTGTACTCCCAAACCGACCACGCCTACGCCGAGTGCGATGAGCGCGGTTTTCTTGTAGCCGAACTTGATGAGCATATTACCCGCAGGGATGCCCATAAAGAGATAAGCCGTGAAGTTCATGAGGTTGCCGGCCATACCGGCCCATTCGTAAGTGTAGCCCCAGATGTTGCCGAATGGAGCTGCCATATTGGTAACGAAGCTGATCATACCGAAGATAAAGAACATGGTAATGATAGCCACCCAATTGCGTTTTTGTTGTGCCATTTTAGTAAATTAATTAAGTTTTCAGGTAAAAAATCCGGGCATACTGTCTGTGCGCGTTACCGCGGCGGTTGACAGCATGCTCGGTGTGGGTCTTCGATTATTTGGCCATTTCGGTATCGGTATGGAACTCGAATACGGTCTTTGAGAAATACTCCTCGCCCGGACGGAGCACGCAGCTCGGCCAATCCAGTTTGTTCGGAGTATCGGGATATTTCTGTGTCTCCAGGCAGATGCCGGTGCGCTTCTGGTACTTGATGCCGTTCTTGCCGACAGAAGTGCCGTCGAGGAAGTTGCCCGAGTAAACCTGTACGCCGGGCTCGGTGGTGCGCTCTACGAGGAAGATACCGCTCTTGGGGCTCAAGAGGATAGCAGCCAAAGGCTCCTTGTCGTCTTCGATGCCTTCCGGACGGGGCAGGAGTACCCAGTTGTGGTCGTAACCCAATCCGTATTTGATTTGTTCGTCGTCAGCATCGATCAGTGCGCCTACACACTTCATACCTGACTGGCCGGGAGCGGGGAGGAAATCGAACGGAGAACCCGGCTCGATGTCGCGGATTTCGCCTGTCGTCATGAAGGTGCTGTCCACAGGTGTCATCTGGCGGGAGAAGACAATCAGAGAGTCTTCTGTCACGCTGCTGGTGGGATCGCCGCTCAAGTTGAAATATGTGTGGTTGGTCATGTTGATGACGGTCGGGGCATCGGTTGTGGCCGAGTAGTAGATTTCGAGCGCGTTGTCGTCGTTGAGCGCATAGATGCAGTTGGCAGTCACTGTGCCGGGGAATCCGTTGTCTCCGTCTGGGCTGACAATCTGAAGGTGGATGCTGGTAGAGTCAGACTCCACTACATCATAGACTTGATACTGCCAGCCGGTAGGACCTCCGTGCAGGCAGTGTCCGAAGTTGTTCTTCGGCAGGTCATACTCCTTGCCGTCGAGCGTAAACTTGCCCTGACCGATGCGGTTGGCATAACGGCCTATGCAGGCGCCGAAGTCCGAAGGGGTTTTGCCATCGAGGTTGGCATACGACTGCACGTTGTCAAAACCAAGCACGACATCCTTCAAGTTGCCCTCGCGGTCCGGAGCCATAATGCTCACGATGCGTCCGCCCAGATTGGTGATGCAGACTTCCATGCCATTGGCATTGGTTAAGGTATAGAGCGCAGTCTTCTTGCCGTTGATTTCTGCGTCAAATTTTTGTGGGTCAAGACCCGACTTGGTTAACTGGTCGGCGGTGGAGTTGCAGCAGCTGCTGAACGCCGGTAGGGCCAATAAGGCAAGGCCGACAAACTTAGCAAAAGTCTTCATGAGTTGTGTTGGTTTTTATGTGTTGTCTTTGTGTTATTAGATTCATAAGCCCCACCGAAAACCTTCCATATGCTTTGGAACGGTAGCACTTAGTGTCGGCAAAGGTACAAATTACTTTGTTACATCGGACCACAAAGGACTCGAATTTTTCAAAAAAAGTCGGTTTTGCCCGTCTATTTGGACAAAAACGGACCTTTTTAATTATATTTTATGCCTTTTCTTTTGAGTTTTGGCGCTTAATGCATAAATTTGCGAGGTTAATCCGGATTATATTATATGTTCGATTTTTTGTTCAAGAAGCGTGAACTTCTTCCTTTGCCTTACAAAAGGGAGATTCATTGTCACATCATACCAGGGGTGGACGATGGATCAAGGTCCATGCCAGACTCGCTGAACTTCCTGTCCGCCTTGCAGCGCAATGGCGTGGAGAAGGTCGTCTTTACCCCTCATCATACACAGCCCCGGTTTATGAATACGCCGGAGATTATCCAGCCTATCTTCGACAACCTGAAAGAAGAAAGCCTCAAGAAAGGGCTGAGCATCGATTGCGATAACTACAGTTTCGAGTATCGTGTCGACGAGAGTTTTCTCGATCTCGTCAGGCAGGGCAAGTTCGGCGACTCCAATTGCGCTTTGCGTCCGCTGACGGCCAACCATCTGCTTATCGAGGGCAGCTTTTCTCATCCTATCCCTGCCTTTGATGAGGTCATCGACCGGCTGCAGGACGACGGTTGGTACCTGATTTTGGCTCACCCCGAGCGCTATCTCTATTATGCGGGGCAACAGGGACGGTTCTATCATCATCTGCAGGAGAAGCAGGTGGAGTTCCAGTGCAACATCCTTTCGTTGGCAGGCTACTACGGCGAGGTTTCCCGCAAGATGGCCTATTGGATGCTCGAGCAGGGGTACATGAACTTTTTGGGTTCGGACCTTCACACCGACCAGCATGTCTATCTGATAGAGGACTTCTTGCGTTCGAAGGACTATGCCTGCATATACGATGATTTGTGCGAATGTATATTGAACGACCAGTTTTAACGTTATAAACATATAGCTTTACTATTCGGTTCATGAAGTTTGTATTGAAATTTATGGTTATGGCTGCTGCAGTTATCGCAACCGGTGATATGACTATGGCAATAGAGGGTCAGGGTGCTCAGGCTGCCGAACGGTTGTCCATCAAGGCTTTCCGTTCGGGTGAGTATGCCCAACACTATGCTCCGTCAGGATGGCGTTCCACTTCCGACGGCTTGCACTATACGGCCATCACTTCCGACGGCCGCAGCATTGTCAAATACAGATATGCCGACGGCGGCGTCGAGGATACGCTTCTGTGCCTCGACAAAGTGAAGAACGAGGAGAAGATTGACTTCAGCAAAATTCGGATTCAGGGCTACGAACTGAGTCAGGACGAGGAGCGTCTGCTCATCTACACCAACAGCGAGATGATCTATCGCCGTTCGTTCCGGGCGGATTACTACTATTGTGTCATTTCGGCTGGTGGCGTGCGGCGCGACAACATCAAGCGGCTCACGGAGGGCAAAGTCCAGGCTGCCACTTTGGCTCCCGACGGACGTATGGTCGCCTTTGTCCGTGACAACAATCTCTTCCTCACCAAAATCATGAGCGCCTCTATCGAGAAGACGGAGCGTCAGGTGACGGACGACGGCGAAAAGAACAAGATCATCAACGGCGTGCCGGATTGGGTCTATGAGGAGGAGTTCAGTATGAACAAAGCCCTGGCCTGGAGCCCTGACTCCAAGTACCTCTGCTATCTCAAGTTCGACGAAAGCAAGGTCAAGGAATACCTCCTGCCCATGTATCAGGGTCAGGCTCCCGCTTACCCGGAGTACACGCTCTATCCCGGCAACTACAGCTACAAGTATCCTGTGGCCGGCGAGGCCAACAGTACCGTAACGGCGTGGAGTTACGACGTGTTCAACCGCAAGAACCTGCAGCTTGACGTCCCCATGGAGGAGGACGGCTACATGATGCGAGTACGGTTTACCAACGATCCGACCAAACTGGCTGTTATGACCATGAACCGCCATCAGTCGGATTTCCGTATGTACTTCGTCCATCCTGCCTCAGGCAAGAGCCGCCTCATCGTCAAGGATACCAATCCGCAGTACGTCTCTGAGAGCAATATGGACATGATTCGCTTCTACGACGATGGCTTTACGTTCGTGAGCGAGGCAAGCGGCTACCGCCACCTTTATTATTATAGCTTGGCCGGTTCGCAGCAGCGGCAGATTACCAAGGGCAACTTCGATGTGGTCGATGTCTACGGTTACGACCCGACGTCCAAGACGGCCTATGTGCAGACCGCCTACTTGGGCGAGGGCGCCGATATGCCCGCCGAGTTGACGCGTGGCATATACAAGGTGGACCGCAACGGCGTGATGACGCCGTTGTTCAATAAGGGTAAGGACGGCAAGGGATGCCGTGGCACGCATAACGCCGTTTTCAGCAAGGGCTTCGTCTTTATGCAGCATACCTATAGCGATGCCGACACGCCCGCACGGACCACTATCGAGCGGGTCAAGGACCTGAAGGTGCTCAAGACACTCGAGGACAATCAGGCGCTGCGCGACAGTTGGTACTACAAGGGCAGGTCGCGGCGTGAGTTCTTCCAGTTCACTACGCCCAACGGCGATGTCCTCAACGGCTACCTGACCAAGCCCTACAACTTTGACCCTGCCAAGCGGTATCCCGTGCTCATGGAGCAGTATGGCGGTCCGGGCAGTCAGCAGGTACTCGACTGCTGGAAGTTCGACTGGGAGCAGTACCTCAACCAGGAGGGTTATGTTGTGGCTTGTGTCGACGGTCGCGGCACGGGTGCGCGTGGCGCTGCCTGGGAACGGCAGACCTATTGCTGCCTGGGAGTGATGGAGAGTGAGGACCAGCTCCACGCAGGCCGTTACATCGCCTCTTTGCCCTATGTCGATGCATCGCGTATGGCCATCTGGGGATGGAGTTTCGGCGGATACAATACGCTGATGGCCCTGTGTGGCGGCAACGATGTCTACAAACTGGGCATGGCCGTAGCTCCGGTCACTGACTTCAAGTTCTACGACACTATCTACACGGAGCGCTATATGCGCACGCCACAGGAGAATGCCGACGGCTACCACAAGTCGAGCGTCCTCGAGCGTGCTACCGATTTGAAAGGCGATGTGCTGGTCATCTGCGGTTCGTGCGACGACAACGTCCATCCGCAGAATACCTACGAGTTGACGGAACTTTGGGTACAGGCCGACATCCCGTTCGACATGCACGTATACACCAACCGCAATCACTCCATTCGCGGTGGCAACACCTCCAACTACATCTACTCGCAGCTCTTCCGCTATCTGCAGAAGAACCTCTGAGAGTTTTAGGACTCGGGATTCAGTGCTTGGCATCTGAAACTTGGAATTCTGAATGTCGGAGGCAGCTCGGGAGACAAACGCAGCAGTCTGTCCATATTATATATAATGTGTAGTCAGAGGCTGCGGTGATAAGACTAACAATAGACAAGTATAAAAGAAGAACCCGCCTGTAAAGGGCGGGTGTCAGGTTAAGCAATCAAAGGAAAAACAATATCAGTGTAATTGGTTATGAAAAGTAATGTATTGACCATTATGATGATGACGTTGGCTCTAGTGTCTTGCCAGCAGAAGGATCAGACTTCTACGGGCCCGTCAGTGGTGCGTCTTTATTCTGTCCAAACGGCTACGGAGGCAAAACATGTCTCTTACCCCGGACGCACTTGTGCTTCTAAAGTTTCTAATTTGGCGTTCCGTGTGAGCGGCAATCTCGGCAGCGTGAATGTGCGCGAGGGAGATGCTGTCAAGGAAGGCCAGATTGTAGCGACGATGGACGACCGCGACTACCGTGTCCAGCTCGCTGCCGTCGAGGCCGAATATCAGCAGACCAAGGCCGACTGCGAGCGTGTCATCGGCCTCTACGAAGACGGAAGTACGACAGCTCAGAACTACGACAAGGCCCGTTACGGTCTGGAGCAGATTACAGCCAAGTACAACCACGCCCAGGACCAGCTGCGTGACTGTATCATCCGAGCTCCGTTCGACGGCTATATCCAGGACGTGATGCGCGAGAGCCACGAAACCGTTTCGGCCGGTATGCCCATCGTCTCCCTATTTAGCAAAGACGGCATAGAGGTCGAGATCAGTCTGCCTGCTGCCGAGTATATGCGCAAGGACAGTTTTGGGGCATTCTCCGCTTCGTTCGACGTTATGCCGGGTGTCAACTTTCCGCTGCGCGTGCTCAACGTGGCCCAGCGTGCCAATGCCAACCAGCTCTATGAGGTGCGTCTGCTGCTCGACCGTCATGCAGTCAGCGAACAGCAGTACCGCAAGATTACGCCCGGCATGGCCACCATCGTCAACATCGAGTATAAGAAAGACGGTTATATGCCTGTCGTAGTTCCCTCGGGAGCCGTCTTCCACAAGGGCGACAGCAGTTATGTCTTTGTCTATGACGGGCAGGGCGAGACGGGCGTCGTCAAGCAGACCCCCGTTGTGGTCGAGTCCCTGCGTCTGGATGGCATGATGAGGATAAAGGAAGGATTGGAGTCAGGTCAGCAGGTCATAGAGTGTGGCGTACACCGCTTGACCGACGGCCAGATGGTCAAGCCTGTTGCTCCAACATCCAAGTCTAATGTCGGTGGTCTGCTCTAAGTAGACCGTTGGTCTGTTATCATTAAATACAGTCAGTATGGATTTTGGCAAATGGGCTTTTACCAACTCCAAGTTGGTGAGCTTGATCATAGCGGTGCTTGTGGTGGGCGGCATCTACGCCTACTATAGTATGCCGAAACTCGAAGACCCCGAACTGAAGGTCCGTCAGGCCCTTGTGGTCGGCATCTATCCGGGTGCTTCGGCACACGAAGTGGAACTCGAACTCGTCGATCCGCTTGAGAAGTCTATCCGGCAGATGCCGGATGTCTATACCGTGCAGTCGTATTGCTATGCCGACATGTGTCTTATGACAGTCGAACTGCAGAGTACGGTCAAGGCCGAGGACCTGGAGCAGCATTGGGATATCCTGCGCCGCAAGGTGGGCGGTGCTACATTGCCTGCCGGCGTAAGTTCCGTCACGGTGAAAGACGACTTCGGCGATGTGTTCGGCATGTTTTATGCCATCACGGGCGATGGTTTGACCGACAAGCAGTTGTCCGACTATGCTGAGTATGTCAAGCGTGAGGTGGCCAATATCGAGGGCATCTCGCGTATCGACATCTACGGCAAGCGCAACGAGTGTATCAATGTCACGCTGCGACAGGACAAGATGGCCAATATGGGCGTGTCGCCTGTCGAGGTCATTCAGACTCTCAACGGGCAGACCGAGACTGTCTATGGCGGTTACTACAACTTCGGCAAGGAGCGTGTGCGCATTACCATCGGCGACCGGTCCAAGACGGCGGTCGATATCGCCAACTTGATTATACAGGGCCACGAACAGGACCAACTCCGTCTGTCTGACATTGCGACAGTCAGCCGCGACGTCGACGAGCCAGTCCGCAATTCGATGCAGTTCAATGGCGAGACGGCTTTGGGTATCTCCATTTCGGCTATCTCCGGTACGGATATCACTAAGATCGGTACGGCTGTCGACAACAAGATACAGAGCCTGCAGTCACATATGCCGGTGGGTGTGGAGATTCACAAGGTCTTCAACCAGCCCGAGCGTGTCAACGATGCATTGGGCACGTTTATGCTCAACCTGCTCGAGTCGGTGCTCCTCGTTGTAGCCGTCCTGATGATATTCATGGGATTCCGTTCCGGTGTCATCATTGGCATCAGCCTGGTCGTCATCGTGTTCGGCTCCATTCTCGTCCTGTTCTTCCTCGACGGCACGTTGCAGCGAGTCTCTTTGGCCTCATTCATCTTGGCCATGGGCATGCTGGTCGACAATGCCATCGTGATTGTTGACGGTGTCCTGGTCGACCGGAAGGCCGGCAAGCCGAAGATGGAGGCGCTCCTGAACACAGGACGGAAGACGGCTATGCCTCTGCTGGGCGCTACGCTGATTGCCATTTTGGCCTTCCTGCCCATCTTCCTTTCGCCCGATACGACCGGTCTCTATGTGCGCGACCTCTTCATTGTGATGTCGGTGTCTTTGCTCCTGTCGTGGATTCTGGCTTTGGTGCATGTCCCCTTGATGTGCAAGCGGTACCTGTATGATATCGGCGAGAAGATTGCACAGAAGAAAGGCAAGGCCCAGGAGTCGAAGCTCGAGCCTGAAAAGGGCCCGTCCAAGCTCGAACTGTGGACGCAGAGCCGCCTGAGCGGACTCTTGAACAAACTCCTCAACCATCGGTGGGCCACCGTGTTGTTCACGGTTTTCCTGCTGGTAGTGTCGGTTATCTGCTACAAGTTCCTGCCACAGGCTTTCTTCCCCGATATGGAGTACGACCAGTTGTATATGGAGTACAAGCTTCCGGAGGGCCACAACTACACGCAGGTTGACGAGGATCTGGAGCAAATAAGGACTTATCTGCAGTCCCGTCCGGAGGTGACCGATGTCGTCACTTCCGTGGGGGGCACACCGTCCCGTTACAACCTCGTGCGTAGCATTGCCAACCCGTCGCTGTCGTACGGCGAACTGATCATCAGCTTTAAGTCGGCCAAGGACCTCGTCAACAATCTCGAGGAGATACAGCGCGAGGTGAGCGACATGTGCCCCGATGCTTATGTCAAGTTCAAAAGGTACAATCTGATGTACAAGAAATACCCGATTGAGGCACAGTTCTCGGGTTCTGACCCGCAGGTGCTGCACGACCTTTCCGATTCATGTGTGGCCATCATGCTTCGCACGGGAGCCGTACGTCTGATTACGACCGACTGGGAACCGAAGGTGCCCGTCTTGACCGTACACTACAATCAGGTCAATGCCCGTCGTCTCGGATATTCGCGCAAGGAGGTGGGCACTTCGTTGCTGACCGTCTCCGGCGGCATTCCCGTAGGTCGTCTTTATGACGGTATCCATGGCGAGAGTGTCTATGTCGATTGCGTGGACAAAGACGGCAACCACATGGAGGACCTCAGCAATGTCTCTATCTTCGGCATGCTTCCCAACTTCGCCGGTGTGCTCAACGAAGAGACGGTCTATGGTTTTATCAGCGGTCAGTACGAGAAGTCCGATATTATCCAGAAACTGTTGAGCCCGACGCCGCTCCGTCAGTTGTGTGACAGCATCTCCGTCGACTGGGAGGACCCCGTCGTCATCCGCTACAATGGCCGCCGAGCCCAGCGTGTTCAGTGCTCTCCCGTTGAGGGTATGGGCACGGAGGCTGCGCGCGTCAAGGTCGAGGCTGCACTAAAGGAGCAACTCGTCATCCCCGACGGCTATCAGTTGGATTGGATAGGTGAAAAGGCTGCCTCTACGCAGTCCATGAAGTACCTCTTCAGCAACTATCCTCTGGCCATCATCCTGATGATAGCCATCTTGATTATGCTCTTCAAGGACTACAAGGTTGCCGGACTGCTGTTCTGCTGCATCCCGATGATTTTCATCGGCGTTATTCCGGCCATGCTGATATCCGGCAAGACCTTCGGCTTCGTCGCCATCTGCGGTGTGCTCGGTCTGGTGGGCATGATGCTCAAAAACGGCATTGTGCTGATGGACGAAATCAAACTGCAGATAGAAAGCGGCAAGGACAGGCGTCAGGCTTTGATCGATTCTTCCCTTTCGCGTCTGCGTCCGGTATGTATGGCTTCGGCCACGACCATCCTCGGCATGATTCCGTTGCTGCCCGACGCCATGTTCGGTTCGATGGCGGCTGCCATCATGGGCGGACTTGTATTGTCGACCATCGTATGTCTGGTCATCATTCCGGTGCTGTACGCTATGTTCTACAAAATTAAGTAGGTTCAGATGAGAAAGATATATTTGTTGTTATTGTCGTTTGTGGCTGTCGCCGTTCAGGCGCAGACCCTGACGCTCGACTCTTGTGTGTCGCTTGCGCTCGAGAACAACAAGACGCTGCAGGCTTCGTGCAAGCTGGTGGAGAAGTACGGATATGAGGTCAAGGCCTACCGTGCCAACTTCTTCCCGAATTTCAGTCTGTCCGGCAACGGCATCTATTCCGATGCCGAAGGCTCGTTTGGCTTGGCTGGCGGTTATCTGCCTTCCTATAGTTTCAATGCCCAAACCGGTTCGATGGTGCCCAATGTCTTGACCGATGCTTCCGGCCAAGTCGTGATGAACGGTACGACGCCCGCCTTTTCGAGCTACGCCTATTTCCCGGGCGCAGACTTGAAACTCAAAGTCGGCACGGTTTGGCATGCCGGCATCAACGTCGAGCAGCCCATCTATATGGGCGGCAAGATCGTTACGGCCTACAGGATGTCCAAGCGGGGCCGTGAGATGTCGTCTTATGGCGAGCAGCTCACCCGCAACCAGGTCATCGTGTCCGTTCAGGAGGCTTACTCACTCCTGGTGAGGGCCAACGAGATGTACAAGGTGGCTGTGCAGTACGATTCGCTTTTGGCTTCCCTGCTGACCGATGTGTGCAATGCCGCGAAGCGTGGCATCCGCAGCCACAACGACGTGCTCAAGGTGCAGGTCAAGGCAGGGGAGGCCCGTCTGCAGGTCCGCCAGGCCGAGAACGGTCAGCGTCTGGCTGCCATGAACCTTTGCCATTGCATCGGACTGCCGCTCACTTCGGCCATCGAGGTCGACCCTGAGAGCATCGCTTTGCAGGCTGACCAGCTCACCGATGGCACAGCCGATATCAGCAGCCGTCCCGAGTACAAGGCCCTCGACCTGCAGTCGCAGCTGGCTTCCGATAAGGTCAAGCTTGAGCGCAGCGAATATCTGCCTCAGATTGGTCTGGCCGGCTCATACAGCTATGTTGACGGACTCGAAATCAATGGCTCGAAACTGTTTGACAAGACGTCGTTCGGCGTAGTGCTCAATGTCAAGGTCCCTCTGTATCATGCCAATGAGGGTCATAACAAGATCAAGGCAGCCAAGCTGGAGGCCGAGCGCGCTACCCTCGACCAGCAGGACAAAGTCGAGCAGATGAACCTCGAACTGGCCCAGGCATCCAACAATCTGGATGAGGCTCGCCTTGAGGTGGATCTCGCCGAGGAGAGTCTTGCCCAAGCCGAGGACAACCTCCGTAGCAGCCGCAGTAGCTATGATCGCGGTGTGGAGTCGCTCTCCGACCTTATGGAGGCGCAGACCCTTTGGCAGCAGGCCTATGCCAAGTTTGTCGATGCCCGCAGCAACCTCTTCGTTGCCTCGACCAAGTACAGAAAGGCCAGCGGTACGCTCTAGTCACTGTCACTAAGCCCGAGACGCTTGTCTCTAAGCGAAATGCTGCACTCCGCCCCCTATCGGGTACACAAGTGCTGATTTTGGAAAACAGAAGTCCGAAGTATCTAATCAAGGGAACTTCGGACTTTTGCTTTCCCTGGGTTATGGCGTCACCAGGGCGCAGAGCTCCGCCGGCGACTATCCAGCCGGTACGAATGCCATAAGCACGGTGACGGAAGAAATCGTTTTGCCCGATACGAACGTTTGTGTAGCCCGATACGAACGTTTGTGTAGCCCGATGCGAACGTTTGTGTAGCCCGATGCGAACATTCGTGTAGCCCGATACGAACATTCGTGTGACCCGATGCGAACGTTTGTGTGACCCGATGCGAACGTTTGTCTTTTGCCCCTTGCCAAAGCGGATTTCTATACGCTGCCGAGCGAACTTCCGCTCGTCCCTGTTACCCTCAAGCGGCCTCCCTCAATTTTTCTCCGCAGTTATCAGGCCTATGGGAAGAAAGACAAAGGCATGCTGTTTCAGCTTTCGGACATGTATGCGCTCTTCTATCTTCGCTTCGTAAAGGGTTATCAAGGACTCGACAAACATGCATGGAGCAATATGCCGGACGCAAAGCGCATTACATGGGCGGGTTATGCCTTTGAGCAGGTCTGCATACACCACGTTGACCAAATTAAACAGGCATTGGGCATCAGCGGTATTGCCAGCAATGTATGTTCATGGTCATACAAGAGTGACTCGCAAGGCGCTCAGATTGACCTGATTATAGACCGTAGTGACAAGTCTATTGACCTTTGCGAAATGAAATATTGCATGGGACAATATGACATGAAAAAGGACTATGCGGAATGGATGCAGGAACGCCGTCAGTTGTTCCGTGACGTGACGGGCACTAAAAAGACTCTCCGCCTCACGTTGGTAGCGTCCGGAGGAATCAAGGCAAACAAATACTCTTCATGTCTGCAAGGTCAGGTGACGCTTGACGATTTGTTTAAAGAGTAAATCTTCCACGTCCGTACTCTCGGTGTTTGCCGCAATTTTTATCCCTTAATTTTTACATAAGTACAAGGGCTATGTAGTGATATGTTGCTTTCTGAAGATGGATGCCGAGATATACAGACGGCTGTCAAGTAGACGGGAAAACGGGAAATAAGAAGCATGCCGACGTAAATAATTGAACAATCAAATCAGGCAATTTGACTTGCCTGTAACTTGCCGATAACCCTAAAAAAATAACGAATATGTCACAGTTGAGAATAGAAAAAATCACGTGTCCGCACTGCCATAAAGAAGGCGAGTTTAACCTATGGCCATCTGTAAATGTGGACTTGAACCCGGAGCTTAGGGAAAAGATATTCTCGGAGGAGCTGTTCATGTATCATTGCCCTCACTGTGGCGAGGTGTCGGGCATCCCGACAGGCTTCCTTTATCACGACATGACGCACCACTTCATGTTGTTCTTCGACTTTTTCAAGCCCGACGACTACGAGCCAATGGAACAGCCCGATAACGAATTGTTCCGCATGAAAAAAGACAGCTATACCTTCCGTGTCGTGTATGGCCTGAACCGCTTGAAAGAGAAGATCATCATACTCGAAAAGGGATTGAACGATGTGGCAATCGAGCATCAGAAATATATGATAACCCATGTCATCTGTCCCGAACTGGCAGAGAAAGGCTACGAGATTTACTTTGACCACACAGAGGAACCGACCGAGGAGTTCCCGAATGGCACCATATTCTTCGTCTATGAAGACACGGAGGCGGGTAACATGATGCAGGTACGCTTCGCCATGGACAGCTATTTTGAGCACTGCAAGTCCTGCGAAACGGACCCTCGCATGGCAGTGAAAGACATAACGTGCATCGATGAAGGTTGGATTGGCAGACGACTGAAGGAAGAATAGTTTTGCATCTTCTAACATTTATTTGAAGTAAAACGCAATAAAAACGAAAAATAAATGTTGCTTTTTATCGAAAATTCAGAGAATTTGTTTATATTTGCCACAGAAATTGTAAACGAAATACAAAAGACATGGCAACAATAGCCGAATTATATAAAGAGTGGAAAAGTCTTCAGCCATTGAAGGATGAAGACCAACTCCGGCTGAACCAAAAGTTCATGCTGGAGTTCAACTACAATAGCAACCACATAGAGGGCAACACACTGACCTACGAGCAGACCGAACTGCTATTGCTCTTTGGCAAGGTGGTGGATGCCGCCAATATGAAAGACCTGGAGGACATGAAAGCCAGCAATGTGGGGCTGAACATGATGAAAG
>CAVFPF010000032.1:0-13078 GCA_963624265.1 bacterium | reverse complement strand
ATATTATATATATTAACTTTCTTTTTTAGGTTTTTCTCAGGAATCAAAAATAGGGTTGCGGAAAATCGAACTGTAATTGTCGCTGTCACGGCTTCGGTTGACAAATCCGTTTTTTCACACTTCCCCTTTCGGCAAAAATAGGGTTGCGGAAAATCGAACTGTCACCGTCACCTGTCACCACTTGTACCGAAAAACGGCAAGTTGCGGAATTTTCCACTGTCGCTGTCAATTGTCAAGACATGCGCCTAAAGACTTTAATTTTCCCCATTTTTCTCTCTATTTTTTACTCGTTTCGGGTGCAAAATTACAACATTTCAGAAAAATCCCCAAATGTTTTTAGCCAAATACCAGAAGAATCCCCATTTTCGAGATTGTTTCGGTCAAAAGCGGGGCAAGAATGTACTTAGGCTGAATTCGATGTGATTTGCACACGAAACGGGCCTTATCGCGCCAAAAAATTTGGAGATGTCAGAAAAAAGCATTATCTTTGCACCAACATTGAGAAAGGCAAAGTATGGATACAAACTACCACATACGTTTGGGGAAAAGCATCGGCATCAGCGTGACGACAATCCTGTTCTTAGGACTGTCGGTCATCTTCTTCGCCCTCAACCATGCCGTGCCCTTCTACGCCGACGACTACGTATGGACCGGCACAATGCCCGAAGGGTCTCTGTGGACGCTCATCGTGACTCGTCTGCAAACCCTTGACTTTCTGCCTACATCGTGCGGCCGACTGACTTGTCATCTGGCGTGTCAGCTGCTGATTCCCTTCGGCGAAATGTGGTTTGACTGCATCAATGCGGTCATGCTGCTGGCCGCAATGCTCCTCACCCGAAAGCTGTGCTTCAGGCGGCTAAAGGACACAGCATTGGCATGTCTGCTTATCATACTGGCTTATTTCTACTTTCCGCCCTCAGCCGAGACGCTGTTCTACTGGGGTTCAGGAAGCGCCAACTACCTGCTGCCGTTGCTGCTCGTCCTCCTGTTCCTCTGCGGGATGAGAACATTGGAACAAGACGAGGCCGGCCGCGAGACAAGCCAGTGCGGCAAAACGGGACGCGTCCGGTTCGGGCTTCTTTGCCTCACGGCACTGGCTGCAGGATGGTCGCACGAGATTTTCTCTCTCCCCATCGCGTGCGCCATCGTGGGGTGTGCGGTGCTGCGGCGCAAGCGGAAACCTGGCCGCAGACAAGCCATAGCCTGCGGGGCGTTTCTGCTCGGGTCGGCCTGCCTCGTGCTTTCGCCCGGTTCGTTGGGCCGGTTGCTCAGTCAGGAGGGCGGAGCGGGCCTCACACTGGGCGCTTTGACAACCCACCTCTTGCAGGGCTTCAAGATGTTCCGCGACGGCAAGTGGATTTACGTCATCCTGGCCCTGCTCATATTGTCCCGGTTCCGCCATCTCGGTCTGCGTAATTTTGTGAAGGACAATCTGTTCTACAGCCTCTGTCTGGTGGCCTCCGTACTTATGATTGCCGTCTTGGGTCACGGCGGACGGGCCGTGTGGGGCATCGAAGTGTTCTCGTTCCTGCTGGTGTTCCGCTTCGTGGACTGGAGTTTTGACCGAAAGCGACAAGAAGATGAACAATGGCAAGAGGCCAATCCGAATCAAGTCTCTGCACAAGACAAAACCTTTGCCCGCTGTGCAAAGCACGGCGAGCGCCTTGCCCTCGTGGCCTGTCTCTGCCTCACAGCACACCAGGCGATGCTCATCGGCCCGTTTCATGAGGCTTGGGGCACCTACCGGTCCGCCAAAGCAGAAACCCTCGCGGGCGACCGGCAGCACACCGTGCCGATGGAGGACTGGCAGTCCGGCAATCCGCTGATAGACCCGTTTGTAGCGCACCCCTACCGCATGTGGATGCACGACATCTGGATGCGCTGCCCAGACTGCCACAACATCTGCCGCAAGGACATCTACGAGACGCTGCAAAGCACCGGAATAGCTGACAGCACGCTGGTCTGCTTCGGCGACGTATGGGTGGCAAACCGCACGGATGCACTTATGAATAAAATCGAGACAGGTCAACTGTGGTACGAGCTTCTGCCCATCACCTACGGCTCGCAGGGGTCAGCGTTGACCGAAACCTGGCACATGCTTCTGCAGCGCATCCTGCCCGGCCGCTACCCCACCAGGGTCGCCGTCACTGGGGGCGACATCCTACCGCTGAAAGTCGGAGCGCAGGACTACATACTCTTCAACCAACCCTTCTGCCCTATATGGCGGGACATCAAAAACATTACGGAATGAACCATCGACTGGAATAGAGACAGCGTATGCGGAAAACCCGACGAAGCGGAATAAACAATAAACTTGGGACAAGGCTTCGCCCTATCACTCCTTGATATAACGGGCAAAGCCGGGGGAACTGAAGACCTCCAGGCGTGAAGAGTCGGAGGTGGAAGGGCAGATGAGATAACCCTCGATGTCGGGGTCGGCGGCGAGGACCTGCAGCGCACGTTCGCGGCCCAAGACCATAAAAGCAGTGGCGTAGGCATCGGCCGTCATGCAGTCGGAGGCAACGACAGTGGCCGAGAGGACATCGCTCTGGATGGGCCGACCCGTGTGCGGGTCAATGGTGTGGGCGTACTTCTTGCCGCCCTGCTCATAGTAGTTGCGGTAGTTGCCCGAAGTGGCCAGCCCGCCACGGGTGAGGCTTAGGCAAGTCTGATAGCCGTGCTCTGTCTGCAGCGTGTCGTCGACGGGGCGCTCGATGCCCACCGTCCAAGCCCTCCCTCGGGGGTTACTGCCATGCAGGGCAATCTCGCCCCCAATCTCGACCATATAGTCGCTCACACCACGGCTCTGCAGGAAGTCGGCCACCACATCGCACATATAGCCCTTGGCAATGCTCGACGCGTCGAGTATGGTGCGCGGGTCGTCCTTGACAAGATGCCCGGCGGAATCAAGACGCACCTTACGATAGCCCACATACTCAAGTATGCTGTCGACGGCAGACGCATCCACGTCGGTGCGGGCGTTGACGCCGAAGCCCCAGAGATTGACCAAAGGCGCCACGGTCATGTCGAACGCACCATCCGTCCGCTCGGAGACGGTCAGCGCCTTCTCGAAGACGGTGCGGAAGTAATGGTCGGCCACGACAGAAGTGTCGTTGCGATTCATGCGCGAGATGACGGAGGTGTCGTTGAACATCGACATCGAGCCGTCGAAGCGGTCGAAGAGCCCGCGTATCTCCTTCTCATAGTCGGCGGTGTCGCGATAGGTGATGTGGTAGATGGTGTGGAACACCTGCCCCTGCAGCCGGACAAACCCGGCCTCGGGGGCGTTTTGTTTTGTCAATACGCGGATACAGATGCCTGCCAGGACGGCAACGGCACACACCCAAAGGCACACACGCCCGCTCCTTACCTTGCCCATAGTCAAAAAAAAGAAATTAAATTGTCAAACAGACGACTCGAAAACGCCGTAACAGGGAATTAAAACACGTCGTAATACAAGTGGAAAGCGAAGCCCAGCTTGCTTGCCGTCGAACCATAGCCCGACACGAAGTACGACTCGGCCTGCCTGCTGTCGCCCCGATAAAGGAAGGGCTTGAACGAAAGGTCCCAGCCCAGCGACAGGTGTCGCATCACTTTGACCTTGATAGAACCACCAATCTCGAGCCAGCAGCTATTGTACGAGACATTGTCGATGCGCAGCGGGCCTTGCTCCGCCCAGTAGCCGTCGGTGTAGTAGAGATTCCAGATGTCGGCCTGGTCGCGGGCAAAGCCCACGCGGGCAAACACGCCCCAGAAGTCGTCGGGCTGCAGGTCGTTGTACTTGAAGTTGTACATCATGCCGACCTTGAGGAACGGACGCAAGGCGCTCTTGTAGCGCACCTCGTCGGTGCTGGTCGCATCGCAATAGCCCACACCGGCCGAGGCCTGGGGGAAGAAGCGGTGGTGAACATCGAGCGTGACACCTGCCTCGTAGTTGGCGTATCCCTTGCCGAAGAGCGACATGACGGGCGAAAAGAGGTTGACCGAAACGCTGAGTCCGTTGAGCACCGGATAGCGGTACTTGACGCCCTCGGGCAGCACCTCGGGCATTCCTTCCGATGCCGAGCGTTGCTCCTGGACGGCCGTGGTGGTCGGGATGGAGTTGCCCTGCGCACGGAGGTCGGCCGGAGCACACAGAGCGCAGAGCAAAACGACCGCCAGCAGAACCCATTGCGTCAGGCAAGACCGGTCAGTAGCGCAGGATGACATTGACAGATTCTTCATTGGAGATGGTCGATTGTTTGAGGATGACGTCGCGGAAGAGATGGTGCGTGACCTCGACCTGCCGGATGTCGAAAAAGACAGAGCAGCCGCACTCCATATCGATGAAATACGGATAAGCCTCGTACCAGACGCTCAGCGTGTCGTCGTACTGGTAGGCATCGCCGTTGTCGCTTATGGTGCACTGCAGGCGTATCTGGGTGTAGTTGGTGTCGGGCCGCAGGATAAACTCCAGGCTCGACGGCGAACTGGCCGAGAGCATCAGCGAGTCGACGCGGACCTCACGCTGCACAATCGAGTCGTAGACCGAAGCGTCGTCACGCTGCACGCGAATGGTATCGTAGACATACGAAAGCTGGCTCTGCTGGCCGATGCCCCATGCGTAGAGGGTGGTCAGCGAGATGCGCCCCGTGGCCGTCAACTGGGTGTAGAGATACGTCTCGCGCGTCTCCTCACACCCATTGTTGCCGCACGAGCCGAATATCATGCCCGAGCCGAGCGTCATGACGCCCACAGCCAGGAGCAGAAGAAGGGCGCTTTGCCCACGATGCTGCCCACGCCGAGCCGTGGCGAGACGGCAACAGAGACGATGGAGTTCAGACCGTAGCCGAGATGTCATATTTGTTGCGTTCTTGTGCCGTGCGTGAAACGAGTTCGCCGATGAAGCCCGCCAGGAAAAGCTGGCTACCGAGCAGCATGCAGGTCAAGGCGATGTAGAAGGCCGGCATGTCGGTAATCAGCGTGCCGGTACCGGCAGTGTGGAGCACATAGAGCTTCATGCAGGCGATGCAGAGGACGGCGATGAAACCGATGATGAAAATCAGCGAACCCCAAAGGCCGAATATCAGCATGGGCTTCTGGCCGAAGCGGTTGAGGAACCACAGGGTGATCAGGTCGAGGTAGCCGTTGACAAAGCGGTCGAGGCCGAACTTGGTCTTGCCGTACTTGCGGGCCTGATGTTGCACCACCTTCTCGCCTATCTTCTTGAAGCCCGCATTCTTGGCCAGCCAGGGGATGTAGCGGTGCATGTCGCCATAGAGTTCGATGTGCTTGACGACCTCCTTGCGGTAAGCCTTGAGGCCGCAGTTGAAGTCGTGCAGGTTGTGGATGCCCGAGGCCTTGCGCACCGTGGCATTGAAGAGCTTGGTCGGAATGGTCTTGGAAAGCGGGTCGTAGCGCTTCTGCTTCCAGCCCGACACGAGGTCGTAGCCCTCTTCGACAATCATCTTGTAGAGAGCCGGAATCTCGTCGGGCGAGTCCTGCAGGTCGGCGTCCATGGTGATGACAACGTCGCCCTGAGCCATGCCGAAACCGACGTGCAGGGCCGGGCTCTTGCCGTGGTTGGTGCGGAACGACATTCCATGCATGTCGGGGTAACGCTCGTGCAGGCTTTTAATGACCTCCCACGAACCGTCGGTCGAGCCATCGTTGCAGAAGATGACTTCGTACGTAAACTTATTCTCCCGCATGACGCGGTCAATCCATGCCGCCAGCTCGGGGAGAGATTCTGCCTCATTGTAAAGGGGCACTATCACTGATATATCCATATATGTTTCTATTTCAAGTGGTTAGAGATTACTTGTTTTTCGTTTGCCCGACGGCACGTCTTGCCCGCCGGCCAAGTTATTGCTTGTCGTCGTCATTGTCGCCAGTCGAGGATTTGTCATCGGATGAGATTTTGTCGTCGGACGACGTGGCGGGCCGGGGCTTCTGACGCAGGAAGAAGCATAGCGGAATCATCCAGAGAAGACCGTAGGTGATGTCGTTGGACAAAGACGTGAAGGCGACCTGAATCGGGTGCGTGTCCATATTCTGCACCGCCTCCTGCATCTCCTTAACGGTCTGCATGAACGAAGGAGAGATTTGGCCCATGTTGCTCTGCTGGAAGATAGTGGCCACCTGTTGCCACTGGGCGAGCATGGCCATCTGCATGTCGTGCAAGTTGGTGGGGAAGAGCCAGGCGTTGTAGACATAGACGAAAAGCGCCTCGAGCAGTCCGGCAAAGAACATCAGCTGCACACCGTACATCCACGCCCGGAAGGCACTCAAGCCCTCCTCGACGAAGAGCTTCTTCAATCCACGCACGCCCCGGTACATCAGATACGGGGTCAGGCACATCATGACGACGTGCAGGAAGGAGAGCGACAGATTCTGCGTGGCCTTGACCACGATAACATACTCTACCATAAAATACAAGCCCAGCAGGAATCCAGCCTTCATCGTGTGCTGGAGTGCTAAAACCGGCTTGAGGTTTGACGTATTGGCCATATTTTTGTTTTTAAGTGTGCGTGTTGTGTGTTGTATATTTGTACAGTGTCTTTGGTGCGGATTCTACGCTTTTGGTGCGGATTCTGTGTCTTCTCGCCCCGGTTTCGGCTCTTTTGACGGCACAAATATCCGGCGTGTGTGGCAAAATCAGAAAAATCTGCGGAAAACTCGAACTTTTTTGGCCGAAACTTTTGTTTTCCCAAAGAATCTTCTTACCTTTGCGGCCGGGTAAGTGCCATACGGCATGCTCCTTCTAATCCCCCAGGACTTGACCGTAGCAAGGGCGTGAGGTTGTAGCGGCGCGATATGGAGAGCTTACCCATTTTTTGTTTTTTATCCTCTCCCCTGCCATTTGTCTTTAATCCTCCAGTCTCCACCCGATTTTGGTGTAAGCCTGGTCCAATTTTTCGGCCTGGGTGGTGAGGGTCCGCCAGAAAATGGGCACGCTCATGGCCAAACCGCAACACGAGTCGATGGCGATTGTACCTCCTTTGGCCGAGAAATACGGACTGAAGAAATAGCTCAGCACACACGAGTCGAGTGCATCATAGAGTGGCTGCAAGTCGTAATCCGTCACCAACGAGTCGGCCACCACTGCATGGGCCCAGTCCTTCACATCGTAGAAGAAATAGCGCGAGCCTGCATACAGACGTCCGTAGTGCTGTATGTGCCGCTCATAGTTAAGCGGATAGTAGAGGCTGTCCGTTCCGTAGGGAGCCCACGCGGCGCACCGGTCTGCCGCCTCGTTGAGAGCCAGGCACTGCTCATAGAGATTGTCGACGCCTCGGGTGGCGAGCAGGGTGCAGGTGCCGTTGGTCGGATACATTGCCTCGAAATCGTCGACGAGCAAAGGCAGGACACTCTCGAGCGACTCTTTCGATTGTATCGCACTCAGCGAGTTGATGAAGGTTGCGTAGGGAAATCCGTCGCCCATCACCTCCGTTATGGGGGCAAAAAGGTAACTGCACACGTCCTTCAGCTCGTAGAGGACTTCGGCCGTACCCATGTGGCAGGCATCGAAAAGGATGTAATCGAGTTTGCTGTCTGCAGCCTCAAGTGCTTCGCGCAACTGCCATAGTTCCATATAGTTGGAGTTGTCCTGGCCAATGTAGGTCAAGGCTTTGGTCGTCGCCCTCTCCTGACTCAGCTTGAAGTTGGACGACGGCAACCACGACAGGCCGTGACTCCATATCTCCAGCCCCTTCACCTCGGTGTCGAAGAGCCCGAACGCATAGTCCATGACCTCGGTCAGGACTTCCGGGTCAGCCGAATTGACTTCGGACTTCCACTGCTTGATATAGACGGTGTCTATCCGCTCTGGATTGACGGCATTGCGCTTGAGCTGGAAGAGTTGCGGCAGAGTCGAACCCGCCTCTTTGGTGTCTTTGTAGACGATGAGATTGAGCGGATGTTCGGTGTTGCGAAGCCCCACAATGCTCTGTTCCACGTTTTTGGCAGCATACTGGGTGAGCGTGTTGTCGCCGACCATATAGAGGAGCAAGGTGTGTTCGGACTCATAGCTGTAGCGCTCGCCCCCGCCATGCTCATGGCACGCAGAGAGGAGCAACGCCAGCAGCAGTGCAAGCGAAGCCGTGAGCGAATGACCGTATGTCGTAATTGCCTTTCTCACTTTCGTAGTTCCGAACTTTTCGTTTGAGCCGAGTTTTTGTTTGAGCCGAATTTTCGTTTGAGCCGAATTTTTCCGAACTTAATCCTTCTCCGAACTCAGTTTCCTTGACCGGGGAAACCCTTTTCCTTATATGGATAGAGCCTTGTGCAGTTAGAGCCGCGCCGCATTCTGCAGATAGTAGTCGAGCACAACCATAGCGGCCATGGCCTCCACTACGGGCACGGCGCGAGGCAAAACGCAAGGGTCGTGCCGGCCTTTGGCCTTGAGCACGGTCGGTTCGCCTTCGTCGGTCACGGTCTCAACCTCGCGCAATAAGGTGGCCACGGGCTTGAAAGCGCACCTGAAGTAGATGTCCTGTCCGTTGGAAATGCCGCCCTGTATGCCTCCGCTATGGTTGGCCGAAGTCGCAATCAAGCCGTCGAGCGCCACCAGGGTGTCGAGCATTTCGGAGCCGCGCCGTCCGCAATCGTCGAAGCCGAGCCCGTAGTCAAAGCCCTTGCAGGCATTGATGCTCAGCATAGCATGACCCAAGGCAGCGTGCAACTTGTCGAAACACGGTTCGCCGAGACCTGCCGGCACACCGCGCACCACGCAGGTAATGACGCCGCCTATGGTGTCGCCCTCCTCCTTGACTTGCCTGATGAGGGCCTCCATCCGTTCGGCAGTATCGGCATCGGGACAACGCACGGCATTGGTCTCGGCCAAGCGCAGGTCGTAGTCACGGTACGAACCTTCAAGCCGGATGTCGCCGACACGGCTCGTGTAGGCATTGATCAGGATGCCAAGTTTGCGGAGCGCCATCTTGGCAAATGCCCCGCCCACAACCCGGCTCAACGTCTCGCGCGCCGAACTGCGTCCGCCGCCGCGATAGTCACGCACGCCGTACTTCTGCGCATAGGTAAAGTCGGCGTGGCTAGGCCTGAACACGTGCTTCATGTCCTCGTAGTCGGCAGAGTGCTGGTTGGTGTTGCGCACCTCAAAGCCGATGGGCGTTCCCGTGGTTTTGCCCTCGAAAATGCCGCTCAATATCTCCACCCGGTCGGCCTCCCGTCGTCCAGTAGTGATGTCCGACTGCCCCGGACGGCGACGTGCCATCTCAGCCTGCAGAAAAGCCTCGTCGAAGTCAATGCCCGCAGGCATTCCATCGATGACACCGCCCACGGCCAGGCCGTGGCTTTCACCGAACGTCGTTAATGTGAAAATCTTGCCGAAGCTGTTGCTCATATCCTATACCTATATATACTATATATATTCGGGCTTTTATATTCCCTCCCAAGTTTCTTTTTACCCTTAGCTTTTCTCTAAGGATTCTATTTTATCCTTGGGATTATTCAGTTTGTTTGGAAAATAAAATCTCCCCGGACTTTCAGTTTTTCCTAAAGCTTTAGAAGCGGTTACTTCTTGCCGCAACCGCCCTTGTCGCACTTGCCCTCACAACCGCCTTCGCAGTTGCAGTCTCCGCCACAATTGCCATCGCAGTTGCCGTTGCAACCACCTCCGCAACCGCAGTTGCACGAAACCTCGCCGGTCATCTGACGCATATACTCTTTCTTGTCTTCATCAGTGGCCTCGCGCACCTCAAGCACCTTGCCCACGAAGTGCAGCGTCATGCCGGCCAAAGGAGCGTTGAGGTCCACCTTGCAGATGACTTCTTTCTCTTTGACCTCAGAAATTTCGCTCTGCATGAGGTCGCCGTTCTGGTTCTGCAAGGGAATGGACGAACCGACCTTGCAGAACTCCATCGGGAAGCCGCCCTTCTTGAGGTCGCTGATGGGAATGGGGACATAATGCACGTCCTCCTCTTTGTACTCTCCGTAAGCCTCGGCAGGCGAGAGTGTGAAGTCGAACGACCCACCGGGCTCCAGCCCTTCTATGTTCTGCTCAAAGCCGGCAATGAGTTGGCCGACGCCAAAGATGAACTGGAACGGACGGTCGGGAGTGGTTTCCTCAATGTCCTCCATTTCAACCTCTTCTTCCGGATTTTCCGGAGCTTCGTATCCTGTCAACTTGTAACTCACCGTCACGTGTTTGCCGAAATCAATTTTCATGCCGTTGTATTTCTTTTCGTTTGTTTGTCATTGGGCGGCAGGAGGCGCTTGCTCTCCGGCTTACGCCTCTTGCCTCCGTTAGTGTTTCACTGTGTTTCGCGTTGCCTTTGACCTTGGGCTGTTGCCAAATCTGGTCTTTGACCATTGACAATCTCAGGCTTTGACCATTGACAATCTCAGGCTTTGACTTTTGCCAATCCCAGGTCTTTGGCTATTCTATTGCCAATCTCCGGTTTTGCCCCACCAGACTCTTACTTGAGGATGGTGCAGTTGGGGTTTGGCTGGAGCTGCTTGAAGAAGTCGTTGCCCTTGTCATCGACGAGAATGAAAGCCGGGAAGTTCTCGACCTCAATCTGCCAGATGGCTTCCATGCCGAGCTCGGGGTACTCTACGCACTTGATGCTCTTGATGTTGTTCTGCGCCAAGATAGCGGCAGGTCCGCCAATAGAGCCGAGATAGAAGCCTCCGTGAGCCTTGCAGGCGTTGGTAACGTCGATGCTACGGTTGCCTTTGGCCAGCATGATGAGTGAACCTCCGTGGTCCTGGAACTCATTGACATACGGGTCCATACGGCCAGCCGTGGTCGGACCCATCGAGCCGCAGGCCATTCCTTCGGGAGTCTTGGCCGGTCCGGCGTAGTAGATTGGATGGTCCTTGAGATACTGGGGCATTCCCTCGCCGGCGTCCAGACGGGCCTTAATCTTGGCATGGGCAATGTCACGACCCACGATAATCGTGCCGTTGAGGCTCAGGCGCGTGCCGATAGGATACTGCGTCAGCACCTTGCACACGTCCTTCATGGGCTGGTTGAGGTCGATGCGCACGGCATCGCCTTCGCCGGCGTTGCGGAGTTCCTCCGGAATCAACTCATACGGCTTGTCGTCCATCTTCTCAATCCAAATGCCGTCCTTGTTAATCTTGGCCTTGATGTTGCGGTCGGCCGAACAGCTGACGCCCAAACCGATTGGACAGCTGGCACCATGACGGGGCAAGCGGATAACGCGCACGTCGTGGGCCATGTATTTGCCACCGAACTGTGCGCCGAGACCGATCTTGTAAGCCTCGCGCAAAAGCTCCTCCTCAAGTGCAACGTCGCGGAAGGCACGTCCCGTCTCATCGCCCGTGGTAGGCAGCGTGTCGTAGTAATGGGTCGAGGCGAGTTTAACGGTAAGCAGGTTCTTCTCGGCCGAAGTGCCGCCGATGACGAAAGCAATGTGATACGGAGGACAAGCAGCCGTGCCGAGGCTCTTCATCTTCTCCACGAGGAACGGGATGAGTGTGCCGGGGTTCTGGATGCGGGCCTTGGTCTCCTGATAGAGGTAAGTCTTGTTGGCCGAGCCGCCGCCCTTGGTAACCATCAGGAAGCGGTACTCCATACCTTGCGTGGCCTCGATGTCAATCTGAGCAGGAAGGTTGCACTTGGTGTTGACCTCGTTGTACATATCGAGAGGAGCGTTCTGGCTGTAGCGCAGATTCTCCTCCGTATAGGTTTTGAACACGCCTTTGGCAATGGCCTCTTCGTCCTCGAATCCGGTCCACACCTGCTGGCCCTTCTCGCCATGTACGATGGCCGTACCCGTGTCCTGACACAACGGCAACTTGCCCTTGGCGGCTATCTCGGCATTGCGGAGGAAGGTCAGGGCCACATACTTGTCGTTGGCGCTGGCCTCAGGGTCGCGCAGTATCTTGGCTACCTGCAGGTTATGGCTGCGGCGCAACAGAAAACTGACATCGCGGAAAGCCGCATTGGTCATACGGGTCAAGGCCTCGGCCGTGACTTTGAGTATTGGTTTTCCCTCAAACTCACCGACACTTACCCCCTCTTTGGTCAAGAGGTAATATTCGGTAGTGTCTTCGCCCAACTGAAACATTGGGGCATACTTGAATTGTACATTTGCCATAGTCGGTATTGTTTTTGTTCCGCGCACACGAGGCAACTTTATCGCGCACTCACGAGGCAGCCGGACAGATTTGTATTGACTTGTTGAATCGGTATATTTTTATGTTCGAATCGGTATTTTCTATTCAGGAAACCAAACGCCATGCGGCCTTTTTCGGCTCTTGATTATGTGCAAAGATAGCGAATATTGACCTCAAAAAGCCCCTAATCGGATAAAAAAAACATTTTTTTCCACTTTTTTTCGAAAAATCGGCTAAAATGTTGTACAAATATACTACATTTGCGATGCAAACCAACACCTATTGTATCATGAAACGAATCTTTATCCTATTCCTTTGCGCAATGACCGGCGCAGGTGTAATGACTTCATGTCAACCACAACAGCCAGAGACAAAGCAAGCTACAGAAACTAAGTTCCTGGCCGAATCCAACTCGCTCGTCGGACTTTGGCAACGCATGCAAAGCACCGAAATCACAGACGAGGAAACTGGAGAGACGCTGACTTTGCTGACTCCGAAACCCCGCTTCAAGTGCATCATGCCCGACGGCACTTACTACTTGCTCAACTGCAAGGTGGATGCTGAAGGCAACGTCACTTCGTCCATAGATCATTACGGCACTTACGAACTGATCGGCGACACGCTCCAACTCGAGCACATCAACACTTGCAGTTCGCTGCCGCGTCTCTCTGGCATAACCAGCCACGTGCGCTACTCTCTGCCCGACGTCAACACCCTCACCATGTACTACAACTTCGGTCTCGAAGGCGGAATGGAGGAAGGCAGCAACGAATGGGTACCCGAGACCTGGCATCGTGTCAGCATGGGCACAGAGTTGTAAGAATGCAAGAATCTGCGCCAAAGAATCTGCGCCAATCTGAGCTAAGAAAAAGGCAATGATATACTTGTTGTCATAAGCCTTATAACCTTAAAGGGTGCTTGATAGTCAAGCACCCTTTTGTATATTTAATAACTAGACAACTATATAGTTTTAGTCGCAAAAGATAAGTAA
>CAVFPF010000031.1:0-2492 GCA_963624265.1 bacterium | reverse complement strand
CTGAGCCACATCACCGGCGTCTTCGGCCTGACGCTGGCCGGTATGGTCATTCGCAAGATTGTGCAGGACGGGGCAAAATAACGTAACCCTTTAAAACAATGTACGACTGTCATCACGACAGCCGAACATCTTTCTAACCTTAAATCTAATACCATGAAAAACACGATGCAAAGGTAGGGGTTCTTTTCGATTGTGCAAAGGATTGTATGAAGAATCTGCATTTTTACCGTGTTTTTGCCTTTGTTTGTTCTTATTTTGAAAATTAGATATTGCAAACGATTGTACAAATCGGCGCGGAACGGGTGAAGCACCGGTACTTTGACCGAAAAACTTCCGGATTCGGCCGGAAAAAGACTTTGACCGAAAAAACGGGAAGAAAGCTTTGACCGGAAAGAAACACCCTGGAAGGAACGGGGAAAACAAAACTGCGCCCAAGCCGAAAGGACTCGTGGCGCAGCCGTGATTTGTTATAATAAAATATGCGGGGTTCTGCCTCAGTATATGTGAGGGGTTTATTCTGCTTCGCCTTCTTCTGGTACAAGCAGCCAAGCCTCGGCGCAAGTGCCGGTCTCGTTGGCGTAAGAAGAACGGATCACGTCGCGTACGGAAGTGGCATCATCGCGGTTGCTGAAGCTGGCAGCTACGACGCGGAACATTCCCTTGGTGTTCTGGACAATGAACGAGTGGTAGCCACGGCCTTTCATCTTGTCGCGCTGGGCTTCGGCGTTGGCCTTCGAACCGAAACTGCCCACGATGACGCAGAACGACTTCAGCTTGCCGGAATCGCCCTTGTCAACAACCTTGACCTGCTCGGTGCGGTCGTTGTAAGTCTGTGCTGCAGGTGCGGGTGTCGTAGTCTTCTTCTGTGGCGTGGTGTACTGGATGGGTGCTACTTCGGTCACTTCGCTCGCGGGGTCGGCTACGGTTACGGCCTCACTGAGCGTCTTCTGCGACTTGCAGCCGCTGATGGTCAACGCTGCAAGGAGGGCTGATGCCAGGATGGAAAAATTCTTCATTGCTCTATTGCGTATTTTATGTGCAACAATATTTGTATGTGCAACGCGTCTGATTTCGCGTTTTCGGGGCAAAAGTACGCAATTATTTCTTATCGTGCAAATTTTTGGTCCTAATTTTGCCTTTTCTTTTTTATTTATTTGCGCAAAGCCGAAAAAGTCAGTATCTTTGCGCACCGGAAACGGGCATTGCAGTGTTTCCGTATACACATATATGTTTCGCTTTTATCATCAGATATCAGATGTGTCTATATAGTTTGATCGGTTCGTGGCCGTTGTGGCTTCAGATTTCTTGTTTGGCTTTTGTGCTTGTGTGGTTGGTGCAGATGATTCTGCTGGTGGCCGTGCGCGGCAAGGTGCAGCGTCGCGCCAGGGCAGAGCGCCGCAACGAGCTTCCCATCATGTGCGACCAGCCCGGCGTGAGCGTGGTCATCTATGCGCACAATCAGGGCGACGCCCTGGAGCGCAACCTGCCCGCTGTGCTCGACAACGAATATCTGGACTATGAGGTCATCGTGGTCGACGACGGCTCGTCGGACAATACAGAGAGCGTGCTTACGCTGCTGAGCCATCACTACGCCAACCTCCACCACACCTGCATGTCAAGCCGCGTCAACACCGTCAGCCATCGCAAGATGGCCATGCTGCTCGGCGTCAAGGCTGCCAAGCACGGCATCATACTCATGACGCAGGCGCAGTGCATACCGACCTCGCGCCACTGGATTTCGTCTATGGCCGGTCATTTCTCTTCCCATATCGACGCTGTGATTGGCCCTGTGGTCTACGAAGACCGTGTGGGTGTCAAGAACCTTTTCTATCAGTGGGACCTTTTCGACCGTATGCTCGATGCTTTCGGTTTGACTCTGGCCGTCAAGACCTGGTCGGGCTGGAGCGCCAATATGGCCTTCCGCAAGCAGATATTCTTCGATTGCCACGACGAGGCGTTCCAGAAGCACCTCGGTCTCAATCCCGGCGAGGACGACCTCTTCCTGATGGGCATTACGCGCGGCAATAATATCACGGTGGCATGTTCGGCCGATGCCGTGATGGTCGACAGCGAACCGCACCTGCAGTACAACTGGAGCAAGGAGCGCATGAAGCGCGCTTTCCTGAGCCGCTATTATTTTGTGCTTCCGATGCTGGTGAGAGGTCTCGAGCGGTTCTCGCGCTTGCTGCTGCTCGCTGGTGGCTTGACGCTCTTTGTCGTGTCGGTCGTCATGCAGCAGTGGATTCTGACGGGCGCGCTTGTCGCCCTGACGTTGGTTCACTTGCTCACGTTTGCGCTGATTCCCTATCTGACTTCGCGCGATTTGGGCGTGCACCGTTATTTCTTCTCGCCGCTGATCTATGCACTCTACACGCCGCTGGTCGATGTGTCTTTCAAGGTGCGTTCGCTCTTCAAGTCGCGCCAGTACTATGTGGGGCGAATCTGAGTTTTCGGCAAAGCTTAAAATAGGTTTTCTCAAGACTGAAACCAAG
>CAVFPF010000030.1:0-3766 GCA_963624265.1 bacterium | reverse complement strand
CCATCTCCTGCCTTCTGCCGTCAGAAAGAGAGTGAGAAAGAGAAATGGGTAGACTTGGAATTTATAGTACAACAAATAACTCCAGCGGCTGTCAGGTGCAATAGCAATGACAGTCGCCGCGACTTTTATGTGTACTTTATCGAATGCTTACTGAAAATGCCCGAAATCGGGACGAACAAACCCATTTCGGGAACAACCGAACCGCCTGACCTTAGGCTGAACGCTTAAAGTCAGGCGGTTGCGTGTTTTGGTGTCAATGCTATGAAGATGATAAGTGCGATTTTATCATCTCAGAATATTACGGAACATTTTGTCAAGATAGTCATCGTCGGCTTGGAACACGACGTGGCTGTCAGCGAACTCGGGACAGGTGCCCCAAAAACTTACATCCTTATAGTCGGTGTTGCTGATGATGTAGCTGTCGAGAACGATGTCCGAGTCGCCCAGTGTCGGCTGCACTTCTTCCTGCAGTTGGTGGAAGAGTTGTATTTTCGGGTCTCCGAGTCCTTTCAGATTGCGTATACCCTTCGGGTCGATGAAGGTGACATGCTGCTTCTCGCCGTCGTTCACCCAAAGGATGAAGTCAGGATAGAAGTTGCTTGCCTCAAAGAAACCTATGCCTTTTCGGCTCTCGTTGCGCAGCAAGTAGAGGTCTTTGCCTTTCAGCGTGTCATCCTTATGGGCATTGTAATACGCTCGCACGTGCTTCACGAAGGTCTGCTCGCCCACGTTGAGTGCCACAGGCGAAATCTTGATGAGCGGTTCGTTCGTATCCTTATCCACAAGTATCCTCTGTCCGTTGGCTGCTCTATACGTGAGAAAAAGTAGCGGATAGTAGAGATGCTGGTCGAAGCGCATGGCCTGTATCCACGGGGCTTGTATTGCAAAGTCCTGCTCGAGATTGCCCGATGTGATTTGCTCGTTGAGTTCTTTCAGGCGCTCTATCCAACGGTCTTGGTCGCGGCGCACTTCCACCGTGTATTCCGCAAAGAAGTTGGGGTCGCCGGGAGTGATGTATACCGTCTCCATGTACTGCGCCTCCCATTTGCCCTTCAGTCGTTTGTAGGCACGGTCGATGTAGGCACGGAGCAAGGCGATGCAGATCTCTTCCCATCGTGCCACGTCCTTTCCGTAGTCATGGAACTGCAGAGCCTCTTCGGGTATGAGCAGCTCATACCATTCGTGACTGTTCATTATCTGCTTCAGCACGTCGATGCTCAGCTCCATGTTGTACCACGAGCGTTCGTTCTTCATCTGCTCCAAAGCAAAGAAAATGCGGTTCCAGTCGAGCATGGCCAGATGTCTTTCGGCAAGCCATCCTTTTGGCGTAGCGACGCCCGAACCGAGCATGCCTTCTTTACTTACCAATGCAGCCACCCTTGCCGACCAGTCGAGTTTCACCGACACGGTGTCCTTCGTCTCCAGCGGATGAACGGTGACGGCCTTCTTGAAGTCGTAGCCCGTCTTTAGGCGCACTATCTTCAATTGCTTTTCGCCGAGAAGGTTTACCGTTGGCACCTTTATCTCCTCGTACACTTCTTCGTTGGCTGGCAGACCTTCCGACTTCAGATAGTTGTTGAACGCCTCCATGTAGTCGGCACGCACACCGAAGATGTTGAGCGTCTCGATGCGCTTCAGACCTTTGGGCAGTGTGCCGCAGTTGTAACTGCTGTCGAGAGCCGTGCTTCGTTTCAGCGAGTACCTGAAACCTTTCAGGCGCACGCCGCGTCCGAAAAGCTGTATAATCTCCGAACCTTCACTACGCCCCACGTTCATCAGTCCCATGGCAGACACGCGCCAAGAGCTCCATCCCTCGCTGAACTTCTTTGAACCGATGAGGATGTTGACCGTCGACTGCGGCTTGTTGATTTCGTTGAAGAGCGACATCCGACCAAACTCCCTTGCTTCCACAAGCAGACCATTGTCGGCGCAGAGTGCAGCCAGTTTGTCGCTGTCGCCCACGTTGATGACACCGAAGAAGTCGGCATTGCCTACTTGCAAACCTATCTCGCCGTCGCCACCTTTCTGCCGCACCACGTGCAGGCGTGCACCACTGATGTCGCTGTTGAAGATAACCTTCAATACACGGTCGTACACCATGCGTGCATGCTCCGCCTCATGGCCTATGCGCAAGCCCTCGCGCGTCATCTCGAAGGCGTTGGCAAAGAGCGAATAGCCGCCAGCGTTCTTGATGCCGTCGGTGGGGTCGAGCAGTCGTTTGATGTAGAGCGAGAAGGTGTCCTTGCGGTCGATGAAGTCCTGCAGGAAGAGCAGAATTTGTACCACATCCGACACATTTCGCTTGTTCACTGTGCGCACGGCGTTCACGCTGCCGCCGACAAAGATGCCGAGCGGCTTTGCCACGAGGAAGCGCCGTTCTATGTTCTGGTCGCGTGTGAAGGCCAGCGTCTGCTCGTAGAGGCACAGCAGGTAGGCGGTAAGGTACATTTCGAAGAGTTCCTCGTTGTCCCACGATGCCATGTTCATGATGCGATAGTCCTTGCCGTAGCCGTCGCCGTAGAAGTAGCGGTAGGAGTAGTCGAAGAGTGTGGTCTTGGCATACTCCTCGAGCAGAGCCTTGCGTGCCGCTCCGCTGGCGGCGGCGATGGCCTGTCCGAAGGTGGCGGAGTATTCGAACGAGAAGCCGTCCTTGGTCAACGTGTTGCGGTAGCCTTTCCACACTTCGCCGCCGGAACCTTTGTGTCCTTCGTCCACCATCACGAGGTTGTTGCCCTCGAAGCTCTCCACCGCCACGGTCTTGTCTCCGTCCTTGTCGGCGAGTTTGTTGATGTCAATCACTTCGATGGTCTGCCCCTGGAACATCGTGCCGCTGTTCTTGGTGAAGAATTCAGCCTGCATGTTCGACTTCGTGAGCTCGTCGATGTGCTGGCGCGACAGTCCCTCGTTGGGTGTGAGGATGATAATGCGGTTGAGCGGCTTGGCACCGTGCTTCTTGGCGTAGTGCAGATACTGCTTGATGTTGATGTGCATAAGCAGTGTCTTTCCCGAACCGGTGGCCTGCCAGAAAGCGAGTTTGTTAAGGTCGCCTTCTTCATACTGCGTCACGCCGTGCCACGTCTCCGTGCGCTGGTTGAAGTCGTCGGCATGGAATGTGCGGAGGTCTTCGAGCAGCTGTTCGCGGTTGGAGAAATAGCGGTCGAGGTAAATCTCGGTGAAGAGCAGTGCGAGATACTGGAAGTACTTCCACTGTATCTTCTCGTCGCCTCGCTTCTCGTTTATCTCCCGTGTGTGGCGCACTATGTTCTGATCGTACTCGTAGAACTGTTCGCGGCTGATGTAGGTGTCGTGCATGTGCTGCACGAGCGCATGGTAGAGCAGCGACTCGCCCTCGTCGTTATGTCCTTCGAGCGCCGGGTCCTTCAGCTCTCGCGACAGGGCTTCAAGGTCTTTGCAGTCTAAGAGCGAGAGCACGAACTTGAAGAGCACCAGTGCGTCCTGCAGTTTGGGCTGCGTGTTTTGTTTCTTTGCCATAGTGCTTATGCTTCTTCAAACATTCGGTTCTTGAATTCCTCTTCGGTGAGCACCACCTTCCAGTGGTCTTCGTCGCGGCGCATATTGGGCAGGGTGTTGTCGCCGTTGACGTAGATAACGTCGAACTCGCGACCCTGTGTCGTGTAGTCCATCTTGCGGAAGAAGTCGTTGAGTGCCTCGTTGTCGACATGCTCGCAGTCGCGCCAGATGACGAGTGCCGCCTCGCCGGTGCGATGCAGACGGCCTTCTACGACGCAGATGTGCCCCTGACGGT
>CAVFPF010000029.1:0-130323 GCA_963624265.1 bacterium | reverse complement strand
ATATTATATATATATTAAGTTTTTCTTTTCAAGATTTTCGAAGGGAAAGAATACAACTTGCGGAAAATCTAACTGTAATCGTCATCGTCATCACTCATGTTTGAGTTTTGTCAATAGAGACACGGCATATACTATTGTTTTACAATACGTTATGCATTTTGCACATCATTTACGCAAACTATCGATTTGATGACAACGGGATGCTTTTTCGGATATTTACGCACTTTGAGGCTTATTGCGGATTCCGCTTTCCGCTCACGCCAACTCGAGGCCGAAGACGTTGACGAGCTCTTCGACAGCGGGGTTGTCTTCCATCATTTCCTTCAGCTTCTCGCGGGGCGTGAAGGCACGGCGTGCCGTCGACCCTTCGGCCACGACGCACTCGATGTCGATGTGACTGTTGTGAAGGGCCTGGCGAAGAGCGCGCAGTACGTCGGCACGGTGGGACAGATAGATGTCCTGCTGCATCTTGCTCTGCACTTCGATGCAGTAATGGGTTGTCGACCCTTCGGTCGGCTGCGGGCGAAAGGTGTGCATGACGTTGATGAGCAGCTTCTGGCCCGGAATAGTTTCAGTGTATTGTCTCCATGCGCGCCGAAGCGCCTCAGGCTCTACGGGTTCGTCCATGTCGGCAGCAGCCTGCTGGTCGGGGGCAGCTGCGGCGGTAGGCCGACCGGACGGCGTCTGGCCCCGCAATGAAGTCAGGTGCGGACCACCGGGCCTTTGACCGAAGCGATTAGCCGCATCGACCACATGGACGGGTGCAGCTGCAGGCTGCGGTGCGGGCTGCTGAGGAACTGGTTGCACGGGGCGCACTGGCTGCTGGGCCTTAGGCTGCTGCACGGGGCGCTGGACCACTGGCTGTTGGGCTACGGGTTGCTGCACGGGACGCTGCTGGACAGGCTGCCCATAGGCCGTGCCGGGACGCTGGGCTGCAGGAGCGGGCTGCACGGGACGCGCCTGTGGCGCTACGGCCGCCTGTGGCACAACGGGCTGCACGGGGTGCAGCAGCTGGCAAATGCGCACAATGGCGAGCTCGACGCTCAAGCGCTTGTTGCCCGCATTGCGGTAGTTGAAGTCGCACTCGGCCGCAATCTGGGCAGCGGGATAGAGGAACGGCGGCGGACAGGCCACGGCCTGCTGGCAATAGCGCTGCACGACGTCGGGGGCAGCTTCTATCAGTTTGACCGTGGTCGGCTCTTTGGCCACCATAAGGTCGCGCAGATGGCACGCCCAACCCGAAATGAACGAGTGCGACTCGAAGCCCCGGCGGAGCACTTCGTCGAGCATAAGGAGCGCCGCGGGGATGTTGCCCTGCAGGGCGGCATCGGTGACGCGGAAGAAAATCTCGTAGTCGAGGATGTTGAGGTTGTCGATGGCAGACTGATAGGTCACGTCGCCGCCGGTGAAGGAGACAATCTGGTCGAAGACCGACAAGGCGTCGCGCATGCCGCCGTCGGCCTTCTTGGCGATGACCTGCAGAGCCTGCGGTTCGGTCTTGACACCCTCCTCCTGGGCGATGCGGGCCAACTGGGCCACGATGTCCTGCACCGTGATGCGCTGGAAGTCGTAGGTCTGACAACGGCTCAGGATGGTGGGCAGAATCTTCGGCTTCTCGGTGGTGCAGAGCACGAAGATGGCGTGGCGCGGAGGCTCCTCGAGCGTCTTGAGGAAGGCATTGAAGGCCTGCTGCGACAGCATGTGCACCTCGTCGATGATAAAGACCTTGTACTGGCCCACCTGAGGCGGAATCTGCACCTGGTCGGTAAGTTCGCGTATCTGGTCGACGCCGTTGTTGGAGGCGGCATCGAGTTCGTAGACATTGTAGGAACACTGCTCGTCGAAGCTGCGGCACGAATCGCACTGTCCGCAGGCCTCGCCGTCGGCTGAGAGGTGCTGGCAGTTGATGGTCTTGGCAAAGATGCGGGCGCAGGTGGTCTTGCCCACTCCGCGCGGACCGCAGAAGAGGTAGGCGTGGGCCAACTTGTGCGAAAGGATGGCGTTCTTGAGCGTCTGCACGAGTGTCTTCTGGCCGACAACGGTCTTGAAACTCTGCGGACGGTATTTTCTGGCACTGACTATGTAGTCTGACATAATGCGGGAAATAGTATTTGACGAGGGCAAAGGTAAAAATTTTGCACGAGACCGCCAAATTTTACTGTCTTTTTCGGAGTTGCCATTCCGTTTTAGAGGCAAAAAGTGCACTTTTCGGGGTTTGACGTTCGTTTTTGCGGCGTAGAGTCCCCATTTTGGGAAGCAGGTATTGTTTTTTTCGAAAATAATCACTATCTTTGCACTCGAGCAAACGCAGAACAAAGAAAGCACAGATGTCAGAATTCGGAAATCAGAGTTTAGTGTCGAGAGTTCCCAATGCATAGAAGACAACGTAAAAACCAAAACATAAAACATAACCCCCACCCCCCACCAAAACATAAAAACCAAAACGTAAAACATAAAACATAACCCCCACCAAAACATAAAACGTAAAACATAAAACGTAAAACATAAAACGTAAAACATAAAACGTAAAACATAAAACGTAAAACATAAAACGTAAAACATAAAACGTAAAACATAAAACGTAAAACATAAAACACAGCACCCTTATGAAGCCCACCATCCTTCTGCTCGCCAGCCTGCTGGCCGCAACGAGTCTTGTAGCCCAGACAAGAAAAGATGCCAACGGCATCAACGATACCACCTCCGACACCTACCGCCGGTCGGACGACACCGGCAACAAATACGCTCGCCCCGTGCCCGGCTCCAGCCGTAAGGGCAAGAACCCCGTCCTCTTCCTGATAGGCAACAGCACCATGCGCACAGGCACGAAAGGCAACGGCAGCAACGGCCAGTGGGGCTGGGGAGCCTTCGCTGCACAGTGGTTCGACTCGACCCGCATCACGGTCGAAAACCACGCCCTGGGCGGAACGAGCAGCCGCACCTTCTACAACAACCTGTGGCCGGACGTGCTAAAGGGCGTCAAGAAAGGCGACTACGTGCTCATCGAACTGGGCCACAACGACAACGGACCGCTTGATTCGTTTACGGCCCGCAACAGCATACACGGCATCGACCCCGACACCTGCGTGCACGTCACCCTGCACGACTGCCGCAACCCCCGAGACAACGGCAAGGAGGAAACCGTGTACAGCTACGGCGAGTATCTGCGCAAGTTCGTGCGCGACATCCGCGCCAAGAAGGCACACCCCATCATCGCCTCGCTGACTCCCCGCAACAGCTGGGACAACGACACGACCATCACCCGCAAGCTGCAGACCATCACGCTGTGGAGCCGCCAGGTGGCCGAAGAGATGCAGGTGCCCTGGGTGGACCTGGAGGGCGTGAGCGCTTCGCGCCTCGAGCAGTTCGGCCACTGGAAGACGGACTATATGTTCTACTACGTCGACAAAATACACACCTCACGCTTCGGCGCCGAAAACAACGCCTACAGTGCCGCCTTGGCCATACGGCAATGTCCTGACTGCCCGCTGAAGGACTACCTTGTGGACCTCACCCCCGCCACAGCCAACGTCAAGCGCCAGCCAGGCAAACCCGTGGTATGGCTGTGCGGCGACTCGACCTGCAAGAACAACGACAACGACTCGACAGGCATGTGGGGCTGGGGCAGTCAGGCCTACATCTACTTCGACTCGACGAAATGCACCTTCGCCAACGAAGCCAAAGCCGGACGCTCATGCCGCACTTACCTCAACGAGGGCCGCTGGGACAAGGTGTACAACTCGCTCCAGCCGGGCGACATCGTGCTGCTGCAGTTCGGCCACAACGACACGGGCGACATCGACACCAAGAAGGAACGCGCAGACATCGCTACGGGCCTTGACTCGACACACGTCTACCGCATGGCCTCAAGCGGCGAGTATGAAGCCGTGTACAGCTTCGGATGGTATCTGAAGAAGATGATTCAGGACGCACGCGAGAAGGGCGCTGTGCCGGTGCTGCTCAGTCTGACACCCCGCAACGAATGGCCCGGCGGACGCATCGAGCGCCGTAACTCGTCGTACGGACTCTGGTACCGCCAGGTGGTGGAGGCTACGGGCGTGGACTTCATCGACGTGCACAACATCACTGCCGACGCCCTCGAGGCCCTCGGACAAGAAGAGGCCCGCTCCTACTACAACCGCGACCACACCCACACGAGCCTCAAGGGAGCGCGCCTGAACGCCTGCAGCGTCTACCAGGGACTGCGCGCCATCGGCTACTATGACATTTTGGTCCGGGAGTGTGACATTTTGGCAAAATAAGGCAAGGCCGGGCGGTTGGCACGATATTTGCTTGCAGCGCTGTACAGTTATAAAACAACACTAAAACAAAATGAATATGAAAATCCAACCACTTGCAGACCGCGTGCTCGTCAAGCCAGCACCGGCCGAAACCAAAACCGTAGGCGGCATCATCATCCCCGACACCGCTAAAGAGAAACCCCTGAAGGGCGAAATCGTGGCTGCCGGCAAAGGCACCAAGGACGAGGAAATGATACTCAAGACCGGCGACCAGGTGCTGTACGGCAAATACAGCGGCCAGGAAATCGAACTCGAGGGAGAGAAATATCTGATCATGCGCCAATCGGACGTATTGGCCATCATAGGTTAAACTGCTAAAATATCACTGCATTATGGCTAAAATAATCAAATTCAATACAGAATCGAGAGACCTGCTGAAGAAGGGCGTCGACCAGCTCGCTGACGCCGTCAAGGTCACACTGGGCCCAAAAGGCCGTAACGTCATCATCGACAAGAAGTTCGGCGCTCCACACATCACAAAGGACGGCGTGAGCGTGGCCAAGGAAATCGAACTCGAGGACCCGTTTGAGAACATGGGCGCACAGCTCATCAAGGAAGTGGCCAGCAAGACCGGCGACGCTGCCGGCGACGGCACGACCACAGCCACCGTTCTGGCCCAGTCAATCATCGGCGTAGGCCTCAAGAACGTCACCGCAGGCGCCAACCCGATGGACCTCAAGCGCGGTATCGACAAGGCCGTTGCCAAGGTGGTCGAGAACATCAAGGCTCAGAGTGAGGAAATCGGCGACGACTACTCGAAGATTGAGAACGTGGCCCGCATCTCGGCCAACAACGACGAGGAAATCGGCCAGCTTATCGCCAAGGCCATGGAGACGGTCAAGAAGGAAGGTGTCATCACGGTCGAGGAGGCCAAGGGTACCGACACTACCGTCGATGTGGTGGAAGGCATGCAGTTCGACCGCGGCTACATCTCGCCCTACTTCATGAACAATGCCGAGAAGCAGACCTGCGAACTCGACCAGCCCAAGATCTTGATTTACGACAAGAAAATCTCCAATCTGCAGGACATGCTGCCCATCCTCGAGCCTATGGCCAAGTCTGGACGCTCGCTCCTCATCATTGCCGAAGACGTGGACAGCCAGGCTTTGGCTACCCTCGTGCTCAACGCCATGCGCGGCAGCCTGAAGATCTGCGCCGTCAAGGCCCCTGGCTTCGGCGACCGTCGTAAGGAAATGCTGCAGGACATCGCCATCCTGACAGGCGGCACTGTCATCAGCGAAGAGATGGGTCTGAAACTCGAGAACGCTACTGTAGAGATGCTCGGCGAGGCCGACAAGGTGACCGTCGACAAGGAGAAGACCACCATCGTGGACGGCCGCGGCAACAAGGAAGACATCAAGAACCGTGTCGCTACCATCAAGGCCCAGATCGAGAAGACCACTTCCGACTACGACCGCGAGAAACTCCAGGAGCGTCTGGCTAAACTGGCCGGCGGTGTGGCCGTGCTGCACGTAGGTGCCGCAAGCGAGGTCGAGATGAAGGAGAAGAAGGACCGTGTGGACGACGCCCTGTGCGCCACACGTGCCGCAATGGAAGAGGGCATCGTGCCCGGTGGCGGCGTGGCTTACGTACGTGCCATCGCAGCTCTCGACGGTCTGAAAGGCGCCAACGACGACGAGCAACTCGGCATCGAGATTGTGAAACGCGCCATCGAGGAGCCTATGCGTCAGATTGTGGCCAACGCCGGCAAGGAAGGCGCCGTCATCGTGCAGAAGGTCAAGGACGGCAAGGGTGACTTCGGATACAACGCCCGCACCGACGAGTATGAGAACTTCTTCAAGGCCGGCGTCATCGACCCAGCCAAGGTGGCCCGTGTGGCTCTCGAGAACGCAGCCAGCATAGCCGGCATGTTCCTCACCACCGAGTGCGTCATCGCCGACAAGCCGGCTCCGGAACCGGCAGCTCCCGCAGGCGGCGCCGGAATGGGCGGCATGATGTAAAAAGCACTGTACGTTCGGAGTGCAAGGGCGCCCGTCGCGCCCTGCATTTTGAAAATTTACAATAATAAATTTGGCGGTATAAGATAAATTTGCTATCTTTGCCGCCAAATTAGTTTTATATGATCAACAGACTCTTAATCCGCATAAAGACAGCCCAACTGGTCTATGCCTTCATGCAGGGCTCGATAGACAAACTCAACAGCGACGAACAGATGGCGCAGTCGCTCGAGTCAAGCTACCAGTTGTACAACTTCCTGCTGGCGCTGATTCCTGCCATCACCGACTACCGCAAGACGCAGCTCGAAACCGCCCGCAACAAGTTCATGCCCACCCAGGAGGAGCGCTTCCCCAACACACGCTTTGCCGACAGCCGCATCGCCCGGACGATAGCCGAAAAGAGCGAAGTGCCCGACTACTGCGAGAAGCACGGCCTGCTGAGCGACTTCGACACGGATCTCTACCGCAACCTGCTGACTGAAATCGAGGAGTTGCCTTCCTACAAGACGTTCATGACGCAACACGACGCCCCTACCCTGCAGGACGAAAAGGCCCTGTGGCGCGACATCTTCGCCTCGGTCATCACCCGCAACGCCATGCTCGACCTCGCACTCGAGAACCGCAACATCTACTGGAACGACGACCTCTCGACCGTCACGCAGTTTGTGGTCAAGGCCATCAACCTGATTGACCCGGAAAAGGAGGAGCAACACCTGTCGCCCAAGGTCTTCGACCGAAAGGAGGACAGCCAATTCGCCCACGACCTCTACCACTTCGCCCTCGACCACGCCCACGAGTACCTGCAGCTCATCGACCAGAATGCCGACAATTGGCAGGTGGAGAGAATGGCTCTTATGGACAAGGTGGTCATGATTTGCGCTTTGGCCGAAATCAGGAACTTCCCCGACATCCCCGTCCGCATCTCGATGAACGAATACATCGAGCTGGCCAAGTACTACTGCGCGCCCGACAGCGCCCGCTTCGTCAACGGCATCGTCGACAAGATCGTGAAGCAATGGAAACGCGACGGCGTCATCTTCAAGGCCTGAGTCCACGCCGGTTTTGCACTGAAATACGAACAATCCAGTTTTCTTATAACAACCAATTATGCTTAACACACTTTTCCTTCAAGAGGCCGCACCACAGGGCGGCGCCGGCATGAGCAACCTCATCTTCATCGTGCTCATCATCGCAGTGTTCTACTTCTTCATGATCCGTCCGCAGCGTCAGCAGCAGAAGAAGATTGAAGCCGAACGCAACAACATGAAAGCCGGCGACAACGTCGTCACCAACGGTGGCATTTTCGGCAAGATCGAGAGCGTCAACACGACTACCGACCGCAAGGGCAACCAGGTGGTGGAGAGCTTCGTCATCAAGCTGAAGCCCGACTATCAGACCCGCATCCAGGTCAGCAAGGAGTGTGTCTTCAAGGACCTGAACGACATGGCTGCCGCACAGCCGAAATAAAATCATAACTCCCGGAGCAGAGCGAACCATGGTACAACTTCCGGAGCAGATAAAGAAAATTGTCAGCCTCTTGCCTGCCGTCAGCAGGCGGGATGTGCTGACTTTTTCCATCTTTGTGCTTGTGTCGACGTTCTTCTGGATAGGCCGCAGTGCCTACGAGCAGAACGACGCCACCTACGAGGTCTCGCTGCGCATCGAGAATCTGCCCGACGGCGTGGTCTTCACCACACAAGTGCCTTCGACCATCAAGGTGACGCTCTACGACAACAACATACATCTGCTCAACTACGGCAAGAACAGCAGCTTCATGACGCTCTCGGTCGACTTTGACCGTTACGCCGACATTGCGGGCAACTTCCGCATCTCGGGCGCCGAACTGCAGTCGCTGCTGCTCAACGAGCTCTCGTCGTCGACGAAAATCACGGCCATGTATCCCGCGCTGGTCGACGCCCGCTACGCCTACACCGAGGGCAAGCGCATTGCCGTAAGACTCATGACGGACATCACGGCCGCCGACGACTGCCGCGACTTCGCCCCCGTGCTGCTGACCGACTCGGTGCTGGTGCACGCGCCGGGCTACATCTCTGACACGCTGAGATACATACAGACCGAAACGCTGAAGGCCGATAATCTCAAGGACACACTGCTGACCAAGGTGGCCATCAAACTGCGCGTGGGCATCAAGGCCTCGCCCGACTCGGCTGAAGTCATGATTCCCGTAGTGCACTATGTGGAAAAGCGCTTCGACAACCTGGAAATACAGGCGACAGGCGTGCCGGAGGGTAAGAAACTCATCCTCTTTCCCCGCCAGGCTAACGTGCGCTGTCTGGCCAACTTCGACCGCTACTACCAGTTTACGGAAGAGGACATCAAGCTGACAGTGCCCTACGACAGCCTGCGCCGCAACCCCAACCGCCTCACGCTGCCCGTCATGGTGCGCACCAAGTGGAGCGAGACTGACGTGTGCCGCATCGACTTCGAACCCCGCGAAGTGGAGTTCTCGGTCGAAGAATAAGACCAACGGACAACCTTTGAAGAATAATCTTTGAAGAACAACCTTTCCATGCTCACAATCATCACAGGAGGCATCGGCTCTGGCAAGTCGACAGTGAGTCAGCTACTCAGAGTAATGGGCTACACGGTCTACGACTGCGACTCACGGGCCAAGGAACTGATGCTGACCGATGCCATGCTGAAGGTCCGGCTCACCGAACTGCTCGGACCGGAAACCTACACCATTGACGGACAACTGAACCGGCCTTATGTGGCCTCAAGAATCTTCGAAAACCACGCACTGCTGGAGCAAATGAACGCTCTCGTGCACCCCGCCGTTGCCGACGACATCCGTCGCTGTCAGCAGACGATGGGCCAGGCACCTTTCTTCGTCGAAACCGCTATCTACTTCGAGTCAGGATTCGGCAAGTACACCCAGGCCGACCGGGTGTGGTGCGTGGCCGCACCCCTCGAACTGCGCATCCAACGGGCCATGCACAGAGACGGCGCAGACCGCCAGCGCGTCGAGGCACGCATCCTCAGCCAAATGCCCCAAGAGGAGAAGATAAAAAAATCGGATGCCGTCATTTGGAATGACGACACCCATTCTGTTATCGCGCAGGTCAACGCCTTGCTGAGCAAAAAGTAAAAACTTCTGACCTATACGTCAAACGATTACCGGCTCTTACGCCGCGCAGACAAGCTTGCTCCGAACAAGACAGGCTTTTGTCGCGCAGGCAAGCTTTTCCTTAACTTAATCTGTGTCAATACCGTACTTGCGCTGCCAGTCGATGTAATACTGGGGCCGTTCGGTCATCAGCTGCTCGTTGCGGTCTATGAAGAGCTGCGTGGTCGTAGCCCTGCAACAGAGCGCTCCGTCGCACTCACGCCGCATCTCGTAGTTGTAGTCGAGACGGGCGCCGGGATGGTAGACGTAGCGCGTGCGGATGACAACCACATCGTTGAGCCGCAAAGCACCATAGTACTTGACGTGGACGTCGACGATGGGCGCATAGATGCCCGATGCCGTGATGTCGGCGTAACCGATGCCGGGATAGTGCAACCCGAACGATTCGCGGCCGTCTTCCATATACTTGACATACGACCCGTGCCACGCGCGACGCATGGAGTCAATCTCACTGAACTTGACGCGAATGCGGACTGTATCCTCCAGTATGACCTTCTGTTCTGCCTTCATATTATTCTCTTCCTGAATATTCTTTTCAAGAATATCCGAACATTCTTTTTTCAAGAATACCCGAACATTCTTTTTTCAAGAATGCCGGAACTATCTTTTCCAAGAATACCCGAACAATCTTTTTCCAAGAATACCCGAACTATCTTTTCCAAGAATACCCGAACTATCACATTTTAGAAATCCCCGGGCCTGGCAATCCTTCCGGATTTCCGATTCACCGGATTGCCAATTCTCGGATTGCTTCGGCTTACTTTTTAACAGAGAAGACGGCATCCGGCACGGCGGCGTTCTGCTTGAAGTTGGAGAACGCATACTCCGTGTAGTTCTGGCCCTTTTCGTTCATCCGCACCGAGACGAGCTCGGACTTCTGCTTGTCGATTGTCACGACAAACGAGGTGAACATCATCTTGCGCTTCTGCTTGGCGTCGGTGACGATGGGAGTGACCGTGATGATTACGCGGTTGCCCTTCTGCGTCATGTCGACGTCGGCAATATCCGAGAGGTCGATGTCGCTCTCCTGACCGGCGCTGAAGTTCTGCAGCAAGGTCTTGAGCGCCTCAATCTGGCTGTTGCCCTTGCCGCTCATGGTCTGCGGCTTGCCGTCGCGCACCATAGTGAACGACTGGCCGTCCATCAGCAGCATCTCGGCTCCGTCCTTGAAGGTCATGCACATGTGCGATGGCTTCTTGAAGTAGAACTTGCCCTTCGACGTTACGTCGCTGGTGACCATTGTGTTGTGGCGCGTCATGACCACGTCGGCCTGCAGAGTCTCCATGCCCTCGAAGCGCTCACGCGCTTTCTGCATCATATCTGCATCTTGCGCAAAAGCCGGAGCGGACATGCTCATGGGCAGAACGCACAGGGCCAGTGCAATGAGGGTTTTGATAGTCTTTTTCATATCTGCTTGTTGTCAAGAGGGGAAAAAATCAGGTGTACAATCCGCCGTTGATGCTAATCACATTGCCCGTGATGTAACCGGCCTCGGGCGAAGCCAGGAATCCGACCAAAGCGGCGACTTCCTCGGGCTGGCCGAAGCGGTTGGCGGGAATGGTCTTCTTCAGCTCCTTCTCGTCCAGGCCCTCCACCATGTCGGTCTTGATGAAGCCCGGAGCTACGGCATTGACGGTAATGTTCTTGCGTGCCACCTCTTTGGCCAAAGCCTTGGTAGCAGCCACCAGTCCGCCCTTGGCAGCCGAATAGTTGGTCTGACCCTGCATGCCCATAATGCCTGACACGCTGGCCATGTTGATGATGCGGCCGAACTTATGGAACTGCATCTGCGAGATGAGGGGAGCCGTCACGTTGAAGAAGCCGTTGAGCGTGGTGTTGATGACGGTCACCCAATCCTCTTCGGGCATGAGCGCCATGAGGTTGTCGCGACGCACGCCGGCGTTGTTGACCACTACCTCGATGTACTCGTCCTGGTCGGCATGGGCAGCCTGCCAGCCCTCAATAGCCGACTTTACCTGAGCCGAGTTGCCGACATCAAACTTCAGCATCTCGCCCTCCGAACCGGCTTCGCGCACCAGGCGCAGGGTTTCTTCGGCCGCAGTCGTATTGTTCACGTAGTTGATGATGATTCTGTATCCCATCTTGGCCAACTGCACGCTGACAGCCCGGCCTATTCCCCGGCTTCCGCCGGTCACCAATGCGTATTTCATAATCTTCTATATTTGATATTTTATTAAAATCTTTGTTTATATTCTTTGTTTTTGCTCTCGTCTGACCTGACGTCTTTCTTGTTTGTTTTGGTCGTCAACCTTGTTTTTTGAGCCGTCACTTCCCGTCCGTACTGAGCCTCTACTCATCTATTCAGACTCTCCGGACACCGAGAGGTTTAACGGCCCATCATATTACCTCGAGCATCGAGGTCGGCATCCAACCTACATTACCGTCGGAGAGTTCGATTTCCGTCCAACCGGACAGTTCTTGGCGAATGCGCACCTTGAGGCCCTCGTGAATCACCATCAGCTGCGTGCCGCTTTCTGACGGCGTGGAACGAATGGTGACCGTGGGAGCCATAACGACGGCATGGTCGTGGGCCGTCAGTATTTCGCCCTGCTGGTGTGCATAGAACAAACTGACGGCACAGAGCACCACCATAACGATGGCGCCATAGAAGCCGACCTTGCGGATGCTGACCTTGCGGACAAAGAAATAAGACGCCACTCCGGCAAGGAAGAGGAAGAAAAACAAGACGGACATCTTGCCCCAAGTGTCGGCAGCGAAAAGGTCGCGCAACGCATTGCTCCAAGTGACGAAGATGATGGGCTGAATGGTCTCTATCTTGTCCACGCAATTGCTCTGCGCCAGCGCCAGGTTCGTGCGGGCGTCCTCGTTCGACGGGTCGCGCTGAATACAACGCTCGTAGTTGAGGATGGCCTTGGCGTACATCTGCTGCTTGTAGTACGAGTTGCCCAAGGCATAGTAAAGGTCGGGGGCGCCGCTGAAGGCCGTAACCAGGACTTCGTACTTCTCTGCAGCTTCGGCATATTTGCCCTGCTCATAGGCATAGGCTGCTTCGCCTATCATCTCCGCCGGATTGACAATGCCGGCCTTGAGGGTAACGACTCCCAGCAGCAAACTCAGCAATATAACTATTCTCTTCATTGTTTTCTTCGTTTTCTTTGTTTACTTTGTTTTTAGACTCGCTTTTCCCTATTTTTCTTTTGTTCGGGAATCCTTATTTTCCTTTATTACCTTATTTCCAATGTTTACTGGGGGTCCTTACTTTTTTGCCCCCTATTTGCCTTATTTCCTATATTTCATTGGGGACTCCTTATTTCTTTTTGGGATTCCCCAAATTTGCCATATTTCCTTTGTTAACTTATTCCCTCTGTCAATTTATTTTCCTTTGTTAACTTATTCCCTTTGTCTTACAAGACTTTCTCCAGACGGTCGATGGTCCGGACGGCATCTTCGTAGAGTTTGTCCATAGCCTGGTCGTCGGTCGACGGAGCGTAGCGGGCGAATTCGCACACCTCGATGACGTGCTCATACTGTTTGACGGTCTCTTCGTCCACCTCTTTCTTAATCAGCTCATCGTGAATCATCTCGCGCGTCAAGTCGCTCAAGTGCAAGTTGAGTTTGTCTGACACGTAGCCGAACATGGCCTTGTGCACGGCCTCGTAGAAAGCAGCCTCGTCTTTTTGCTTCAGTGCCGCAGAGGCAGACTTCAGACGCTTGGAGGCAACCTTATTGGCCTTGCGGGTGCGCTGTCCGACTGAATCGGCCTTCCGCTTCAGACGACGGTGATTGGCCGCCAACAGAATAAGCAGGGCAAGGGCCGGTACGGCAAACCACAACCAATAGAACGGAGACTTGATGACGGGGACCTTGTCAGCCACCAGTTCTGATTCGTCGATGTTGTGCAGATAACGGATGTCGTTGCCCAACACACGGATGCGCTCCTGGGTGGTGCCCGAGAAGTCTACGCTGGACCCTGACGCAGCCGAAGTGTCGCCGGCACCCTTCTCTACCTCAAGCTCGAAGGCGTCGGTCGTCAGAGTCTCGTACTTACCCGCTGCCGTGTTGAAGTAACTGAACTCGACCGGAGGAATCGTAAACGTACCTGCGAAACGCGGAATAATGGTGTACTCGATGATGCGCTTGCCCGTCAGGCCGTTCTTGGTCGTGCGGGTCTGAAGATCTGACTTCGGGTCGTAGACCTCAAAGTCGGCCGGGAACTCCGGATGTGGCTCGCGTATGTATTTCAGATTGCCCGTTCCCTCGATGGTGAGCCGATAGATGACCGCGTCGTTGGCCTTGACCTTGTCGGCTGTCAGTTCGCCCTTGATCTTGAACGCTCCGACAGCATTCATGTACGAAGCGGGTTTGCCCGCAGGCACCGGATTGACTTTGACCACGCGCTCGGGGCTTGTTACGGGCACCTGCACGTTCTGGTAGACATTGAACGGATCGTCCCAAAAACTCCTGCGCCCCGTATAGACCTGCGCTATGGCGGTCAACGAGCCGGGTTTGATGGTGATATTGCCTGCACGCTGGGGGAACAGCAGCCACTGACGCACGGGGTAGGCCCTGTAGTTGCCGCCTTTGTATTGCTCGATGGTGGTCTGCACGTTGTTGCCCAAATCCATCTCCTGGGCCGTAAAGCCCTCGAGGTCGGGGAACTTGACGTCCTGCAGGCTGACCACATTCTCGTTGCGGAAGTAGAGTTTCAACGTAGCCACCAGGGCCTCGCCCTCATACACCGTAGTCTTCGAGAGGTCAACGGCCAACAAGATGTCGTCTTTGCCCACAGAACCGGTTGACGATGAGGCGGAACTCCGCCCCTGCTGACTGCTTCGGCTGGTCTGCGACTGCTGCTTGTTGGGGTCAGCGGGAATGACAGTCAGCGCAATGGTGTTGCTCCGATAGACTTTTCCACCCACCGTCGCCTTGGCGGCCGGCAACGTAAAACTACCCTCTTTGTCCGCCACCATCACATAAGTGTAGGTCGTGGTGTTGATAACCTCGGTCTTGCCGTTGGTCATCGAACGGGACATAAAGGAGGAAGAGAACGGACCGCTAATGGCTCTCACGCCGCAGCCTGACATATCGCAGTCGAAAGCGTCGCACGTAGTGTTAATCTCATATTCTACCTGGAAACGCATTCCGGCCTCAACCGTATTCCCGCCCTCAACGCGGGCCTTGAAGGTCACGTCCGCCCAAGCAGACGCAACTACTGTCAGTGATAGTAAAAGCGAAAAAATCTTCTTCATTGATGAAGTGTATATTGCCTTGTTTGTTGACGTTTATTATTTGCGGATGCAAAGCGCTCGCGGAAGCTGAGTGCTTGCGAAAGCAAAACGCTTGCGAAAGCAGAATGCTTGAGAGAGCTGAGTGCTTGCAGATGCAATGCGCTTGCTGTTTGCTGAAGCAAAGCCAAAAGCTCGTCAGTGCTGCCGCAGCAAGGAGGTCTTACCAGTCTTTGAGCGTGCCGTTCATACGCTGTATTTCACGCTCTTTTTCTTTCTCCTTGTCTTTGTCCTGCATGCGGTGCATCACCTTGGCCTGCGTCTCCTTCTCGTCGCGCTCGTTCTGCTCGAGTATGGACTGGCGCTGGTCTTCTGACATGCGGTCCTGTTGCTGAGGCTGTTGTTGCTGCTGGTCCTGCTGAGGAGGTTGCTGGTCCTGGTTCTGGTCCTGGTTCTGGTCTTGCTGCTGGTCCTGATTTTGCTGCTGATCCTGCTGTTGCTGGTCTTGCTGCTGGTCCTGATTCTGCTGCTGATTCTGGTCCTGCTGGTCCTTCAGCAGCCGTTTGGCCAAAAGGTAGTTGAACCGGGCCTCGTCGTCGGTCGGATTGCGCTTCAGCGACTCCTTGAAGGCTTCGGCAGCCTGCTGATACTGCTGCGCCATCATGGCTATTTCCCCCTTCTGATACAAGCTCTTGGCACACAACTGCCGGTTGCCGTTCTGCTCGGATTCGACGGCCAGCCCCGTCAGGATGCTGTCTGCCTCAGCCAGCTTGGCCTGGTCATGCTGCCTGATTAATGACGTAGCCAAATTGAACCGCGCCACACTGTCTGACGGATTGATGGCCAGGGCCCGACGGTAGTCCATCTCGGCGTCCGTATAAAGACTGTCCCGATAGTTGCTGTTGCCCGAACGGTCCAGACTCCGCACCTTCCGTTGGTTTTGTGCCACGGACGAAGCCACACATACCGGAAGCAAAAGCAAGAGGACAAATAAAAACTTTTTCATTTGAACAACTGTATTTTGGACAGCACCGGATTGGCACGGTCCACCACAAACACATCGGCCAGCAGGCAAAGCATGGCCACAAACACAAACCACACGAACTGGTCGTCGTACTCTGCGTAGACATGACTCTCCAACTCGGTAGTCTTCATCTCATGCAGGGATGTTATGACCCGATTGATGGCCGAATTGGTGTTGTCGGCATGGGCGTAAATGCCGTGGCCGGCCTCAGCAACCTGTTGGGCAATGGCCTCGTCGAGACGCGTCGTGACGGGATTGCCCGTAGCGTCCTTACGCGGACTGTTGAGACGGCCCGAACCATCGGGGATGACCGCTCCTTGCACGGACCCGACACCAATCACATGGGTCGGAATGCCCTTTTCGTAAGCGGCAGCCGCAGCTCCGGCCGCATCGTCCTCGTGGTTCTCAGCATCGGTGATCAACACGATAGACTTGCTGCTTTCTTCTTTGGCCGTAAAACTCCGCGTCGCCAGATTAATGGCGGCACCGATGGCTGTGCCCTGTATCGAGATATAATCGGGAGTGATGGATTCGAGGAACATCTTGGCCGACACATAGTCGTTGGTGATTGGCAACTGCACCACAGCATCGCCGGCAAAGACTATCAAACCGACCTGGTCGTTCTGCATCTGGTCGAGCATGCGGACCAACATCCGCTTTGCCTTGTCCAAACGGCTCGGTGCAATATCCTCGGCCAACATCGAGTTGGAGATGTCAAGACAAACCATAACCTCCACGCCCTCTTTTTTGACAATCTCTATCTTGGAGCCGAACTGCGGACGGGCAGCTGCTACAATCAGGCACACCAATGCCGTCATCTGAAGGACAAACTTCAGATTGCGTTTCTTGTGGCTCACACCATGCATCAGCGGACGGAGCAGCGACAGATTGCCGAAACGGACCAGCGCCTTCTGCGAACGTATGTTGGCTATCACAAAAAGGGCTATCAAGGCTGCAGCCACCAGCAACAACCACAACAGATTGGGATTGGCAAACCGGAAATTTTCCATATTCTACTATTTAATGTCCTAAAGTCACTAACACGTTTTAATGTTCGGAAGTCACTATGGTGGTTAATCCTAATGTCACTACGTGTTCTAAAACCGGATTCTGCATAGGCAATCAACAGGGCAGGTTCTTGAGCACGGTCTGCCGGAACAGGATGTGTGCAGCCAGCAACAGGACGGCAGCCAACACAAACGGCAGGAACTCTTCCTCACGGCGGCTGAACTCGCGAACGCTCAACTTGGTCTTCTCCATTTGGTCTATCTCGCGGAAGATGCCCGTGAGCTTCTCCTTGCTGGTAGCCCTATAGTACTGGCCGCCCGTGGTCTGGGCAATGGAACGAAGCAAGCCCTCGTCGAGGTCGGGCTTGACCGTCTGCTTGACGGGCTGGCCAAACATGTCGTAGCCCGTGGTCATCTCAAACTCTTTGTCCGTGCCGACACCGATTGTGTAGACGCGGATTCCCAACGATTGTGCCACGGCTGCCGCATCGTTGGGCGAAACGTCACCTGCGTTGTTCGAACCGTCGGTCAGCAGAATGACAACCTTCGACTTTGCCTCGCCATGACGTATGCGGTTCAAGCCAGTAACCAAGCCGTTGCCGATGGCCGTCAAGGTGCCGTCGACCAAATCGAAGTCGATATTCTTCACCATATTGGCCAGCACGGCGTGGTCGCTCGTCATGGGACAAAGCGTGTAGCTCTCCTTGCCGAAGATGACCATACCGATGTTGTCGTTGGGGCGACCCGTGATAAAGTTGGCGGCTACGTCTTTGGCAGCTTCGAGTCGGTTGGGCTTGAAGTCCTCGGTCTGCATGGAGTACGAGACATCGAGGGTCAACACGATGTCAATGCCCTCCGTATTGCTCTGACTCCAGCTGTCGCTGCTCTGCGGACGTGCCATGGCGACTACACACAGGGCGTAGGCCAACAGCAACAGGGCATAGTTGACGTGCCGGAAGTACTCCTTCCACGACTTCGGCATTTGGCCAAAAATCGTGGCCGAAGGTATCTGCAACGTGGCGCTCTCCTGCTTCCGACGCCAGACATAAACTCCGATGGCCGGAATCAGAAGAATCAAAAGAAAGAGATATTGCGGTGCTGCGAATGTCATGCTTATTCTCCTTTATTGTTGTCAGAGGCCGTTTTACTGTTGTCCGAGGCGGATTGGCTGCCAAAGGCTTGGTTGTGGTCCGTAGCCGGATGGCTGCCCGAAGCCTGCTGGTTGTCAGGGGCCTGTGCCTGTCCTTCCTCTTCGATTACGGTCTCCTTGGTTTGCTCGACAAAAAGACGTGCGTTCATAAAGACCATACGGTTCTCGTCGGCCAACGGTTCGTATTTGGCAAACTTCACGAGGTCGGCCAGGTTAAGGACCTCCCGAAGGTTGTTGTAAGACGACTTCTGGGTGACGGTCAGTTCTACCAGGGCATCGAGTATTTCATCGGTGGTCGATTCCATCGCCGACACCTTGTAACGTCCCTCAATGTAACGGCGGAGGATGTCGGTCAAATCGGTGTAATACTCCTTATATCTGCCCTCCTGCCACAGTTTACGGCCGTTGAGAGCCTCAAGAGCACTCAGCGCCACCACATGCGGAGGCAAAGGTTTCTCTTTGGGCAGCGCTACCGGACGGTTGCTGCGATGGTGCAGATAATACTGGTAGCCGAACCATGCGGCAGCTATAACGGCCACGGCGAGCAACACCCAAACCATCCACCAGATGTAGTCCCAAATGACGAACTCCGGGTCGATGACGGGCTTAAGGTCCTGCAGCGCCTGCGGGTCGTCGGGCACTTCTTCAAAGGGGTTGTCACACTTGAGGGCCAAAGTCTGGGTTTCGACTGTGTCCCTTCCGCTGACCGCAAACTTAAACGGCGGAATAATCATAGCGGCACTGTCGAAAGCATAGAACAGGAGGTTCTGACGCAAAGTGACGTTGCCGTCCTGTCGTAGCGTGTCGATAGCGAAATCCGTGTCCGGGCCGAACTCCAACAGATACTTGGTGTCGGGATTCTGATAATCCTGTGCCTGGAATCCGCGTCTTTGCACCGCAGTAGTCCATGCCACCTGCGCACCTTCGGGCACCGTCACCTCGAGATGCAGCACTCGCGGCATTCCGATGGCCACCCACGGTGTGTCGATGGTTGCCACGGCTACGTCAGCCGAAGCCCGATTAGGGACAATCAGGCTGCATGACAGCAATATCAGCAACAGGGCGATATATTTCTTCATCATGAACGTTTCTTAAACAATGCCAGCAACGCGGGCACAAAATCTTCTTCCGTCGATATCGACACATTGTCCACACGGCTGTGCAGGAACGACTGCTGCATCTTCTGCTGCATGCGGTTCCACCAGTCGGCGTAAGCTTGGCGCACTTTATGCGAACCGGTGTCGACCCAACGGTCCTCTCCTGTCTCGGCATCCTCGACATGCAGCAGCCCCACATCGGGCAACATCGCCTCACGCGGGTCGTAGACTTGTATGGCAATCAAGTCGTGCTTCGAACTGGCCAATGTCAAGGCCTGCTCATAGTTGCGCTCATCACAGAAGTCGCTAATCAGGAATGTCGTGCAGCGCTTCTTCTGTGCATTGCTTACATACTCGATGGCTTTGCGCAAATCCGTACCCCGCTGCACGGGTTCGAAACGGAGCAGTTCGCTGATGATGGCCAGCACGTGTCTCTTTCCCTTCTGCGGCGGTATGTACTTCTCAATCCGGTCGCTGAAGAAAACCACCCCGACCTTGTCGTTGTTCTGTATCGTGCTGAAGGCCAATGTGGCGGCAATCTCCGTAATCTGGTCCTGCTTGGTACGGTTCACGGTGCCGAATTCACGGCTGCCGCTCACGTCGATGAGCAGCATCACCGTCAGTTCGCGCTCTTCTTCGTAAATCTTGATGTGGGGCTTGTTTTGCCGGGCGGTCACATTCCAGTCGATATCGCGCACATCGTCGCCATATTGGTACTCGCGCACCTCAGCAAACGACATGCCGTGACCCCTGAACGCCGTCTTGTAGCTTCCGGCAAAGACATTGGCACTCAAGCCCCTCGACTTGATTTCGATCTGCCTGACCTTCTTGATAAGATCTGATGTTTCCAATTCAGTTCCAGTTTATACGAAAAACGGATGTGTAAATAAAAATGTCTCTTTGAGCCGATGTGGCTGCTCCGGGTCACGCCTTAGGGCACCTCTACACGGTTGAGGATGTCAGCGATGACTTCTTCCGAAGTCAGGTTGTTGGCCTCGGCCTCGTAACTCAAGCCGATACGGTGACGCAACACGTCGGGACAAACGACGCGGATATCCTCCGGAATGACATAACCACGATGCTTCAGGAAAGCGTAAGCGCGGGCGGCAAGGGCCATATTGATGGAGGCACGCGGAGAAGCGCCGCAGCTGATCATGTCCTTCAGACCATCCAGTCCATACATCTCGGGATAACGTGTTGCAAACACGATGTCGACGATATACTTCTGTATCTTCTCGTCGATATAGACTTGCTTGACAACCTCACGGGCATCCAGCACTTCGCTGACAGACATCAGCGGTTTGACCTCTGTTTTGTATCCGGCCAGATGGTTGGCTACAATCTGACGCTCCTCTTCCTGCTTCGGATAGTCGATGCGGACCTTGAGCATAAAACGGTCGCACTGTGCTTCCGGCAACGGATAGGTTCCTTCCTGCTCAATTGGGTTCTGCGTAGCCATGACAAGGAAGGGGCTATCGAGTTTGAAGGTCTCATTGCCAATGGTGACCTGGTGTTCCTGCATGGCTTCAAGCAAAGCCGACTGCACCTTGGCAGGAGCACGGTTGATTTCGTCGGCCAGGACGAAGTTGGCGAACACGGGGCCTTTCTGCACCGTAAACTGTTCGTTCTTCTGACTATAGACCATTGTACCGATCACGTCGGCAGGCAGAAGGTCAGGCGTAAACTGGATGCGGCTGTACTTTGCATCAATCAACTGCGAAAGGGTCTTGATGGCGAGGGTCTTTGCCAAACCCGGCACACCCTCCAGGAGGATGTGTCCGCCCGACAGGAGGCTAATCAGCAGGGACTCGACAAGATGTTTCTGCCCCACAATCACCTGGTCCATACCCTGTGTAAGGATATTGACGAACGCGCTCTTACTCTCAATAAGGTCGTTCAGTTCTCGGATGTCTACTTTTTCCATTGTTATTGAGTTTATTTATTGTCTTAGTGAATTTCGTCGATGTTGTACGGTGTCGGCTGATAAACATAGTAGTTCAACCAATTGAGGAAGAGGAGGTTGGCCGTCGACCGCCACCGCACTATGATGTCTTTCGTGGGGTCGTTGTCCTCGTAGTAATTGGCCGGAGGCTGGATAGGCAGTCCCTTTGCCAAGTCTCGTTTGTACTCGGTATCAAGGGTGTCTGGCGCATACTCGGAGTGTCCCGTCAGGAAGATTTCCCTTCCCTCTCGGGCCATGACCATATAGACACCACTCTCTTGGCTTTCTGCCATAATCTTCAGCTCAGGGTGCTTGAGTACATCGTCCTTGTGTATTTCGCTATGTCGGCTCTGCGGCATATAGAACACATCGTCAAAGCCACGGAATATCGGAGCCGTCGGGTCGAGACTGCGGTGCTTGAAGACACCAAACATCTTCTGGGCCAACGCATATTTCGGCACGTCATAGAAATGATAGAGTGCGGCCTGCGCTGCCCAACAGATGTACATGGTCGAGGTGACGTGGGCACGGGTCCAGTCGAAGATTTTTTCAATCCATCCCCAATAGCTAACTTCCTCAAAGTCCAGATGCTCGAGGGGAGCGCCTGTGATAATCATCCCGTCGAACTTCTGGTCCTGCAGCTCCTCAAACGAAGTATAGAACTGCTCCATGTGAAGCGCAGAGGTGTTTTTGCTCTCGTGTTCCGGCACCTTGATAAACGTGATGTCCAACTGCAAGGGCGTATTGGAAAGCAGACGGATAAGGTCTGTTTCTGTCCGTTCCTTGAGCGGCATCAAGTTGAGGATACCGATTCGCAAAGGACGTATCTCTTGCGCATTGGCCCTATCGGAGTCCATTACGAAGATATTCTCTCGCTTCAAAGCCTCAATAGCCGGCAAATTGACTGGAATCTTAACAGGCATGTTGTATCTATGTTTTTTCTGATGTTTACAGTTACAGGGGTTCCGACACACTTACGGTTCGGTGCTCATTGTTTCTTGCTCGAAATTTTCTCTTGCGAGGTTTTCTTCCGTGAGGTCTCTTCGTCCGAGATTTCTTCTTGTAAGATACCTTCGCTCAAGGTTTTCTCCTGCGAGGTCTCTTCGTCTGGGATTTCTTCGTCCAAGTTATCCTTATCCTGCTTGTATTTGTTTCTCTTCTCCGCCTTGGGCTGCTCGGGTTTGCCGCTCACCAAGAGCACAATCTCGCCTTTGGGTTCTGTGGCCGTAAAGTGGGCGACCAACTCCGCAAGCGTCCCGTGTTGTGTCTCCGCAAACTTCTTCGAAATTTCGCGGGCCACGGCAGCCTGACGGTCTGCACCGAAGAACTGCGACATCTGCTGCATCGTCTTGACCAATCGGTACGGCGACTCGTAGAAAATCATCGTTCGGTCCTCAGCCGAGAGTGTCTTGAGCCGTGTCTCCCGTCCTTTCTTCTGTGGCAGGAAACCCTCGAAGCAGAATCTGTCGTCGGGCAGTCCGCTTTGCACCAAAGCCGGAACAAAGGCTGTCGCTCCCGGCAGACACTCGACCTCGATGCCACGACGCACGCACTCGCGCACCAACATGAAGCCAGGGTCACTGATGCCCGGTGTACCTGCATCACTGACCAATGCCACAGTCATACCTCCGACTATCTTGTCTGCCATCGCAGCACAGGTCTGATGCTCGTTCCACTTGTGGTGACTCTGCATGGGAGTGTGGATGTCGTAATGTTGCATCAAGACGCTGCTGGTACGCGTGTCTTCTGCCAGTATCAGGTCGGCTTCTTTCAGCACCCGCACTGCCCGGAAGGTCATATCCTCGAGATTGCCGACAGGGGTCGGCACGACATACAGCTTCATCTATTTCCCAATATAGTTGTACAGATTCTTCAATCGCAGACGCAAAGATAATGTTTTTTTCCAAAAAAAAGAAAAAACTGTCTATGGCACAAGCAAATTAAACATTTTTTCAATGTTTTTCCGCTGATTCGTTAAAGGAGCCGTCGAATTATTAACAATCAAGACGACACTATAGGTGTGACCGTCACGTCCAATCATATAACCCGCATAGGCCGTTACTGCCTTGGTGGTGCCCGTCTTGAGGAAAGCCCGTCCGGCCAGGTGCGAGGTCTTGAGGAAGTAGGTGACCGTCCCCGTCAGGCCGGCGATGGCCAGCGAAGCGCGGAAGTCCTCATCATCTTTCATGTCGCATAGCAGCTGCGAGATAAAACGTGCCGTAATCCGGTCGTTGGGAGCCAGTCCACAACCATCGTACATCAACAGCGCATCGGTGTCGAGTCCGCGACTGTGCCAATAGGCTTTCACCGTATCCAGTCCGGCCTGCAGGGTGTGCTCTGGCGAAAGGAAGTAAAGCAGACTCTCGGCATTCTCGTTCAGACTCTTCTCGTTGGTCTTCTTCACAAACTCTCGCAAGCTCAATCCTACATCCGGAATGTGAGTCAAGGGCTTGATATACGAGGCGTTGACATCCTCTATGAGCCAGTCCCGGTTATAGCCTTCCAGTCCGGGCACTGGCACCGAAGCGGTGTCGGCTGCACAGTCTATTGAATCGCAGATAACGAAGTCACCGCCCAACTTGCGCAGAGCCGTGGCCGTAGTCACCAGTTTCAACAACGATGCCGGCTGAACGAAACGCTGTTCGTCGTACGCATAACACGTCTTGCCACTGTCCAGGTCCACAATCTCGACAGCCACGGTAGCATGGCGCATATCGGGTGTGTTGAGCCATTGTTCGAAGGCAATGGGCATCTCACGCATTTGTGCATTGCCGGAGGTTGTCCATACCGCCAGCAATGCACAAAAAATCAGCTTACAGACTTTCATTTCCTTGGGTCTCCCCTCTTCTGTTTCTTATGTATCCTCAACATCTCGATATCGTCCACTACCGCAGGAATCAAGACTTGTCCCTGGCTTTGGCCGACACGCAGCAAGTTGAGCGTTGCTATAATATGGGTGAAGCGGACCGAATCGCCCGCACAGGTCAGGCAGAGCGTCGTGTCGCCGGTAATCAGTCCGGACGAAACGCCCGATATAAAATCCCGGTTTCTCATCCTGCCCTGTTCCTCGATCAGTGCAATGGAGGCCACTATACCTTGTCCGTCTGACTGACGACCGACGTGCAGCTGCCACCGGACCGTATCGCCGACGTCAAACGTAGAGTCTGTGGGCAAAGTCCACACCCTGTAGTGTGTCAGGCGCGCCTCGTCAAGCACCACATAAGGGTTTACCTGCCAAAGGTTCACGCTGTCGCCCGCTTCATATCCTCCGAATTCGCGTTTGGCATCCGCAAGCCGTTCCCAGGCCTCTGTCGACTTCGTCAGATTCTTGTCCACTTGCTTGTAGATTTTAATCAGCCGCTTGAGGTTCTGCGAGTACCAGACGAGTGAAGTGTCGTACTGCTCACGCGTCACGTGGTGTTTCAGCATGACGGCTGCCATAACCTTCTGCCCATAGTCGGGGTCGCCCTCGCCTGACTGCACTTCGACCAGACCTTCCGCCATGTGGACATCAGTGAGCAGAGCGGTCATCGTCTCCTCATCGACCACATAATCCGGACGGTTGTTGCATGCAGCCCAAAGCAGACCGGCCAAAAGAACGAAAAACAAGCGAGAGAGAGCGGAACGGTTACGCATTGTCGGCAGATTCTGATTGTCCTTTTGCTTTGGCCTCAGCCTTGGCTTCCTTACGGCTTTCCACAGCGAGATATATGAGCAACAAAGCCACGCCTACCGAAATCGAGGCATCGGCGAAGTTGAACACCGGTTCAAAGAAGCGGAACGGTTCGTCGCTGCACGGCAACCATCTCGGCCACTCGAAGTCGACAATGCAATGTACAGGCTCGCCCATTGTTGGCACCCACGCCGGCCAGTCGAAGTCTATCAAGGGGAAGTAGAACATGTCGACCACCGGGCCATTAAACCAATCCGCCTGCGGCAACAAGCCTACGGAGGCGTCCGCCCATTGCGCCACACGTCCTACACTTGAGGTAAACCACTGTCCGTAGAAGACGCTGTCGATGATATTGCCGACAGCACCGCTGACAATCATCGACATTAGGACCACAAAAGACCACGCGCACTTATGGTTTATCTTGTGGAAGAGAACCCAAAGAAATGCAATAACAGCCGCGATTCGGAAGATGGTCAGCATCGTCTTGCTGCCCAACTCCATGCCGTAGGCCATGCCGTTGTTTTCGATAAACGACAAATAGAACCAAGACGTTACTTTGACACTCTCGTGGAGGACAAAGTGCGTCTTGATATAGATTTTTATGCATTGGTCGACAAGCACGATGAGCACCATCATCAGGATGGCAGTCAAGGTCTGTCGTCTTTCAGTCTTCATCTGTCGATTAGTGGCGTTTCTGTTTTGATTCGACACTCAGCGTAGCATGGGGCACGGCGCGCAACCGCTCCTTGGGTATGAGTTTTCCCGTGACACGGTCTATGCCATAGGTCTTGTTCTCTATACGCACCAATGCCCCCTGCAGACTTTTGATAAACTTCTCCAGGCGCGACGACTGCAGACCCAGTTCCTCGCGGTTAAGGGTCTCGGCTCCGTCCTCCATGTTCTTGAACTGCGGAGCCGTGTCGTTGTCGCCATTGTCGCCATGCCGCATCGTCGAACGCAGCGTAGCGTATTCCTTCTGTGCCTTTTCGAGTTTTTCAAGTATCAATGCCTTGAACTCGGCCAAATCTTCGTCAGAATAACGTTCTTTTCTTTCTTCAGCCATAGTAGTAAGTTTTGATGTTGGTTATGTTTAGATTAAGTTTAGACAAGTCGAGAAGGACATCATTTCGTGATGGAAGCACGCACCTTGTAGTCGTCCATATCGAGTTCGACGGCATCAGTCAGACTTTCGGCAGGAACGACCTCTATCGACGAGGCGAGTACCTGTGCGCTGATGTAATCGCCATATTGGCGAAGGGCTTCATCTGTCTGTCCATTGCTCTCGATGGCGATGCGAATGCGGTCCGTCACCTCAAAACCAGCCGTCTTGCGGTGGTTCTGGATACGCTTGACGAGTTCGCGGGCAATGCCTTCCAGACGGAGTGCTTCGGTGATGGTGATATCGAGAGCCACCGTCACACGGCCTTCACTGGTTACATTCCAGCCGGGCATGTCCTCCGAGTAGATTTCCACATCTGAGAGTGCTATCTCCACCGGAGTTCCCTCCACCTCAAGGTGCAAACTGCCTTGCTGCTCGAGTTCGGCAATCTGGTTTTGCTCCAGGCCGTTCATGACAACCGCCAGACTCTTCATGAGCTTGCCGTAGCGCTTGCCCAACTCGCGGAAGTTTGGCTTAACACGCTTGACGAGCACGTGTTCGTCGGCATTGGCTATCTTCAGTTCCTTGACGTTGACTTCGCTGAGCACGAGGTCCTTGACCGACAAGAGGTCTTGCTCCTGCACGTTGTCAGCAGCGGGGAAAAGAATTGTCTGCAGAGGCTGGCGCACGTTGATCTTGGCAGCCTTGCGGATGGACAGCACCAACGAGGTAACGGTCTGTGCGAGTTTCATCTTACGCTCCAGGTCGGCATCCACAGGACCTGCCTTCGGGAAGTCGGCCAAATGCACGCTGATGTTCTTGTCACGTCCGCTCACGGCATTCAAGTCGGTGAAGAGCTTGTCTGCATAGAATGGCGCGATAGGAGCCATCAGTCTGGATACGGTCTCGAGACAGGTGTAGAGCGTCTGGTAAGCGGCCAGTTTGTCCTCATTGAGCGAACCTGCCCAGAAGCGCTTGCGGTTGAGACGCACATACCAATTGGAAAGGTTGTCGCAGACGAAGGTCTCGATGAGACGTCCGGCCACTGTAGGCTCGTAGTTCTCGTAGTTCTTCTCCACCTCCGTCACGAGCGTAGAGAGAGACGACAGTATCCAGCGGTCTATCTCCGGACGCTTCTCGAGCTCTACCTCGGCCTCGGCTCCCGTGAAGCCATCGATATTGGCGTAGAGGGCAAAGAGTTTATAGGTATTGAACAAAGTGCCGAAGAACTTGCGTGACACTTCCTGCACGCCCTCCGGGTCAAACTTCAGATTGTCCCAAGGCGACGAGTTGGTCACCATATACCAACGCAACGGGTCAGAACCGTACTGCTCGATGGCCCCAAACGGGTCGACGGCATTACCCAGACGCTTCGACATCTTCTGACCGTTCTTGTCAAGCACCAGTCCGTTTGATACGACAGCCTTGTAGGCCACGCTGTCGAAGACCATCGTAGCGATGGCGTGCAGCGTAAAGAACCAACCGCGGGTCTGGTCTACGCCCTCAGCGATAAAGTCTGCCGGATAGACGCTGCGGCTGTCAAATGCCTCTTTATTCTCGAACGGATAGTGAATCTGTGCATAGGGCATAGCTCCTGAATCGAACCATACGTCAATCAAGTCGGTCTCGCGCTTCAAAGGCTTACCCGTAGCCGACACCAAGATGATGTCGTCCACATAAGGACGGTGCAAATCTATCTTGTCGTAGTTGGCTTTCTCCATCTTGCCCGGCACGAATCCCTTGTCCTTATATGGGTTGCTCTTCATAAAGCCGGCAGCCACCGATTTCTCGATTTCGTTGTAGAGTTCCTCGACACTGCCGATACAGATTTCCTCACGGCTATCGCGGTTGCGCCAAATAGGCAGCGGAGTTCCCCAATAGCGGCTACGCGAGAGATTCCAGTCGTTGAGGTTTTCCAGCCACATGCCGAAACGTCCCGTACCCGTTGACTTGGGTTTCCAGTTGATGGTCTTGTTGAGCTCTATCATGCGGTCCCGGCACGCTGTCGAGCGGATAAACCAGCTGTCGAGCGGATAGTAGAGCACCGGCTTGTCGGTACGCCAGCAGTGCGGATAGTTGTGCACATGCTTTTCAATCCTAAATGCCTCGTGAGCCTTCTTCATCTCCAAACTCATAATGACATTGAGGTCATCGGCCTTGGCTGCAGCCTCGGCATCGTACTTGCCGTCCTTGTTGAACTCGGGAGCATAGGCATTCTTGACGAAGTTGCCCTCATGGACACTATATGCCTCGAGGTCCACGCAACGCTCCATGAAGACAGGGGCGAGTTCCTCGCGCTTATAGTATTTGCCCGTCATGTCGACCATCGGACGGGTCTCGCCCAACCGGTTGATCATGTAGAGGCCCGGAATACCGGCGGCCTTGGCCACCTTGGCATCATCAGCACCGAACGTCGGAGCGATATGTACGATACCCGTACCGTCTTCGGTCGTCACATAGTCGCCGGCGATGACACAGAAGGCCGTCTCCGACAGTTCGACGAAGTTGTCCTGCCCGTAGCTGAACACCTTCTCCGGATGACTGGCAGCATACTCGCGTACAAACGGGGCGCTAAGGTCATTAACCTTCTCGCAGGGCTTCACCCACTTCATCAACTGTTCGTACTTCATGCCCACCAGGTCCGTACCCTTGTAGTGGCCCACAATACGGTAAGGCAGTTTCTTGCCGTCTACCTTGGCAATATCCAGCGCCTCCATTTCGGCCAAAGTACCATACTCCTCGCCGGCGCAGTAAGCCTTAAGCCTTGCTTCGGCTATGACGACAGTCAACTTGTCGCCATTGTATGGGTTGAAGGTCTGCGCAGCCACGTAGTCGATATCCGGGCCTACGCAAAGGGCCGTATTGGACGGCAAAGTCCAGGGGGTTGTAGTCCATGCCACAAAGGCTGGCTGGCCCCATTCGGTCATCTCAGACCGAGGATTCAGCATCTTGAAGATGCCCGTCACAGTCGTATCTTTCACGTCACGATAGCAACCAGGCTGGTTAAGCTCGTGGCTCGAAAGACCAGTACCGGCAGCCGGCGAATACGGCTGGATGGTATAGCCTTTATAAAGGAGTCCCTTGCCATAGAGCTGCTTGAGCAGCCACCACAAGGTCTCGATATAGCGGTTGTCGTAGGTGATATAAGGATTGTCGAGGTCTACCCAATACCCCATCTTGTGGGTCAAGTCTGTCCACTCTTTGGTGTACTTCATGACCTCTTTCCGGCAAGCTGCATTGTAGTCATCGACGGAAATCTTGCTACCGATGTCCTCTTTGGTGATACCCAGCATCTTCTCGACACCGAGCTCGACGGGCAGGCCGTGTGTGTCCCATCCGGCCTTGCGCTTCACTTGATAACCCTTCATGGTCTTGAAGCGGCAGAAGATATCCTTGATGCTACGTGCCATCACGTGATGGATACCCGGCATACCGTTGGCCGACGGGGGACCCTCATAGAACACGAAAGAAGGATGACCCTCGCGTGTGGTCATCGACTTCTCGAATACCTGGTTTTCATCCCACTTCTTCAGGACTTCCTTGTTGATGTCCGACAGATTGAACTGACTGTATTCTGCAAATTTCATTGCGTTGCTTTTATCGCTTGGTTTAACTGTATCGTACTCTAGGCATCGGTTGCTCCACATGATCTTGTGACCTCACCGTACTATACCGCCTCTTTCAGTGGCGGCAAAGTTACAACATTTCTGCCAATTATCCAAATAATACGTCCATTTTTCGTCATTTTGCTCCCTATTGTCAGCCTATAGACGGAAATATCCCCTCCAGTTGTCATCTGAAGAGGATATCGAGCGCACGTGAAAATCAGAAAACCCGGACACTGACTTGCCGGCTGTCGGCATTGAAAGTGAACTGCAGACGGGCCTGCATGTCTCCGCTGATGCCGTACTCGCAGCCGGGATGCCATCCGTGATGTTTCTTGATGAACGACTTTACTTCTTTTTCGAGTGTCGGGGCTTTACCCTGTGCACGCACCTGAACGTCGCTCACTTCTCCCTTCATGTCAACCAGGAAGGTCACATCCAGCAATCCGGACTCCCCTTTCCTCAAGGCTTTTTCGGGATAACCTAAGTCGGCATTTACCACCTCTTGCAAGGCCGCATCGCCATCGCTCCAATAGGGCCGATAGCTGAAAGGCAAATAGACCCGAACCATAGGGTACTGATTGCCCTGTCCCGTCTCGCGCAACTGATGGTTGACAGCATCCAGATTGTCCATCGTCAAACTAAAGAACGAAGTCGTCGACTCACTCTCTTCCTCCTCGATAGTAAACATCACAGTGATGCGTGCCGTCATCTCTTTGGTGTGGCCATCCACCACGCCGGGTGTCCAGCCTCCCATATTGCGGATTGCCATCTCCACCCGCTTGCGGAACATCTCCGAAGGTCCCTCTCCGATATCCAGCAGACGGGCCTTGCCCTTCGTGTCAATCACGAAGCGGGCTTCGACCTTCGAACCGATGTTCTTGCGATAGGCTTCCTCCGGATAATTGATATACTTGTAGAGCAAGCCATAGAGCGCATCCATTCCGGCCATATAGACGGGGAAACGGTCCACGTGGGTCGTATCCTCATCGACATAAAACACGGCTTTCTCCTGGTTCTCGAGCACGCGATGACGGTTTTGGGTGTGATAGCGTACGTTCTGCGCACCCAGCGTCAAAGGCAGGAGCAGCAACAATGATAACAGTGCTTTTTTCATTTGGACAAGGTTTTGCAATTTTGATAAGGCTTCTTGGTTTCGGCGGAAGACAATGGGGCACTCCCTTGAGCGGGGAGCACCCCCTGCCGTCGTTATTCTGGTTTTTAGATTATTTGCGTATGACGCGGTCGACCGAGACAGAACCATCACGATAGACCATCTTGCGTATGCTAATGCCAGAACCGGGAACACTAATCGGCTTGCCGTCGAGCGTATAGTAGAGGAAAGTCACCACCTCCGAAGCTGCCGGGACGCCTCCAAGCGAAGCGCTTGCATCTATGGGAAGTTCGGGGTAATACTCGTCGACCGACTGAAGGGCATCGCTGTTCTGCGCCTTGGTGATATCCTGCACCAGCCAGTTGAGATAGCACTCCAAGTTGGTGTAGTAGCCTTTCTTGTCGAGCGTATAGGTCTTGCCGTCGGCAGCGGAGTTCTTGTTGAGCCCGTTGGCCTCTTCCCATTCGTCGGGGATGCCGTCCTTGTCGGTATCGAATCCTGCCGGTCGGCTCTCGCTTTCCAAATCGGGGAAGTAAGGTTGCTCCTTGCTGTCCTCGTCCGTGGCGAAGGGGTCTTGCACAAGGTCGACGATGCCGGCGCGCTTGGCTGTGGCTCCCGTATAGGTCGTCGTACCCGTACGGGCCTCCTCCATATAGCGGGCATCAACGGCATCGCGCGCCAGACTTGCGCCTCCATAGAGGAGCACCTTCTCATACGCGTTCTTGGCCGTATGTGTAGTGACTTCGCCATATTCGATAGGTTCGGTCATCTTGAGCCGCACACAATCCTTTCCGTCAGAGTTTTTGACATAGGTCACACCGCTGCCGTAGTAGTGGCAACTATCGGGTATGTAACGTTCACCGCCGATGATGCTCAATCCGCTGTCGTACGACACTCCTTTCCAGTCATAGTTGGCAGCCGCAGAACCGGCGGCAGTCACATAGTTGCCTGCTATGTAGTAGCGCGAAGCATAGCCGAAAAAGGGTGAACTGCTGCCGGAGTTCCCGCTTTCAGCAACCGACACTGTAGTAACGACCTTCTTGTTCTTGGTGCCGGGTCCTGCCTTGTAGTAGTTGTTGACCATATTGATCTGTCCGCCGCCGGGTCCGCCGTAGCAACCACCCGTACCCCAGTTATACATCACGCAATTGCGGAAGTCGACGCGTTCTGCCTGTATGCAGTTGTCGTACTGGGTCTTGTCGAGGTTGTTTGTGTAGTTGTAGCGGGCCCCGTTGAAGCGAGGCACACGGTTCTGCATGTGGCAGAGGAAGTTATGGTGGAACGAGGCGCCCTTACCGCCCCAAATACCGCCATAGCTATGTTCGCCCTTGCTATGACCGGGATTGGCCAAAGCCTCGCCCAACGTGCACCACTGCATCGTGAAGTTGCGGTTGTCGTAGAAGGAGGCCAGCTCGTCGATGCTCCACGAGAACGAACAGTGGTCAAGGATGATATTCTTATGCCGACGACCCCATGCAGCATCAGCACCGTCGTTGACATCCATAATCTGCGACCTGCGGAAGCGCACATAGCGCACGATGACGTTGTCGCAACCCGTAAAGCTGACCGTACGATAGCGGATGGTAATGCCATTGCCAGGTGCTGTCTGTCCGGCTATGGTGATATTCGACTTGATGCTCAAGTCCTTCTCGAGGTCTATATAGCCGCTCACATCGAAGACAACGATGCGGTTGGGCGAAGAAACGGCATCGCGCAGCGAACCCGTTCCGCTGTCGGCCAGTGTGGTGACATGATAGACGGTACCGCCACGACCGCCTTTAGTGGTGTAGCGGGCGAAACCTTCCGCACCGGGGAAGGCAGGCGCACTTTGGGCTTGCAGATTCTGACCGCAGAGAGTAAGAACGGCAGAAAGTAATAAAGTGAGTTTCAAGTTCATTGTATACGAATGTAAATCTGAGACGCGAAGTTAGGAAAAATTCACGACACAGCAAAATCCCAGCCTCAGTTTTGGCCTTTTTATTCCGATTTTTGACTTACTATGCGCAAAAAGTCGCAAAACCGGCCGGTTGGAAGCGATTATCCATGCCGGCTTTCGTCCGGCAAGAAGTATTGAGCAAGGAAAAGGACGACCCGACAGACGAAAAAAGGGCGGCACTCTTCAGGAATGCCGCCCCCAATATCACATTACTGATGTACAAGTCAACAGACTGTCTATTGTAATCAGCCGAGCATTATCAACGGGCCATAACAACTTTGCCGCCCTTGACGTAGAGCTGACCGTTGACCATCGTGCTTACCTTGTGGCCCTGGAGGTCATAGATAGCGCCTTCAGCAGCTTCGCCTGCGAACTGGCTGATGCCTGTAGAAGAGTCGCGGACAAATTCCAGCTTGGTAATGTAGAAATTAGTGCTGGATGCATTGCGGGTAATGTAGACCATATTGTCACCGTCGGCAGCAGCAGGCACCGTATAGGTAAATGTCTGCGGAGTTGCGCAGTAGTCAGTTGTGTTGGCGGCATTGATATCTTTCCAATCCTCCGTGTCTACGAGCTGTGCGCCGGATGACATAAACTGCATCAGGAAGGAGACATTCTTCTCCGAACCCTTGTTGTAGTAAGCCGTCACGTTGATTTGGTCACCAGCCATGAAGGTCTGACCTTCATCGAGAGTCAGCAGGATAAAGTTGTCGGTGACAACTTGTTCCTTCTTGCCAACCACAGCAATGACGTAGTAGCCGCCATTAGATTGATTCAAACGGGTGGTATTGCTTGCTCCGGTGGTCAATGTACCGCCCTTGGTGCATACGATACCTTCGGGTGACTCCCAAGAGAAATAGGCATTCTCGTTGAATACGTACTCTTGGGCACGCTGCTTCTTCTGTACAAGAGTAACGGCATCTTTCAGAGTCTTGATAGCAGCATTGACAGTGGCCTGATCAGCCAGGTCGTTGTTCAGCACAAGTGTTGCAGCATCGATAGCCGTCTGCAACTCAGCTACGAGAGCCTCGTCCTTGATTTCGCCCTTGGCTGTTTCGGCAGCGGTAATAGTAGCCTGCAGGCTATCGAAGTTGGCGGCAGCCGAAACGTACTTCAGAGCCACACCGGCAGCGACATACCAGTTACCGCCTGTGCCGATATTCTGGATGCCGTACTCGAGCAGGCCATCCTCTCCGACCTTGGCAGTAAGGGCGTGCGGATAGTCTTTGATATTGCAACGGGTCTGGCCAATCACAGAGATGTTCTTTGTCGTGCCGTTGGCATATACCTGCGCGATGCTGTCGCCAGTAGCAGCCCCAATCCAAGCCATATTGGCTGTGGCATAGAACGAAATCTCGTAGATACCGCTATGCAGTCCGGTGACGGTCTGATAGAGAATCTTTCCAGCTGTGTAAGCAGATGTTGAATAGCGCTCTACGGCTGTTGTCTGATACAGACCGGAAGCATTGGTCCAAGTGGTCTTGTCATTGCCCGGCAGAGCCATGGTCATATCAGAACCAGGTGTTGTCTGCTGTCTGACAGCCGAAGCCATAGCGTTATTGAATGCCGTCTTCTGCTCAGCAGAGACAGCGACCAGTGAGCGGTCGGCATAAACTGAAGAGATGGCCAAATAAGCCTCGTCAGCCTCAATGGCAGCCTTGCCAGCTGCATCGAGTGCATCGACCTTGGCAAGCAGGGCAGCAGCTTCCTGATAGTTGGCTACAGAAGTCTTGGCGCTGGCAATAGCCTCTGTAATGGCTGTGGTAGCGGCAAGGAGTGAGTCCTCGTCGGCCTTAGGTGTAGCGGCAGCTGCATTGAGGGCAGCCAGCACGTCGGCATTCATAGGCGATGCAGCCAATGCAGTAGCTTCGGTCTGCAGTTTGGTAAATCCGGCCTGCAAAGCGTCAAGATCAATAGGATAGTAAGAAAGGGTGAAGCGGTCCAAACAAATCCAATTAGACGTACTGGACACCAACTGAAGACCAATCTTAAGGTCCTCGCCTTCCTTCAGTTTGACATTGACAGAATACTTGCCTTCTGTGCCGACAGCCACGGTCTTGTCGTTGGCAAAGAGAGACGCACCGTCACCACCGTACTTGGCATACGCACTCAGTGTGTAGTAGCCGGCGGGCATACCTGTCAGGGTCTGGCTGATGCTACGGTCAGAAATGCCACCGTCGGCTTGCCACTTCTCGCAGTAGTAGCCTCCGGCCTTGCTGCCGAACGAAGCATTTTTCTGAGTACCCATAGCCCCATCCTCAGAGAGTGTCCAACCCTCCATGCTGCGGTACTCGAAGCCGGAGTTGGTGATGGCATAGGTGACATCGGTCGGATTGTCGGATGTAGCCTTCTCATTCAAATCATAGAGCTCGAACATACCGGCTATAATCCAGCACTTTGCTATCTCGTGTGTACCTGTCAAACCGATTGAAATAGTGCTGTCGCCCGATAACGTAAATTCGAGCACATTGCGGTACATCTTGCTGTCGAAAGCATTGGCACCATCTACCTGATTGTCGGAATAGCCGCCTGCAGTGATGCTGCCCAGCGTCTTGATGGCCACACTGTCCGTGCCGGCAAAGAGTTTGCACAGCGACTTTGTAGCATCGGTGTTGTAGGTTCCGCCGTAGCGGTAGAAGGAATAGTTGACCAGACGGTACGAACCTGCCGGCAGGGTGATATTCTGCGTCATACTATACGATTTCAAGGACACACCATTATATCCGGCATAAGCCTCAGACGCATAGCCGACAGTGTTGTTGCCCTGTTTGGGAGCGTTGAATCCGGTCACTGTCCAACCATTCGTGCCGTCAGACAGAGTCGCGTTTGTGATGTACTGGGAAGTGATGTCCTTTTGGGCCATCAGACTCGTTGCGCAAAGAAGCGCAGCGGAAAGAGATAGAATCTTTCTCATAGCATTTTCTTTAAGTTAATACTTTTATTTGTTGTTTAATTTGGTATCAGTTAGTGTTGTGGCATTTTGCATGCCAGTTATGAAAATTTTGCTCTTCAGTTAGGAAAAAGAATTTTTCCAGTTAGGCTACCCAAGTGTTGTTACAGTGGAAGAAAAACTCACCCTTCTTTGGGTGCAAAGATAAGGAATAAAAACCGACCAAACAAATTTTCCTGGAGAAAAATGCAAAAAAAATTAAAATTTCTTCAGGTTATCGATGAACAACAGCAACCTATTGGTGATATTGACATCACTCACGCCCGAATCGAAGTCGATGGAGAGCAGGTTCATGTCGGGATAAACCTCTTTGATGCGGTGCTCGACACCACGGGCGATGATGTGGTTGGCAATACAACCGAAAGGCTGAAGCGAAATCACATGATTGACGCCATGACGGGCGAACTCGGCCACCTCGGCAGGCAGCAGCCAGCCCTCGCCGAACTGCGCATTGAGGGTCAGAATATCCTGACCGGCCTTGGCCTCCTCAAAGATGTCGTGGAGCGGCTGGTAGTAGCGGAACTTGGCTCCGATGCGGTTGAAGTGCGCATACTGACGACGGATAACCCAATACAAGGACGAGAAGATAAAGTCGGGCACTTTGCTCCGCATGATATGGGTATCAAGGTTCACGCGACGGTTGACGAACGACTGCATAAAGAAGTCGATCAGCACAGGCGGCTGCACCTCGATGCCCTGGTCTATGAGCCAGTCGACGACATGCTTGTGGGCATAGGGATGGAACTTGAGGAATATCTCGCCGACGATGCCGACCTTAGGCGTCTCCCGGTCCACACAGATGGCATTGAACTCATCGGCAGCCTCTGACAGGAGGGCAAGCATGCGGCTGCGGTCCTTGCGGCGGGCCGCTTCGACGCCGGCAGCGAGATATTTGTCGCGCAGAGCCTTAGCCTGTCCGGGCTGCTTTTCGCGCACTGCAGCCGGATAGTACATCTTGGCCAGCACGTCGCCGTACATGATGCCCGTAAAGGCGATGGGAAGCACCTTACGCAGAGGGAAGTGGAAGCCTGGCTGGTAGTTGCCCAAATCCTCCATGGCCACCGAGACGACCGGCACCTGCGGGAAGCCGGCATCGACCAAAGCCTTCTTGATGAGCGTGATGTAGTTGGAGGCACGGCACTGTCCGCCGGTCTGCGTGATGACCACAGCACACTTGTCTGGGTTATACCGCCCCGAACGGAAAGCCTTGATAAAGTCTCCCACGATGAGCGTGGCAGGATAGCAGACCTCGTTGTTGGCGTAACGCAGACCCATATCGCCCGAGATGTCGTCGGAGAGGGGCAAGTTCTCGGCATCGTAACCCGCCATATTGAGAAGCAACGGGATGAAAGGCGAGGCGAATTGCGTGAAGAACGGAATGAGTATCTTTCGTCCGCGGCACGTGTCGTCGAAGGTCGGCGTGGTGGTAAAGGCAATGGGTTTGGCCGTCCCGATGCATCCTTTCTGCCGGGCGAGCCTGAGCGACTCGACAAGACTGCGGATGCGCAGCTTCATCGACCCCACATTATTTATATCGTCGAGCTTGAGCAACGTGAGACTCTTGTGGTGGCGCACCAACACGTCGCGCACCTCGTCGACGAGGAAGGCATCTGGTCCGCAGCCGAACGACGTGAACTGCACCATGTGCACATCATCGCCCTGCATAGCGCACCACTTGGCCGCCTTCAGGATGCGGTTGGGATAAGCCCACTGTGGCACGAAGTGCAAGTCGGAGAGGTCGATATCCATGTCGCGGACAATATCGTCGGTAATGACATCGACACCCATGCCGGCTATCATATCTGCCACCTGGTGCTGTATCAGCGGGTCGGTGTGGTAAGGACGGCCGGCCAGCAGGATAACCATGCGCTTGTTGTCGCGGGCCTCGCTCAAGATGTCGTTCGAGTAATTGGTCAGCGAGCGCAGGAACTGCTGCTGCTCGTAACGGGCCTCGGAAAAGGCCTTGCGCACCAGTTTGCGGTCACGGACACCCAAGCGCGCCATCAGTTCCACACACTGCACCAGGAGCAGTTTTTCGTCCTTAAAACTGATGGCTGGGCTCAGCAGATTGATGTCGGCGCCCTGCACGCTACGGATTACCTCGCTGTAGCCAGTCACGACGGGACAGTTGTAGCTATTGGTCTCGCCGGTGTTGTGCTCGTGGATAACGAAAGGCATGAAGATATTGCGGCAACCTTTGTCAACCAGATTCTGCACATGACTATGCATCAACTTAGCGGGAAAGCAGATATTGTCAGACATCACCATGCCGGCCTTCTGCTCGTACTTGCGGTAGTCAGAAGGGTCGCTCAAGACGACCTCCAGGCCGCATCGGGTGAAGAACGTATGCCAGAACGGGAACTCCTCGTACTGGTTCAGGCCACGGGGGATGCCGACGCGCGTCCGGCCGGTGCTTGCTTCGCCCCCATCTGTCTTGACCCTGTCGAACAGAGCCTTCAACTTCATGTCGTAGGCATTAAGACCCTTCCGCTTGGCCGCACCGCCGTTGGTGAAGACCTTCTCGCAGCGGTTACCCGAGAAGTAGGTCTTGCCATTGCCGAACTTATAGGCCGTCACCAGACACTGGTTGTCACAACCGTGACAATAGACGTTGCGCGAGGTAAACTCCGCTTTAGTCAGCAGTTCGCCGACCTCGTGCGTCTGCCCAACCGTCTGCGACATGGCATAGAGGGCGCAGCCATAAGCGCCCATCAGTTCCGGTTTGTCGCAGCGCGACACCTCGGCACCCGTCAGCACCTCAAGGGCACGAACCACGGCATCGTTGCGCATCGTACCGCCCTGCACCACAATGTGCCGGCCCAACTCAGCAGTGCTTTTCAGCTTCAGCACCTTATAGAGGCAATTGCGCACCACCGAATAGGCCAGTCCGGCGGAGAGGTCGGCCACCGTGGCGCCGTCGCGCAGCACCTGCTTGACCTTGGAGTTCATGAAGACGGTGCAACGCGTGCCCAAGTCACACGGGGTACGGCTATTGCGCGCTTCGGCGGCAAAGTCAGCCACACTGTAGCCCAGCGAGGTGGCGAAAGTCGACAGGAACGAACCGCAGCCCGACGAGCAGGCTTCGTTGATCTCCATACGGTTGATGACGCCCTCCTGCACGAAGATGGCTTTCATGTCCTGACCGCCGATGTCGAGGATAAAAGACACCTTGGGGTCGATGTGCGACGCAGCCATAAAGTGGGCAATGGTCTCGATAATGCCGTTGTCCAACTGGAAGGCAGCCTTCATCAGGTCCTCCCCGTAACCCGTCGAACAACTGCCGGCGATGTGCAGGGTGCTGCCACATTCCGTCAGCTTCGTCTGAAGCTGACGCAAGCCCACCTCGACAGCACGGATTGGATTGCCGTCGTTGGTGTGGTAATAGTCGAAGACCATCCGTCCCTGCTCGTCCAATACCACGATTTTGGTGGTCGTCGAACCGGAATCGATGCCCATGTAGCCGTTCAGTTCCTTGCCGCACGGCATCTCGGCCGAGGGGATGCGGTTCTTGAGTATGCGTTGCTGCCAGGCTTCGTATTCGGCATCGCTGCCAAAGACGGGCGTCAAGGTTCCCGTCGAAGCCGCTCCCGCCATAGTCGCAGAAGCATTGATAAGGTCGATGGTTTCGCCCACCGTCCTGTACACCTCATTCTCAACCTCTGCCAACGCAGAACCTTCAGCCGGAAGCAACGTGGGCCGTTCGGGTAAGACGATGTCACTGTCTTTGAGCTGCATATAGTCGGCAAATGCCTTGCGCAAAGCCGGAATGAAACTCAACGGGCCACCGCAGAAAAGCAGCGGATAGCGAATCTCGCAACCGTGAGCAAGCGTCATGACAGTCTGCACGGCCACAGCGCGGAAGATGGAGGCCGCAATGTCGGTCTGGGGAATATTTTTGGCTATCAGATTCTGAATGTCGGTCTTGCTGAACACACCGCAACGCGAAGCTATCGGATAGACCTGCGTGCTTTGCATGGCCAGCGTATTGAGCTCGTCGACCGACACGCCAAGGATAATGGCCATCTGATCGATGAACGCACCTGTACCGCCGGCGCAGTTGCCGTTCATACGCAAGTCGCGAGCCTCGCCGTCACGGAAGAAGACGACCTTGGCATCCTCGCCGCCGATGTCTATCATCGACTGCACCTGCGGATAATGACGCTTGATGCACTTGGACGCAGCCACCACCTCCTGGACAAACGGCAAATGACAACGCTCGGCAATGCCCATACCGACAGAGCCGGTGATGCGCAGGGAAATCTGAAAATCCGGAGAAGGTTGAGACTGCTGAAGTTCGGCGAGAACGGCCGTTACAGATTCTCGGGCACGGGCCATGTGACGCACGTACCGCGTGAAAACGACTTCATCCTGTTTGTCGAGGGCAACAATCTTGGTCGTGGTCGAACCAACATCCACCCCTACTCTCAACCTGTTCATGTTAATTGAAAGTTGCCCCACCGAGACTCGAACTCAGTCAAACAGAACCAAAATCTGGTGTGCTACCATTACACCATGGGGCAGGATAAATATCTTAAAGTGAGGACTCATGCCTCGCTGGCGGTATCAGCCTGACAGAAGGGCCTTCATCCCACTCAGCGGGCGCAAAGATAGGAAGTTTTTTCCGGAAAACCAAATTTTCCGGCGTTTTTTTTGACCGATACCTTACTTTTGTCCGTAAAAGGCCCTGTATCGTCAACTTTCGTGGACCGGAATGCCATTCTGAGTAGCCAAAGCCTCGACGACATTGATGATATAGTCGCAGATCTTCTCGCATCCGCTGACAAGCTCCATATAGAGCACTCCGCTCTGGTAGGTATAGTAGCCGGCCTGCACATTGCCGATATTCTGGTCCCGCAACTGGTTGCGCAGGCTGTTTACCTGGTTTTCCAAGTCATAGGAACGGCTCATATCGGCGTGTGTCAAGTCGTTCTTGTGCATCAGCTGGACCATCAGCTCCATGCTCTGTCGGGTCAGTTGCAACATGCGGTCGATGCTGTTCTGCTGCATCTGGATAAAGTCGATAGCCAGGTCATGCTGACGGGACACCGTCCGTGCCACCTTGTAGCAGGTGTCGCCGAGACTCTCGAGTTCGTCGGACATCTGATAGATGGAACGCAGACGTGCCGTGGCCCTCGGCGACATCCGCCCCTTGTCGAGGCTATTAAGATAGCGGCCTATCTCCATCTCGAGCCGGTCGGTGATCTTCTCGTACTTCTCGATGCGGCTGAAGAGGTGGTTGTAGTTCGGGTCAGACTTCGGCATATGGACAAACTGCTCTGTGAGTGCAAACATACGCTGGCAGCGGAGTCCAAACTCGACGGTCTCCTTGCGTGCCTGGTCGACCGACAACTCGGCGGTAGCCTGGATGCCGCCCTCGATAAAGCTTAGGCGGAACTCCCCGTCGTCGTCATTATGCACGGGGATAAGCCGGCACAGAAGTTTCTCCAGGTGCCGGACGAAGCCTATCAGCAGAAATGCCGTACACAGATTGAAGCAAGTATGACTGAAAGCCACACAGAACGCCGAGCGTGTGGGCGACACGCCAATCCACGAAGTAACAAACTCCGACCATGGCCAAATGAAGAACAAAGCCCAAACCATACCGGCCAGGTTGAAGAAGAGGTGCGCAAAGGCTGCCCTGCGCGCCGAGACGTTGGCGTTGCGGATAGCCAACAGCGGCACAAGCGTGATGCCCACATTGTCGCCTACCACCATGGCAATGGCCAGAGCCACCGGCAACCATCCCGTGGCGCACAAGACCATAGCGATGGTAATCGTGGCTACCGACGACTGCAGCAGCACCGTCAGGACAACAGATATGGCCATAAAAAGCAGAACGGACCAAAAGCCCGCTCCCGTCAGCGATGCCATGACCGAAGAAAGTCCCGTATGGGACACCCAGTCGTTGTCAGGCATCATATCTATAAAGGTACTGAATCCATACAGCATCATGGCTGCGCCCATAAGGATGGCACTCCACGGCTTGCTCTTGATGCGGCTGCTATAGGTGAAAGGCAAAGCCACCACGATGAGCGGCACGGCCAGAAAGCCGGCGGGGAAGGCATAGCCGAGCAAGGCGATAAGCCAAGGGGTAAGCGTTGTGCCCACATTGGCGCCCATAATCATGGCGAGGGCCTGCCGCAAGGTCATCAGTCCGGCATTGACCGAAGTGACCGTCATCAGCGTTGTCGCCGTCGACGACTGGACGAGCATCGTAACTTCCGCTCCGACCCAAAAACAAGGGAATCTGTGCGGCGAGAGGTTGCGCAAGGTGGCACGCACACGGGAGCCTGACCACTGGAGCAATCCCTGACTCATGACTTTCATACCATAAAGGCAAAGTGCGAGACCGCCTAGTAAGCTGAGGACGAGAAGTACTGTTTCTGACATAAATCTGTATTGGTGAAGATTCTCACAGAGGGCCGAAACTCTCTGCTTGCGGCCACAAATTTACGCAAAAAATCTGTAATATCAGAAACTTTTGTGTCAAAAAATGCAAAAATAAGGTCGAAATAGTTCCGTTCGTTTGCAAAAAGAACTATATTTGCGAGGTTTTCACAACTTTCAATCTCACAGATATGAGCAAACTTGAAGAAGCAATCCGGGAAATGGCACAATGGAACGAATGGTCCGGACTCAAAGATGTCGGCGACATCAATACGGCCATCCGCGAAGGTCGCATCCAACAAATCATCCAAGTCTCCGAGGCCATCCAGGAGAAGAGCCTCTGTCACATCGCCGATGAAATTGCCGCACGGCCCGATGTCAAGTTTGTCCTCCTGGCCGGACCTTCGAGCAGCGGAAAGACATCGACATCGAAACGGCTGGCCATCCATCTGGCTGCTTGTCTGAAGCGCCCGCTCGTCCTCTCGCTTGACAACTGGTTCGTCAACCGCGACGAGTCGCCTGTCGACGAAAACGGAGAGAAGGACTTCGAGTCTATCTACACACTCGACCTGAAGCAGTTCAACAAGGACCTGAACGACCTGATAGCGGGCAAGGAAATCCAACTGCCCACCTACAACTTCCACAAGGGGGAACGCGAGTATAGGGGCGACACCCTGCAACTCGAAAAGGATATGCTGCTGGTCATCGAAGGCATACACGCCCTCAATCCGATACTGACTTCCGAGATTGACCCCTGCCACAAGTATCTCGTATACGCTTCGGCCCTGACAGCCCTCAAACTGGACGACAACACCCGAATCTCGACTTCCGACAACCGCCTGCTGCGCCGCATCTGCCGCGACTACAGCACACGCAGCAACTCGGCAGCCGAGACGATAGCCCGTTGGCCCTCCGTGCGCCGAGGTGAAAGGAAGTGGATTTTCCCGTTTCAGGAAAATGCTGACGCTTTCTTCAACACGGCCATGATCTACGAGTTCTCGGCTCTCTACCCCAAAGCCGTCAAGATACTGAGCAAGGTGCACGCCGACTCGCCTCAGATGGAAGAAGCCAACCGCCTGCTCCGCTTTCTGACCTACTTCGTCCCCATCACGGACAAGGACATTCCCAACAACTCCCTGCTACGCGAGTTTATCGGCGGCTCGGTCTTCGACGTCGGGTAAGACAATCTCTTTCACTCGCGTTTGGCTCGTAACAGCATTGGTCGCTCAACGACAGAACGACATTGCACACAGAATGACGTTGTGCACTAACGCCAATGACCAACGGCCACTATAGCAACTAACGGCCACTACCCGAAATCAGTCTTCGAAAAATTTTCGCAGGGTGAACCCGCCTTGCCGCCCCTCTCCTCTCTCCTCTCTTCTCCTACGGAGAGAGGAGAGGGCGCCAGCTTCACCCTCGCGAACCAGTTTTCGGCTCGTATTTTATCGGAATTCAGAAGCCAAAACTTTACGTTTTATCGGAATTCAGAGGTCAAAAACTCGTGTTTTATCGGAATTCAGAAGCTAAAATTTTACGTTTTATCGGAATTCAGAGGTCAAAAACTCGTGTTTTATCGGAATTCAGTCGTTTTTTTCACGAATAGTGAGCGACTTATTGACAAAGTCCCTATCTTTGCAAAATCAAAAAAGAACAGAGTCTATGGTAAGCGAGCAAGTCATACTACAAGTGTTGGCTGAGCAACAAGAGGAGACACAACACTACGATTATTCCGGATGGGTTTCACGAAGAGAAGAAACGCTCTTCGAATTTGACAGTCCATTGGCACAAGTCGTCATCGGCGTGCGCCGAAGCGGCAAATCTACCCTTTGTCACAAAGTCCTCAAAGCTCACAATATCCGATATGCATACGCAAATCTTGATGACGACCGACTAGCAAAAATGGAAGTTGAAGATTTGAACACCCTACTCTCCTGCATATACCAACTGTATGGCACTGATATTCCCTATCTGTTCCTAGATGAAATTCAGAATGTTGACGGATGGCACCTCTTTGTAAACCGCTTGCTACGCACCAATCTGCATATATTCGTCACCGGAAGCAACGCCAAACTATTGAGCGGAGAACTAGCCACACACCTAACAGGGCGATACAATGAAATTCGGCTATATCCCTTCTCCTTCTCCGAATTCTGCGATTTTCACAAGATAAACCGCACAGGGCTCACAACTAAAGCCGATGCAGAGCGCAAAAGGGCTTTTCTAACTTACATACAGGATGGAGGATTCCCCGAAATGCAAAATCTGCACAACAAACGTGCATATGTACAAAGTCTTATTGAAGCCATAATCAACAAAGACATACAAAAGCGCTTCAAGATACGCAACATCGAGAGCCTTCGTCTCGTGGCCAACCACCTCATAAACAATTCCTGTCAAGAGATAAAATACGACCAACTTGCCCAACTGCTCGGAATCTCGGACAAGACTCTGAAGAAATATGTAGATTATCTCAAACAGGCATTCTTGATCCAGCTACTGACCAAGCACTCTTACAAGAGCAAGGAACGCATAAGATGCACAAAGGCCTACATAGTGGATATGGGGTTGCAAAATAACAGACAAGACTCTTTTGTCACCGAAAACATCGGATGGAGGCTGGAAAACGTAGTCTACATCGAACTGCTGCGCCGCGCCGCCAACTACTTCCGCGACATCTATTTCTACAAGCCCTCCTCGCAAGCTAAAGAAGTCGATTTTGTAATCAGCGAACAGAGCAACGTTATAGAGTTGATACAAGTAGCATTCAATATATCGTCAGAAAAAGTCTATGCCCGCGAAACGTCCGCATTGGCAAAAGCCGCCACAGACCTTCACTGCGACAATCTGACCCTTATCGCTTTTACACCTACGCGGGAAGTTGAAATTGAAGGCAAACGCATACACATCCGCTCTGCCATCGATTGGTTATTGGGGCAGTAAATAACGCCCCCAACAACCAATAGTTCGTATGCCCCAAGACAATTGTTCGTATCGGCCTACACAAACGTTCGTATCGCCCCGGACAATTGTTCGTATAAAGCCAAACTAAACTTCGTTTTTTGCCCGACCACAAAACAAAAACAGACACGCTACAAGAGCTGCAAGATTGGAACACCAGAAAAAAAACGATGATTCGCACAAAAAAATGTTCCATATATGCAAAATGCGTACAAAAATATGCTATTTTTCAATTCACAACCCAACTTTGAACGATTTTTATACCCTCATGCTCAAAAAAAACCACTACTTTTGCGCATCGAAAATTGAAAGTAATAAAGATGTTAGAATACACTTCTTTCTCTTGTTTTATTTCTGTTAATGATTTTTTCACATAAGGTTTAGTAAATGTTTTTCATCAATTAATGATTGGAAAATGTAACGAAGAGCCACACGGGAGTGCAGCTCTTCGTTATTTTAAAATCATCCGAAGACCGAAGTAGTTACTCTTCTTCGCCGTGGTCGCCGAGCATCGAACTGATATAGTAAGCACCTTTGACCACTACTTCTGCTTCATCGGCCAAGTCATCGCCGATAGTCGTAATCTGAATATAACCCAACTCCTCGGCGCCAGTCACGACTTCTGTCCTCACAAAAGTATTGTCGCCGGCCTTCACAAAGATATAGTCATGTCCCTCACTCGAGACAACGGCCTCTGACGGCACGGCATCGCACAACTGACTGCCCGTATGAATGACACCATTGACATACATGCCAGGCACAAGCGTGTGCTGGTCCTGACCATCGAGTCGCACATGAACCGACAGCGAGCGCGTTTCGGGGTCGAGTGTGGCATTGATCTGCGTCACCGTGCCCTGCAGGTCACTACGGGAAAGACTGGAATGCCGTAAGTCTACAGTCTGCCCTACTTGAACGGATTCGATGTCCTTGTCAAAGACATCAAGGTCACAATAGACGGCACGCGTATTGGCTACGTACATCATCGGAGTCTGAATATCGACATAACTGCCCGTACTGACGTTGATGCGACCGACCGTACCCTGTATAGGCGACTTTACCGGAATCGTGTTGCTAATATGTCCGTGCTCGGCTTGTTGCGGGTCAAGACCAAGTTGCTCAAGTTGACGACGCAGACCTTGCAGACGTGCATTGGCCACCTCATACTCCACCTCGGCCTGTTGGCGCGTCTTCTCCACACCGGCGCCTTGCTCTGCCAAAAGTTCCTGACGGTTCTTCTCTGCCAGTGCAAGGGCAGCCTCCTTGCCGGCTATGAGCGCATCTTTCTGCAGAGTGACGATGTCAGTATTCTCAAGCAAAGCCACTACTTGACCTGCAGACACCTGCTGACCCTCTGTCACGGTTATCTTGCGTATGATGCCGCCCACCAGAGAGGCAACCTCTGCCTTGTCCTGCGGGTTAAGTTCCAAACGACCATTGACACGGACCAAATTGTCCAGGCGGCGTTGAGTTACTTGACCGAGACTGATGCCGACCGTCTCAATCTGCCGGTCGGTAAGCACCACCGTATCAGACATCAACGTCTCTACTTCCTGTTCTTCTGCCGCTTCGCCAGTCGTATTGCCACTGCATGCGGCAAGCACCGCAGACATCACCAATAGAAAAAATCCATATCTTTTCATAACAAAAACTGTATTTTCCTTTTCATCAAACTAAGTTTTCCTTCTAACAAAACTAAGATTTCCAAACTTCGATTTACCGCAGACTGTTGAGCGTGATAGCGGCCTGCTGCCAGTCGTTGATGGCCTTGAGGTGGTTGAGATGAAGGCCGAGGGCAGCCTCCTGGTTCTGTATATACTCGATATAGCCGATTTCACCGTTCTCATAGCTGACCTGAGCCAACCGGGCCATCTCTTCCTGCTCAGCATGACCTGTCGTCTCATAGTACTCGACGACTTGCCGTGTGCGCGCACATTCGGCCAAAGCCTTACGATAGGCCGACTCTGCCTCGGCTCGCGACTGCTCGAGGTCAAGTTCGGAACGTTCGAAAGCCAAACGGGCGGCCTTGGCCTTGCTGCGTTGTCCTCCGAAGAAGACGGGCAGGGCCACTCCCACCTCGAAGCCCATAAAGTTGCCGTCGGCATACGCGGCACGGTCTTCGCCGTAAGGATTAAAGCCCTTGACGACAGCCTGCGTACGAGCAGCGAGCGTGATGTCGGGAGCAAACTCGCTGCGGGCCGACTTGAGCTGATGACGGCTGACGTCGACCTGTTGCTGCAATACCTGTCCGGAGGGTGAGGCAGCAAAATCATAGGCCGAGCTATCTGACTGGAAGTATTCGAAAGGCAGTGCCTCGGGTTCGACAAGATAATCTACGCCCATAGCATCCCTCAATTCAGCCTGCAAGCCACAGTACTGCTGGTCAACCTCAGCCATCGCCATGCGGTTGCGCTGACGGGCCTGACGTGCATTGTAAACCTCCAACCGGGAGGTCTCGCCCTGGCCATACCGCGCCTCGGCCAACGTCTCGAAGAGGCTATACACAGAGTCCTGGTGGTTGTATACCTGCAGGGATTGCCGCATCATGGAGAGAGCACAGTACAGCGAGCTAATGCGCGCCCTAAATGACTGTTCCAAAGCGGCATAGCGGCGGGTCTCCAGCTCCGTCTCCGCCTTGGCCTGACGATGACGGGCCGCATAGACCGTCGGGAACTCGAACCGCTGTTCTACAGACACGGCATTGTCCGGCGAACCGCCCGAGGTCGGGTCCTGGCTGAGCGTAATCTCCATCTTGTCCATCGTCCACGCCGAACCTTGTCCGGCCTCCGTCTCGGCTACAGACAACCTGCCGCTCTCCAGAATACGGCTCTGCCGGAGTGCAGCCTCCAGACATTCCTCCAGTCCAAGCTTCGTCTGGGCCATAGCCTCCGAAGCGGGCAGTGCGAGCAACACGGCGAGCACGACTCCTATATACCTATTATATAATATGTGTAGTTTCATTGACAATTCAGTTCTTTTGTGATAATTGACGATTCAGTTTCTATGACAATCCTGTCCTTTTGACAACAGTCATTACAATTTTCTTCTGACGCCCTGTTTCATTTCCTGGCAAAGAGGTTGTAGATGGATGGCAGGACGACGAGGGTCAGCACTGTGGCCGTAAGCAAGCCTCCGATGACTACCGTGGCCAAAGGTCGCTGCACCTCAGCGCCGTCGCCGGTCGAGAGTGCCATCGGCAAGAAACCAAGCGAGGCCACAAGAGCCGTCATGACGACAGGACGCAAGCGAAGCAAGCATCCCTTGACGACGCGCTCCCGGATATCGCGGATGCCCTCCCGCTCAAAGGCGTTGAGCTGACCGACGAGGACGATGCCATTGAGGACTGCCACGCCGAACAGAGCAATAAAGCCCACCCCTGCCGAAATGGAGAACGGCATGTCGCGCAGCCACAAAGCCCAGATGCCGCCTATCATGGAGAGCGGAATGGCAGAGAAGACCATCAACGTCTCCCGCAGGTTGTGCAGCGTGCTGAAGAGAAGCACAAGGATGAGCAGCAAAGCCACCGGCACGGCTATAGCCAGACGGTGTGTGGCCCGTTCCATATTCTCGAACTCGCCGCCATAGGTGTAATGATAGCCGGCAGGCAACCGGAACTCCCTGTCGAGGATACCCTGTATCTCGCGGACCGTGCTCTGTATGTCACGGCCATGCACATTGAAGCCGACATAAATGCGCCGTTCGCCGTTCTCGTGCGAAAACTGTGCCGGGGCGTTGACATACGAGACTTCGGCTACCTGACTGAGCGGGATGGTCTGCTTGCCGTCAGTCAAAGGCAGATAGAGGTTCTGCAGCGCGCTGGGGTCATTGCGCAGACCATTCTCCAGTCTCAGCACGAGGTCAAAGCGTTTCTCCTGCTCATAGACAGCACCTGCCGTACAGCCGGCAAAGGCGGTATTGACCACTTCGTTGGCCGTACGGATGCTGATGCCATACTGCGAGAGCAGTTCGCGGCGATATTTGACCCGTATCTGCGGCAGTCCGCTGACGCGCTCCACCTGCGGTTCGCCGACACCGTCTACCTTGCGGATGAGTGCAGCCACACGGGCAGCAGCATTCTGCAGCACCTCCATATCCGGTCCGTAAATCTTGACAGCCACATCTTGCTTGATGCCCGAAATCAGTTCGTTGTTGCGCATCTGGATGGGCTGCGACATCTCGCACTCGAATCCGGGAATAGCCTCAAGCGCCTCCTCCATCATCTCCTGCAGCGCCTCGGTCGTGCTGGCCGATGTCCACTGTTGTTTTGGCACCAGCGAGACCATGATGTCGGCACGTTCCGTCGGCATCGGGTCAGTCGGTATCTCGGCACTGCCGATACGGCTCACCACCTGCTTGACCTCCGGAAACTGTTCTTTCAGTATCCGTTCGGCTTGTGTAGTGGTAGCCACCATCTGGCTGAGCGACGTTCCCTGTGCCATCGATGCTTCGATAGCGAAATCACCTTCCTCCAAGCTGGGAATAAACTCTCCGCCCAACGTGGAGAAGAGAGCCAAAGAGAGCACAAACAAAGCCACCATCACAGCTATGACACGCTTGCTATGCACCAAACTACGCTCGATAATCGGCTCGTACACCCGATGCAGCGCGCGGTTCAGCCGTTGGGTCAGCGGCAACTCGCGATGTTGGCGCAGCACAAGCGCCGAGACCATAGGCACATACGTCAGGCTTAGGATAAACGCACCAAGAATGGCGAAGAAGATGGTCATAGCCATCGGGCGGAACATCTTGCCCTCGATACCGACAAGTGTGAGCAGCGGAATATAGACCGTCATGATGATAATCTCTCCGAAGGCAGCACTCTCACGTATCCGCGAGGCCGACTCATACACCTCTCGGTCCATCTCCTCTCGCGTCAGCCGCCTCGTAAACTGCGAGAGGTGACGGCAGACACACTCCACGATGATGACGGCGCCGTCGACGATGATGCCGAAGTCGATGGCCCCGAGACTCATCAGGTTGCCGCTCACCCCCGTGGCCCGCATCATGCCGAAAGCGAAGAGCATGGACAAAGGAATGACAGAGGCGACAATCAGACCGGCGCGGTAGTTGCCCAAGAAGAGAATCAGGATGAGGATGACGATCAGACCGCCCGCTATCAGGTTGTGGGCGATAGTGCCTGTGACGCGGTCGACCAGCTGCGTACGGTCGATAAAGGGTTCGATAACGACACCTTCGGGCAGCGATTTCTGAATGTCGGCGAAACGGTCTTTGACCCGTGCAATTACCTCCTGAAAATTCTCGCCCTTGAGCATAATGGCGATGGAAGCCACAACCTCACCCTCGCCATTGCGGGTCACAGCCCCATAGCGCTGTGCATGGTAGAAGCCCACTTTGGCCACATCGCGCACCAACACTGGACGGCCGTTGACGGTCTTGACCGGAATCTGTTCGATGTCCCTAAGCGACGAGACAAGACCTTCCGTGCGTATATAATATTGCTGCGACTGACGTTCGATGTAGGAACCGCCGGAGTTTTCGTTATTGGCAGCAAGAGCCTCATAGAGTTCCGGTATGGTAATGCTCATGGCATTGAGCCTATCGGCGTCGACAGCCACCTCATACTGCTTGACGAATCCGCCCCAACCCGACACTTCGGCCAAGCCCGGCGTGCCCTGCAACTGCTTGCGCACTATCCAGTCCTGGATGGTGCGGAGGTCGGTCAGCGAATACTTGTCCTCATACCCCTCTTTGGCCCGCACGGTGTAATGGTAGATTTCGCCCAATGCCGTAGCCACAGGGCCGAGTTCGATGTCGGCATTTTGGTTCGGAAGGTCGGCCTCTGCCTCACGCAGCTGCTGATTGACCTGTTCGCGGGCCCAGTAGATATCGGCATCGTCGTCAAAGACAAGCGTGATGACCGACAGTCCCGAACGGCTCACGGAACGGCGTTCCTCCACTCTCGGGATGTTGGCCAGTGCCATTTCTATCGGCGTGGTGATAAACTGCTCCACCTCCTCTGCACCGAGAGAAGGTGCCTGGGCAATGACCTGCACCTGATTGTTGGTGATGTCGGGCGTAGCGTCGAAAGGAAGGTGCGCCAAACTCCACACACCCCATACCAAAAGAGCCAGAGTGAGGATACCTACCACTCCCTTGTGCCTGATGGACTCGTATATAATCTTCTGAAACATAACCGTTTCTATTATGTGTTTTTGCTGTTCCTATGTAGATTCTTGCAGTGCCAGCAGACAGGCATCAGTCCGGACTTCCTCGTCTGCGGGGCAAAGATACGGAACTTTTATTGCAATCGGGTTGCAAAAGTACGGCTTGGGTCACATCACCAAAAGGCTCCGCCCAGACGAAGATGGTCCGGGCGGAGCAGTATGACAAATGTGCAGTGAGGCCTCAGACGCTCACGGCACCCTTGATAGCCGGATGGCACTGATAGTTTTCGAGCGCGAAGTCGGTAATCCGGAAGTCGCGAATGTCACGGATATCGGGATTGAGCTTCATGGTCGGCAACGGGTAGGGCTCACGGCTCAACTGCAGTTTCACTTGTTCGATGTGGTTCAGGTAGATATGCGTATCGCCCGTAGTGTGAACGAACTCACCAGGTTCCAGGCCCGTCACCTGTGCCACCATCATCAGCAGGAGAGCATAGGAGGCGATGTTGAAGGGAACGCCGAGAAAGAGGTCCGCCGAACGCTGGTAGAGTTGCAGCGAAAGACGGCCATTGGCCACATAGAACTGATAGAAACAATGACACGGAGGCAGGCCCATCTGGCTGATTTCCTCGACATGCCACGAAGAGACAATCAAACGGCGGCTGTCCGGGTTGGTCCGGATTTGCCGGATGACATCCATCAGCTGGTCATAATGCCGGCCGTCGTTGCCCTGCCAGTCGCGCCACTGCTTGCCGTATATCGGCCCCAATTCGCCAGTCTCGTCATCGCCCCATTCGTCCCAAATGTGCACGTTTTTCTCCTGGAGGACCTTTTTGTTGGTCGACCCGCTGATGAACCAAAGCAACTCTTCAATAATACCGCGCGTAAAGACTTTTTTGGTCGTCACCAGCGGAAAACCGTCTTTGAGGTCAAACCGCATCTGATGGCCAAAGACACTGAGCGTACCCGTCCCGGTACGGTCATCCTTGCGCACTCCCTGATCCAAAACACGCTGTAAAAGGTCCAAATACTGCTTCATTATGTAATTTTTTTTACATTTCGGTGCAAAGGTAAGTTTTTTTTCATACATTTGCACTTTGTGAAGCAAATATTTTTATTTGAAACAGACAAAGGAAACGAGATGAGGCACATTTTGATTGCAGTGAGTCTGGTTTTGGGCATATGCCTCGGCAGCGGTTGTTCGAACGGCGGCAAAGACCAACCGGCCCTGATTCCGGAAGGAGAAGCAGTACCCGACATGGTCACCCACGAGGTGTCTATGCTCATCAGCGACTCCGGTGTCATCCGCTACCGCGCCGTCACCCCCACCTGGATCCGCTACAGCGAGGGGGTCAGCGAACCCTACCAGTACTTCCCGGACGGCATACGGTTCGAAACCGTCGACTCGCTCTTTGAGGCGACAGAGACCATACTGGCCGACACCGCCTACAACTGGGAAGACCGCCAGTTGTGGCATCTGATTAAAAACGTACACGTCACGAGCATACAGGGCGAGAAGTTCGATACCGACGAACTGTACTGGAATATGCGCACACATCAGGTGTACAGCGACACGTTCATCCACATCGAACGTGCCGACAACATCATCGAGGGGTACGGCTTCACCTCGACCGACGACTTTGCAAAATACGAAATACGACAGACCAGCGGCATCTTCCCCGTCAAGGACGAACCCGTGCAGAACGACACGTCTACGGCACAGGGACAGACAGCCGCTCCGGATAGCCTCACGCATAATACAGACAAACGATGAACCTCTACATATCCATCATCATCACGCTGATGTTCAGCGCCTTCTTCAGCGGCATGGAAATGGCTTTCATGTCGGCCAACCGCGTACGTCTCGAACTGGACAAACAGAACGGCGGACTCACCGCCAAGGCCCTCAACTACTTCTATAGCCATACCGAGAAGTATATCTCGACCATGCTGGTAGGCAACAACATCGCCCTCATCGTGTACGGTATCTTCATGTCACGGCTGCTCAACGGTCCCATCAGCACCTATCTGACCGACAACGACTTTATGATTGTGCTGATACAGACCATCGTGTCGACCATCATCATCCTCTTCACGGCCGAGTACCTGCCCAAGACTTTGTTCAAGATCAATCCGAATGCCATGATGCGGGCTTTTGCCCTCCCGGCCTATTGCATCTACTGGATTCTGTATCCGCTGTCGAGTTTCTTTACGATGACGAGTCACGGCGTACTGAAACTGGCCCGCATGCCTATCCGCGACGAAAAGACCAAGGCCATCACCAAGGTCGACCTGGACCACTTCATCCAGCGGGGTCTGGACCACAATGACGACGGCGACGAGCACCATCACGACGACGAAGACGACGACAGCCAGGAACTGAAACTCTTCCAGAATGCACTCGACTTTTCGGACGTACAGGTACGCGACTGCATGATACCGCGCTCCGAACTGACCGTCGTCTCCATCGACACCCCGTTTGCCAAACTCAACCGGCTCTTTGTCGAAACCGGCTATTCGAAGATACCTGTCTACAAAGAGGATATCGACAATCTCATCGGCTATATCCACTCGTCGGAGATGTTCCGCAAGCAGCACAACTGGCAGCAGAAGATTATCCCCATCCCCTTCGTGCCCGAGACCATCTCAGCGCCCAAAGTGCTCCGCATGCTCATGGAGAAGAAGAAGTCGATTGCAGCCGTCGTGGACGAGTTTGGAGGCACAGCCGGCATCGTGACTATGGAGGACCTCTTCGAGGAAATCATCGGCGACATCGAGGACGAGCACGACCACCTGCAGCTCGTGGAACGCAAAATCAGCGATACGGAATACGAACTGTCCGGCCGACTGGAAATCAGCAAAATCAACGAAGACCTCGACCTCGACCTGCCCGAATCGGACGAATACCTGACCCTGGCCGGACTGGTGCTCCACGAACTGCAAAGCGTACCCCACGAGGGTGACGTCGTCACACTCGAAGAGCCCAAGGCAAAGATACAGATCACCAAGGCTTCGGCCTCCAAAATCGAAACCGTCCATCTCGTCCTGACCGAATAAAGAATGGGGTTAGCAGGGGAATGTACACTCCTTTTTGGACAAAAACACGACCAAAATGCACTTTTTAGGCCAAAAGTTGTGCGTGATATTAAATTATTTCATAACTTTGCAGCCGATTGTCTGAATTGAATAAATTTGTAAAATAAAATAAATCCAAACCAATGGCAACATTACAATCTATCCGCAACCACCCGGTGCTGCTCACATGCATCCTCGGTGGCGGCCTTATCTTGATGATTATCATGTTCGGCTTTGACGACTACAACGGACTCTTCCAGGGAGACCGCGACACCGTCCTCAAAGTGAACGGCAACAAGGTCGACTATACCATGTACGAGACCGAACGCCAGCATCAGTCAGACTTCATCCAGTCGTTCTACAACCAGGATGTCAACAAGGCAGCTATCAGCCACCAGATCAACAACCAGGTCTACGGCCAGTTCGTACAGGAGATTCTGCTCGACGAGCAACTGGACAAACTGGGCATCGGTGTGAGCGAAACGGAAATCAACGAACTCGCGCAGGGCAATCACATCTCGCCCGTCATGACACAAATCTTCGGCCAACAGGCCCAGATGTACGGACAGACTTTCGCCCAGCTGGTTTCGACCGACGGCTTTGAGGCTTTCCAACAGCAGTACAACGCTCCGTACATGACCCGCGAAAATTGGCTCGTCATCGAACGTCAGATTGTCAGCACCCGCAAGATGCAGAAGTACAACGCTCTCCTCTCTGCTGCCATCCAGCCCAACGTGCTTGAGGCTAAGGATGTCTTCAACGGCGAGAACACCGAAGTTTCTTTTACCTACGTACGCAAACGCGCTTCCGAAGTGCCCGATTCGTTGGTTTCGGTCAAGAGCAGCGATATCAAGAACTACTACGAGGCTCACAAGCAAAACTTCAAGCAGAACCAGGAGACACGCGAAATCACCTACATCGCCGTTCCTCTCCGTCCAAGCGAGGACGACTGCAACAACACTTTAGGCAACCTGAAGAAGGTGTCTGAGGAGTTCGCTACCGGCAATGTACAGGAAATCGTTTCTGCCAATTCGGTTGTGCCTTACATTGACGCCTACCTGAACAACAATATTTTCCGTGGCGAGCTGAAAGAGTTTGTCGAGGCTAATCCCGTCGGCGCTGTCAGCGAACCGCAAATCTACCGCGGCGACATCCTCTCCCTACTCAGCGAGCAGAGCGAGAGCGACCAGACTTTGGCCGAATACTATTATATGGTACGCATCCTCGACAAGAAGAATGCTGCCGACTCTGTCAAGCTCGTCATCGCACCGGCTACCGAAGCTACACAAGACAGCGTATACAATGTGGTTAAGGATGGCAAACAGGACGAACAGGCAAACTGGACGACCGGTGTAGGTACCGTAGGCTTCGAACAAGGTCTGCGCGACAAGATAGCCAACGCAGCCAAGGGCCAGACTTTCAAGTATGATTTCAACAACGGTCAGCAGCAAGTTTACCTCGTATGCAAAGTAGTCGACAAGACTGCAGCAACACCTCTCACCAAGGTGGCCGTATATGCCGAGCGCATCAACCCAAGCAGCAAGACACGCCGCGTCGCTTATGGCAATCTCAACGAATTTGTCACGAACTATCCGACCATCGAACAGATGGAGGACAGCGCCCTGTCAGCCGGTTTCCACATGATTGACGCTACCGTATCTACCAACAGCTACGACATCAACCAAGTTAAGGAGTGCCGTCAGGCCGTACGCTTCGCTTTCGATGGCAAAAAGGGCGACGTCTCCGAGATTTACGAGGAGAGCGGTTACCTCCTGTTGGTCGGCATCAAGGGCGACACCCAAAAGGGCTATGTCAGTCTGGAAGACAAGCAGGTCAGCAACTTCATCAACATGATGGTAATGCCCGAGAAGAAGGTCGCCTACCTGATGGAGAACGACTTTGCCAAAGTCGCTGACAAGACCATCGAAGGTTATGCTCAGGCTCTTGGCGTAGAAGCTCAGGAAGCCAGCCGCGTCAACTTCAACATCAACAACATCTCCGGTCTCGGCAACGAGCCCAAGATTGTAGCTGAGGCTGTCAAGGCTGAGGAGGGCGCTGTAGTCGGTCCTATCGATGGCAGCAACAACGTCGTTGTTCTCAAGGTTACCTCCAAGAAGGACAAAGGCCTTACCTTCGACGACGAGACCTACAGAGCCAAGGTCAGCGCAACAGTCTACACCAATGCAGGCAACGTTGCCAACGCCAAGCGTTACAACGATGCCGACATTATGGACAACCGCATCCGGTTCTATTGATAAATAACGGCAGGGCGGCATCTGACAACCCTCCTGCCACACACCTCAAAAAATATAAAGGACGCGCTTCCGGGTGCGTCCTTTATTCTTCCTTATCAGACTCTTTTTTAACCACCAAACACCTTCTGCCTTATGACCGCTCTCCTGGGTATGACCCTATCCGAAATCCGTGACATCGTGCTCGCTCTGGGCATGCCCGGCTTTGCCGCCAAACAGATTGTGCAATGGGTGTACATAAAGCGGGTCCGCAGCGTCGACGAAATGACCGACATCTCGTTGGTCAACCGCGCCAAGCTTACCGCTGCCGGCTATGAGGTAGGCATCGAGCCGCCCATTGATGCCGCCGTTTCGACAGACGGCACCATCCGCTATCTTTTCGACTCTCACAACCAGCCAAAGGAACAAAATGCAACAGGCGATGGCACGCCGACCTCTGGTCATGGACTTCCTGTCGAGTCTGTCTATATCCCGGACCACGACCGCGCCACTCTCTGCGTCTCATCGCAAGTGGGCTGCAAGATGAACTGCTGCTTCTGCCAAACGGGCAAACAAGGCTTCAACGGCAATCTCTCGACACACCACATCCTCAACCAGATATTTGCCATTCCGGAGTCTGCCACATTGACCAACATTGTGTTTATGGGGATGGGCGAACCTCTGGACAACTGGCCGGAGGTATCCAAGGCCCTGGAGATTATCACGGCACCATGGGGATTGGCATGGAGTCCAAAGCGCGTCACGCTCTCCACCGTCGGACAAATGCAGCACTTGCCTGAGTTTCTCGCACAGAGTCAATGCCATTTGGCCATCTCCATCCATACGCCATTCGAAGAGGAGCGCAGCCAACTGATGCCCGTACAAAGGGCCTATCCCATTGCGGATGTGCTCTCCCTACTCCATCAATACGACTGGAGCCACCAGCGCCACCTCACGTTCGAATACATCGTCTTCAAGGGTCTGAACGACACGCCGGCCCATGCACGTGCCCTCGTCCGTCTTCTCAGCGGACTGGACTGCAAGGTTAACTTGATCCGCTTCCACGCCATCCCGGGCGTAGACCTACAGACCTCCGACCTGCAACAGATGGAGCGATTCCGCGACATCCTCAACAATCACGGTCTCACCGCCACCATCCGTGCCTCCCGAGGCGAAGACATCTACGCCGCCTGCGGCATGCTCTCAAGTATGAAACGCGAGGGAAAGAACAAAATCTGAATAGCCGACTACAGCAATGGTGTCATATAAATTGGAAGAAACTGATAACCATTCTCTTCCTTATAATCCATACAATGAATAATATATGGCAGGTGAACTTGCCCAGCGAATTTCTTTACGAACTTTTCAATTGATGAAAAGGTGTAATTTTTCCCAGACTTTACTTCGACAGGGCAGATATTATGGGCATTGGTAAGAGTTGGCTTCTCCACTAAAAAATCGATCTCCATACGTTCTTCCGCCACATCAGAATTTTTACTATAGAAATACAGCGAATGCCCGCTAGCCTTAAGCATTTGGGCCACAATATTCTCTACCAACATGCCTCCGTTGACTTCTAGTTTGTCTAGCATCAGTTTTTGATAAAGCTCCTCACCTTGAATCAGTTTCTCATCGAATGCATGTGAAATCAAGAGCCCCGTATCGCCCATATAGCACTTGAATGTCAGGTCGTCTCGCTTTAGTCTCATTCCCACCTGCGGTTCCGTTACATTGTAACAAGTATTCACGAGTTTGGCATCCATAAGCCACAAGAATGAAGATTCATAATTTCTGAAACGGGCTCCTTGCTCAATGCTTCCCAAGCGGAATCTCTTCTCGTGCTTCTGCAGCTCTCCTGGTATCTGATCCCATACAGCCTTAACCTTTTCTGTATAACCTTTGACATGCTTGTCTATACTTTTGCGATACAAAGAGAGAATATCGCGTTTCACCACATCTACCTTCTGGAAGTTTTGTGTTTCCACGAACTTGGCAACAGCCTGAGGCATGCCTCCGACAATAAGATATTGCGAAACAATGTCATTACTTTCCTATGCATAGGCCCCATTGGCATCTTCTTGGCAAAACAATTTTTAATAAATGGCCAGGTCATCTCATCTCCCAAAGCCCAAAGAAATTCCTCGAAGTCCATTGGATTCATCTGAATCGAGCGTTCTTCTGAAGGCAAAAGAATTCCTTGAGTATTCTCGTTTATGCTAACCAAAGAGCCTGTCTCAATGTAGTCGTAACGACCGTCTGCAACAAGATGTTTAATTGCCTGTCGGGCCTTTGGATACTTCTGGACCTCGTCGAAGATAATCAACGAATCTCTCTTATAGAGTTGTATGCCAGCGACATTTTGCAGAAACATCAGAAACGTATCAGTCTCGTTCAGATATTCATCGAAGACACTCTGCATTGACTTGCTGATATGTGCAAAATCTACAAGTATATACGATTTGTACTCGTTTTTAGCGAATTCCTCAACAATATAGCTTTTCCCAACACGACGAGCCCCTTCAACAAGGAGTGCTACTGCCCCCCGTTCTTCCTTCTTCCATTTCAAGAGCTCATCATATATCTTTCTTCTCATACATTTATTATGTTTTTGTGCTGCAAATATACATAATAATCTGTAACAAGTCCCATTCCATTAGGCTTTTTGCACCAAACCGAGATTTTTAGATACACCATTTTGCACCAAACCGAGATTTTTAGATACACCATTTTGCACCAAACCGAGATTTTTAGATACACCATTTTGCACCAAACCGAGATTTTTAGATACACCATTTTGCACCAAACCGAGATTTTTCCACTGAGTCATCTATACTGACCGGCATCATATTATAGGTGACGAAAACCTATGCAACCGGCTCAAGGCAGCCAATTATTCGACCGAGGCCATAAGGATGCTATCAGATTATGGATTCTCACCTCGTGATGAATAGCATTTATAGATTCTGTGGCCTAAATCTAACCCTGGCAGGGCTACCAACAACGAGGACGTCGTCCGGGACTTCTTTTGTCACAATAGCCCCAGCTCCCACTATCGAGTGCATCCCGACTCTATCGACCTTACCGGACACCAACAAAGATGCCTGACCAATAAATGCAAAATCATCGACCACAATATGGGCTCCGATCAAAGCTTTTGGACCGACAAAACAATAATTACCTATCACAGACTGATGACACACCAAGGCCTGATCCCAAAGAACGGCATGAGGCTTTATTTCTGCTTCTGCTTGAATTATACAGCCCCCGCCAATAATCACTCCATCATCCGAAACAGTTGCATAAGGAGAAACCGTCGCAGATGGGTGTATGATGGTTGGAATCAAGCCACCAAGTTCTTTGATTTTATTGGTTACCTCATACCTGATACTAATATCCCCTTGTGACAGCATAAACATCTTGCCTTGCAAGTCGGATTTATACAAATCATTGAAAGAACCCAATACGGGAATACCATAGACAGTTTCTCCTGTCCTATCATCATTATAATGATATAATCCTGCTATAGTATATCCGCACGCTAATGCCAATTCCATAAAAACAGGAGTAGAGCCGCCGATACCTAAAATGTAAACTTCTTTCATTTTCATCATTCAATAGTCCGTAAAAAAGTTACGACTCAGCAGTTTGCATGTCTCAAAAGTGACATATCTCATTTACTCGGCAAATATACTGATAATTTCTATACTGCCATCTTTTTCAGGTGTTTTTTTTGCCAAATCGTCCTATTTTCCGTCCGCAGTGCTCACATTTCGTGCAAAATGAAGCGGTCTGCATCGGTCAACGATGGAAATTTGTGACGATAAGAGGCCAAACTCTCCATGTCGGGCGAGAAAACGCAGAGCCCTTCCTGACCTTCTTCGCACGAAGCGACAGGATGGCCGTACGGATGGATGGCGACAGAGCCGCCCGCGTATTCGCACATCTTGTCATGCCCGACCCTGTTCACTCCGATGCAATAGGCCTGGTTCTCAATAGCCCGGGCACGAAGCAGCACGTTCCAAGCAAGCTGGCGGGCAGAGGGCCAGTTGGCCACAAGCAGGAGAATATCGTACGGAGCAGAGTCGGTGTACCGAAGCCAGACCGGAAAGCGCAAGTCATAACACACCGCGAGCAGGAACCGGACACCGCGCCACTCCACAAGGGTCTGCTGGTCACCAGCCTGATAGCCTTTGTCTTCCTGTCCGGGAGTGAAAAGGTGATGCTTATCGTAATGATAGACGCCGCCTTCGGGAGTCACGAAGTAAAGACGATTGCGCTTACTTCCGTCCATCTGCGACGTGTCGGCCGTCCGTACAATATCAGACGTCGGCGAAGTCCCGCTGACCTGCACCGCAAAGCTACCTGCCAATGCCGTATTGTACTGACACGCCAACCGGAGCAACCGTTGCTCCACCTCAAGCGCAGACTCAATGTCGCACGACTCAGGCTGCGTGACGAAGCCCGTCGTGCACATCTCAGGCATGACAAGTAGGTCGATGGAGGGATTCTGACGCAAGACGTCTTCCATCTTTGTATAGTTTGCGTCAGGGTCAAGCCAGACGATATCCTGCTGATATAGGGCAATATTCATAAGTTGTATGGTTTGTTCTTTTTTCTCAAATACCCGGCTTTTGGCTCAAATGCCCGTCCATATCCGATAGCTCTCGATAGCCTGTCCGACGAGCATGTCGTATCCGCATTTGACAGCAGCACCTCGCTCGGCGGCTTTCTTCATAAAGAGGGTTTCGGCGGGATTGTACACGCAATCAAAGCAAATGTGACTGGAGGTCAGCAATGCATACGGAAGATTCGGACAAGTATCCACATTAGGAAACATGCCGAGCGGAGTACAGTTGACGATGACCCGATGCGAGGCCATCACCTCGGGAGTCAAGTCGCCATAAGTCAGCCTGCCGAGCGCTGGAGTGCGCGAGACCCAAACGGGCTCAAAACCCAAGTCCACGAGCCCTTCATACACGGCCTTGCTGGCGCCGCCCGTCCCCAACACCAAGGCCTTGTGGCTCTCCTCTCCGACTTGGACAGCATCCAACCCGGCAGCGGCCAGCATCGGCCTCAACGAATCGCAGAACCCGACAATATCCGAGTTGAATCCCTTCAGATAGAAGCCGGGCACTTTGGTATCGCAGGCCTCCACCCCATCGGTCAGACGTTTTATCTTGACCACATTCACAGCCCCTATCCGAGTGGCAAGCGGGTCCAGTTCGTCCAGGTAGGCCATCACCTGCTGCTTGTACGGAATCGTGACATTCAGTCCGGACAAATCGGGATGTTCACGCAACAGGTCCGGGAACGCGGCAATGTCGTCCAGGTCGTAATTGTCGTAGCGGGCATTGACCTTCAGTTCGGCAAAACGGCGGTTATGGAACTCACGGGAAAAACTATGGCCCAGAGGGTGTCCCAGTAGGCCGAATTGGCATATTTCTGACATTTTTTGTGTTCTGTTGTAAAAAAAAGTACTCTTTCGGCCGCAAAATTAATGAAAAGTTTGGCATTATCCAAGGATTTCATTATTTTTGCACCACAAAATGCGGATGAAAGCCGCATAATGACACTTGTCCAATATATGCCCATGAGACGCAGTTGCTTGATATTGCTCACCATACTGGCCTTCTGTCTGTTGTACCCCGCAGGTGCAGCAGCAGCGAGCCAATTTGTCATCGTCATTGATCCGGGACACGGCGGAGGAGATATCGGAACCCCCAAACGCAAACAGAAACTAAATGAAAAGGACATCTCGCTCAAGGTGGCCCTCAAACTCGGTGAACTCATCAAGACCAACTGTCCGGATGTCAAAATCGTCTACACACGTAATACCGACATCTATCCCACTTTGCCCGAGCGCACCCGTATAGCGCGCGAGGCCAAAGGCAACCTCTTCGTATCCATCCACGTCAACGCCGCCCTCGACAGCAGCGCACGCGGCCTGGAGACCTACACCTTCGGCATCACGGGCCTGGCCGGCAAGAGCGAAGCTGAGCAGAAGCGCATCCGCGAGCGTACCATGATAGAGCGTGAGAACCTCGACATAGACGGCAATCAGATTGACTTTGAGAATGCTGTGGACCTGGAGACGAAAATCCTCTGCCAGGCACAACGCGAGAAGCACAACCGCTACAGTCAGGAGGTGGCTCACTATGTGCAGGACAACATCATGTCGGGCCTGCGCCGCTCTTCCTACCGCAACTTCGCTTACGACCGCGGCGTGAAGCAGAAGAACATCTTCGTGCTCTGCTACAGTCCGATGCCGGCATTCCTTGTCGAGCTCGGCTATATGAGCAACTCCATCGAAGAGAAGTTTCTCAACACGACCGAAGCGCACGACCTCTTTGCCCGTTGCATTTTCAAGGGCTGCGAGCAGTACTACAACAACTGGAAGCGCCGCCAGCTGAAGGCCGACGAAATCTCAAGTCCTTATATGCCGGAGCCGGCGACTCCCGACCCCATAGTCTACGAAGAACCGAAGACGGATGTCGTTGTAGCCGGCAATGACAAAGCAGAGGAAAAGAAGACCAACGACACCCCTGCTGTAGAACCGGCTCGCCGTCAACCCAAGGACAGCGGCAAAGGCCAGCCGGCCGCCGAAATTGTGGATTCCAAGGATTTCATCTCTGTAGTGCCTGCCGAGGCATGCTACCGCATACAGTTCCTCAATAGTCCCAAACCGCTCAAGAAAGGCGACCCGAGGCTGAAAGGGCTGACGCAGATACACTATTACAAGGCCAAGGGGGCTTATCGCTACACCACCGCCAAGGGCGACTCGAGCAGTGACCTTTCCCTCGACATGCAGAACGTCAGGAAACTCTTCCCCGATGCCTTCATCGTACAGTTTGACGCCAACGGCGAGAGGGTCAGATAGTCACTTGCGGCAATACGGCGTCCCTCACGAGGAAGCCCAATGAATGTTTCACCTGTCAGGTCTCACGAAGAATATGAATAGAATCAACGAATTCCGTATAGGTTTGTGGACCATCATTGCCATCGTTGTCCTGGTGTTCGGAATCAAGTTCCTCAAAGGTCAACTGCATACCACCACATCTTATTATATGGTCAGCCCCAACGTGGAGCGTGTGGCCGAATCCAGTCATGTCAAACTGAACGGATACAAAGTCGGCTTTGTAGGCTCGATGAAAATCGACTACAAGACCAACGACATCGTGCTGCAGCTCTATATTGACCCGGCACTGAAGATTCCGAAGAACTCCTCAGCTGTCATACAGCCCGACTTGCTGGGCAACAGCAACATCCTGCTCACCCTGGGCGACAGCGAGGAGATACTGCAGGCCGGCGACACGCTGTCGGGCGGCAAGATGGCAGCCGGGCTGACCGACGGTATAGCCGAGGCAATGCCCGCTGTCATGGCGCTCATCCCCAAGATTGACACCTTGCTCACCGGACTGAACGTCATAGTGAACGACTCGAAACTGCAAGAGAGCCTGCTGCAAGTCAATGCTCTTGCCGACAAACTGGACCGAACCGTCAGCGAACTGAACGAGGAGTTGCCCAGCATACTCCACAATGTCAGCAGCGCCACCGCCAACTTCGACACCCTGGGCAGCGAGCTGCGTCAGGCACAGTTGCAGGAGACCTTGTACAAAGCTACGGCCGTGGTCGACTCCATCCAGACATTGGTCAACACCCTCAACAGCACGCAAGGAACGGCCGGAAGGCTCATCAACAGCAACGAACTCCACACCCGACTCGAGCAGACGCTGGCTGAGGTCGACAGCCTCGTAGCCGACATCCGTCAAAACCCGAAGCGGTACATCAACATCAAGGTGTTCGGCAAATAGGCGTCGCACGGTCTCTTGAGGAACAAGAATGAACGACAAAACCAACAAAAGAAAATGAAAATCGCCATCATCGGCGCCGGTAACATGGGCGGAGCCATCGCCCGCGGACTGGCTGAAGGCTCTATTGTCAAAGCCGAAGACATCACCATAACGGCACATACCCAGGCCAGCCTCGACCGCATGTCGGCCGATGTGCCCGGCATACACGTCACCCTCGACAACCGCAAGGCCGTCAACGACGCCCATATCGTCATCCTGGCCATCAAGCCATGGCTCGTACAGAACATCCTTGAGGAGATTTTCCCCACTATACACAACACGCGTCCGCTCCTCATCAGCGTGGCTGCCGGCATCAGCTTCGACCAGCTCACCGAATACTTGGGCGGAGAGTCGTATCAGATGGCCCGCGTCATCCCCAATACAGCCATTGAGATTCGCCAGAGCCCGACCTTAATTTCGTTCAACAGCGAAGTCGAGGAAGCACAGCGTCAACTCGTACAGGCCATGTTCGACGAACTCGGCACGGCCATCGTCATCGAAGAACGGCTGATGGCTGCCGGAACTGCTGTCACTTCCTGTGGCATAGCCTATGCCTTCGAGTATATCAAGGCCGCTATGCAAGGTGCCATCGAACTGGGCTTCTATCCTCATGTGGCCAAGGCCATGATAGACCAGACCGTACTCGGAGCCGTCGAGTTGCTCGAACACAACGGCACTTACCCGGACACAGAGATATATAAGGTATGCACCCCAGGCGGCATCACTATCAAAGGTCTCAACGAGATGACCAAAGAAGGGTTTGACCATGCCGTCATAGCCGGTCTCAAGAAAGCGGCCGGAAAGTAAGCAGCCGACAACGAACAAACGTCACAACAAAAAAAGACTTGCAATGCTCAACTGGATTTGGCTGTTCTTCTTCGTTATCGCTTTCGTCATGGCCATCATCAGTTCGCTGATGGGCGACATCGACATTTGGAGCCGGCTGATGAACACCACTTTCGAGTCTTCGGCCCGTGCATTTGAAATCTGCCTGGGACTGACCGGCGTGCTGACTTTCTGGCTCGGCCTCATGAAAATCGGTGAGCAGGGCGGCGTCATCGCCAAGTTCTCGCGCCTCATCAACCCCATCTTCTCGCGCATCTTCCCCGGCATCCCCGCCGGCCATCCCGCACAGGGCAGCATCCTTATGAACGTATCTGCCAATATGCTGGGTCTGGACAATGCGGCGACCCCTATGGGACTGAAGGCCATGAAGGAACTGCAGAGTCTCAACCCGAAGAAAGATGTGGCCTCCGATGCCATGATTATGTTCCTGGTGCTCAACACCTCCGGGCTGACCATCATCCCCATCAGCATCATGATGTACAGGGCGCAGTTCGGGGCTGCCAATCCCAGCGACATCTTCCTGCCGCTACTGCTGGCCACCTCATGCTCCACGCTGGGCGGACTCATCATGTGCTGTCTGCGCCAACGCATCCACTTCGACAAGGTCCTGATCGGCTTTCTGATTGGAGCCATTGCCGTCATTGGCGGATTGGCCTATTTCTTTGCCTCGCTCAACGAAGAGCAACTGAAGACTTATTCCATCCTGGTCAGCAACATACTCCTGTTCGGTTGCATCATGCTCTTCCTCGGCGTCGGAGCCTTCAAGAAAGTGCCGCTCTTCAGCACATTTGTCGAAGGGGCGAAGGAAGGATTTCAAACCGTTGTGACCATCATCCCCTATCAGATTGCCATGTTTGTAGGCATCTCGCTGTTCCGCGAATGCGGGGCATTGACCTATATCACCGACGGACTGGCCTGGTGTTTCAGCGCCATCGGCCTTAACACCGATTTCGTCCCCGGCCTGCCTTGCGCCCTATTGAAGCCGCTCAACGGCGCCGGTGCACGCGCTATGATGCTGGACGTCTTCCAAAACTATGGCGTCGACAGCTTCGCCGGACATATCGCCTCCATCATCCAGGGCTCGACCGATACCACCATGTATATCCTCGCCGTCTACTTCGGCTCTGTCGGCATCAGCAAGATGCGCTATGCTGCCGCCTATGGTCTGGCAGCCGACCTCATCGGCATCACGGCAGCCATCATCATGGGATATATCTTCTTCTATTGAGCCAAAGAATATCTGAGAGGGAGGGAAGGCTAAAAATCGCGGCGTAATCTGAGGCCGAACAGTAGAGGCGTAGATTGCAGCCCAACTGGGAAAATCTTGTAACCCAACTAAAAAAATTCTGCAACCCAACTAGGATGCCGATTTGGGCTCGTTTCACTTCGCAACGGAAAGTATTTGCCGTCAAAACGGAAAATCGGATATCAGTGAAATAATAGAGAAATAGGCCGAAGCGCAGACCTATATGGCGGTCTTGGTCAACGGCGTTCAGCGTTTCCATCTGTCGTGAGTCCAAAGCCACAGTTCGGGCTGTGCCTGGATGTCTTGCTCGAACCGACGGAAATACTCTTCGGTATAGGCGAAAGGCGAAGACTCCGGATTGACAGCGCCATTGTCCAGCCGTTCAATCTGCACCCTATAGCGGCCACGCTCCGGCCGTGTCACACGGCAGTAGAAGATAGACATATCCAACTTGCGGCCCAACTGTTCCGAGCCGGTGAAGACCTTCGTCTCCTGGCCCATAAACATGACCGAGTGATGCACGTTCTGGCGCTTGGGCAACTGGTCGGCTATACAACCGAACATATAGTGGTTGGTCGAACGCAGGGTTACCAACTTGCGGAGCGTCTCCTTCATCTTGATATTGACAGCACCAAAGCGGCTGCGGTTGTCGAGAAACCAGCTGTCAAAGACTTTATTGCGCATCGGATGGTAAATCTGACACTCGCCATAGCCATGCATCAGCAGGGGCAGGGCAATGAGCCACTCCCAGTTACCGAAGTGCGACAAGTAGCAAAGTGCAAAGTCGTGGTCGCGCAGCGAAGCCTCTACCTCCTCAAGATTCTCATACTCTACCCGACGGAGGAGTTCGTCGGCCGAGATGCTATGGACCTTGACAATCTCGACAGCCAGGTCACAGAACCAATGGTAGAACTTGCGCTCTATCGCCAGCCGCTCCTGCTCGGTCTTGTCGGGGAAGCAGCGCTGCATGTTCTTGCGGACCACTCCACGCCGATAGCGCGCCACATGATAGACAAGAGGATAAACCACCCAGTCGCTCATCCTATAGTGAAACGACAAGGGCAATCGGGAGTAGCCATTGAGTAAGGCAACCCCTATACGGCTGAAAAATCGGCTTGTCCGGCTTTGTGGCATAGTTTCCTACTGTTATTTCTCCCAAACTTCAAAGGTCATGGCGTAGTCGTTGTCGGCATCGGCCTCATGGTCCTCGCTATACGTCAGGCGGCGCCCGTCGGGCACGGGCGGCACTGTCGTGTCGTAGTCTGTTATCGTCGTGTGCACGCGCGTGATGTAATAGTGTGTGGCGAGAGGCCAGGCTTGGTTGTAAATCTGCCCGCCACCAATCACGAACGAATCGTCGGGCACGGCCTTGAGGGCTTCTTCGAGTGTGGCGTAGACCTCGATGCTGGCCTGGGGCCGTCCCTCATCGATGGCCTTGAGATTGGCCACACCCATCCGCTCGAGTACGCTGTCGGCGATACGGAAATCCGGATTACGGCTCACCACAACATTGCGCCGGCCGGGCAGAGGGCGACCTATCGACTCGAAAGTCTTACGGCCCATGATGACGGCATGGCCCATAGTGGTCCGCTTGAAGTACTTCAAGTCGGCACTCAGGTGCCAGGGCATACCGCCCTGATGACCTATGACGTTGTTGTCTGATGCTGCTACGATAATCTTCATTCTACGTAAAGTACTAAGCCCTTCAGGTATTCGCCCTCCGGATGGTAAATGTTGATGGGATGATCGGCCGGCTGGTGCAACTGGTGCAGCACACGCACACGGCGTCCGGTCTGGGCGGCTGCCGAGAAGACCGCGCAACGGAAGTCGTCCTTCGTGACGACCTGGCTGCAGGAGAATGTGAAGAGTATGCCACCCGGCTTAATCTTCTCCAGCGCCTTGGCATTGAGGCGCTGGTAGCCGCGCAGGGCGTTGCGCAACACCTTCTTGTGTTTGGCGAATGCCGGCGGATCAAGGATAACAAGGTCGTAACCCTCACCTTCTCCCCCAGGCAACGCGCCCGGGCACTTGCCGTCAAGAAAGTCGAAGGCATCGGCCACAAATGCCTTGTGACGGGCATCGCCGGGGAAGTTCAGTTCCACATTGGCATTGGTGAAGGATATGGCCTGCTTGGACACATCGACCGAATGGACGAGACACGCACCGCCACGCATGGCATAGAACGAAAAGCCACCCGTGTAGCAGAACATATTGAGCACATTGCGTCCGACCGCATACTTGCCAACCAGGGCACGGTTCTCGCGCTGGTCGACGAAGAAGCCTGTCTTCTGCCCTTTCAGCCAATCCACATGAAACTTCAGTCCGTTCTCCAAAGCCACATCGCTGATTTCAGCCTCCAGCCGGCGTCCATCTTCAGCCGAGGCGACCCGCTTGCCGTCGATAATCAGATACCCGTTGACGGTGCCGCCCTCAGCCTCTGCCTGTTGACGGGCCTCGGTCAGATAGCCGAGCGTGGTCTCCGACTTATAGTAGACGTTGCGGATGTCGGCACCAGCCACGGCAATCAAGTCTTCGGCCAAAGCCTCACGGATGTAGTGAATGCCGGGCGTGTGAGCCTGCATCACTGCCGTGCCGTCGTAGACATCGACCACAAGGCCGGGCAGTCCGTCGCCCTCGCCGTGCACCAGGCGGTAGGCATTGTTGTCAGGGCGAATCAAACCCAACGTACGGCGCAGTTCGTAGGCCGACTGCAGCCTGCGGCGGAAGAAGGTCTCGTCGAGGTCGTCCTCGTCGAACGAGAAGATACGGACGGCTATCGAACCGGCCTGATACTGGCCCAAAGCGAGAAACGACCCGTCGTCGCCTACGACGCGAACCCAATCGCCCTCTTCAGGCTGCACCTCGTTGCCGAACTCGTCTTCAATACGGAATATGGCTCCAGAGAACACCCACGGATGGAACCGCTTGAGGCTCTCCTCCTTGTGGTGTTTTAATATAATCGTGGTCATCTGTCAATGCAATTAGTGTATGACAGCCGCAAATTTAAGAAAAAATATATAAGCAGACAAATGTTTGGGCAAAAATGTACCTTAATATCGGATAAATGATTAACTTTGCGGGCAAACACTGAAACAAAGACCTCCTATGATGAATATTTTCCCGACTCGCCCGTGGCTTCTCCTGGCCCCGCTTTGTCTCACTCTGTCACTGGCTGCCTGCCGGACCACCGACACGGCCGATGTGTATCTGTTCACCTCGTTCAGGGAACCGTCCACACAAGGGCTGCAGTACCTGTACAGTCTCGACGGACTGCACTGGGACACGATAGCCGGCGTCTGGCTGCACCCCGAGGTCGGCAACGACACGACCTACACGGACGCATTCTCGGGCGAGGTGAAAGCCCCCAAGTACTATCCGGACCACCATGTGCTACGCGACCCAAGCATCATCCGGGGAGCGGACGGCACGTTCCATCTGGTCTGGACGACCCAATGGCAAGGCAGCCGGGGCTTCGGCCATGCCTCGTCGGTCGACTTGATACACTGGTCCGGGCAGGAGACCGTACCGGTAATGGACTCCGTGCCGACCAACAACGTGTGGGCGCCGGAGCTCTTCTACGACGCCGACAAAGCGCAGTATCTGGTCATCTGGTCGTCACAAATCAGTCCCGACGAGCAAACCGCTGCCGACACGCTGGGCAAGAACGCCTGCCACCGGCTATGGTACACCACGACCAAAGACTTCAAGACCTACACCAAAACGCGCCGGTACTATGACCCGGGCTTTAACAGCATCGACGGCTACCTGCTGCAGAAAGGGACCGACGACTACGTACTAATCGTAAAGGACAACCGCAAACCGGGATTCAGCAATCTGTTCTGCGTCTTCAGCGACTCGCCCTACGGTCCATTCCACTCTCCATCGACCACTTTCGGCCGCACATACTCCGAAGGGCCTTGCGCTGTCAAGGTCGGTGAGGAATGGATCATCTACTTTGACCAATACCGTCCGCAAGAGTACGGCGCCGTGTCGACAACCGACTTCCGCACGTTCACACCGATACCCGACCGGATAAGCGTCCCAGACAAGCACAAACACGGGACAATCGTAAAGATCACGCGCCGCGAACTGGACCATCTGCTCCAGGCGGCGACAAGACAAAAGCAATAGCGCACGGACGGAGCATGCCGGAAGGCTGTAAACAACCAATAGATCTGAGACAGAAAGCCACAAGGCCCGAGTCTGAAAGCCAAGAACCTGACAAGACGAAAACACCCCGAAGTCCGGAGACTCCGAGGTGAAGATTATTATGTTTTGTCAACCCAATTTTTAACCTCTTGCTTTAGTTCTTGGTCTTGGCATAGCGCTCGTTGAGCAGGCGGAGCACATCACCGGTGATGTCGTACTTGGGAGCATCGATGAGGATGTTGTCGTACATCGTATTGGTGAAAATCAACTCGAAGTGCATCTCCTCGTTGTACTGGCGCACAAAGCTGCGGATAGTATCTGCGAGGCGGGCATTCATCTGTGCCTGCTGCTGGGCCAAATCGTTCTGAAGCTTGTAGTTCAACTGGTCGAGCTCATCCTTCTTGCTCTGCAGTTTCTGGGCTTCCTGTTGGGCACGTTCCTCGCTCAAGAAGGCATTGGTCTGCAGCTTGCGCTGGAACTGGCTGTAGTCCTTCTCAAGGGCCTGTGCCTTGCCGTTGACGTTCATACGGGCGTCTTCGGTCTTCTTGACCAACTCCTCGTTCAGGTCTTTGGCGAAATCGTAATTGACCAGCAGCGAGTCGACATTGATGTAGGCGACAGGCAACCGAAGCGAGTCGGAAGCCGAAACCGGCCTCATGTCTACTTTCTGCTGACCGTCAGTGCAGGAGGTCGCACCTCCCAGCAAAGCTCCGGCCGTCAATACGGCTGAAGCGATGGCGTAGATTTTCTTCATACTTTATTTGTTGGTAATGTTATTGTCTGTTGTTTCATCGTTGAACGGACTATTTCCATTCCCGTCTTCGTTTCCATCCCTATTGGGCAGCGTAGCCCCATTGCCGTAGAGACCCTGGCGATGACGTTCCTCCCAATCCTGGGTCTGCACACAATGTATGCCTCGTTCCCGCATCGCCTTGTTCTGGCTCACATGGATGTCGGGGAATTTCTTTTTCTTCGAAAAAATAACCTGAATTGCTAAAAAAACAAAACAGATTAAAAGAATTCCGACAGAAATGATGATAGTCTTCAACATTATTTGTATATTTGCACCGTCTGTACTGACAAGATGTCGGGTTCAGGGTTGGAGCGAGTGCAAAGGTAGTACAATTTTCTTCAGCGAGCAAGCGATTGTGTCCCTTTTTGAGAAAAAACAAGAATTCGAACATATTTTTAACTTTTTTTAAAATACAAATCATACTATGGAGATGAAAGATTTGACTCCACGGAACGTGTGGAGCATATTTGAAGCGATAACAAAAGTACCGCGTCCATCGAAGAAGGAGGAGAAAATCCGCCAATGGCTAGTCAATTGGGCCAAAGAGAACGGTGTGGAGTGCCGTGTCGACAAGACGGGCAACGTCTTGATGCGCGTGCCGGCCACTCCCGGCTACGAGGACCATCCGACAGTGGTGATGCAAGGCCACATGGATATGGTATGCGAGAAGAACTCGAACGTAGAGCACGACTTTGAGCACGACCCCATCGACACCTATATTGAGGGCGATTGGATCAAGACCCACGGCACCACGCTGGGCGCCGACGACGGAGCCGGACTGGCCCTCGCCATGGCTGTTATGACAGACCCCGAAGCCAAGCACGGCCCGCTGGAGACACTCATCACCTACGACGAAGAGACGGGCATGACGGGTGCCTTCAACCTGGAGAACGGATTCATGACAGGCAACATACTGATTAACCTCGACTCGGAGACGGAAGGCCAGATCTTTATGGGATGCGCCGGCGGTAAGGACACCTGCGCCGTGTTCAGATATGCAGCCATTCCGGCACCTGACCTCTACTATGCCAAAGTCAAAGTGTCAGGCCTGATCGGCGGCCATTCAGGCGGTGACATCCACCTCGGCCATGCCAACGCCAACAAGGTGCTGGTACGCTTCCTGCTGAGCCAGCCCAACCTCGTATTGTCGAGCATCACGGGAGGCAATCTCCGCAACGCCATCGCCCGCGAGGCCGAGGCTGTAGTGGGTATGCCTTTCAGCCAGAAGGACCAGTTCGTGGCCGACCTCAACAACTTCGTCGCTACGATTGAGGGCGAAGTAGGCGACATCGAAAAGGGATTCAACATGACGGCAGAAACCGTCGACAAGCCTGCCCACATCATCGAGCAGGGGGTCGTAGACCGTCTGCTGGCCGCCATCCAGGCTTGCCCCCACGGCGTGCAGGGCATGAGTCGCGAGATGCCTGACCTGGTCGAAACCTCGACCAACCTGGCTTCCGTCAAGATGCCGGAACCGGGCATCATCCGCATCGAAACCAGCCAGCGCAGTAGCGTGGAAAGCGAGAAGGAAGACATTGCCAACACAGTCAAGGCCGTCTTCGAACTGGCCGGAGCCGAAGTTACACAAGGTGCGGGTTATCCTGGCTGGAAGCCGAACACCAAGTCACCGATACTGCACATCGCTGCCGACACGTACCGCGAGATGTTCCACAAGGAGCCTGAGGTAATGGCCATCCACGCCGGACTCGAGACGGGACTCTTCCTGACCAAATACCACAACCTTGACATGATCTCAATCGGCCCCACTATGTTGGGCATCCACTCTCCTGAAGAGAAACTCAGCATCGAGTCGATGGGTCGCACCTACGAATACGTCAAGGAGATTCTGGCGCGCTGTTAAGCCCAACTAAGGCCGGATTTCCCGTCATTATGGACGGTTTTCGGCCCTTAAACAAAAAAAGAGGGACAAATATTTGCCGACATCAAAAAAAAGGCTTATATTTGTCCCGTATTATATAATATGTGCTATCCTTAAAACGAACACGCAATATGAAATTTCAAGTACTGAGTTCTGATCTCACGGGCCACCTGTCGGCCGTCAGCCGTGTGCTGAGCAGCAAAAATGCAATGGCAATTCTCGAAAACTTCCTTTTCGAGATTGGTCCGCAGGCCCTCTCCGTAACGGCCTCCGATGGCGACAACACGATGATCACCAACATCCCCATCAACGATGTCGAAGGCACCGGCCGCTTCGTGGTTCCGTCAAAGACCCTGCTCGACCCTCTGAAGGAAATGCCGCAGCAAGAGCTGACGTTCGAGATCGACCCCGACAACCTGGAGGTTTTTGTTTCCTACGCCAACGGCAAATACAACTTCATCGCCGCCAACGCCGACGAATACCCCCTACAGAAGGAAATCGAAGCCGATGCCCACACTTTCTCCATCTCTACGCAAGCGCTGATTAACGGCATCAACAGCACCCTCTTTGCCGTGGCCGACGACGAACTGCGTCCTGTCATGAACGGCATCTTCTTCGACGTGAAGCCCGAATCACTCACATTCGTGTCGAGCGACTCAAAGAAACTGGTCCGTCTGACCAACACCTCGGTAAAGAGCGGATTCGAAGCCTCGTTCATCTTGCCCAAGAAGCCGGCTAACCTGCTCAAAGGCATCCTCCAGAAGGATATGGACGACGCCACCATCACCTTCGACAGCAAGAGTGCCCGCATACAACTGGGCGACTATCAGATTACCTGCCGCCTCATCGAGGGTCACTTCCCGCACTACGAGGCCGTCATTCCGAAGAACAACTCCAAGCGAATGGTCATAGACCGCCAAAACTGTCTCAATGCCCTGCGCCGTATGGCCGTGTTTGCCAGCCAGGCTACCAATCAGATTAAGTTTGACGTCGACATCAACCGTCTGACCGTCAGCGCTCAGGATGTGGACTTCTCCGTCGCAGGCACCGAACAGTTGACCTGCAGCTACGAGGACACGCCGTTGCAAATCGGATTCCGTGCCAACTTTCTGATAGACATCCTCAATGTCATTCCTTCAGACGAAGCCGAGTTCCTCTTTGCCGATTCCTACCGCGCCTGCCTCATTCTCCCCGCTGTCAACAACGAGTCGGAAGACCTGCTGGTGCTCATCATGCCTATGCAGTTGGCCGACTTCTCCAACTAAAACATCCTGTCTACATCAATGTCCTATGAAGCTTAAGCTGAAGCGACCCATCGTCTTCTTTGACCTCGAAGCAACGGGGCTAGACACGCTGCACGACCGCATCGTGCAGCTCAGTTACATCAAGGTCACTCCCGAAGGCGAGGAGACGGAGCAGAACTACCTCGTCAACCCCGGCATACATATCCCGGAGGCAACGACGGCCATACACCACATCTCCGATGAGATGGTCAAGGACAAGCCTACGTTCAAGGAAATAGGCCGCAAGGTCGCCAACGACTGGAAAGGCTGCGATCTGGCCGGCTTCAACTCAAGCCGCTTCGACATCCCGATGCTGATGGAAGAGATGTACCGCAACGGCATAGACTTCGACATCGAAAACCGGTGCTCGATTGACGTGATGAACATCTACCACAAGAAGGAGCGCCGCAACCTCTCCGCTGCCTACAAGTTCTACTGCGGCAAGGACCTGGAGGACGCACACAGTGCCGATGCCGACACACGGGCCACCTACGAGGTGCTAAAGGCCCAACTGGACCATTACGACGACCTCGAGAACGATGTCACGTGGCTACAGGACTACAGCAAGCAGCAGGATGTGGCCGACGTGGTGGGCAATATCGTCTACAACGACAAAAAACAGCCGGTCTTCAACTTCGGCAAGCACAAGGGCAAGCCCGTGCAGGAGGTCTTCGCCAAAGAGCCCGCCTACTACGCTTGGATTATGGACGGTCAGTTCGCACAGTCGACCAAGCGCTTTGTCACGAAGATAAAACTACAAATGGGTCTCCACTGATGACAGCTCTATCACTGCGCACATACTTTTCGGCTTTGACCCTTGCCGCCATCCCGTGGCTGGCCAAAGCCCAGGAACTCGAAGCGACGGTGACCATCAACGCGCAGCAAATCGAGGCGTCATATCGTGACCGCTTCGAGACTCTAAAGGCCGACCTGCAGGAGTTTATCAACGGACAGCAATGGACCTCGGCGCAGTTTGCCACGCAGGAGAAAATCAACTGCACGTTCGCCTTTACCATCAGCGAAATCTCGTCGGCCGACAACTACAAGGCGTCGCTGACCGTGCAGGCACGCCGTCCGGTCTACTACTCCACCTACCAGACGACGTCCATCAACTGGAAAGACGACAACATCTCGTTCGGCTATACCGAGGGCCAGACCCTCACCTACAACGAGTTCAACCTGGACAACGAACTGGTGGCGCTTGTTGCATACTACACGTACCTCATACTCGGAACGGACTTCGACAGTTTCTCGCCCAAGGGAGGCGACCCCTACTTCAAGAAGTGCGAGAGCATAGTAAGCCAAATGCAGGGTTCCGACTCGAAGGGGTGGAAAGCCTTTGACGACAAGAAGAATCGACACGCCATCATAACGGCGCTTCTGGACGAAAACCAAGCCGACTACCGGACGTTCTGGTACAACTATCACCGACTGGGTCTGGATGCTATGTACCAGTCGGTCGAAAAGGGCCGGGCACAAATCACCACCTCGTTCACGCTCCTCGACAACGTACAGAAGGCAAACACCCAGACTCCGCTGCCCAACATGTTCATCTCAGCCAAACTGGACGAAATCCTGAACATCTACAGCGAAGCGCCGATGACGGAAAAGCAGAGTGTCTACAAAACGCTGCAGGACATCTTCCCCACCTATTCCAACAAACTGGCCAAAATCAAGCAGGAATACAAGGAATAGAAGAAACTTACTTTTTAGCAGATAAAGAACCATGCTCTTATCTTTGACCATAGAGAACTATGCCTTGATTGGCCACCTCGTGTTCAACCCCACTCGCGGGCTGACCGTGATGACCGGCGAAACCGGTGCCGGCAAAAGCATTATCATGGGTGCCCTGAGTCTTATCTTGGGGCAAAGGGCTGATGCGAAGGCAGTCAGGGCCGGCGCGCAGAAATGCGTCATCGAAGCCACCTTCGACATCGAAGGCTACGGACTGGAAAGTTCCTTCGTCGACAATGACCTCGAGTATGACAGCCACAGCACCATCGTGCGCCGCGAAGTGCTCGAGAGCGGCAAGAGCCGGGCTTTCATCAACGACACGCCCGTGCAACTCTCTCTGCTCAAGACGCTTGGCGAAGCGCTCATCGACATACACTCACAACACCAAAACCTGTTGTTAGGCAAAAGCGCCTTCCAGCAAGAGGTCATCGATGCCCTCGCCCAAGACAAGGAGCAGTTGAGCGACTATCGGAAGCAATACAAGCTGCTTGTCGGACTGCGCGACAGTCTCCGGCAGCTCAAAGAAGAAGCCGCCAAGGGAGCGGAAGAGGCTGACTACATACGCTACCAGCTGGAGAAACTGGATGAAGCGCAACTAAAGGAGGGCGAAATCGAGGAACTTGAGGAAGAGCAGGAACTGCTCAGCCACGCCGAGGAAATTAAGAGCGGACTTGTATCCATCTCCGGCCAACTGGAAGCAGACGGGCCTTGCGTGCTGCAGGTCCTGAAGCAGTTACAGTCGGAGGCACAAAACATCAGCCGCATCTACCCAGGCCTGAAGGAAATTGCCGAACGGATGGAGTCGGACTACATCGACTTGAAAGACATCGCCGACGACATAAGCGGTCAGGCTGAAGCGGTCAGCATAGACCCGAGCCGCCTCAGCTTTGTCGAAGAACGGCTCAGCACCATCTACTCCCTACTGAAGAAATTTGACAAGGAGACTGTCGGAGAACTGATACAGGTGCGCGACAGCCTGCAGGAACGCGTGCTTCATATCGACAATAGCAGCGAAGAGATAGAGGAAGCCGAACGGCAACTCAAAGAGCAGACGGAGCGGGCTGCCAAAAGCGCATCCACCCTCTCGGCCATACGGCAAAAGGCGGCCAAATCGTTTGAGAAAGCGTTGGTCGAAAAGGTAGCCTATCTGGGTATGGCCAACGTGCAGTTCAAGGTACAATTCTCTACCCTTGACGATTTCTCTGCTTCCGGTACAGACGAAATTCAATTCCTCTTCTCAGCCAACAAAAACCAGCCCCTCAAGCCCGCCGGCGAAGTGGCTTCGGGCGGTGAAATCTCCCGTCTGATGCTCTCCATCAAGTCACTTATAGCAGCTGCCAAGACGTTGCCGACTATTATCTTCGACGAAATCGACACGGGCGTTTCCGGCGACATAGCAGACCGCATGGGCGAGGTAATGAAGCAGATCTCGTCGCATCTGCAGGTCATCACCATCACCCACCTGCCCCAGGTAGCAGGCAAGGGCGAGACTCACTTTAGGGTATATAAGGAGGACGATGACAGCAGCACACAGACTCACATCACCGAACTGAAAGGAGACGATCGGATTAGGGAAATCGCGCGCATGCTCAGCGGCTCGCATATCACCGAGCAGGCCATAGCCAATGCCCGTACGCTGCTGGCGCCATAAGGAGTTTTTTCCCATTATCCCATTTCAGGTTTATCGGGCTGCAATAGCATTTCGGATTTTACCGGGCTGCAATCACACAAGGGTATTTATCAGACCTGACTGACAGTCAGATGTCTTTCCGGTAGAAGCACCGGCGCTTGTGGCAAGTATGGTTCAGGTTCTTCCACATCTGCTGGACTTTCTGATTACTCTCCAGCTCCGGGTTGCTTTCCACCCAACGATAGCCGTTTTTGATGGCTTCTTCCAGTATCTCTGCAAAGATAAGCATATGGACGCCTTTGCCTTGCATATCCGGACGGACCGCGATGAGCAGCAGGTCGAGGGTGTCTGTTCCGCCTTTTCTGTACATGGCATTGGCGAGATGCATCCAACCGAAAGGCCACATACTGCCCCTGGCCCTCTGCTGCGCCCGTGACAAAGACGGGCAACTTATGCCGAAGGCAACCAGGTTGTCGTCTTTGTCCACCACGAGCCGGATAAGGTCGAGACGCACCTGCGGCAACCACAGGTTGATGTAATAGTCTATCTGGCGGGCTGTCAGTTCGGTAAATCCATACAGAGGCGCATAGGCTTCGTTGAGCAAAGCGAACAACTTGTGCCCCCAGGTGTTCACAAGGTGTTTGGCCGACAGGTCTTTGACGGCTCGCAGCTGGTAACGGGTAGCGATGAGCTCAGCCACCTTGCGGTATTTGTCAAGCAGCTCATTAGGACACTCGATGCGGTATTCCCTCGAGTACATATCTGGCTTCAGTCCGTAGTGCTCGAAGTGCTGCGGATAATAGGGATAGTTGTAGAGGGTCACATTCGTTGACAATTTGTCAAAGCCCTCAATCAGGCAGCCTTCGTAATCCAAGTCGGTCATTCCCATAGGGCCCATCAGGACATTCATGCCCTTCTCCCTACCCCAACGGCTCACTGCATCCAGCAGCGAACGGCTCACCTCCTCGTCGTCCACAAAATCAACGAACCCGAAACGGCACTGCCCCTCGCCAAACTTCTCGTTGGCGCTTTGGTTGATGAAGCCGGCAATGCGGCCCGCAGGCGCACCATCGCGATAGGCCATAAAGAAAGCGGCTTCGCAAAAGTCGAAGGAAGGGTTCACCTGCTCATCCAGGATATCTATTTCGCTCTTGATGATGGGCGGGACATAGTACGGGTTCCCTTTGTACAATCGGATGGCGAAACGGACGAACTCCTTCAGCGCCTTGCGGCTTCCTTCTACTTTGCGTATTTCTATCATGGTCTTGGTTATTACATTGACTTACACGTATGCCCTGTGATGTGTATGCGGATGGTTGACAACCTCTTCCGCACGTGCCATGGCACCGTTGATGTGGTCAAAAATATTCTTCTCTCCGACCTCACCGTACAGTGAAGACTTGCGAATGACCTTAAGCACATCCGGGCGCACACCGCTCAAAATGACATGAATGCCCTGCTGATGGCTCTTCTGAACAAACACCTCAAGGTTATGCAGGCCAGTGGCATCAACGAAGGGGACTTTGCGCATACGGATAATTCTGACCATAGGCACTTCGAGCATGTGAGCCGAAAGTTCCTCAAAGCGGTTGGCAATGCCGAAGAAGAACGGACCATCTATCTCATAGACCTGCACGCCGTCTATAATCTTCAGCGTCTCTTCGTGAGTCGTCACATCGGTGTCGTCGTTGGCATCGATTTCCTTTTCCTGCAAGGTGATGTGACCCACGCTGGCTATACGCCGCAACAGGAGCAGGCAGGCGAGTATGATGCCGAACTCAATAGCCACGGTCAAATCGAAAATCACAGTCAGGAAGAACGTGACAAGCAGCACGCTGACATCGCTCTTCGGATTGTGCATCATGGTCCGGAAGGTGCGCCAACCCGACATATTGTACGACACAATAACCAGCACGCCGGCCAGGCAGGCCATAGGTATGTAGTTAGCCAGTGGCATAAGCACGATAAGTATCAGCAGCAGCACTACGGCATGAATCATACCGGCCACCGGAGTCCGTCCGCCATTGTTGATATTGGTCATCGTACGTGCTATGGCGCCTGTAGCCGGGATGCCGCCGAATATCGGGGAGACGATATTGGCGATACCCTGAGCCACCAGCTCCGTATTGGAGTTGTGCTGGTCGCCAATTACACCATCGGCCACAGCAGCGCTGAGCAATGACTCTATGGCGCCCAGGATAGCTATTGTAAAGGCTATGGGCATCAAATCCTGTATCATCTCAAAAGTAATCTCGGGCACTACCGGCGCAGGCAGTTTGCCTTGTATGCGAAACCGGTCGCCGATGGTGTCGATGCCCGTGATGCCGCCGAAATGCTTCATAGCAAGTACGACTAGTGTGACCAGCACGATGGCATAGAGCGAGCCTGGTATCTTGTTCAGGCCAGGCACCTTGCGCAACAGTTTGGGCGAGAACAGGATGGTAAGGATACTCAAGACGGCCACTGCAAAATTCCACAGATTGAAATACTGAAGATGGTTGACGTAGCACACCCACTTGCCGATAAAGTCGCCGGGAGTCTTGAGCGGGGCTAAAAGCTTGTCGCCCGTCTCCGGATCAATGACGGCTTGTGCGGTGGCTGGGTCAATGACTTCCTGCTTCAAACCAAAAATGTCTCCCAACTGGGTCGTGAATATGGTAACTGCTATTCCGGCCGTAAAACCGATTACAATGGGATAGGGTATGAACTTGATAACGGAACCCAACTTGAAGAATCCCATCAGGACCAACAGCACACCGGCCATCAGCGTAGCGACCAACAAGCCTTCCTCGCCGTAAGCAGGGTTGGTGACAATGCCGTAAATTATAACGATGAATGCACCCGTCGGACCTCCAATCTGCACTCTCGATCCACCCAGGAGCGAGATAATGAAACCGGCCACAATGGCAGTGATGATGCCTTTCTCAGGCGAAACGCCACTGGCGATACCGAAAGCGATGGCTAACGGCAAGGCAACTATGCCGGTAATCAGACCGGCCATAGCATCCTGGCTGAACTTCTGTGCGTTGTAACCCTTGAGGCAACTGAACAATTTCGGCTTAAAATTCTCTAAATACATAACAGCAATACCTTAATCTCTGTGTCTATTTATTAATAATGCAACAGCGCAAAAGTAAACAAAATATAAATATATCCCTTTTTTCGTCCCCGAATTCTTGCTTTTGTCATAAGAAATCTCCATCTTTGCGTCCCAATGTAATCTTGAAATGTAATTTGGCAAATATATGAAAAAGATTCTCTACCTGCATGGTTTCTCCTCTGCCGGCTCGACAGGCACAGCTACCAATCTCCGCAATTACCTTTACGGAAAGGATGTCTGCGTGGTTAGTCCTGACATTCCGATAAGCCCGAAGGAAGCCGTTACGTTTCTCAAGGAGTATGTGGCTGCTGAAAATCCGGATCTGATTATCGGGACCAGTATGGGCGGCATGTACGCCGAACTGCAACACGGCTACAAGCGGATATTGGTCAATCCCTCTTTCCATATGGCCAAGCACCTAATGTTCCGGGGTCTGGGCAATGTAGATTTCCAAAACAAACGGGCTGACGGGGCCAAGAGTTTCAAGGTCGACAAACAGATGATAGCAGAATTCAAGGAAGTGGAAAAGTTGTCATTCCAAAACATCACACCCGAGGAGAAAGACAATGTATACGGACTCTTCGGCAAAAACGACACGACAGTGCATACCCAGGATGACTACATCCGCCACTATGGCCGCGACCATTTTACCATCTTCGACGGCGAACACCGCCTGAACGACAAAGTGGTCAAACACGACGTCATGCCCCTCATCTATAAGATTCTCGGGCTAGAGTAAAAATCTCAACTACCACCATAGGCGAACAACGCTATTCCCTCATAAGTCAATTCCGACATTACTCATAAGACAATCCCGACGTCACCCACATGTGAACAGCACTATTCTATGATAGTACGACGAAGCCGTTATAACCACAACAATATATCCACAACGAAGCCGTTTTTACTAGAAATGTAAAAACAGCTTCGTCTTGTTTTGCAGTTTTTGCGAGACTCGCGCAAACGCGATTGACGTTTGTCTTACTTGCGCAGGGCCGCAATAGCCTCCTTTATTGTGGCAATCTTGCTTTCGGCATCGGCCTGCTTCTTGCGCTCATTGGCCACGACTGCTGCCGGGGCGCCATTGACGAACTTCTCGTTACTGAGCTTTTTCAGCACGCTTTGTAGGAAGCCTTCATTGTACTTGAGGTCAGCCTCGAGTTTCTTGAGTTCCTCCTCTACATCAACGCTGTCGCCCAACGGAACGGCATACTCGGTCGTGCCGACTAGGAAGGAAGCGCAAATACCTGACTTGGCCTCGACCACCTTGATATCCGACACATTGGCCAGTTTGACAATGACAGCCGACAGCGAAGCGACCGGATTCTGTCCGACGGCATCAAGTTCGACGGCTACCTTCGGCGACATCTGCTTCTGGGCGCGTACGGTGCGTATTCCAGCTACAACCTCCTTGGCGAGCTCGAAGTTGTTGACAACCGTCAAAGTCTCAGCCGACGGTTCGGTGTATACAGGAAGAGTCTCGAACATGATGCTCTCGCCGTCCTTGCGCTCGGTAATGCTCTGCCACAAAGCCTCGGTGATGAACGGCATGAACGGGTGCAACATCTTGAGCAGGATATCGAAGTAAGAAATGGTCTTCGCGTAGGTCACAGCATCGATAGGCTGGCCATAGGCGGGCTTGACAAGTTCGAGATACCAGGCTGAGAACTCGTCCCAGAAGAGTTTGTAAACCAGCATCAAGGCCTCGGAGAGACGATACTGCTTGAACTGCTCCTGCAGACCGTAGCCGACCTGTGCCAACTTGGCATCAAACCACTCGCAAGCCTTACGTGCGGCCTCCGGCTGTTCGATATCGGCTACCGTCCATCCCTGTACCAAGCGGAAGGAATTCCAAATTTTGTTGTTAAAGTTACGTCCCTGCTCGCACAAAGCATCGTCGAACAGGATGTCGTTGCCAGCCGGGGCCGACAGCATCATACCCATACGCACACCGTCAGCGCCATAACGCTCTATGAGGTCCAGCGGGTCTGGCGAATTACCCAATGACTTGGACATCTTGCGGCCGAGCTTATCGCGCACGATACCGGTGAAGTAGACATGCTTGAACGGCATCTGGCCCATATACTCGTAGCCAGCCATAATCATACGTGCTACCCAGAAGAAGATAATGTCTGGGCCAGTCACAAGGTCGTTGGTCGGATAGTAATAACGGATTTCCTCGTTATCCGGATGCTCTATGCCGTCGAACAAAGAGATAGGCCAAAGCCAACTGGAGAACCAGGTATCAAGAGCGCCCTCGTCCTGCTTCAACTCGACGATCGACTTGATATTCGGGTCGATGGCCTGCGCCTTAGCCAAAGCCTCTTCGGCGGTCGGGGCGACGACATACTTGCGGTCTTCGTCCTTCACACCTTCTTGATTGGGCAGGAAATAGGCCGGAATGCGGTGACCCCACCAAAGCTGACGAGAGATGCACCAGTCCTTGATGTTTTCCAGCCAGTTGCGGTAAGTCGACTTGTATTTTGCCGGATAGAACTTGATATCGTCGTTCATGACAGGCGGCAAAGCAATGTCGGCAAAATGCTGCATCGAGAGAAACCATTGCAACGAAAGACGCGGTTCGATAGGCACATTGGTACGCTCGGAATAGCCCACTTTGTTGTCGTAGTCCTCTTCTTTCTCAAGCAGGCCCTCAGCGGCGAGGTCGAGAGCAATCTGTTTACGGCAGTCGAAGCGGTCCATGCCGACATACATGCCGGCAGCCTCGCTCAGGGTTGCATCCGGATTGAAGACATCGATGATGGGCAAATCATACTTCTGACCCAACATGTAGTCGTTCACATCGTGTGCCGGAGTCACCTTCAGACAACCCGTACCGAACTCGATTTCCACATAGCGGTCTTCAATGACCGGAATGACACGGCCGACCTTCGGCACGATGACTTTCTTGCCTTTCAACCAGGAGTTCTTCGGGTCTTTGGGGTTGATGCACATGGCAACATCGCCCATAATGGTCTCCGGACGTGTCGTAGCGACTACGGCATAACGACGTCCTTGCGGGTCACGGTGTATGACCTGACACTTGACGGTCGGATCGAATGGCTTGTCGTTGTTGCAGATTACAATGGCATCCGGGGCCTCTCCATCAGTACTACCTGCGGGCTCGTCTACATAGTATTTCATATAGTAGAGCTTCGAGTGCTCGTCGTGGTAGATAACCTCCTCATCGGAAAGTGCTGTCTGACGCTCTGGGTCCCAGTTTACCATACGAAGGCCGCGGTAGATAAGTCCCTTGTCGTAAAGGTCGCAGAAGACCTTGATGACAGCGCGAGAACGGGTCTCATCCATGGTGAATGAAGTACGGTCCCAGTCGCAAGAACAGCCGAGTTTGCGCAACTGCTTCAAGATGATTCCGCCATGCTCGTCCGTCCATTCCCAAGCGTGCTTCAGAAACTGCTCACGGGTAAGGTCACTCTTGTTGATACCCTGCTCCTTGAGTCGCTTGATGACCTTTGCCTCGGTAGCTATCGAGGCATGGTCTGTGCCAGGCACCCAACAGGCGTTCTTGCCCTCCATACGGGCTCGTCTGACCAAAATATCCTGAATGGTTTCATTAAGGACATGTCCCATGTGGAGCACTCCCGTCACGTTCGGGGGCGGAATCACTACCGTGTATGCCTCCCGTCCGTCAGGCTTGCTGGCGAATGCCTTATGTTCTAGCCAGTACTGATACCACTTGTCTTCGACTTCTGCCGGATTGTATTGCGTTGCTAAAGCCATTGTCTTAATATTTTCTTGATATTGACATCCTACGGCAAGACACCTTCTGTCTCTTCCCGGAGGAATATCCTCATATCTATTCTATTTATTATTCGTCCAAAATGTTTATCTTTGCCTTCAGTTCCTCGATTTCGCGGACCAAATCGTTCTTCTTGCGTTCCATAAGCGCCAACATACCGTTGCCGGATTTACTCTTGGCATTCAAGAACCCGAGGTTGTTCTCATACGTCTTCAAGTCGTTGCGAAGCTGTTCCAACTGCCGCTGCAACTTCTGGCGTTCGGTCTGCACAGCCTGCTTGCCGTCAGAAATGACCGTCTTTGACCGTTCGCGAAAACTGTCGAGACGAGCTTTCTGGCCTTTCATGTCGACATTATCAAAGAAGAAATCGACAATCTCCTTATAGGCGTTGTAGAGTTTGTCTTTCTCCTTGAAGGGCACATGACCAATCTGGTTCCATTCGGACATCAGGTCGCGGACTTCCTGAGGCTGCACCTTTTGCACGTTCTCCTTCAACTGCTTGAGCTTCTCCAGCACCGTCTGCTTCTTCTCGAGATTGGCCTTTTCCTCGGCTTTCTCTCCACCCAAAGCCTTCTCCTTGGCTTCGAAGAATGCATCGCAAGCCGAGCGGAAACGCTCCCAAAGGGCTGTACCCACCTTATGGGGAACAGGACCGATAGTCTTCCATTCCTTCTGCAGATTGACAAGCAAATCGGTCGTCTTACGCCACTCCTGGCTATCCTTCAGTGACTCTGCCTTCTCGCAAAGTTCCGTCTTTTTACGCACATTGCAGTTCTGCTCCTCACGGTGTGCCTTGAAGAAAGCTGCTTTGGCCTTGAAGAAAGCGTCACACGACTGACGGAATCGCTCAAAGAGCTGTGTATTGACTTTCTTGTTGGCGAACCCGAATTTGCGCCACTCTTCCTGCAGACTCAGCACCACTGCTGTCTGGTCTTCCCAACCCTTTATTTGGTCGATGGCAGACAAGTCGATGGCCTCGATCTTCTCGCAAAGGGCAGTCTTGCCGGCTTCGTTGGCCGACTCCTGCTCTTTCAACTTGTCGAAATGTTGTTGATGACGTTTGTTGACTATTGTCGAAGCGGCCTTGAAGCGAGCCCAAATCTCTTCGCGTACGGCGGGGGCTACAGGGCCGATGCCTTTCCATTCGTCATGGAGTTCCTGCAGGCGGCGGAAAGCCTGGATGACATCAGCAGCCTCACCGAGTTTCTCGGCCTCCGCGCAGAGTTCTGTCTTCCGGTCAAGGTTCTTCTTGAAGTCATAGTCGCGGAGTTCCTTGTTGATCTTGAGCGCGTCATAGAACTGCTCGTTGAGCATATTGAATTGCTTCCAGAGGGCATTCACCTCCTTGGGGTCGACATCTCCCGACTCCTTGAACTGCTTCTGCAAATCGACGAAAGTGTTGTACTGCTGTCCGGCTCCGTCTGCATTTTGGGCAATGTCGACCATCTGCTTCAGGATTTCCTGTTTCTTCTGCAGATTGTCAGCCAATTCCTTGTTGCGGGCTTCGACCATTGCAGCACGGGCTTCCTTCTGCACATTGAGCAGGTCTTTCAGCTTCGACTCCAACTCATCGGGTTTCGATTCGAATGTAGCCATTCCGTCTTCACTTTCCAAAAGAGCCTTCATCGCAGCATCCGTTTCCTGCTGACGCAACTTGTAGTACACTATCTTCAGGTAGTTGATTTCATCGCGAGCCTCGTCGGTTGTCTCATTAGCGATTTCCGACAGACGATCAAGGACTTCCTGCCTATTTGCATAAATTTTCTTCTCAACTGCGGGAGTCTCGACATCTGCCGGCGCAGTGTCGTCATCGGACACAGAAGCCGGAGTTTCGTCGGCTGTAGCCGCTGCTGGGATTACATTCTCCTTTGTGCTTTCTGCCGGAAGGACTGAAGCCTCCTGCTGCATGTTTTCGGTAATTTCTGCCATATATGTTGTTCTATTACAAATTCGAAACTATCCTCCCCCAATACTTACATTACGGGGAACAAAGTGCAAAAGTAATTCATTTTTCTGATTGTTAATCAATTTGAAGTTACTTTTTGGACGTCTTTAGAGCTTTCCTTTCTATTTGCAACCTCTTTATATCATTTCCGAGTTGACAATTCGTTTATAATGTGGACAGTATGCACGCTTGCCAACGCTGCCGTTTCTGTCCGCAACCGCTGTTCTCCGAGACTGACCGGCACATATCCGTTCGCCATAGCCTGCTCGACCTCCGACTCGCTGAAGTCGCCCTCCGGCCCTATCAGCACCCGCACGGCAGTATTGGGTCTGACCTCTTGCGACAGCAACTTGCGCGGGGAATCCTTCAGGCAATGGGCAATAAACTTCTGCCCGTCGAAGGGCTCTTTAAGGAATGCGCCGATATCGGTCATCTCGTCTATCTGCGGCAAGGTGGCCTTGAGACTTTGCTTCATGGCCGATACAGCGACGCGGAGCAACCGTCCCGTCTTCATGTCTTTCCGTTCGCTAAAACGCGTCTTCAAGGGCACGAACCTGTCCAAGCCCATCTCTGTCGCCTTTTCAAGGCACCATTCTATTCGGTCTGCATTCTTGGTAGGAGCAACAGCCAGCTCTACACGATAGGGCCAGTGCTGTTCCTTCTCTTCTTGCAGTATGCGGAAACGGCAATGCTTGGGATGCGCCTCCGTTATAGCGCAGCTGTAGAACGTCCCCATCCCGTCCACGACGGTAATCTCATCGCCTTCCACATGTCTCAAAACACGCACGGCATGCACTGAGTCTTCTTCCGAAAGTTCGGGACACTCCTGTATTCTGTCACAGTAAAAGATAATCATCGACTATACGAAGCAAAAATTAGTACAATATGCAAACCGCGGAAAAACAAGCATATGGTGCAAAACCAAGCAAAGCCAGCGTGGACTCATAGCGAACCACGCCGGCTGATTACCCTCTTGTGTCTTATAGGCGAACTGAGGTTGTCAAAGGGTCATCTCTTTACTGTTGGTGTTGCGGACGGAGCAAGTCGTTGACCGTCTTGACAGGATTGAACGTCTCGCTCGGAACTTCCACAAAGACCGTATTCCAATCGCTCATGGCACCATTCCAAAGGCCTGGGAGCTCCAGTGCTTTCAGTTCTTTGCCGTTCTTGCTCTTGTGCGATATGAATCCCGTCTGCGGATTAACGTACTTCAACAGATTGAACGGCTTGCCGTTCTTGTCGTGGGTGGCGCAAACCAAATCAACAGGATTGAAATATCCGCCTTGTTTGAACATCTCGACCGAAGCGGAGTCATTCATATTAATCTGAGAGGACTCGAGTATCTGATTTTGGAAGGTACCGTCAGGACTCTCTACGATAAACGGACCGCCGCCAGGCTCTCCCTGATTGCGTACCATACCACACACGCGAAGCGGACGGTTCAGCTTAGATTTCAGGTAAATGGCCAGTTCGGTGTCATCGAGCTGCTTGATTTCAGGATTTCGCACGAAGAGGTTCTTCTGTAGGAAATAAATCATCTCGACCAACTGCTCGTGACCATACTTCCCGCTTTCAAGCAGCTGCACGAAGCTGAAAATCTTCTGCTGCAAGCTAATCAGGATACCACCGAGTATCTGCTTGTACTTGACCGTCGCGGGTTTTAGCGAGTCGGGGACGACATTGTCTATATTCTTGATGAAAATCACGTCGGCATTCTGCTCGTTCAGATTCTCGATCAAAGCACCGTGGCCACCTGGGCGGAACAGCAGTTTTCCCTTGTCGTCGCGGAACGGGGTGTTGTCGGGATTGACGGCCAAGGTATCTGTCGAGGCTTTCTGTGTTGAGAACGTAATGTTGTAGACTACGCCATAGGCATCTTGGTAAACGGGAACCTTCTCTTCGACCAAACGCTCAAATAGTGGCAAATGCTCTGGGCTTACCGTAAAGTGCAGGTTGACCTTACCTTCTCCGTTGGCAGCATAGCGTGCACCTTCGACCAGATGTTCTTCGAAAGCCTTACGGACTTCTTCCTTATCCGCATGGTGGAAGGTCAACAATCCCTTCGGGAGTTGGCCATAGTTCAAGCCCTTCTCCATAAGCAGATTCTCTACAACGGCCTTGTAATGCCCAGCCTGCATCAATGCAGTGACAGACATACCTTCGTTGGCCTGGCAGACTTTGTTCAGTTCCTCATAGAAGGCGAACCGCCCGATTCCATCAAAGAAGGTTTTCTCAAAATCCGTAGTCGGCACATTGTAGTCGGCGGCCAAAAACTCAAACAAGTTCTTGAACATTCTGCTGGCTGCACCCGATGCAGGCACGAACTTCAGAATCTGCTTGTTTGTCGTAAGGTATTTGGCCCACAAGTCTTGGTAATACATAGCAGCATCATCATCGATGCTCATGATTCCGTATTCCAACGACGAAGCGCATTTCAGAGTCAGATAAGGAAAGCCTTTCGCGAACGAATCAAGTTGCGACTGCGCTTTTTCCTGGGAGATTCCCCGCGCTTCCAACTCTTTCAGATCTTGCTGTGTAAACATAAAACAACAGTGTTTAATTAATATCGTATCCAATTGTTTTTGGATTTCGAAAGGAAATTGTGCGCAAAAGTATGTTTTTTTTCAATTGGTTGTACCATTCTATTGTTTTTTTTTATACTTTTGCGATGTTTTTATCACCAAGGATTCGGATTCTGTCCGCCAATTCGGCAAAACATCAATAGAAGAGATTATAGGAAGATGGAAGCTTTCAATACGGAGGAACGACAGGAACTGCGGGAGGTTTTACACTACCTTTACCGTCAGGCCAAACCCCTTTTCAGCGCTACGGAATGGAGCGATTTGCGTCATTTCGTTCACCAGGGCATACGTAGCGGAGCATACGACCGTGATGCCAATGGCGTCAGTCAACTGCTCCTCTCCCTGTCTGCCTGTCGCGTCATACAGTTGAACATCGGTCTCAAGCAGTCGACGATGCTGACGGTTGTCCTCTATCCGCTGGTCGCCAAAAAGATTTTGGACAGCGAAACCGTAGTCAAACTGTTCGGTGCGGACACGGCCCACCTGATGGAATGCATGAGCCGGGTGAAGGAACTCTTTGCCCAACACAATGCCATGGAGGACGAGAACTTCCGCAAGCTGCTCATCTCTATGGCCGAAGACATCCGTGTCATCATCTGCTTGATAGCCGACTGCTATGTACTTATGAAGATGCTCAACCACACGGACAACATCAAGTACCGGCAAGAGGTCACCCGGATGTGCAAACTGCTCTACACACCAATGTCGCACAGACTGGGCCTCTATGTCATCAAGCAGGAGATGGAGGACATGACCCTCAAGTACGAGGACCGGGCCACCTTCGACGACATCGCCCACCAACTGCAACAGACCAAAGCGAGTCGTGATGCCTATATGCGGGCCTTCATCGAGCCACTGGAGAAGCGGCTGCGCGAAACGACGCAACTGAACTTCTACATCAAGGGGCGCACTAAGTCCATCTCTTCCATCCACCACAAGCTGGTTGCCCAACAGACTTCGCTGAACAAGATATACGACCTCTTTGCCATTCGTATCATCATCGACGAACCGAACCCGGCCAAAGAGAAGGCCGACTGCTGGCAGGCCTATAGCATCGTGACGGACATGTATGTTCCCAACCCCAAGCGACTGAAGGACTGGCTTTCCATTCCGAAATCCAATGGTTATGAGTCTCTGCACATCACCGTCTACGGACCAGAGAAGCGGTGGGTGGAAGTGCAGATTCGCACCAAAAGAATGGACGACATCGCCGAACGCGGTCTCGCAGCCCATTGGCTCTACAAGGGGTTGAAGAGCCAAGGCGCCCTGGACCAGCTGATGGGCTCTATCAGAGACGTACTGGAACACAACTCCTCTCCTGACGAACTGATGAAAGACCTATCTATGGGGCTGTACCAGGAGGAGATATTCGTCTTCACGCCGCGCGGCGATGTATTCCGTCTTCCCAAAGGCGCAACCGTGCTCGACCTCGCCTTTCAGATTCACTCCAAGTTGGGATTGTCGTGTGTCGGGGCAAAGGTAGGCAACCGGAATGTCAAAATCAACTACAAGCTCAGTTCGGGAGACCAGGTGGAAATCCTGACCTCTCCCCAACAGTCGCCCAAACAGGACTGGCTGAATATCGTCACCACCACCAAGGCCAAAAACCGCATCCGGCAAGGCCTAAAAGAAATCGAAAACCGCGAGGCTGAGGCGGGAAAGGAAATCCTGCAGCGACGCTTCAAGAACCGCAAAATCGAAATCGAGGAGGGGGACCTCTCGAAGCTGATTGTCCGCATGGGATTCAAGACACAAACCCAGTTCTTCCATGCCCTGGCCATACAGGAGATTGATGTGGAGGATGTCCTGAAGTCGTTCGACTCTATGCAGACGCCAGTCATCCAAGGGGAAGTCGAGCCGCACAGTGCAGAGGAATTCGACTTGAGAATAGCCCAAGGTCCGGAGCGGAAGGAAAAGACTCCGCTAAAGGAAGACGTGCTGATTATCGACAAAGACCTCAAAGGACTGGACTACAGTCTGGCCGGATGCTGTCACCCCATCTACGGCGACGACGTGGTCGGGTTTGTCAGCATCTCCGGTGGAATACGCATACACCGTGCAGACTGCGCCAACATCCGCAATCTGCGGGAAAAGTATCCGTACCGCATCGTCAAGGCCAAATGGAGCGGGAAGAGCGGCAGTCAGTACAGCATCACGCTGCGTGTGGTCGGCCAGGACGACATTGGTATTGTATCCAACATCTCTTCGCTCATCAACAAGGAGAAGGACACATTGCTCAGAGCCATCAACATCGATGCCGAAGGCGGACTCTTCAGAGGGCATCTGACCGTGATGGTCCAGGACTTGTCGTCGCTCAACACCCTAATCAAGAAAATCAAACTGATACACGGCGTCAAACAAGTGGACCGCGTGAACTAAATGAGGCAAATTAGAACTGTTATGAGAAGACCAATAAAAATGACCTGGGTCCTGGCGGCCTGCATCGCCGCAATAATGGCCGGTTGTACCGACACGGCTGAAAAGAGGGCCGGACAATTGTACCACGAAGCCGAAAACGCTCTCGCAGCAAGCGACCTGTCGCTGGCCAAAGCAAAACTCGACTCTATCGACAAGCACAGCAAAGAAACACTCGAGTGGAGGAAGCTGGGACACCAGCTCAACTATCGGGTCGAACTTGCCCAACAGGAGGACTCTTTGGCCACAGCCGACACGATGCTGATAGCCGTCACTCAAATGATTAACGAGATGGTACAAAACGGCAATTTCGTGTTCGAAAAGGGTGAGTACGATGACCTCGGACGCTGGTTCGTGAAGGGTACGGACACACCGCACAACCTGGAGCGCTGCTACCTCCATGCCTCAGTCGACGAATACGGGCACGTACAGCTGATAAGTGAATATCGGGGAAGTACCTACATCAACCATACCCGACTCCGTTTGACGGGTGCCGATGGCACACAGGCTGTGACAGCCGACGTCCCCTTGTCGAACACGGGCGCAAACTATCAGTTCAAGAACCAGGGGCTGTGCCACGAATCGGTCACCTATACAGACGATTCGATACTCGGCTTCATCGACATGCATTCTTCCGACCAGAAGCTGAAAGCTCACCTGCTGTACAAAAACGGGAGCAAAGCCTATCCGATTGTAGTCAGCGCCAAAGAGTGTCAGGCCATTGCGCTCACCAGCCAGCTTGGCAAGATGCTTGCTGCACAACTCCTTTACACACAGCAAAGCAAGGTGGCTGCGGGCAAAATACAGTTCCTCAAAGCCAAGATTGAAGGAACGGAAGATAATGGGACGGAAGTCAACGATTCCGTCAAATAACGATTCCGTCAAATAACGACAAGGGGCTACACCGCACCTCACTAGAACACAACAAGTCATGCAACGATACGACACCTTTACGACAGTTCTTTTATGCCTCTTCCCGCTGATGGCGAATGCACAGGACATCGACCCGCAGACGAGCCGATGGCTTCGGCAGAATCCGGCTTCAGCCGAACGGGGCGACCGCTTGATTGAGGCCGAAACCGAACAAATGTCCACCTTTGGCGAGTACAACGTCTCTCCGTTCAAGGCCCCTGCGCTTCATCAGTTGAGGCCCAGTCTGCAGCATCTGCAGTATTTCTACGACGGACAAGCTGCACTCAATGCATTGGGCGAGTCGCCGACGAAAGAGCAAATCAAGGAAGTCCGCACCAGATACCAGACGCTCTATGACATGCACGATGCTGCCTATCAGGCCGAAGCCGAATACTACCTGGGGTACTGTGATTATGCAGAGGGCAACTACGAGTCGGCTCTCCAGCATTTCGGCCGTCTGCCACAGGACGAGAAATACGAGGAGACCGTTCCTTTCTATCGCATGCAGATTCTGTATGCACAAGGGAAGTGGGACGAAGCCGTACGGGCCATCGATGCCTATACCCCTGCCGACAAAGCGCTCCAAGCCGAAGCTCTGCGTCTGAAGGCAGAGTGCAAACTGCAATCCGGCAATTACGAGGACGCACTTTCTTGTTTCCGCGAGTATCTCTCCCAAACCTCAGACCCCGTACCGTCCAGTGCCTACAATGCCGGCATTCTCGAGTACGACGCCCGCCACTACGAGTCAGCCTTCCGCAATGCGGCTTTGGCCACACGGGCCTCGCAGCCCGAACTGCGGCAGTTTGCCTACATGCTGGTCGGTCAGTCGGCTCTCCAACAGGGTGAAACGCAACAGGCACGCCTTGCCTACAGTCAGGCCTGTGCCATCACCGACGGCAATGCCGACACCCGCGAAGCTGCTGCTTACGACCTCTGCGCCATTGTCTATAGCAGCAATACTTCGCTGTTCGGTGACGACATCGAGATTCTTGAAAACTTTCTCAACACCTGGCCGACATCCAACTATGCCGGACGGGTCAGCGGTTTTTTGACAGACATCCTCGGCACGACCACCAACTACGAGGCGGCGCTCACTTCGATAGCCAAAATACGCAAGCCCGACAACAACTTATTGCAGGCCAAACAGCGCATTCACTGCCGATACGGCATACAGCGGTATGTCAACGGCGACTACCGGGGGGCTGCCGAGCAGTTTTCCTTGGGCATTGACATGGGCAAGGTCGATCTTACCGCCTGGGCAGAATGCTGCTACTGGCGCGGAGAGGCGAGGTATAGGCAAAACCAGTTTCAGGAGGCGGCCGCCGACTACAGCCGGTTTATCAAAAGCAAACCGAAAGATGCGCAAAAGGACCTTTACGCTGCCGCTTACTACAATCTGGGCTATGCGCAGATGCAACTCAACCTCTACACGGATGCCATCGGTTCTTTTACCGACTACATCAGTCAGCCAAACGAATTCGGCACACAAGGCTACGTAGACGGCGTCACCCGTCTTGCCGACTGCTATTACTACACCCGGCAGTTTGCCACAGCCGAGGCATATTACCACACGGCCGCCGAATACGAGTCGAAGCAGGCCGACTATGCACTGTACCAGGAAGCCCTGATGATGGGTCTGCAGAAGAAGTACGGTCAGAAGCAAGCCAAACTCGACGAGATGATTGCCAGATGTACGGCTTCTTCTCTCGTACCTGAGGCTTGGCTCGACAAGGGCCGCACATCGCTGCTGCAAAATGATGCTGAGCAGGCCATAAACAGCTTCCGACAGGTTCTGGACCTCTACCCTGACTGCCCAGCCGCACCGCAGGCTGCCGTCGAACTGGCCATGACTTACAACAATCTGGGACAGACGGAAGCTGCCCAACAGGTGTATCAACTGGTCGAGTCGAAATATCCCGACACGGAGGCTGCCTTGACGGCAGCCGAAGACCTGCGCACTTTGGGCATCCAACGCCAGGTAGCCAGTCTGCCGCAACTGTATAACGAGGGGCAGTACCAGCAGTTGCTCGATGTCTACCAACAGCTGCAGAGCGAGAACATCGACTTCAGCGAGGCTCAAAGCATGCAACTTCTGGCAGCCAAGGCCCATCTTGCCCTCGGTCATCAAAAACCGGCAGTCACACTCTTGCAGCAAGCGTCACAAGAAGTCCGGACTGCAGCCGGCAGCGAGGCTCTGTTCTTGTTGGCACAGACGTATTTCGACACGGGCGATATCAGCAATGCGCAGACCATTGCCACCGAACTGGTACAATCGGGAACACCGCACCAGTATTGGCTGGCCAGAGGCATCATCCTGCTGAGCGACATCTTCCGCCGGAATGGAGATACATTCACTGCCGACGAATATCTGAAGAGCCTGCAGCAAAACTATACTGACTCGGGCGATGACATTGCCGCCCTGATTCGCACACGTTTACCACAAGAAGAGCAAAAAGAACAATGAAAAATATCCTCCTGCTTGGCCTCTGCCAACTGACCGCAATCTGTGCCCTGGCCCAGACAGATTCGACCCTCAACCAGTCGATGACACTCCAACGCGAGTTCTCTCCCACTGTCCGTCAGAGTCAGAAGCTCTACCGTCAACCTGAATCTCAGGGCACAAAGACGGGAAGCCGTCCTGATGTAGAATATGCCGACTGGGAAGCCATGACCGTCACCTCTGACTGGATACGGACAGTCCCCGCAGGACAAGTCGTCGCACAGCAAAAGGAAGAACGTCTCGGATATATCGAGGCTTCGGCCGGAAACTATTGGAATGCCGACATTCGGGCAGGCATCCGACACGGAGATTTCGCTGTCGATGCCAATGGTTTCTTTACCCAAGGCAAACTCAATGTGCCGACAGACTTGCCCGAGATGCTCACCCCGGGATTCGACAAGTGGAAATCCAAATACCTCAATGGGGCTGTCAAAGGTACTTACAGCCACACCATGGACAACGAGGCACAGTTGGAGATTCATGCCGCTGCAACCGGACACTCGCTCAACACATTCAATGCCGCTGCCGCAACTACACACTTCGGACAAATCTCTGCCGATGCAAGCTACGAGACCGACCGGATGAAGGTACAGTTGGGCTACCACTACAACGGAACGCACTTACTCAATCCGGACAATTCGTCCGCTTCGACAACACCCGCATCCTCTACCGGGGCATCGGGCGAGAACACAACGCGGACGATAGCCAGCAGCGAAAATGTTCTCTTCCTAAAGTTCTCGTACGGGTGGTATGATTTGACTTCCTCTTGGCGCACGCGTTTGGACGTTGACCTGGCCGAATCCTTTGCTGCCAAAAACCGCTTCTCGCTACAACCCTCACTGCACCTCTCCTATCTGCCGGACCCGAATCAGTGGCGGCACTACTTCGTGGACTTGGGCATCGGCACAAGACATGACGAAATCTACGATATCTTGACCGAGACTCCCATCGTCAGTCATTGCCATGACTACAAGTCTGCATTTGATGTCTTTCGCCTAGGCATCGGATACGAAGACAACGAGCAGGGGCAGTTCCGCTGGGGTGGCAAGATATTGCTCGGCTACACCATCGATGCCCTCTGCGGTCAGGCCATAATGAACGCCGGCAGTCAAATGCAGCTGCAGGGCGTCAACGTCCGGCTCTACAACGATGACAGTTTCAGTTACGGATTCGAGGTGAAGGCCGATTACGAAATGAGCCGCCTGTTTGAAGCCAAAGCCAAGGTCTCGTACCTCGGACAATCGTGCGATGCAGCCCGTTTTGCACGTCCCTCCACACAACTCAGTTGCCATCTGCTCTCCCACCCTCGCCATTTTGTCATCGACATGGGCATGGATGCCGCATTGGGGAGAAAGATGGAGACCATAATCCCTTCTTTCACCTCATCGACATCAGAAGCAATATATAAAACAGAGACTGTCGACCTGGACGCGCACCCAGACTTGAATCTTCGGGTCGACTGGCAGGCCAACAGCCGGCTTAAGGTCTATGCCTTTGCCCGCAATATGCTCAACTTGCACACCGAACTTTGGCCTGGCGTACCGCAACAGGGCATCAACCTGCATATCGGAGCGCGATACGAGTTCTAATGTCCGCTTCAGACGGGCCTATCACAATCCTTTTGACGGATCTATCACAATTCTTCAGGCGGGCCTATCACGATGCAACGGGTAGCCTTACCACACTACGGCCTGGACTGTCATGCGGTTTTCTTCCGGAAATATTTGCCCACAAACGGCAGCGAACGCAACGGGAAGTCCTTCTTCACGACGTAGGCCACAAAACACAACACCAGGAGTGTGTTGACACCGAGTGCCGGCCACATACCGAGGCATTCGTTCGAGGCATACATACCCGCAAACAAGATGATGGCCAAAATCACGTACAGGAGTATGTCCTTGATTGGGTAGCGGATGGGATAGTACTTTTGGCCAAAGACATACGAGGCAATCATACTGATGCCGTATGCTGCAAATCCTGCCCATGCACAGGCCATATAGCTGTAACGTGGTATCAGGACGACATCCATGGCAATCAGCGCCAGACAGCCTATACCCGAGAAGTAAGCGCCCCAGATGGTCCTGTCTGTCAGTTTGTACCAAAAACTGAGGTTGAAGTAGATACCGAACATCAGTTCGGCTGCCATCACTATCGGCACCACTCTCAACCCCTCCCAATAGGAAGTCTGGACGACGTATCTGAAGATATTCATATAGCCGATGACACAGAGATAGGCCAACAGGGTGAAGATGATATAGTATTTCATCACCTTGGCATAAGTCTCCTTTTTGTCAGCATCCTTATTGGCGAACACAAAAGGCTCATAGGCAAACCGGAACGCCTGTGTGATGATGACCATTATCATGGCTATCTTGATACATCCTCCATAAATGCCCAGTTGGGCTCTTGCCTCATCGGCACTGCCGTCATACAGGAACGGGAACAAGATGGCCGAAGCGTTCTGGTTGAGCTGTCCGGCCAGTCCCAGCACGAGCATCGGCCAGGTATAGGAGAGCATCCGCCGGCACAACGACCAGTCGAAACCGTAAGTGATGCCCTTCATTTCCTTGAATAGCAACAAGGCCGTCACTGTCGAACACAGCAGGTTGACATAGAACACCACGCCCACATCGGGTATTCCCGCCGCATCATACAGTCCAGGCAGGCAGATGCCAAACTTAGGCAGTACCAATAGCAGCAGTACAAGCACCGTCACATTGATAAGGATATTGAAGACCTTCAGCGATGCGAACTTGACAGGTTTGTGCTGATAGCGCAGATAGTCGAACATAATGCACGTCCATGCATCGATGGCAACGCAGATGGCCATCGTACCGACATACCAGCGGTGTTCGGCGTAGCCCATGGCATCCGTTATCGGGCCCAGGAAGAGAATTACAAATGCCACGAAAGCCAACGCCACGACACCCACCATACGCAGAGCCGTCGAGTAGACCATCTCGGCCTTCTCGCCCTCTTTGTTCGCGAAGCGGAAGAACGTAGTTTCCATACCATAGGTCAAAGCGATGATAAGCAGGCCGATGTAGGAATAGATGTTGGTAATCACCCCGAACTGTCCGCCTCCCGACACCCACACATAGGTCTCGACGGGGACGAGCAGATAGTTGATAAAACGTGCGGCAATACTGCTTATGCCGTAGATGGCGGTATCTTTGACGAGCAATCTCAAGTTTGCCATAATGCAATAGTTCTGACGGATTTGTATTTGCGGACGATCTCCCCACACAAGGAAAACCGTCCGCAAAGTTATATCTTTTTCTTCGATTCGACAATTTTTCTGCCGAAAAAATCCATTTTACATACTTTCTACCAACCTGGAGTTCAGGTCTACGTACGAGTCTATGCTGTCCTTGATGGGCAACAGCCAATCGGGTATATGCATCTCGATATAGGCTGACGGCAGATTGCCACGCGACACATACTCCACTTCCGACATAGGCATACGGATGCCCATATCCGCCGAACGGCGGCCCTCAGCGAAGAAGATTTCCTGACGCAAACGATAGATGGTCTCCAAGGTTGTCTTCCGGTCGATTAGGGCTGAAAGGTCATCGGCCGACAGGCTCAGCACCGATACTGTCGAGTCGTTGCGGTCTGCTACTGCCTGCATTAGGTCTGCAAGATGCTTGCGGGCCTGCACGTAGTCAGCTTTCAGTGCCGACATCTCTGCCAGGATGAGGTATGCCTCTTCGGCCTTTGCCACGGCTATCGGCTGCTCATAGAGACCCGACTGCGGACACTTGACCTTCTGCATCTGCAGACGTGGCAAGACTGTAAAGAGTCCCGTGGCAACATACTGTTGCAGGGTGTTGGCATAACCGTTGATGTCGTCGAACGTGGCCTGCACGAGAAGGGTCGGTGACTTCCGCAACACGCTATCGGCCTGTGCCGCAGCATCGTCGGTCTGTCCGCAAAGCCGGTAGGCCCGCGCTTTCAGCAGGGCCACCAATGCCTCATCATCTGCATCCGCAGCATAGGCCGAAGCCTGGTCGAGCGTGCTTACCGCCGCCTTGGCCAAGCCCTCGGAGGTCAAGACATCTCCGTCTGCCGATGCCGGCAGGGCTACAAAATTTTCCGAAGCCATCAAATAGGCAACGGCCTTGACATAGCAGAGATTAAAGCACTGCTGTGCTGTGGTTGTAGCATCACGTTTGGCAACGGTCTCAAGTCCGAAGTCGGCCATTTCTATCATCTTGCCTATACAGGTCGAAAGATCGGCCACCTCATCGCTGGTATACTGAAAGTCGAGCGCATCGGCCGTCTTGGCACTGCGGGAAGAATTGTTGTACAAATCGTCGGAAAGCAGACCGGTCACCTCGGCGAAGGCACTGATGCAGGCTCCGAACTCTGCATTGGTGCCATTCACCCAAGTCTGCATGGCTTGCGACGACGAAGCGAAGTCGTCCTCGATGACATTCGGATTCTGGACTTCACCGGGTTGCAGCAGGTCACAACCGGTCAAAAGCAAGCCGATGCCTGTCCATACACATATTATATATATGTAGCGTCTCATATTGTGCATATAGTCTGATGTTTAGAATGCGATTCTTACGGAACCCATAAATTGCCTCGGGGCCGAATAGGTGGCGTAGTTGAAACCTCCCGTTGCAACTGCCCCCTGCGAGAGTGTGGTAGAGACGGTAGCCTCGGGGTCAACCGGACAAGAGGTAAAGGCGAACGGATTGGTGACAGACAAGCCGAGGGTCAGCGACTCCACAAACTGCACCGGACGACGGAACACGTAGTCTGCACCTATCTGCCTGATCTTCAGGAAGTCGGCATTGTAGACAAAGTAATTGGTCACGTTGGTCCAGTTGGTCTTCTGCACCTTCCATCGGTTGCTGCCGTCTGCATTCATGCCGAGCGCCTGAAGGAGTTCGTCGGGGATACGGTCGTCTTTCAGACCGTTGCGGAAGCGGAACTGTGCATTGTACGAATGTATCTTACCGCCCGTCTGATAGTCGCCGTTGAGATACACGCTCAAGTTTCTCCAGCGGGCAGAAAGAGACAGGGTTCCGAAGCTCTTGGGCAGTGTATTGCCTAGATTGGCCAACTTCTCAATCTGCACCGTACCATCGGCCATTAGGGTTGCACGCGAGCCCCGCAGATAACCTACCGGCTCACCAGCCGTGACAACAGACTGTATGGTGTTTGAGCCGAAGCCGCCGATGGCGAACGTGGTAGCCCCTCCACTGGAAAGCACCTTGTTCCGGTTGGTATTGAGCGACCCCTGCAGGTTGACATCCCAGTCCCGGTCGCGATACAGGGTCAAGCCCAGTGTGAATTCCACGCCTTTGTTCCCGATACGGCCTACATTCTTGAGGGTGTTGCCCGAGCCGACCGATGGCGGTATCGGCACATTGAAGAGCGCGCCTCGTGTCAAAGCGTAGTAGTAGGTGAAGCCCAGCGAGAGGCGGCTGTCCAACCACGCCGAACTGAATCCGACTTCGGTAGAGTGTTTCTTCTCGGGTCCGAGGTCATCGTTGCCATACTGGTCAAAGGTGGCAGCTTGCTCGCCCTTGAACGAATGCAAGGCGACAGTGCGCTGGTAGGCGAATGCCGGTGGATAAAGGCCTGCCACGCCGTAGTTGGCAAAGATGCGAACCTGATTCATCCACTCTACATCACGGGCAAAAGCCTCCTCGCTCAACAAATAAGACAGTCCGACTTTCGGATACCATTGCCATCCCACATTGTCGCCGAAGGCGGAGTTGTAGTCGGCCCGCAGTCCCAAGTCCAAATAATACCGGTCGAGGACACCGAAGTTCTCCTGCACGAACCACCCGTAGTTGTTCAGATAACTCATCCACTCGTCTGCCGTCTTGGTGGCAGCACCCGTGATGGTCAACTGGCCGTCACGCACATCCTTGCCGAGGTTAGAGGTTTGGTGGTCGTCGGTCGAGAAGAACTGGAATCCGGCGGTTGTCACCGAACTCATCCACTCATGGGTATAGTTGTACGAAGCCGAGGCATCGAAGGTCAGTCCCAGATAACTGCGTTCGAAGTTGCGCATCGAACTAAGCGACAGATAGGCACGTTCTCCGGTTGCGTCCAGCCAGGCATTGGGGATGCTGTAGCGGTTGCGGTTGTGCCGGTAGTCGAGGCCCAAGGTTGCCTTGGCTATCAGCCCGGCAAAGGGTTTGAAGACCAATCGTTGCGAGGTCTGGAACCGGCGAATCTCGTCAGTATGTGAGGCCAGGCCTTCACCGTCCCGACAGATAGATTTCAGTCGCTCGAAGTCGGCCGCCCCCAATTCGTCTACATCGCAGGTGTTGAAGATTTTCTTCCACTTGCCCTCAGCATCCTTCTCGCACAGCGGGTAGAGCGTTTTCAACCCTTGTGTGTTGTCGGCATAACCGAAGTCGGCACATTCGATGGACCACAGCCCGCTGTAAAGGCCCTCGTTGCCATTACGGGCATAACTTTGATTCTGGAAGGTGGCACCCCACGACGACTGGTACTCCAGCTTGCGGTTTATCTCGGAGTGGGTACCCAGACGGACATCATACTTCTTCTGCTCCTGTGCGTTGGCCACAATGACACCGTCTGAATGTTCCATCGATGCGCCCAGGCTCCATCCGCCCTTGTCCGAACCGTCCTCCATGCTCAGCCGGTAGCGCTGACGCAATCCGGTCTGATGCAGCAGGTCGCCCGTGCGGCTGAAATGATAGAAGTCTGTATTGGCAACCTCCGTACCGAGTTCGGCTGTGAAACTTGCACGGAATTTCCCGGTCTCTCCCTTCTTGGTAAAAATCTGTATTACACCGTTGGCGGCATCCGACCCGTAGAGAGTCGTGGCGGCACCACCCGGCACATATTCGATGCGTTCGATGTTCTCCAGCGGGATGTCTGCCAGCGAACTGGTAGCAGAGGTCTGGCCCAGGAATCCGGAACCCGTATGATTGCCGCCATTGAGGTCGTTGGTCAACGACGAGGCCGTGTTGTTGTTGTCCACGCGCACACCGTCCACATAGATGACGGGGGTTGCATTGGAGTAGGCGGACGAGAGGCCACGGGCCCACATGAGGGAGGTAGCCCCCGGTTGTCCGCCCGAGAGGTTTACTTTCATATTGGGCATCGCGGTCTGCAGCATCTGGTCTATGCGCGTAGCGGGCAGATGCTCCAGTTGCTGGCTGCCCAGCGTCTGCACATTGCTTGACAAGCGGCGTTTCTTGATTTCTGCTCCTTGTCCCGTGACGACCACTTCCTCCAGGTCGTACACATCACCGGTCGGGCTCTGGGCCGCGCCTTCGGGTCCAGCGTCCGACAATCCTGCATCATTGCCAGGATTGGCTCCACCAAGGAAAGAGAAATTTAGAAAGGAGCCTATCGCGACAATGGACAAAACGGATTTGTTCATATTGACTGATAAGTTAACACACAATCCTGCACGTCCACATTTTACTGGCCCAAACAGGAAGAACCTGATAACGAAACGGCAACCTTTCTATACCACGTGATTGCTGCCGCAAAGTTAGCCTTTCCTACTGTAACTGCCAAATTTTCAAGCGAAAAATCCATCCGGATGCGGAACTAAAAACGGAATAAGACTGACTTGCTAACGGGAGAAAACAAAACTAAACAGCCAAAAATTTGTTTCTTATCTCTCTTTTCCGTACCTTTGCGCTCTGAAGTCCATATCTCCATATTGAGTTTGACCGACAATTTACGCACAAGATGAAAATAGGTTTTGACGCTAAGCGATATTACCACAACCACACGGGGTTGGGCAACTACAGCCGGACACTGGTACACGGATTGGAACGATACTGCCCGAATCACGAACGTGTCCTCTACGATGAAAGTCCCCTGCACCGCTCCTTCTCGTTGGCACACCAGGCCAAGCACGACGGATGCGGACTGCTACACGGCTTGTCGAACGAAATACCCTTTGATGCCGTCCGTGCAGGCATCCCGACACTCGTGACCATACACGACACCGCCTGGCGCACCTTCCCGGCCATGTACCATGCCATCGACCGCCAGATTTACGACTTCAAGTACGGATGGTCGTGCCGCCACGCAGCGCGTGTGCTGGCCATCAGCGAAAGCACGAAGCGCGATGTCATGCGGTTCTACGGTGTCGCCGAAGAGCGTATCGAGGTCATCTGCCAGCCCGTGCAGGACGTTTTCTACACACCCGTCGATACCGAAACGGCCCGACAGACGCTATGCGAGGCTTTGCCGGATCTGCCTCACGACTTTTGCCTCTATGTAGGCTCCATCAACCGACGCAAGAATTTGCTCTCTGTCGTCCAGGCCCTTGGGATGTTCGGGGAGACAGAAAGACCCGTTCTTGTTGTAGTGGGCAACGGACGGGAGTACCGGAAGGAGGTGGAACAGTACATAGCCCAAAAAGGACTGGGCAAATGGATCTATATAATCGACAATCTGAACGACGGACGCACACTGCAGTGTCTGTACCGTTTGGCCATGGCCTTCGTCTACCCGTCGTTCTACGAGGGCTTCGGCCTGCCCGTCGTCGAGGCGGCACTGCAGCGATGTCCCGTCATTACGAGCAATGTCTCGTCGCTGCCCGAAGCCGCCGGCAACGGTGCCCTACTGGTCAATCCTTCCGACACCGGACAACTATACGACTGTCTGCGCAGCGTACTCGAGGACAGCAGTTTGGCCGAACGGCTCGGACAGCAAGGCGAACAGTATGCGCGCCACAACTTCGACCCGCAAGCCCAGGCCATTAAGGTATATAATTTGTATGAACAGATGCTGCAACAATAATAGAATATGAGAATCTGCTATATCTCCCGCAACTACCGCCAGACCAACTCGGCCGGCAGCAAAGCCAAATCGGACATAGAGGATATCCTCGACCGCATGGGCGCTATCAACATCGGTCTGAAGCGCACCTCACTGCAAAACCCATTGAGGCACTTCGTGCGCAACCTGACCGGTGTCGTTATGGCCGCACTCCGTCTACGCCGGGGCGATGTCCTGGTGCTGCAGTATCCGCTCAAAAAGTACTATACGTTCATGTGCCGCTGTGCCCATTTGCGTGGAGCAAAGGTGGTGACTGTCATTCACGACCTGAACTCCTTCCGCAGCAAGCGGCTCACTCCCAGTCAAGAGCAGAAACGCCTTGACCACAGCGATGTCATCATCGCCCACAACGGCAAGATGCAACAGGTGCTCAATGACTACGGCGTGCAGCATCCCATACTGCAGCTGGGCATATTCGACTACCTCTCCCCCGCTGGCATCACGCAGAGCCGGCCGATGCCCCACGCCGGAGAGCCCTACAGTTTCTTCTTCCTGGGCAACCTGAATCCTGCCAGCAACAGCTTCGTATATGACCTGACCAGCGCGCTGTCAGCACATCCCATACACCTCTACGGCAATCATCTCGATGAGGAACGGTTCCAAAGGGCCGCTGCCGGCCACGAACATCTGGTCTCCTTCCACGGCTATGCCAAGGACTTCGAGCTCATGGCCTGCAACGAAGGCGATTTCGGACTCTCGTGGTACGGCGAGTCGTTGGCTTTCGGCAAAGGGAAAATCGGGGAATACATGGCCATCAACAACCCGCACAAGGTCAGTCTCTATCTCAGGTGTCAGTGCCCCGTCATCCTATGGAAGCACGCCGGTCTCGCCGACTTCATAGAGAAAGAAGGCTGCGGCATTCTGGTCGACAGCATCGACAATCTCGAGGGCACCCTGTCAGCTATCACCCCCGAGCAGTACAACACGATGATGGACAATGTCAGGCGCGTTTCCTCACGGATTGCGTCGGGCTATTATTTCGAGCATGCACTGCAGGAGGCCTTGTGCACTTTAGGGATAAGCCGACCTTAGCGGCAGCTGTCGGTCTTGCCGCCGCTGCGGTCCCGTTCGGCCATAGTCGGTTATCGTTGGCCTGTCATACGGAAATACTTGTCCGTAACCAACAGTTGTATCAACTCCTCCCGTCGGCTATCCATAAACTGCCGCACATACGCATGGGCATGGTCGATGATTTGTTGTGCCTCATCGGGATGACTGGAATAGTAGGCCAGTTTTTCCTCGAGGTCACTTAAGTCATCCTTGATTTCTATATAATGGTAATCCGGCACAAGACGGCCTTCCATAAACCACGTCTCGTACTTCATGCGCGGCGTGACGGCTATCGAGTTGCTCGACATCACCCACTTGAGGTTGGAAGCCACATCATTGCCTTCCAGTGCCAGTATATACTTGTACTGCAGATGTTCGCGGATGGTCATCTTGCCCGTCCGCCACGCTTCGGGGTCTGTACTGTGGCGTGAGGTGTCGCCAAGGTCACATAGCGGATTGCCGAAATACTGCCGGAAGAATCGCTGGCGCAACGGCTTGCCTGACACCTTTCCGCGGAAGACGGCCATATCTTTTTTGGACTCGAATGGGATACTGTCATCGACAAAGATGAAATGCCGGACGGCATTGAGTTTCAGAACGACAGAGTTGCGGTTGTCGACAGGCTGGCCATCCTTGGCCCGGTCTATGGGGCGGCTCTTCAGCAGCGAAGGCACATCGGGCACTTCCGTCACATCGCCAGGCACGAGCTGGAAACGGCTGCCTGCAGCAAACCATCGCGTACAGCTGATGGTATCAAACCGGTAGACCTTCTGACGCACACCTTGCATCATCTCATCGGGCAGCGGCACGGTGTCGGGCAGTGGAGCGACAGCATCGAGACGGTTGTAGTAATTGACACGGTCGAGGATGTAATCCCGGTCAGCCCGTCCGTCCAACTGCCGCAACTTGCCGTTCAACCGGCTGCGATAGTACGCATCCGGAACCATCTGTTGGAGATAGTGCCGGAGGAAGTAAAGCCACTTAGGGTTCTTGCCGCTATGCAGCATATACGATAGCGCTCTCATATCACTTGTGGAAGTTCTGACCCTGTTCGGTGTCGAATGTCATGCTGCCGTGCGTAGTGGGCTGATGCACGGGTATCATATAGGCGCCATACTCGGCACGCAATATCTCGTCATAACCTGCGGGGCAAGGCAGCTTAATGTGCTCGAAAGGCAAATAGACGACATCGTCATAGCTGGCCAGACGAAGGAAGGGAATCGTCGTGCGCGATGTCAACATGCAGCCCAACAGCGAACGCTCGGTGAGCGGCACCGAACGCAGCACGTCCTCATACTTGCGGAAGAGACTGATGTCGCTTAGGCAACGGGTGTGGTAGCGGCACCACCGATACACGCTTTCCGGCACATGCAGCATGAGCTTGTTGACGACCTTCAACCGCAGTTTGGCCGAAGCCACACGGGCCAGATGATGCTTGAGGGAGCGTGGAGTGTTGGGCATCCGGTCCAAGACGAAGATATCGACAAAGATGCCCATACAATGACGTCGTTTGCCCTTATAGTTAATCGGAACCGCCAACGTATCGGTACGGCGCAGCTGGGCATGACGATGACCATAGTGCGTATCCGTGTAGACCGTCTGCAGGAAATAAGGCTCTTTGAACTCGCCTGCCAGTTGCACCAGCTTGTCGTAATCATCACGGAGCATGCACATGTCGATATCGTCATCCCACGGGATGTAGCCATGCTCACGTACCGCTCCTATCAGTGTGCCGCCGTCGGCAAAGATACGGAGACCATGCACCGCACAGACGCGTAGCAACTCCTGCAGCAAGTCCAGCTGCACGGCCCACACTTGCTTCATCTCTGCTGATACTGTATATCCGTTGCGCACTTCCTCATTGAGAAACCCAGCCGGCGGATTGTATTGCAATGTAACCATTCTTCTATAGGTGTTTCCTGTCTTGTAATGACAAATTTGTGGCGTCAAAGGTAGTCTTTTTCGTGCATATAGACAAACAAACGGCCCATATTTTTCACGGACGTGATTTTTTTGGATTCTTTTTGCAACCGTTTGCGTTTTTTTTAGTACCTTTGCGACCGTTAAAATCAGACAGAAGAGACCCGTACGACATGAAGCATATCCGCAACTTCTGCATCATCGCCCACATCGACCACGGCAAGTCGACGCTCGCCGACCGCCTATTGGAATGTACCAAGACCGTGGCAGAGCGCGACATGCAGGCCCAGATACTCGACAACATGGACCTGGAGCGAGAGCGTGGCATCACCATCAAGAGCCATGCCATCCAGATGGACTACAACTACACGGGAGAGAAGGCTGAAAAGGCCCAGTACACTCTCAACCTCATCGACACCCCAGGCCACGTGGACTTCAGCTACGAAGTGTCACGTTCCATCGCTGCGTGTGAGGGCGCTCTCCTCATCGTCGACGGCACACAGGGCATTCAGGCGCAGACCATTTCCAACCTCTATATGGCCATCGACCACGACCTGGAGATTATCCCGGTCATCAACAAGTGCGACCTGGAGAGTTGTATGCCCGAGGTGGTGGAAGACGAAATCATCGAACTGCTGGGCTGCCGGCGCGATGAAATCATGCGGGCTTCGGGCAAGACAGGACTGGGCGTACCGGAGATACTCGAAGCCATCGTGGAGCGTATTCCTGCCCCCAAAGGCGACCCCAACGCCCCGCTGCAAGCCCTGATCTTCGACTCGGTGTTCAATTCGTACAAAGGTGTCATCGGATACTACAAGATAGCCAACGGCTCGCTCCACAAGGGCGACAAAGTCAAGTTTGTCAATACGGGCATGGAGTACGATGCCGACGAGGTGGGCATTCTCCGCATGGACATGGAACCGCGCCAGGAAGTCGGCTGCGGCGACGTCGGCTATATCTGCTCCGGCATCAAGACCTCGAGCGAAGTGCGTGTAGGCGACACCATCACCCATCAGCAGAATCCCTGTGAGAAGGCGATAGCCGGATTTGAGGAAGTCAAGCCTATGGTCTTTGCCGGTGTCTATCCCATCGACCCGGAGGACTATGAAGACCTGCGTGCCTCACTCGAGAAGCTGCAGCTCAACGATGCCTCTCTGACGTTTGTTCCCGAGTCGTCGCTGGCTCTGGGCTTCGGTTTCCGCTGCGGCTTCCTCGGATTGCTGCACATGGAGATTGTACAGGAGCGATTGGGCCGGGAATTCAATATGGATGTCATCACGACCGTGCCCAACGTCTCCTACCGCATCTACGACAAGCATGGGGTGATGAAGGAGATACACAACCCCTCCGGCATGCCTGACCTGATGACCATCGAGCACATCGAGGAACCCTATATCCGGGCCACCATCATCACGCAGACGGACTTCATCGGTGGCATCATGAAGCTGTGTCTGGACAAGCGCGGCATCCTGGTCGAGCAAAAGTACATCTCGGGCAACCGTGTCGAAATCTACTTCGACCTCCCGCTGGGCGAGATTGTCATCGACTTCTACGACAAGCTCAAGTCGATCTCCAAGGGCTATGCCTCGTTCGACTACTACATACACGACTACAGGCCCTCCAAACTGATCAAACTCGACATACTGCTCAACGGCGAGCAGGTCGATGCCTTGAGCACGCTGACCCACGTGGACAATGCCGAACGCTTCGGACGGCGCATGTGCGAGAAGCTGAAGGAATTGATACCCCGCCAACAGTTTGACGTGGCTGTCCAAGCCGCCATCGGTGCCAAGATCATCGCACGCGAGACCATCAAACAGGTGCGCAAGGACGTGACGGCCAAGTGCTACGGCGGCGATGTGTCCCGTAAGCGCAAACTGCTCGAAGCACAGAAGCGCGGCAAGAAGCGCATGAAGCAGATTGGTCGCGTCGAGGTGCCGCAAACGGCATTCCTGGCTGTGCTCAAACTGGACTAAGCACCCCCGAACGGTTTGTCTCCGCAACGGACCAAAAGAGGACTTGACCAACGCAAAGCACGCCTCAGAGTACAATCGACAGAAACACTCTAACCATTATACACATTATTTAAACGTATTCAGATCATGGAACATTTAATTCCAGCATGGATGCTGATTCCTTTTGCTGTGATGTTGCTGTGCATCGCCATCCTTCCGCTGACCAAAGTCGGCGAGTGGTGGGAAAGCAACCTCCACAAACTCTATGTATCCCTCATCTTGGGCATCCCGGTGGGGATTTGGCTCTATGCCAACGGCATGGGCGAGAAGTTGAGCCATCAGATGGTGTACGACTACGTACCGTTCATCTTGTTGCTCATGGCACTGTTCGTCACAACGGGCGGTATCCGCATCAAAGGTGACCTGGTCGCCTCTCCAATCACCAACACCGGCATTTTGGCTCTGGGCTGGGCATTGGCCTCCTTTATGGGCACTACAGGTGCAGCTATGCTCCTTATCCGCCTACTGATACAGACCAACTCACAGCGTTTCTACAAGGCACACACCATCTTGTTCTTCATCGCCCTTGTAGCCAACTGCGGCGGTCTGCTGACCCCGCTGGGCGACCCCCCGCTCTTCCTCTTGTTCCAGAAGGGCGCCGAGTTCACCTGGTTCTTCAGCCTCACACCCGAATGGGCTGTGACGGGCCTGTTGCTGCTTGCCACTTACTTCTGCTTCGACACTTACTACTATCGCCGCGAACCGGCCGAAAATCGCAAAGCTGACTTGGCAGAACGCACTCCCATCTCTATCAGCGGACTCATCAACATCTTCTGGCTGCTCTGCGTCATCGCATCGACAATGTTCATCAACGGCAAGTACATCCCGGCCATGGCCGAGCACGATGCCCCGTTCTATATCAAACTGCTGCGCGAATGGGCCTTCATCGTCATCATCGTCATGAGCATGGTGACCACCAAGAAGGAGACCCGCATCGAAAACAACTTCAGTTGGACGCCTATCCTTGAGGTGGCCTGCGTCTTCTGCGGTATCTTTGCCACGATGACTCCGGCCCTGATGTTCCTCAGCAGCATGAAGGAAGAAATCCAGCAGGTTCTCTCCGAACCCTGGCACTACGTCTACTGCACCGGCGCCCTGTCGGCCTTCCTGGACAACGCTCCGACAGCCATGGTCTTCAACGAGATGGCCCCCGAGAATCCCGATATCCCCGGACTGGCCAGCGATGTCTTCCTCCGTGCTGTCTCGATGGGTGCCGTCTTCTTCGGCTCGCTGACCTATATCGGCAATGGTCCTAACTTCATGATCAAGAGTATTGCCGAGCAGAGCGGCATCAAGATGCCTTCGTTCTTCGGCTATATGGGCAAGTTCTCGCTCGTCGTCTGCCTGCCGATATACATCATCGTACAGTTGATTTTCTTCTAACTGTTAAATATTTTTTGATTTCTACCCATTACTTATATCGATTTGGGCATCCTTCGTTGAAAAAGGATGCCCAAATCTTATTTTGTGTTAAAATATATCTCACGTTTCTTATATTTCGGCCTTTTTACCTTTAAGGATAGATAAAAATGACAAAAACAGCGCCTTATTCTTTTGTTGCATCCAAATAATCCCTATCTTTGCCTTGTCAAATGTATCAGACGGCAGGCCGGCTACCCTCCGGCCGTTAAGAACCTGAAAAAGATGATAGAGAGATTCCTCCAGCAGACCGAGTTCTCGTCATACGAGGACTTTATGAAAAACTACAAGGTCAATGTGCCCGAGCACTTCAACTTCGGCTATGATGTTGTCGACGAATATGCCAGAATCAGTCCGGAAAAGGATGCCATCCTTTGGACTGACGACTGGGGGAACGTGCGACACGTCGACTACGGGGACTACAAGCATCTGTCCGACAAGGCAGCAAGCTATCTGCAGACCTTGGGTATAGGACGCGGAGACCGTGTGATGCTCATCCTCAAGCGACGCATCGAATGGTGGGTTACCATGGTGGCACTCCACAAAATCGGTGCAGTGGCTATTCCCGCCACCCACCTGCTCACCGACAAGGACATCATCTACCGCTGTCATGAGGCCGACATCAAAGCCATCGTTGCGGTTGGCAATCTGCAGGTGCTGCGCAATGTATACGCAGCCGTAGCCTTCTGCCCGTCTCTCAAACACTGCATCTCTATCGGACCGCAAGTACCCCAAGGCTGGGACGACTACTGGCAGGGGCTTATCAATGCTCCCAAGTTCAAGAGTTTGAAGGGCCTCAACGACAACAACGACGACTTTCTGATGTACTTCACCTCAGGCACCTCAGGCGAACCGAAGATGGTAATGCACGACTACACCTATCCTTTGGCCCATATCCTGACGGCCAAATGCTGGCACAACGTGCACGAAGGTTCGCTGCACCTGACGGTGGCCGACACAGGATGGGGCAAGGCTGTCTGGGGAAAGTTCTACGGGCAGATGATATGCGGTGCCACCGTCTTCATCTACGACTTCGAGGGCCGCTTTAAGGCAAAAAATCTGCTCAAGGTTATGCAGGAACGCAAGGTTACCTCTTTCTGCGCTCCTCCGACAGTCTACCGCTTTATGATTCGTGAGAACTTGTCCGACTTCGACCTCTCGCACCTCGAATACTGCACGACGGCTGGCGAAGCACTCAACCCGAGTGTCTTCACGGAGTGGAAGCAGAAGACGGGCATCACCATCTACGAAGCCTACGGGCAGACGGAGACGACCCTGGTGCTCGGCTCTTACCCATACGTCAAGCCCAATCCGGGAGCGATGGGCGTACCTAATCCGCAGTTTGTGGTCGATGTGCTCGATGCCGATGGGCACCGCTGTAAGCCGATGGAGCACGGCATGCTCGTCATCCGGGCAGGCATAGCCGGACAGGCCGGCATTATGCCTCCGGGCATCAAACCTGTTCTGTCGCGGGTCGAGAAGCCCCTGGGACTCTTCAAAGAGTACTATCGCCACCCCGAACTGACCGAAAAGGTGCACCACGACGGCATATACTATACCGGCGACATCGTCTATTACGACGAGCAGGGCTACTTCTGGTTCGTATCTCGTGCCGACGATGTCATCAAGAGTTCGGGCTACCGCATTGGTCCCTTTGAGGTGGAGTCAGCCTTGATGAGCCATCCTGCTGTCGTAGAGTGCGCCATCACTGGCGTTCCGGACGAAATACGCGGCCAGATAGTCAAAGCCACAATCGTGCTGGGAGATGAATGGAAGGACAAGAAAGGTCCCGAACTGATTAAGGAACTGCAGGACTACGTCAAGCATGAGACGGCACCCTACAAGTATCCGCGCGTCATCGAGTTTGTCGACGAACTGCCCAAGACCATCTCCGGCAAGATACGCCGCGTGGAGATTCGCGACAACGACAAAAAGAAGTAAGACGGGCTCACTGGCGAACGGTTGTCCCCACCCTATAGACAGGCGTAATCACCAGCACCAAGTTCTTATTGCAACTATATTACTTTATCAGCGCAGCGTCGTCAAACTTTATGTTTAGCGACGCTAAACTTTTGTGTTTAGTACCATTGTTGCTTATGTTCAATAGCATTGAACCTATGTTCAAAGCCACTGAACTTGTATTCAAAGCCTTTGAACATACATTCAAAGGCTTTGAATATAGAAAACGAATAATAGCAACAGGTTTCAGACCTATATATCCAAGGGAAAACGAACCGTTTTATCCAATCTACAAAAAGCCTCTGCCATTACAGCAGAGGCTTTTTCTCCTCATTAAGATGAAGAAAAAAAAATCACCCTGGCCATTACCAAGGTGATTTTCTTAGTTATTTTTCAAGGAGTGATATCAATCGTTGCCCTGGTCGAAACCGGTGCGGCGATAGCCCTCCAGGCGATAGGTATAACCATCGGTGTCGTCACTGAAGGTCACAGAGAAGCAGATGCTGTCAGCCTTGTGGCCGTAAGGCGATGTAGCTGCTCCAAGCAGGACCTTACCGTCGATGACATTGAATGTGCAGTCATAAGCCTCATTCTGAACATCAGTACCCGAGAAAGTGAGAGCCTTGGTGTCGCAGCTAACCACACCTGTGAAGTTCCAAAAACCCTGCCCGTCGTTGACATACATCTCTGTGGACGTGTTGGCAGCAGTGTTGTAGGTTAGGAGTTCGAAACTGCCGAGTCCAAATGGATCCTCTAAAACATTCTCACCCATCACTACATTAGCATGTACATACCACTCTCCGGCCAAAGCGACCGTAGCGGTCTCCCCCACCTCATCCTTGGGGCCGAGCAGATTGTTATCATCGCACGACGCAAAGATGCAGGCGGAAAGAAGCACTGTTGAATATAAAAACTTTTTCATAATTGCTTGCTTGTTATTAAGGGATTATCACTCAAAGCTTCTCCAGGCGAGTCAAGTCCTGTACGAAGTTCATGCTGGCGTAGCCGACATTGTAATGCAGTGTATGCGTGCTGAAGTCATAAGTGCCGTCTGTCATGCCGTCGGCCGAGTCACCCCAACCAATCAGGTGGTTTTCGCCAAGCGTAACGACTCCGGTAGCGCTGTCCACACTGAAGTTGCCGGTAAGGGCATAGTTGGTGCCGTAACCAGCACGCTGGCAGTACCAGCCACCGAGCAAGTCCTCACAGTAGTACGACCCGTCAGTGTCGCGGAAGATGCAGATGTTAAACGACTTGCCGTAAGCAACCTTTGTACCCAAACGTTCACGGTAGCTGGAGGCCGACACGGCATAGTAACCCTCTACCGGATCGGTCATGTCGGCTACGACTACAGTGCGAGAAGCGCTGGCCGAAAAACCGTCTTCGTTCGACACCTTGTAAGAGACGCTGTAGACGCCCGACTCGTTGGTGTCGACATTACTGATTGCAACGACATTGGCCGTCACATCGGTACCACCCAGGTCGGCAGTGCAGCCGGGGTCGGCAAACTCGGTACCCTTTTGTACAATCATGTCTCCACCATTGAGAGTGATGACGGGATAGGTGGTAATCTCTGTCATGCCCTCAGTGTCACGGTCTGTGCAACCTGTAAGCACTACAGTTGCCAAAGCCATTACTGAAAGAATATATTTTTTCATAATGAAACTCCTGTTTTGTTAGTTGGCAAAGAAAATCTTTGTAGTAAAGTCGCTGTTCTGGAATGCAGGACAGTTCTTATTGCGGGTCGATGATGACTCGGAATATGGCCAGCGCTCCAGGATGTTACCGTTACCAACGGCATTGTACACCTGGTAAGGTGTATAGAGCACACCGGGCACCATTTTGGCCATGGTGTAGGCGCTTGTACCGTCCCAGATATCAGCACCCGTCACTGTGCCCATGGCGGGATAGCGCAGACGGCGCATCTCGTTGTAGGCCTCGAAGTTGTCTACACCCGACAGAGCCACCCACTTGGCGATGCCGATAACCTTGGCATAATCGCTGATGTTGCTGGCATTGAGCGGATAGCGCGCGATGATGACATCGGCATCGCTCTCGTCGAGCCCGGCAGACACACAGCTGGCCTTGGTAGCTTCGATATAGTGACTCTCGGCTTTGGCAGCGTCATTCTTCTTGGCATAGTACTCAGCCAGGAAGAACTCGACCTCGGCCTTCGAAATCAACGACAGCGGCATCTGGGCATCGGCCTTCGGCCGGCAGAACGACTGGTCGCTCATGCCTGCAGCTGTGGAGGCGTTGGTACCGGCCAGACCACCGAAGTACTTTCCCTCGCCGTTCTTGTTGAAGAAAGCGGCCAAACGGGGATCTGTGAATACCTCGTTGCCGTCAGCGTCGGTCTGCTGCATAGTGGCTACAAGTGCCATGTTGGCGGTGACGTTGACCTGGTTCGAGCCGAAGTTGCTTGCAAACTCCTCTGAATAGTAGGGGTTCATACTGCCCGTCTCGGTGCCCCAGCATGACGTATAGGCGACGTCGCCGGCAGGGAAGTTGTTCTCGGCCACAAGAGCATCGAGCTGAGCCTGAACGTCAGCCACACCGCTGATGCGGGTGAGGAGACGGAGCTTGATGGCGTTGGCGAACTGAATCCAGTCTTCATACGTGCCGTCGGGGAAGAGGAAGTTGGTGCAGACCGTCTTGTTGGTGGCAGCCGAACAGTTGGCGATGGCCACATCGATGGTCGAAACGAGGTCTTTGTAGACTTCGATACCGTCATCGTACTTCGGAGAAGTGTTGCTCACATCGAGACCCTCGAAATAAGGTATTGAACCATAGACATCGACCATAGCCTCATAGCTTATGGCACGGAGCACGGTGGCGGCCAGGACGGAGGCATAAGCCTCGTTGGCGGTCTCCTTGCTGATGACGGTCTGGAAGTTGGCAATGGCACGGAAGAACTCGTTGTAGGCTCTTGACGAACGGGTAGCAGACATCTCAAACTGGCCGTAGGTCACATAGTTGGACGTACCGAACTGCTGTGCGAAGTGCTCTGCAAAATATCCTGAAGGGATACGGAACAGACAGCCATACGATGTAGCCATATTCATCTCGGCGGCAGGCATAATCATGCTTGCCTCAATCACCTCCTCGCTGGGCGAGTTGGGATCTTGGTTGATGTCAAGGTAACTGTCGCACGAAGCGGTGGCGAGTCCCATGACAATCGCACTAAAAATATATAGCTTCTTCATATTGAAATCATCTATGTATTTACACGTTATTGATATTTATTGTTCCGGATCAGAACTTCAGGTTGACATTGAAACCGTAGGTGCGGCTCGACGGGTTGCTGTAGAGCTCACCGAACATAGAGCCCAAGTCGCCGTAGCTACCCTGACTGATGGTGGTATTCTCCGGGTCGATGCAGTTGTTGTCTTTGGCCGTCCAGGTGAGCAGGTTGTTGCCGTAAATTGAAACCGAAGCTCCTGAGAGGAATACATTCTTGAGCCAGCGCGAAGGCAAGTTGTAAGTGAGGGTCACATTACGCAACTTGACGAACGAACGGTCAATCAGATAAGAACTCTCGCAGCCACCGATATCACCGCCATCGTAGTACGACTGGATGGTACCGTCAGACATATGGAGCGGTGTGGTGTTCTCGACGTAGATGGTATTGCCATTGGCATCCGTGCCACCTGCCACAACCGAATTCGGGATAACGAACGGACGACGCTCGTTGTAGGCCGTATTGATGCCGTTGCCGGTGAAGGTCATCAAGTTCTTGGTGCGTGAGAACATATAGCCGCCATAACGCACATCAAGCTGGGCCGACAGGGTGAAGCCGTAAGCAGAGAGCGAGGTGTTGACACCGGCCGTCCACTTGTTGTTGATGTTCTTGCCTGTATCGACGATAGATGTACCCATAACCGGCAGACCATCTTCTCCGACGATAATCTTGCCGTCGTCGGTACGCTCAGGCAGATAGGAGTAGAACTCACCGATTGGCTTACCCACCTCAGCATACATATAGACTGCATCGCTGCCGGCTGCGAAATCGTAGATATCGACCTTACCGCCTTCGAGCGAAGCCGGAAGGCTAAGCACCTTGTTGTCGTTCTTTGCCCAGTTGAAGTCCAGGGTCCACTGCCAGTTGGCTGTCTTGACCGGAATGGTCTTCAGCACGAGTTCCCAGCCACGGTTGCGGACCTTGCCGAAATTGGTGACCTGATACCAGTAGCCAGTAGCGGGGTCCATAGGCAAGGTGAAAATCTGGTCGTCGGTCTCACGGTTGTACCAAGAGGCATCGAGACCCAGACGGCCGTTGAAGAAGCCGAGGTTGACACCAAACTCGGTTTCGGTCGTCATCTCAGGCTTCAGCGAGGTAGAACCGATAGTGGTGGAACGCTGGAAGGCATTTACACCGTTCATCGGGAACTTGGCAACATCACTGCCATAGTAGGTGGCTACAGTGCCCTGGAGGTAGCGCACTGCAGTGTAGTACGGGTCGGCATCGTTACCGGTCTGACCATAGGCAGCACGCACCTTACCGAAAGTGAGCACATCGTTCTTTGGAAGGTCTTCGGTGAAGACATAGCTGGCTGTAAGACCTTGATAGAAGTAGTTGTTGGCATTAATCGGGAGGGTTGACGACCAGTCGTTACGGGCATTGTAGTCGAGGAACACCTTGTCAGCCCAACCGATGTTGGCCGTACCCCACAGACCTACAGTGCGTCGGCGAGACTGGCCCTCTTCGATGCTGGTCTTGGTCGAACCGTTGCTCAAATCCCAAAAGCCGGTGTAGAAAGTCAGGTCGTCTACCTGTCCGCCTATAGATGTAGCACCGCGCTCGCTGACGTTCAGGCCTGCCGTCACATTGACATCCAAACCGCTGTTCTCGCCGTTGCCGAGGTCGAAACGGTGCTGGTAGTTGGCCGTCACATCGTGGTTGTATTCATAGCGGCGGGCATAGGAAGCAACCACGTAGCCCGACTGGTCCTGTCCAGTGTAGGAATAGCCGTAGTTCTCCTGCATGTTGCTGTCGTCGATGGCAATCTGCGGCGAACCGACCTTGCGGTCGTAATCGGTATAGTCAAAGCCGAAGCGGTACATCAAGGTGACGTCCTTGTAAGGCTTGGCATCGACCTGGAACTTGCCGTAGACCTGCTTGGAGTCGATGCGGTAGTAGTTGTTCTCAATGGCCCAATAGGGGTTGGTGATACCGTAAGGTGTGTAGTAAGCCTGCGGTGTAAAGAACGGGCTGGAAGTGTTGCGCATGTCGTAGATTGACACATCGCGGGCCTGCTCGTACAGACCGTCGATTACCGACACACCTTGATAGGTGGCAACGGCATCGATGCGGTTCTTGGCGAACGTCACGTTCGAGCTGACCTTGAGCCACTTGCTGGCATCATAGCTGGCACGCATAGAGGCGATGTTCTTCTTCAGATTGTCGCTCGAACCGGGCATGATACCATCGTTCTTGGTGTAGCTGTAAGAAGCCACATAGTTCATCTTGCCGTCTTCGCTGACACCATTGAACTGCACATTGTGCTGGTGCTGGATACCTGTGTCGAAGAAGTCGCGTACGTTGTGCTCCTTGGCTGTGTACTCGTGAATCAACTGCTGGTTGTTGTAGATAGGGCCATAGACCTGTGTAGAGCCGTTCAGAGCCGGACCCCACGAGCCGTTCTCGATGTAGGTCTGGTTGCCGTTCCAACCCTGACCCCAGCTGTTCTGCATCTCTGGCAGGTAGCTGACAGTCTGGGCCTGCAGGCCATAAGAGTAGTTGATGGTGAAATTGCGGCCCACACCACGCTTGCCGCTTTTGGTGGTAATCAAGATGACACCGTTGGCTGCACGGCTGCCATAGAGAGCGGTAGCGGCAGCACCCTTGAGGACTGTCATGTTGTCGATGTCCTCAGGCGAAATATTGGCCACACCACCGGCTGCCAAGTTCTGGCCAAGGCCGGACGAAACAGTCTGCTGCATCGGCACTCCGTCCACTACATACAGCGGCTGGTTGCTTCCGTTGATGGAAGAAATGCCACGGATGATGACGTTCTGTGTGGCACCAGGAGCTGACGACTGCGCGCTGATAGACAGACCGGCCACCTTGCCCTGCAGCGAAGTCATAGCATTGCTGTTGTTGCCAATAGCTATGTCTTCGTTCTTCAGTGTGGTGGCAGCGTAGCCCAAAGTCCTCTCGCTACGGCTGATGCCCTGTGCGGTAACCACAACGTCATCCAGCACGGTGCGGTTGGTCGAGAGAGTGATGCGCATCCTGTCCTTCACCGGAGCATCGACAGTCGACATGCCCACATAAGAGAAAGACAGAGTCTTTACATCTGCTGAGACGCTGATGGAGAACCGTCCGTCAATGTCGGTCGTTGTGCCGGTAGTAGTACCAGTCACCAAAACCGTAGCACCGATAATCGGTTCGCCATCTTCTTCCGAGATGACGCGACCGGTAACGGTCTTGTTCTGCGCCATCATAATCGATACCCCGAATACGAGGCAACCGATAAGAGAAAATAGTTTTCGCATAAATGTTACTTTGTTTGTTGATATTTAGTTATAAACTCGTTAGATTCCCATTAGTCTAGAAGATTGTGAACCTCTTGCCTCAGAGGTGGAGAAGTGCAGGCGCAGCAAAAGCACATACCAACATGCTGAAAGCGAGTTTTTCATCAAGTCTAATAACAATCTATTCAAAAACAACCATTATGTATTTCAAGCTAGAGTTCAGCTTCGGAGGAAGCAAGAGAGAAGGTAAAGAGTCGCACCTGCATCACGATGCTGACGGTTGGAGTTTTGTCAAAGCGGAAGTGGAAAGACTTCGGGCAGAGGAGCGGTTCAAGACGGCAGCCAACTATCTTACGGCCACACGCTCCTGGTCGGAGTATTTGGGCCATGACAAATGGAGTTTTGTAGATATGGATGCCAGCGCTGTAGTAGGTTATCAGCAATGGCTTGCCAATCGGGGCGTAGGTCAGAATACGAGTTCTGCCTATATGCGGGCCTTGCGCGTAATGTGCCGTCGTGCCATGTCGGGTAGTAGCGAACCCGGAGACCCGTTCAAAAGTGTGTTTACAGGTCGCAAGAAGACTGAAAAGCGCAGCGTGTCGGAAGAGGAGATAAGACAGCTCTGCAACCTTTCTTTGCCAGACGGTTCTGCATTGGCTTGGGCGCGTGACATCTTTTTGTTCGGTTTCTTTGCCATGGGGATGCCATTCGTAGATGTTGCCTATCTGAAGAAAAGCCAACTGCACAATGGCTTCATCCGTTATGCACGCCATAAGACGGGGCAGCAGATAGCAGTGGCTGTCGAGCCGCAGATGACGGCCATCATACGACGCTATGAGAATCCTGACTCGGAGTATGTGTTTCCCATTCTTGAGGAGGGCGCGCCCAAAGACATCCATCGGCAGTACCTCAGTAGCTTGCGCCGATACGATTATTCCTTGCGCCGTCTGTCCAGGATGATATCAGCTTCACGCCCCTTGTCGTCGTATGTGGTGCGGCACTCGTGGGCCAGCATTGCCTACCGGCATCATGTCAGTCTTGAGATGATAAGCCAGGCGATGGGACACACCAGGACATCAACCACTTTGATATATATCAAGGGCGTGGAAGATTCCGGCTTAGCGGAGACCAATCACGCCCTGATAAGAGATTTAAAACTATAGTATTTTGCTAATAGCAGACTATAAAAATCATATATTTTTTACATTTTTGTCGTTTTTTCAGAAGAAATGCAACTTTTTGTAAAAAAATATTTGGACGGTTGCTAAATAATGTTTAATTTTGCGGCTGATTCGAAATGTTTCTTAAAATCAGGGCAGTTAAAGTATTGTAGTGAGATTATGAGAGGGTATTTCGGGAAATGGAAAGGAAATCAGAGGGAAGATTCTGTAAGAATGTCAAGAGTTACACACTATATATAATATAAAAAGCGTGGCATACTTGACATGCCGCAACAGAGTTTGGACTTCTCCACCTCTGAGACAAGAGGTGGAAAGAACGAGAATAGATAATGCAATATTATAACATTAATTAAAAAAGAGAAATCTATGGAAAAAAGACTTATGACATTAGTCGCAGGTCTGGCTCTCGGTGTGAGCCTGGCATTTGCGCAAAGTCAAGTTTCCGGTTATGTCTCTTCGTCTGAAGACGGCCTGCCAGTAGTGGGGGCTGCCATCAGAGTGGCAGGCACAGGTACCGGTACAACCACCGACATCAACGGCAACTTTACGCTCGACGTTCCTGCCGGCACGATGCTTGAGGTGTCGTACATCGGCATGACCCCCAAAACGGTCAAGGCAAGCCGTAAGTTGAGAATCGTGTTGGACCCCGACAACCGCTCCCTCGATGAGGTCATGGTAGTCGCTTTCGGTACGACCAAGAAGAGCGCCTTTACAGGTTCGGCCGCTGTCGTAGACGCCGAGGAACTCTCAAAGAAGATCTCTACCAATGTAACTGACGCTTTGGTGGGTTCTGTAGCCGGCTTGCAGTTGCGCGGTTCATCAGGACAGCCTGGTTCTGACAACAGCAGCATCAACATCCGCGGTATCGCTTCTATGTATGCTGCAACTGACCCGTTGGTTATCGTCGACGGTGCGCCTTACCCCGGCAACCTCTCTTCTATCCCGACCGAAGATATCGAGTCAGTTACCGTACTGAAGGATGCTGCTTCGGCTGCCCTCTACGGTGCACGTGGTGCTGCCGGTGTCATCCTTATCACGACCAAGAACGGCAAGAACCAGGAGGCTGAGGTTTCAGTCGACGTCAAGTGGGGTTCCAACTCACGTGCCGTGCCTGAGTACGACGTCATCCGTGACCCGGGTCAGTACTATGAGGCCTACTACTCTCAGTTGTACAACAACTACTTCTACGGACAGGGCATGAACGCAGCCGACGCCAACTTGAAGGCCAACTCGGCTATGCTCTCACAGCTGCAGTACAACGTATACAACGTACCGAACGGCGAACAGCTCATCGGCACCGACGGCAAGCTGAATCCGAACGCTACCCTCGGCCGCACCTATGAGAGGAACGGCGAGACATACTATATGACCGCCGACGACTGGAACAAAGCCGCCTATAAGAAGTCTCTCCGCCAGGAGTACAACGTAAGCGTCAAGGGCGCTACCGACCGTGCATCTTACTACACCAGCCTGGGTTACCTGAGCGACGACGGTGTCATCGACCGAAGCGGATATGAGCGCTTCAGCGCACGTATCAAGGCTGACTATCAGGCCAAGAAGTGGCTGAAGGTCGGCGTCAATGCCCAGTACGTTCACTCTGAAACTACATCGAACCCGAATCTGAGCAGCGAAACCAACTCCACCAACTTGATGTACTTCGTTTCTTCTATTGCCCCAATCTATCCTATCTACGTGCGTGGTGTGGATGCCAACGGCAAGGTCTATATCAAGAAGGACTCTTACGGACATGACATGTACGACTATGGTCTGCCTGCACAGTATGGCGTAACCCGTCCATTCCTTTCTACGGGCAACCCGTTGGGCAGCAACCGCTACAACGAAGTGAAGCTCGGTCTGAACCAGCTCAACGCTTCTGTATTCGCCGATGTCAAGTTTACGGACTGGTTGAAGTTCAATGCCACCAGCACCGTCATCTACAGCATGTCAGACTACTCTGATTATGAAAACGCATACGAGGGACCCAAGGCCGGTGTAAACGGTCAGTTGACCAAGTTCACCAGAGGTGACCTCCGCACCAACCACACACAGACCCTGTCCTTCCTGAAGGATTTCGGCAAGAACAATGTCGATATCCTCGTAGGTCATGAATACTACAAGTTGAACCGCAATTACCTCTATGCACAGGGTGAAGGCGGCTTCTCTCCAATGATTACGGAGCTCAACGCTTTCGCCAACAAGAAGGACAACGGTTCATACGCTCTCAACTACAACGTAGAGGGTTACTTCGGACGCGCCCAGTACAACTACGACGAGCGTTACTTCCTTTCTGCATCTTACCGTCGTGACGCCTCTTCACGTTTCGCCAAAGACAACCGCTGGGGTAACTTCTGGTCAGCAGGTGCAGCTTGGCTCATCAACAAGGAGGAATGGTTCAACGCTTCGTTCGTCGACGAACTGAAGATCAAGGCTTCTATCGGCCAGCAGGGTAACGACAACATCGGCGACTGGGCTTACACAGACCTCTACACACTGTCGAAGGCTTCCGACACTTCGATGACTCCTACCTTCTCTATTATGGGTAACAAGGACATCACTTGGGAGACAACGACCAACATGAGCGCCGGCGTAGAGTTCGGATTCTTCAGGAACCGCTTGACCGGTAGCGTGGATGTATACTCCAAGAAGACGACCGACCTCTTGTTCTGGCTGTCTATACCGGAGTCACAAGGCTCACGCGGCTATTACACCAACATCGGCGATATAAGCAACAAGGGTATCGAAGTAGTACTCACCGGTGCCATCATCCGCACAAAGGATTTCGACTGGACCGTTACGGCCAACCTGTCACACAACAAGACGGAAATCCTGAAGCTGCCCACACTGAAGACGGAAGCATACGGCGGTTTCTCTGCCAGCAACGACTCACGCACTTACCAGTACTGGTATCGTGAAGGCGGCCCGATGTACAATGCCTATCTGCCTGCCTATGCCGGCGTCAACGAAGAGGGCCAAGCTCTCTACTGGGTAGACGAGGCCATCGACGGCAACAACACGAATCCAGGCACACAGCCAGCCAAGTCGAAAGACTACACTACGACCAATTTCAACGAGGCCTCTTACTATGAACAGGGTTCATTGCTGCCAAAGATATTCGGCGGCTTGTCAACAAGTTTCCGTTACAAGGGCTTCGACCTCTCCGCTACCTTCGACTATCAGATTGGCGGTAAGGTATACGACATCCAGTATGCCTCGTTGATGTCTCCTTGCCAAAGCGGTACCGATGCCGGAAATGCCATCCACAAGGATTACATCAAGTCGTGGAGTCCGAACAACACGTCAAGCGACATCCCACGTTGGCAGTATGGTGACAAATACACCACATCCAAGTCCGACCGCTTCCTGACAAATGCCAGCTACTTCAACTTCCAGTCGTTTACGGTTGGATATACCTTCCCGAAGAGCCTTGTCCCGGCTATCTCCAAGCTCCGCATCTACTGCGCCGGCGAGAACCTCTGCTTCTGGTCAGCACGCAAGGGTCTTGACCCCCGCTACTCATACGAAGGAAGTGGCTATACATCCGTTTATTCCCCAACACGTAACATCTCGGGTGGCATACAGGTGACATTCTAAGTTGTTATCATAAATTAAAAGGTAATACAATATGAAAAAATATTTCGTTTCATTGACGGTTGCGACTTTGGCTTTGTCTACCGTTACCAGCTGTATCGAGGAATATGATCCAGAGGGGTATGGTGACTATGTCACAACCGAACAGGCGTCAGAGGCTCCAGGCTCTTACGACAACTTTGTAAATAATGTCACTTCTTCGCTGAGCGGTGAGTTCACTTATAGCGGAAGCAACATGTATCCATGGGATTTCGGCTATACTTCATTCTTCCTGCAGCGCGACGTAATGGGTCAGGACATCGCTCTTGCCAACGACGGTAGCTGGTATCAAACATGGTATACGTGTGGCGTAGGTCTTGGTCCCAGCTATGCCGTTTGCCAGTTGCCCTGGACTTATTACTACGGATGGATCAAGAACTGCAATACAGTCCTCTCTATGGGCGGCGAAAACCCTAACGAAATGTACAAGAGCGGCGAAGGCATCGCATACGCCATGCGCGCTATGTTCTACATGGACTTGGCCCGCATGTATGCTCCTGCCACTTACGCCGAAGATCCGGATTCTCCGACCATCCCCAAGATCACGGAGAAGGGCTCTGAGGATATGTACTACAATCCGCGTATGACCAACAAGGAGGCTTTCGAGTTTATCCTTTCGGATTTGGACAAGGCCGAGGAATATCTCGCCGACTTCGAGCGTTCGGACAAGTACACTCCCGACCTCTCGGTCGTTTACGGTCTGAAGGCCCGCGCTTACCTCACAATGGCCGATTGGGCCAATGCCGAGAAATATGCCAAGTTGGCTCAGCAAGGCTATACCGAGATGACCGGCGACGAGTATACCAGCAGGACCACGGGCTTCAACACTGCCAACGATGCCTGGATGTTGGCTACCAACTTCAAGTCGGACGACCCGAACCTGCGTGACAACGACGGTGACTCGTCGTGGGCTTCTCAGATGATTATCGAAATTGGCGGAACCAAGGGCGACTGCGGCTATGCTGCCAACTACGGCTATCCGCTGGTTATAGACCGTCACCTCTACGAGTCGATTCCAGCAACTGACTATCGCAAGGACTGCTTCGTTGACTTCGCCATCGATGACCTGGCTTCTGACGAAGAAAAGCTGGAAGCTTTGGCCAAATACTCAGGAGAACCAAGCTACATCCTGAAAGCCGGTCAGAGCACATCTACTTACAACTTCAATGTCGGTGGCCTCTCTGTCAAGTTCCGTCCTGTCAACGGTGCATGCGACCAGCCGCTGGCTATAGCCGGTGCCGTAGACGTACCTTTGATGCGTGTAGAGGAAATGAAGTTGATTGAAATCGAGGCTGTAGGCATGCAAAACGAGGCTTCTGGTATCGAAATGCTCACAGAGTTTGCCAAGAAGCGCGACAACGACTACACCTATGGCACACACAACGAGGCTTACGGCAACTCCACAACATCCAAGTTCCAGAACGAGGTATGGTGGCAGCGCCGTGTAGAACTCTGGGGTGAAGGCTTTGCTACATTCGACATCAAACGCCTCGGAAAGGGCATCATCCGCAGCTATGCCAACACCAACCACTTCGATAGTTATCAGTGGAACACCACATCCGTTCCTGACTGGATGACCCTCTGTATCATCAGTACTGAGGCTGACTACAACAAGGCGTTGGTCAACAATCCTGCACCAATTGCCCCTGAAGGCAACTCAGATCCTTACGTATGGTAAGTTATATTTAATCTAATAAAGAAACAAAAATATGAAGAAATATGTTTATGGTTTGTCCCTTGCTCTCGTGTCAGCAGCCATGTTTGCCGCTTGCTCTGAAGAAGAAGGCACAGATCCGGGCAACGACTCGAAAGCTCGTGTTACCTTGTACCAATATACAGTAGCCAAGCCTTACGATGCAGATGCCGACACCGAGGTAAGAATCGTAGCCAACAATGCAACCTCCGAAGCGTATGTGCTGGTTGAAGCAAAGTCGGACTATGAAAGTCGGGTGGCCGAACTGGGCACCGACGGCTACAATGACTATGTAGTCGACAAGGGCGAGAAAGTAGAAGGCATTGACGGTTTCTCCTCAGCCGACAAATACTTTACCGGTCTGACCGGCGATGTGGCAATCACGGTCGTTGCTGTAGGAAAGGGCGGCAAGAGTTCACAGACTGTCAATTTTACAGCTCTCGCTTGGGAGACCGTCGCCACAGGAACTTTCTCATTCGGCATTGCAAACATTCAGAGCCTTATGGGCAGCACTACTGTCACAACGACGCTTCAGAAATGCACAAACAAAGCCGGTCTCTACCGATTCCTCGACCTTTTTGGCAAGGGGTATAGTGTAAAGTTCTCTCGCACAGGCGAGCCAGCAACTGACGATTTCGGCACTTACTATAACTGCATCATCGATGACCAGACCATCGGACTTGAGTACAAGAGCTATGGCGAAGTCAGCGTGAGAGACGTGGCTACATGGCAGAACGAATCTTCTTTCCTCGACTACAATGTGATGTATGAAGACGGCTTCTGCCAATTCTATAATCAGTATCACGTCACTGCCGGCAACATCGGCTATGGATTTGACAAGTTCGTCCCTGCTGAATAATAGAACTACTACGAAGAAAACAATAGAGGTGTGTTCTCGAAAGGAAACACACCTCTATTGTTGATATTAAGTCGTACGCATCAGTATTTACCAACGTCCACCAGGACGGAAACCTCCGCCTCCGCTGCTACTCGTACCTACGGATGTAACGGTCGAACTTTGTGTGAATGTACGGAGTGTGCTGCCGCCTGACACTGAGGCATCGTCCGAATAGCCTTGCCAGGTCGTGCCTCCACTCACAGTAGCACCGCTCACGAGTGTATAACTGCTGCCGACGCTTATGGATGGAGAAGAGAACAAGATGGTGGCTCCCTGAGTGTAGCTTTGAGGTACAACAAACGACCAGATGACATTGCCTGAGGCGTCTTTCAACACAAGAGTCTGGTTCTGTGTCAACGTCTGACGGCCACAGAGATAGACAGGCTGTGTAGTGACTGAGGCAGTCGGCTTGCTGGAATCACCGCCCAAACCGATGACGGTACCGCCTGTGATGGCGAATGTGTTCTGGTCACAGTCGAAGCCGGCTTCCGGCTCGCGGGTGCCGCTGGCCAGCACGAGTCCACCACTGACAGAGAGCGTACCATTCGAATCGATGGCATCATTGCCCGTCGAGCAGACATAGACCTTGCCGCCTGTGATGCTGATTTTGCTCGAGGCATTGAGGCCGTCATCGTAGGTCTTGGCCACGACAGTGCCGCCATTGATGGTAAGTGTATTCTTGCTCTCAATGCCTTCCGAACCTTCGCCGCCCGTACATGTGACGGAGATATCACCGGCATTGACGGTAATATTGCCGTCGGCCTTAATGCCCTTGGGCAATGCCGTCAACCTATTGTAGGTGTATTGCTTGCCCGTAGTAGTAACATTGACGGTTCCGCCATCGACCGTGATATCGGCATCGCAGCTGATACCCTTACCGCCCGTGCCCGTACTGCGAAGCGTGAGCGTACCTCCGCTGATGCAGATGGCGGCATCGCCTTTGATGGCTGCCGAACCGCTCACATCCAGGTCGCTGCTGTCGTACATGCCACCGCCACTTGTGGTAATATCCATCACGGTGCTACTGACGTAAAGAGTATCCTCCACCTTCACGCCCTTGCCGGCTTGTGCTGTGATTTGTGCAGAGATTGAACCTCCACGGAAGAAAGCCTGTCCGTTGAACTCGTCATCTGTATCGTCGGTCTTTGACACCTGTATGCCGTCATCCCCTACTCCGCTGATGTTGACGCAGCCGCCCTTCATCTCGAAATACTGGCCTATGTTCATGCCGTCCTTCTGCGCGGAGAGGATGTTGATGGTGCCTGTGGTTTTCTTGAGCAAAGTGTACTCGTTACTACTGTAGGCATGCTTGGCGTTGCCGTAGAGATTGAGCGTGCCTGCGCCCTTAAACTCCGCATGTCCCTTGATGGCGAGACAGGCTTTTTGGTCACCGGCAGCTCCATCACGAAGGGTATTGACTGTAGAGTCAGTCAAGATGACAGCGATACGCTTGCCATTGCGGATATTGACGGCAGCACTGTCGGCGCAGGTCAAATCCAGTCCGTTGAATACGAGGGTGGCTTTCAGACTGCCGTCCATCCAAAACGAGCCATTGCTGGAAGTGCCATCGAGGATATAAGACACCTCTTGTGCCAAACTCTCGCTCTGTAGGATACGGACATGCGCGCCATCTACAGACACGGTAAGGTAAGGAGCAACCTCTCCACTGACGGTGACGGCAGACTGCGTACCGGCATAGCCCACATGTACAGAAGACTCTGCCACTCCGCTTTCATTGACAACGATACTGTCGATATCAGCCACTGAGAATATCTTGCCTTGTATGGTCAGCGACGTGCCGCCATCGGTAAAGGTCATATCGTCTGCTGTAGCAGCAAACATCGTATTGACACTGCCCGTATGCACATTGATGGTCTGGGCAGAGGCTGTCTGTATGGCGAGACCAAACACAACGAGGAAGGCTGCCGTGTTGACCCAAGACATATATGACGTCTTCATCGCACAAGAAGGATTGTCTTTCCGGCTACTCTGATTGAACCAGTCATCCCTGGTGTTATATAACGTCTTCATCGCACAAGCAGTTTTGTTCGAACTCCGTTTACACTCACCACATAAAGCCCTACAACAGGCATTATGCCCATATCTTGCCATTCGCTATCGGTAGCCAGCCCCGAAGCGAGAAGACAGCCGTCCACACTATAAACGGCGATATCGTCTCCTGCAGTTGCCTTGACCTGTATACGTCGGTTCGAGGTGCGCACCTGAACCTCTGCAGTAGAGATATCGGCAATGCTACTGGTTCGGGCGCTTGTAAAGCACATGGAGGAGAGTGACGCAAGGTCAATCTTAAGGTTCTCACCTCCTTGCATCGCGATGAGATTACCGTCATGGAAGACAATCTTCAGACCTTCGACAGCCAAGGCAGATTGACTTCCATCAGTCTGCCGGAAAGAAAGATAGCCATAGTCGGATGCCTGGACCGTTAGACAGCCGCAGACCGCAAAGGCCATCAGCAAGTTCTTCTTTTTCATTGTTTTTTGGGGTTTCGGGTTTGTATAGTTAATACGTTATTGTTGATTTTCAAGTTTGTATTGCCTTGTTAATACGTGATTATTATATAGTCTGACAAGTGATTAAAAAGCAAGAAAGTCGAACAAGATATATCTGGGCTTGTCAAGAGCCGCTGTTTCTCATTTTCAAATAAGCCTTGATAAGGGACTTTTCAGATTGCCCTGCACGGATAAAGTCATCAATCATCCATCTGCCCTGATCATAGACAAGGTCAATATCAAGTATCTGCACCTGATTACAGTTGTGTATCTTCACTTGAGCCCGATAGGCAAACGGACCGGTCAAGTTGCCGGACACGATATCCATCGACAGATTTTGGAAGTCCTGGCCACAAATCCAATGGTCGTAATCAAAGAAACCTATCTCTCCTTGTTCCGCCACTATATCGTCATCTGCATTTACAGCACGTAGCCATACGTTGTAATCAGCCGACATATAGCAAGAATCGAAATCTGGCATTTGGTGAAGTACCGTAAGGTCATGCTCAGCTCGGTTATACCAATCGAACACATCTGCATATATAGCATTCAATCGATGTGTTACTGACTTATAAGCCGTCGCATCAGTCCAAATGACCGTATCCTCTAAGAGTGAATCTGTTGCATTGATCGACAAGAGTGAGTCTACACAACCGCTGGAAGCGACATCAATCTGTCGGTTAGCAGATGGTGTACAGCTACCCAACGTCACAATCCCTAAGGATATCATTACGAGCATCGACATGAATTTCTTCATAGAGCAAAGATTAATCATTAGTATTATGACTCAAGAATAGACCAAAAGTAAATTCCGATAACAAAAAAAATGGCAAGAATTTGATTTAAGCGGGGGAAAAGTGTAAGTCAGGTGCTGTGGAAACAAAAAAAAGAGAGAGGAGACTCTAGTACCGAATCTCCTCTCTCATGTAAGGTGGCCGCTTCCTACTCTCCCGCGTTGGCAGTACCATCGGCGTTGCAAGGTTTAACTTCTCTGTTCGGAATGGTAAGAGGTGGAGCCCTTGCGCTGTAACGGCCTTCTCGTCATGCAGATCGCTCTGCACTATGGGTTTTGACCTACTGGAGTATGAAAGACTTTCCGCTCGGCTGAGCCTTCAGGATTTTCCCGGATTCCTACCCTCTAATCAGAGGGATTAGCAGTCTCCAGCTATTTCTCCTTCTTTTTCTTTTCTTTCCTAAAGGAAACTTTCGGGCGATTAGTACCGCTCGGCTTAACGTGTCGCCACGCGTACACCTGCGGCCTATCAAGGTCGTAGTCTCCGACCGCCCTATGCGGAATTCTAATCTTGCGGATGGCTTCGCACTTAGATGCTTTCAGCGCTTATCCTAACCCGACTTGGTTACCCGGCAATGCCCTTGGCAGAACAGCCGGCGCGCCAGAGGTCGGTCCGGCACGGTCCTCTCGTACTAGTGCCAGCACCGCGCAGAATTCCCGCGCCCACAACAGATAGAGACCGAACTGTCTCACGACGTTCTGAACCCAGCTCGCGTGCCACTTTAATCGGCGAACAGCCGAACCCTTGGGACCTTCTCCAGCCCCAGGATGTGACGAGCCGACATCGAGGTGCCAAACCACTCCGTCGATATGAGCTCTTGGGAGGGATCAGCCTGTTATCCCCGGAGTACCTTTTATCCTTTGAGCGATGGCCCTTCCATTCGGAACCACCGGATCACTATGCTCAAGTTTCCTTCCTGATCGACCTGTCTGTCTCCCAGTCAAGCGCCCTTCTGCCATTACACTCTGCGGCCGGTTACCAATCGGCCTGAGGGCACCTTTAGAAGCCTCCGTTACTCTTTTGGAGGCGACCACCCCAGTCAAACTACCCGCCAAGCACCGTCCCCGCATTCTGCGGGTTAGGGGACAGCCGTCAGAAGGTCCGTATTTCAACAACGACTCCGACAGGACCGGAATCCCATCTTCAACGTCTCCGGACTATCCTACGCATCCAAAGGCCGTACCCTATGCTAAGCTGCAGTAAAGGTTCACGGGGTCTTTTCGTCCCGTTGCGGGTAATCGGCATCTTCACCGATACTACAATTTCACCAGGCTCGCGGTTGAGACAGTGTCCGGATCATTACACCATTCGTGCAGGTCGGAACTTACCCGACAAGGAATTTCGCTACCTTAGGACCGTTATAGTTACGG
>CAVFPF010000028.1:0-9982 GCA_963624265.1 bacterium | reverse complement strand
CCTCTGCATCAATTCCAATCCTGCCGTGATCAATGTCATGTGGGGCGGCACCGGCACTATGAACGACATCACGCACATCTGCCTCTTCGACATCCCCATGCTCTGCAGCATCCCGGGTCTCACTTATTTGGCCCCCACCACGTGCGAGGAGTATTTCGCCATGCTCAAGTGGGCGATAATGCAGGACAAGAAACCAGTTGCTCTGCGCGTGCCGAGCAATGGCGTAAACCATACCGCAGAGCCGGTGGATACCGAATATGGTTTTGAACCGAAATATAAGGTCGTACACAAGGGGGCGAAGGTTGCCGTTATTGCGGCTGGCTCTTTCTATCAGAAGGGGGAAAATGTGGCGCGCTTGCTTGCAGACAAAGGCATAGACGCTACCCTCGTCAATCCTCGCTATCTCAATGCCGTGGACGGCGAGACTCTCGACATGCTGAAGACTGACCACCAGGTGGTAGTGACTCTCGAGGACGGGTGCAAGGACGGAGGTTTTGGCGAACGCATAGCCTCTTACTACGGCACCTCGGACATGAAGGTCATCGTAGGTGGTGTGAAGAAAGGTCTCTACGATCGCTTCGACTTGCAGCAACTGCTCAGCGACAACCGCTTGCTTGACAATCAGATAGTCGAGGATATCATGGATTTGTTGCGATGAAGTCCTATGAAAGTAATGTTGTGATAAAAGATTTATGAAAGAAATTGCTTTCGACAGCATACAGGCATTTAACGACTATTATGGGCAGGAGACCCTCCATCCGTTGGTGAGCGTTGTGCGCTATGACAAGGAACACAAACTTGAGGAGTCCGTGTTCAGATACGGACTCTATGCTTTGTTCTTGAAAGAAAACAAGGGCTGCAAGTTGTCATACGGACGCACCGGATACGACTTCGATGAGATGTCCGTGACGAGCTTTGCACCGGGACAGAGCGTTCACGTTGAGCCTAATCCGGAGGTGACATATCCGAAATGGACAGCTCTGGTGTTTCATCCCGACTTGCTCAACCGCACGCAATTGGGCAGGAACATCAGCCGGTATGAGTTCTTCGACTACACGTCCAACGAAGCCTTGCACCTATCGGAAGGCGAGATAGCGATATTCCGCGACGTGCTTTCGATGATTCAACAGGAACTACACCATGACATCGACAAGCACACCCGCGAACTGATAGTGAGCAACATCGAGTTGCTGCTCAACTATTGCCTGCGCTTCTATGACCGGCAGTTCATCACGAGAGAGGAAATCAACCACGCCGTGGTAAGGAAATTTACTGATTTGCTCGACCGGTACATTGCGGACAAAGCTGCACAGGAGGGATTGCCTTCGGTTGCCTACTTTGCCGATAAGTGCTGCTATTCGGCAAAGTACTTCGGCGAACTCGTCAAGACGGTAACCGGACGTACGGCCAAGGACCACATCAACACCCGGCTCATCCGTGCGGCAAGGCAACTCCTGTCGGACGATACGCTCAACATCACCCAAGTAAGCCAACAGCTCGGATTCGAATATCCGCAACATTTCGTGCGGTTCTTCAAGTCTCAAACGGGCAAAACTCCCTCAGAGTTCAAGAGGCTTGCGTAGGATGGGCTACATCCCGAGGTTTTTCTTGTGTCGTTAATATTTTTGTTTACAACCATTTACATGGGCGGAATATTCCAATGAATAGATTCAAAAACCTTAAAAGGTAATCTATACACCAAAAGGTCTTGATTTGAAAGTCCAAAAGCTATAATGCAAAAGCCCAGTGAAAGCCATAAAGGCCCTCACTGGGTGAATTGTTTTCCGTGCAAATTTAGAAGAAATGGTTTCCTTTTCGGAAGAGCGATTTCCCTTTGGAAGATTGGCATCTCCTTTTGGAAGAAGATTTCCTTTTGGAAGATTGGCATCTCTTTTTGGAAGAAGATTTCCTTTTTGGAAGAAGATTTCCTTTTTGGAAGAAGATTTCCTTTTTGGAAGAAGATTTCCTTTTTGCCCTGTTATTTCTTTTTCCCGAGACTATCGATGAGTTTGGTTATGGCGTCGATATTCTTCTTGTAGTTTTCGTCTTTTGTGTTTTGGTAGAGGGCAGACCACAAGTTGCGGGCCACGTTCAGATTGTTGACGGCATCGGTATAGTGACGTATCTTGGGGTCGCTTTCTACTTGGCCGCATCGGGTGTGAATCATGGCGAGGTCCTGACATAACGTGCCGTCTATTTGCATGTTGTTGAGGACGTGAAATTGCTGGATGACCTTCTCGTAAGTGCCGCATTCTGCCAGAACGCCTCCCGAATGGTGCTGCAATCCGCCCAGCTCGAGGGCTGCATTGACGACGAGATGCAGGACGCGGGTGTCGCGGCTATAGCTCTTGAAGCAATCGAGGGCCAGGTTCATATTGGCCGTAAGCACAACCTCCAGGTCATGTCGTTTGCCTTGCCGCTGGTAGTGACCGGCCAGCAAGTGGTTGGTGACGGAGAGTGCAAGCCGTTGCAGGAGTTGTTGCGGAGACATGTGGTCTCCGTCGGTGCGTTGCAGATGGCCTACGATACGCATCTGCAGGGTTTGGGCTTCAATCAGGGCATCGTAGCTTTCGTCGTGCCGTCCGATGTTTTCCGACAATTCGCCGAACGACTGATAGTAGCCGGCCAGACGTATTATGTCGTTCATATTGTAACCCTCCGTATTCAAATCGGTGGCCTTGTGCTTTTCGGCAATCTCCAGATAGGAATTAAGCAACTTGAGTGTGGGCTCCGTGAAGTCGTAAAATTGCTCACGAAGGGCTTTGGGCATCGTATAGTACAGCTTGCTCATATCAATGCTTTGTTCGAGTATGTCTTCTGCACACTGGCACCGTTCGGCATCGCTGCGGTTAACGTCTTGCGTTTGAGCCTCTTCTACTTTCTTGATAGCCGCAAAGAGCAGGGCGATGGCTTTGGGTTGGGCCATCTCCTGGCAAATCTTCAGGCAAGTCCAGTACTCGCGTATCTGCATGGAGTTGATGGTCAAGGGGTCGGCATTCTCCAGCGGCGGCATCAGATAGTTGAGGGCAGAGGCGAAGGCATCTTTCGCTTCCTCCTCGTGGTTAAGGAGGTGTTCGCATTGTGCGATGCGGAGGCGTCCTATGCCGAGTATGACCGTGATGTCTTGCCTTCCGCCGGCTATCAGCGTCTCGACCACCGACGTAAGCTTTTGAGCGGCCTTCTTCCGGTTTTCGGGTTGGCGCATCAGGTTGAGGCAGTCGTTGAGTAAGAGCAAGAGTAGCTTGGTCGTATCGATATCTTCGCCCTGAGTGAGCGGCATGTCGCAGATGGTCTGCTGGACATTGTCAGGACCTATGGCCAGGCAATTGCTGAGTGTGCCGACCGCCACCTGAAGGGCCATACCATCGACTTGGCTGACGTAGAGAGCGGCAGCTGACGACTCGCCGCAGCACAGCAAGAACCGCAAGGTCTGCATATCGCGTACCGGGTCGCCTTGTTTGCACTTCTCGAGCAGATAGAAGCCCAAGTCAGAGCAGCAACTCTGTAGGGCAGCTTCGCCCATAGCGCTTTGTGTGCGTTCCAGAATATAGCGAGGGAGCGAGTAAATGCGGGTGTTGCCGAGCGGCTTGCTTTGTGCGATGGGAAATCCAAGCAAGTCGTTCCATTGTTCGAAGACCTTAGGGTCAAAGCCCTCGGCGATTACGGCCTGCAGGTCTTCGGGCCGAAGTCCTTCGGTTGTGGTGGCGAGGTAGCGAAGCGGTTCCTTGATTTGGTCTTCGCCCAAAGCTTCGCCCGAAGCGTCTATATACTTTTGTAGTGTCTCGTAGTTTTCGTCTGTGATGGCCTCTTTAGCGTTTACGGCGTTTTTGATTGTCTCCAGGTCTGCCGGGCTGACCGATGCTTTCAGTTCTTCTAATGTCATGGTGCGTTGAAATCGTGTTGCGTGTTATGTTTTGCGTTTTACGTGTTATGTTTTGCGTTATGGCCGAAGCTCCGAGCCTCTATACTCACTCTAAAACTCACAGACTTTCGGCCTCCTTGAGCCATAGGGTGGCGTGGGCATCGCTCGGCATACGCCAGTCTCCGCGTGGGGAGATGCTTACGGTGCCGACCTTCGGTCCGTCGGGCAGGCAAGAGCGTTTGAATTGCTGCTGGAAGAAGCGGCGGCAGAATGTGCGCAGCCAGCGTTTGATGGTCTCGTCGTCGTAGTCCTGTTCGCGCATGGTGCGGTACTCCTCATCTTGGAAAGCCTTCTTCGCCAACATGAAGATCTTGCGCGGCGAAGCTCCGAAGCGGAACATATGATAGAGGAAGAAGTCGTGGAGTTCGTAGGGCCCGACGAGGTCTTCGGTCTTTTGTGCGATGTTGCCGTGGTCATCGGTCGGAATGAGTTCGGGCGAGATAGGCGTGTCGATGATGTCGAGCAGGAAAGGTTTGGCCTTTTCGTCGCCCTGGAGCGCTACGTAGCGCACAAGGTACTTGACCAAAGTCTTGGGAATGGAGACATTGACGGCATACATCGACATGTGGTCGCCATTGTACGTGCACCAACCCAGGCAAAGTTCGGAAAGGTCGCCCGTACCGATGACGATGCCCCCAGTTTGGTTAGAAACATCCATCAGTATCTGTGTGCGCTCGCGAGCCTGGCAGTTCTCGTACGTCACATCGTGTACGGAGCTGTCGATGCCGAGATCGTGGAAGTGGAGGTTGACGGCGTCCTTGATCGAAATCTCACGTCTCGCGATGCCGAGAGCCTCCATCAGTCCGAGGCTGTTCTTGTAAGTCCGGCCGCTGGTGCCGAAGCCCGGCATCGTGATGCCGATGATGCGGTCACGGCTCCATCCCAGCTTGTCGAAGGCGCGCACCGCAACGAGCAGCGCCAGCGTGGAGTCCAGTCCACCCGAGATGCCGATGACGGCAGTACGGGCCTGGATGTGGTTCAGTCGGGTAATCAGGCCCTGCACCTGGATGTTGAAGATTTCCGAGCAACGCGCCTCCATATCCTCGCCTTCCGAGGGCACGAACGGACGCGGCGTGATGTAGCGGAAGAGGTGTTGCGAGAAATCGGGCGAGGCAAGCCGGCTGAGTTGCACCGTCTGATATCCGCCCGTGCGTGGCAGGCCGTGGCTATAGTACTCGCTATGATATTCGCTCCGTTCGGTGTGTTGCCCGGCTTGGGGTGTAGTGAGGTCCGTGAAGGTCGTCTGAGTGCGGCGCAGAACCTTGAGTTTCTCCACATCGATGTCGCGCACGAGGAGTTGGGAGTCCATGCAGAAGCGTTCGCTTTCGGCCAGCAGCGTGCCGTTTTCGGCTATGAGTCCCTTGCCGGCAAAGACCAGGTCCGTGCTCGATTCGCCGAAGCCTGCCGAAGCGTAGACGTAGGCGCACACCAGACGTCCGCTTTGTGCTTCTATCATCCGGCGCAGGTAGGCGTGCTTGCCGAGCACCTCGTCCGAGCAGGAGAGGTTGGCAATGATGTGAGCTCCGGCCAAAGCCATGCGGTTGGACGGCGCCATGGGCACCCACAGGTCTTCGCATATCTCAATGCCGAGCGTTGTGCCTTCGAAGTCGAAGAGCAGGTCGCGCCCGATGCGCACGCGGTGTTGTAGTTTCTTGCCCTTTCGGTCGGTCATTGAGAGTTCGAGCATGCTGCCCTCGGGGATTTCCGCTCCCGATGCAAACCACCGGGCCTCGTAGAACTCGCTGTAGTTGGGCAAATACGTCTTGGGCACGATGCCGGCTATCACTCCGTCGCCCAGCAGGACGGCACAATTGTAGAGCCGGTTGCCGTAGGCGATGGGCGCGCCGACCACGACGGCCATATCAATGCCGCGGGTAGCTTCGGCCAAATGAATGAGCGCCTCGCGGGCAGCATCGAGCAGGGGCTGGTGGTGGAAGAGGTCGGCACAGGTGTAGCCCGTGACCGAAAGTTCGGGGAAGACGACCAGCTGCACACCCGACTCGTGAGCCCGGTGTATGAGGTCGATATGTTGTTTCAGATTGTATTCGACATCAGCCACCCGTACCATTGGGATGGCTGTTGCAACGCGGAATAGACCATAATCGTTGTTCATGTCTGTAGTATCGTTATATTGACTCGCAAAGATAAGTATTTTTTCGGTCAAAGACTATCTTTTGTTCAAAAAAAGGGGAGAAACTTCTTTTTCGGAAACAAAAGAAGGCGAAAAGGACCGGAATTGCCGAATTATGCGTATATTTGCCGCCGCTACTACTAATGGCTGGTTCTACAAAAAGGCGCCTCTACTACTTATAGTAGCTTCTAAAAGTTAGTAGCTTCTAAAAATTAGTAGTCTCTACACAAAAGCAGCATTAAAAGTAGCCGATAACAATACGAGTAATAAATACACGAGTGCGCAGATGGATTGCTTCAGAGTCACCATATTGGGTTGTGGCAGTGCCAAACCGACGTTGCGGCATAGCCCGAGTGCCCAGATAGTCAACTTCAGGGGCAATCTTTTTCTTGTGGATTGTGGCGAGGGCGTTCAGATAGGTTTGTGCCGCTCGCGCATCCCGGTGGGGCGGATAGGCCACATCCTGCTGAGCCATCTGCACGGCGACCATTGTCTGGGGTTGGTAGGCCTTATTTCCACTTTGGGGTTGGGGCAACGCACCGGCGATATCGTCATTCACGCCCAGCCCGATGCAGAGCGCATCTTCCGTCCGCTTTTCGAGTACTTTTGTCCCGACCTTTCGATGCAAGTCATCTTCGAGCCCTTCGACCCCGGCAAGAGCGAAATCATCTACGAGGACCACGCCATGCAGATACGCACCGTGCCGCTTCATCATCGGGTGCCGTGTTGCGGATTTACGTTCGAGGAGAAGCCCCGCGACCGCCATCTGCTTGTCGATCGGTGCGAGGAACTCGGCATTCCCTTCGCCTACTATGCGGGCATTAAGAAAGGCAACGACTGGACCGACCCCGAGAGCGGCAAGATTGTGCCCAACGCCCTGTTGACCTCCGACCCGACGCCGAGCAAGAAGTACGCCTATTGTAGCGACACCATCTATTCGGAGAGCATTATCCCCATCATCAAAGGGGCGGATTTGCTTTATCACGAGGCGACGTATGGTCATGCGGATGCACGCAAAGCCCGCGAACGTGGTCACTCGACCGCTATGCAAGCCGCACAGATAGCGCAGAAGGCTGGGGTCAAGCGACTCGTCGTCGGCCATTTCTCATCGCAATATCTGAGTGCCGATGACGAAAAGCCGCTCTTGGAGGAGGCTCAGTCAGTCTTCCCCAATACGGTGCTTGCCAACGAGAAACTGGTGCTGGATGTGTAGAAGTCGGCTCGGGTTTATGCCGGCTCGAGCGACATGGCGACGATGGCGGCCCAATGGAAAAGGGTGCCGAAGATGACGTGTATGTGCCAGATGCCGTGATAATACGGATGTTGAGGGTTCCGGTCATGGACGAAGAAATAGACGCCCGTGGTGTAGGCGAGTCCCTCGAGGAATATCCAGACGATGGCCCAGAAATTGATGCACTCTCTGACCGAAGGGATAAAGAACAGGATAGACCACCCCAACACGAGATAGAGCACGAGCGAAGTTTTGGCCAAACGCTCAAAGAGGAAAATCTTGAGGAAGATACCTGTCAAAGACAAAGCCCAGATGATGCCGAATGCCGTCCATCCTGCCACAAACTGGTCTTCTTCGATGATGCCCATGCATATCGGCGTGTAGCTGGAGGCAATCAGGACATAGATGGAGCAATGGTCGAGGATGCGGAGCGCACGTTTACCCGAAGCCTCGGGTTTGGCCCAATGATAGAAGCACGAAGCCAAGTACATGAGCAGCATGCCGACCGTAAAGAACGTAGCGCCGAAAGCCATCTCCCAGTTTTTGGTATAACCGAGATAGATGATGACCCACGCTATGCATAGCATCAGGCCCAGGCCGATGGTGTGCGTCACGGCGCTGAAGTAATCCGATTTCGTTCTTTTGCTTATGGCAACCATTAATAACGTTTTGCGTTTTGCGTTATCCTCTGCAGCTTGTCTTTATTCTCAGAGCTTAGTCGGAACAAGCGTTTTGCGTTATCCGCTACAACTTGTCATTTATTCTCGGAACTTGGATTCCAAATTCTATCATTCGCAGATTCTTTTATCCGCAGAGCATAGGCGGAACTTGGATTCCAAATTCTATCATTCGCAGATTCTTTTATCCGCAGAGCATAGGCGGAACTTGGATTCCAAATTCTATCATTCGCAGATTCTTTTATCCGCAGAGCATAGGCGGAACTTGGATTCCAAATTCTATCATTCGCAGATTCTTTTATCCGCAGAGCATAGGCGGCACTTGGATTCCAAGCCCTACACCTATAGGTCAAGTTCTAATTAAGCCCTAAACCTATAGGTCAAGTTCCGTTTACCCACAGATTCTTCTTACTCACAGATTCTTCTGGAGGAAAGCCTTGAAGTCGGCGAAGTCTTTGGTCATCGGAAGGCTTTGCTTGGTGCCGTCCATAAACTTCTGGAGCGTAGCCGGGATGGCGACGTCTTGGCCGATGATGGGTTCGACGCTGTCCTTGAATTTGGCCGGATGAGCCGTCTCCAGGAACACGCCGCACTCGCCCTCCTTGAGACCCTCGGTCAGAGCCTGGTATCCGCATGCGCCGTGTGGGTCACACACGTAGGCGTCCTTGCGGAGGGCGTCCTGCATAGCGTGGCGTATCTGTGCGTCGTCGAACGTAGCGCCGCTTATCTCCTTACAGATAGCCTCGTGCGCTTCTTCGGGCGAAATCTTGCGGTCTTGGGTCTGTCCGCCGCCGTAGAGGTTAACGATGCGGGCGAAGTTGCTCGGATCGCCCACATCCATGGCATTGGCGAGTGTGGCCTGAGTCGGACGCGGGTTGTAGTGTCCCGACTGGAGGTATTGGAAGAAGATGTCGTTGGCGTTGTTCGAGGCGATGAAGCGCTTCACCGGCAGACCCATCTTGGCGCCGAAGAGACCTGCGCAGATATTGCCGAAGTTGCCCGACGGCACGCACACCACCATATTCTTGGCGGCTTCGGGGTTTTGCTTCTTGAGTTGGGCGTAGGCATAGAAATAGTAGAAAGCCTGGGGCAGGAAGCGCGCCACGTTGATTGAGTTGGCCGAAGTCAGGAAGAACTTGTCGTTGAGGTCCTGGTCCATAAAGGCTTCCTTGACGAGGCGCTGGCAATCGTCGAAGACGCCGTCCACCTCGAGTGCTGTGATGTTTTGGCCGAGCGTAGTGAATTGCTTCTCCTGTATTTCGCTCACCTTGCCCTTGGGGTAGAGCACCGTGACGTCGATGCCCGGCACGCCCAGGAATCCGTTGGCCACGGCCGAACCCGTATCGCCCGAAGTGGCGACGAGCACGTGTACGTTGCCTTTGGTCGAAGGGTGCTGCTTCACGAAATAAGACAGCAACCGGGCCATAAAGCGCGCTCCGACGTCCTTGAAGGCGCATGTCGGTCCGTGGTAGAGCTCCAGCGAGTAGATGCGTTCGTTCACCTTGACCAGCGGGATGTCAAATTGCAGCGTGTCGTACACGATGTGCTTGAGGTCGTCGGCCGGGATGTCCTCGCCGAAGAAGGCATCGGCCACGGCGTATGCCACCTCCTGCAGGCTCATGTCCTGGATGTGGTCAAAGAACGATTGTGGCAGGGGGTTGATGCGCTCGGGCATATAGAGACCCTTGTCGGGAGCGAGACCCTTGATGACGGCTTCGCTTAGGCTTACCTCGGGGGCTTGTCTGTTGGTGCTGTAGTATTTCATTTTGCTTGTAATGATTATCGTGGTTGTTTTTGTCGGCCAAAGTCAGCGAAACGTTTTGCCTTGGTCTCTTTTGTTGTCCAAATGTCAACAAAACATTGTGAACGGCTGCAAAAGTAATGTTTTCTATCCGATTTTCCAAACGGATGCGCTTCAAAAGTGCGTCCGGATGTTCAAAAAAGCGCGTTCGCTCCGTTTTTGTCACAGACACATTTCAGACTCCCGCCTCAGACTCTATCTCATATCTCAGCGAAGACAC
>CAVFPF010000027.1:0-7733 GCA_963624265.1 bacterium | reverse complement strand
CGTGGTCATCATCGTCATCGTCGTCATCGTCGTCGGCGTCATGATGGCCCTCCACCTCCTGAATCCAGGTGGCCGAAGTGGCTACGTCGTCGAAGTCGAACATGCGGGTGTTGAGGATTTGGTCGAAATCGACGTCACAGAAGTCGCACTCGATGATTTTGGCCTTGGGCTGTATGGCCACGATGATCTGGCGGATGCGGGCGAGCTCGTCGGGAGCGACCTCATGCGCCTTGTTGAGCAGGATGATGTTGCAGAACTCGAGCTGCTGAATGACCAGATTCTCGATGTCGTCTTCGCCCATGTCCTGGCGCAGCAGGTTGTGACCGCAGCCGAACTCGTCCTTCATGCGCAGCGCGTCGACCACGGTGACGATGCAGTCGAGCGTGGGAAGATAGCCCTGGAGCGTCTTGGCAGGCACGATTTCGGGTATCGAGCAGATGGTCTGGGCAATGGGTGCCGGCTCGCAGATGCCCGAAGCCTCGATTACGATGTAGTCAAAACGACCCTGCGTGGTGAGGTCGGTGATTTGCTGCACGAGGTCCATCTTGAGCGTACAGCAGATGCAGCCGTTGGTCAGGGGCACGAGGCTGTCGTCCTTCTGGCCGACGATGCCGCCCTGCTGAATGAGGCTGGCGTCGATGTTGACTTCGCCTATATCGTTGACTATCACCGCAAAACGTATGCCCTTGCCGTTGGTAAGGATGCGGTTGAGCAAAGTGGTCTTGCCGGCACCAAGATAACCGGTCAAGAGCAATACGGGTACACTTACTTTGTCCATAGCGTAATATTTGTGTGTTAGAGAGACAAGGCGACTCCGCAAAAACGCGGGTTGCGCTGTCGCAAATAGCGCGCAAAGATAAGCAGAAAAACACAAAAAATCAAGTGGGAGGGCGGTTTTTTACAGTTTTTTGCCAAAATGTTTGGAATAGTCGCGCGAAGTGACTATCTTTGCCGCCGGAATTGGGAGGAGCACACCCCGCAGGCGCCGGTCGGGCCGGCCACAAGGTGCGCGCTCTCCGGCTCCGGTCCGGTAGCTCAGTTGGATAGAGCAACAGCCTTCTAAGCTGTGGGTCTTGGGTTCGAATCCCAACCGGATCACCCGCGTTTCCGCAACGGAGACAACCCGCGTTTCCGCCACGGAGACAACCCCGCACTTCCGCCGCCGAAGCAACAGGTTTCGACAACCGAAGCGACAGGTTTCGACAACGGAGGCAACACAAAACAACGTCTTATATATATAAGGAGTGTATAGGCCATGAAGACTGACGACAAGCGCATCTGCATCACAGACATCGAGATACGGACCATGTGGGGCGACACCTCCATCATCTGGCACGGACTCGACCCCAACATCAATATCGTGGTGGGCCAAAACGGCTTCGGCAAAACCACTATGCTCAACCTCATCAAGGCCGTCATGACGCGCGACGACAAGTTCTGCCGCCGCCTCAAGGCCAAGGTGACCGTGACCACCACGGCAGGCACCATGCGCTTCGACGGCAAGCAGATAGTGCACGAACCGGAGTACGGAGGCTTTGCCGATGCCGGCTGCTTCCACTATGTCAACACGTTCGATGTGCCTTCGTCGAAGAAATCGTCGCTCTCGCAACTCGGCATCGCCCTCGACTCGGTGCTCTACCAGCGCGACGACAGCATCTACAGCTTCTCGGACTACCGCCTCGGCATGCTCTCCGACCTCTCGACGGCCCAGCAGAAGCAGGAGCGCATCGACAAGCTCTTCGACCTCATCAACGTGCTCTTCGCCTCGACGGGCAAGCGCATCGCCATCGACAAGAAAAACCGCATCGTCTTCCACAAGGACAAGGTCACCATAGGCATCGACAGCCTCTCGGCAGGCGAAAAGCAGATTCTGCTGCTGCTCTTCACCCTCTTCCTTATGGAGAACAAGCCCAACGTCATCCTCCTCGACGAACCGGAGATTTCGCTCCACGTGGAGTGGCAGGACCGACTGGTGTCGCTGATGCTCGAGGTCAACCCCAACTGCCAGATCATCATGGCCACGCACTCGCCCAACATCTTCGCCGACGGGTGGGAGGACCGCCTGGTCTTCATCTCCGACCTCATCGGGCACGAGTAGGCCCGCCCCCTCCCTAACCGACCGATGCCATGAACCTCAGCCCGAAACAACCCCTCTACTCCCCCGAGGAGAAATACAACTTCTACCGCCTGGCCGCCAAGCGCTTCAAGAGCGAACTGAAGCTGTACGGGGCCACGGCTGCCATCCACCTCGAGAACAAGAACGACGAGGTCTTCTGGGGCAAGGTGCTGCACCACGTCTACCCCCAGGGCAAGTGGAGGTTCATCACCTCGTCGCGCAGCATCAGCGGACACAGCACCGCCGGATGCACGCAATGCCTGCAGTACAGGGACTTCCTCGACGACCGCTTCTGGATTGCCATCGACTCTGACTACCGCTACCTCAGCCAGCAGCCCGACATCGACGCCCACCACAGCATTCTGCAGACCTACACCTACTCGTTCGAAAACCATTTCTGCTATGCCGACAACGTGAACCGCGCCGAACTCGAGGCATGCGGCGGCGTGCTGCGCTTCGACTTCGTGCGCTTCCTGCGCGAATACAGCCGCATCATCTACCCGCTGTTCGTGTGGCAACTCTACCTGCAGGGCGCAGCGCCCGAGTCGTTCCCGCAGAAGGTCTTCCACCGACTTATCACCCTGCCCTGCGACGTGCACGCCACCACCGACGACGGACGGAGCATCCTGCAGCGGCTCGAGGACCGCACCCGCAAGATGTGCCGCCACTTCACCCGCCTCTATCCCGACGCCGACCCCACCTGGTACGAAGCACGCTGCAACGACCTGGGCGTGAGGCGCGACAACTGCTACCTCTTCGTGCGCGGCCACCAGCTCTACGACCTCATCGTCAACATCGGCGAAAGGCTGCGCCAGGAGGCCAAACGCGACACCCGCTGCGCTGCGGGCAAGGACCCCTACGCCGACCCCGGCAACACAGGCAAGGCCGGCGACCGGAGCTTCGTCTACTACCTGGAGTCGAACCTCTGCTACGGCGAGTATGACGAGATAAGGCGCGTGGCCGCCGACATCCGCCTCGCCCTGCATCTCGACCCGGACGGGGACGACGTGGAGCAGGACGCTCACGGCCGCCTTTGACGCCGCCCCCCCGAAACACGGCAACCGCCCGAAACACGTCAACCGCCCGAAACACAGGGCCCTTACCGGACAAAGCCCCTACTCACGAGTGTAAATTTGTGCTGAAATAGGGGCAATAACGTACACGGCATTGCCACAACCCCACTTTTTACCGCTATCTTTGCACCGCGCTTCCGGCCCGTCTCACCCCGTGTGGAAGCGTGCGGTGAGGTGTTGTGTCCGGTGGCTTCGCCTTACAAAAACCTCCGCAAGCGCGCGTGTGCCGCCCCCCCCTTGCTCCCCAAGCTTATCAGTCTTATCACATATAAATTTTATAGTCATGAAATTTCTCTCTCTACTCGTTGCCCTCCTCTCGGCTTGTCCCACTCTCTCGATGGCCGACGACTTGACACTATGGTACAACCGCCCTGCCGACCACTGGGTCGAAGCCCTGCCTTTGGGCAACGGACGACTCGGCGCCATGGTGTACGGCGGAACAGCCTCCGACACCATTCAACTTAACGAAGACACCTATTGGAGCGGCAGCCCCTACAACAACTACAACCCCAAGGCTCTCGCCGCCCTGCCCAAGATACGCGAGGCCCTCAATAGCGGCGACTACGAGACCGCCCAGCGCCTCAGTCTCGCCAACATCACCGCCGACCGCTCTATTACCGCCCACGGCGCTGCCTACGCCAGCGTGGGCAACCTGGTGCTCACCCTGCCAGGACACGACAACGCCACCCACTACCGCCGTGACCTCAACCTCGAGGACGCCGTGGCCAGTGTGAGCTACGAAGCAGACGGCGTGGACTACACCCGCGAGTATTTCACCTCGATGGCCGACCAGGTGACGGTCGTCCGACTCACGGCCTCGAAGGCAGGTGCCCTCGATGGGCTGCAAGTGAGCTTTGCCGGTCCGCTCAAGCAAAAACGCGGCAAAGTGCAGTCGCACTGGATTGCTCCCGACCTGATGCGCGTGTACACGCAACCGGGCACGCCCGACTTCGAGAACGTGCCCAACGGACTGCACTGCTCGACCTACGTCAAGGTCATTCGCGAGAGCGAAACCTCGACGCTGCTGCTCGTCTCTTCGGCCACCAACTTCGTCAACTACAAGGACATCACGGCCGACAGCGAGGCCAAAGCCATGGGGTATCTGAAAGCCGTGATTGACCAAAAGCTCAGTTACGACCAGCTGCGCCAGCGCCACACCGACCTCTACCGGAAGCAGTTCGGACGCGTGAGGCTCAACCTGGGCGAAAACCCCGCCCAAAAGGGCAAACCTACCGACCAGCGCATAGCTGAGTTCAGCGAAACCTCCGACCCGAGCCTGGCCTCGATGTACTTCCAGTTCGGCCGCTATCTGCTCATCTCGAGCAGCCAGCCGGGCTCTCAACCCGCCAACCTGCAGGGCATCTGGAACCCCGACGCAGGGCAGTATCCTGCCTGGGACTCGAAGTACACCATCAACATCAACCTTGAGATGAACTACTGGCCTGCCGAAGTGACCAACCTCAGCGAGTGCCACGAACCGATGCTGCAACTCATCGACGATGTGAGCCACACCGGCCAGCAGTCAGCCCGCTATATGTACGGAGCGCGCGGCTGGACGCTGCACCACAACACCGACCTGTGGCGCTCGACCGGAGCCGTCGACTATGCATCGTGCTCGGTGTGGCCTACCGCCGGCGCGTGGTTCTGCTCCCACCTTTGGGAACACTACCTCTACACAGGCGACCTTGACTATCTCAAGCGCACCTATCCCATCCTCAAGGGCGCCGCTCAGTTCTATCAGGATTTTCTCAGCCGCGACCGGGCGACGGGCTATCTCGTTGCTTCGCCCAGCCATTCGCCCGAAAACCACCCCGGCAAATGGAGCTACACCGACCAGAACGGCAACAAGCAGAACTGCGGCATCTTCCAGGGCGTGACGATGGACAACCAGATGATCTACGACCTGCTGCGCAGCACCATCATCGCCGCCGAAGAACTGGGCATCGACACCGCCTTTGCCGACTCGCTCAAAGACCTGCAGCGCCAACTTCCGCCCATGCACATCGGCAAGTACGGACAGATGCAGGAATGGCTCGCCGACTGGGACCGCGAGACGACCGGACACCGACACATCAGCCACCTGTGGGGTTTCTATCCCGGCAATATGATTTCGCCATTCCGCCACCCTCAGCTCTTCCAGGCTGCGCGCAAGACCCTCATAGGCCGTGGCGACAACAGCCGCGGATGGTCGATGGGCTGGAAGGTGTGCCTCTGGGCCCGTATGCTCGACGGCAACCACGCCTACACACTAATCAAGAACCAGCTGAAGCTCAAAGACCCCAACATCACAATCAAAGACCCCAACGGAGGCACGTACGCCAATATGTTCGACGCACATCCGCCCTTCCAGATTGACGGCAACTTCGGCTGCTGTGCCGGTATGGCCGAGATGCTCGTGCAGAGCCACAACGAGTGTGTGCACCTGCTCCCTGCCCTGCCCGACGTGTGGAGCGAAGGCCGTGTGGAGGGTCTGCGCGTGCGCGGCGGATTCATCATCAGGGAGCTGGCATGGAGCCACGGCCGTGTGACCCGCCTCGTGGTGGAGAGCACCCTGGGCGGTAACCTGCGCCTGCGCTGCGCTGGCGCCATGTCCGGACACGGACTCAAGAAGGCCAAAGGCGACAACCCAAACCGCTTCTTCCGCCCCTACGTCAACCTCGACCCCGTCGTCGCCGACCCTTCACGCATCCCAGCCCTCGAGGTGCCCGACTCCCGTCTCTACGACGTGGCCACACAAGCCGGTCAGATCTACACCTTCACGGGCAAGTGAGGCTTCCGCCGAGCACAAATATCGGCTCCGCCACACTAAAATATGGTGCCCGGAGCACGAAAAAGCATTTCAGACCGATATTTTTCCGCACAAAGTTTGCCGGACTGCAAAAAAAGGCGTATCTTTGTGCGGAATTCTCTTATGCCAATTCGGCCAATATGCCAATTCGGTCAATATGCCAATTCGGCCAATATGCCAATAAGCCAAACACATCACAAAACACATAAAACAACACAAAATGAATTGTTCAGACAAAGGGTCAAAAGCCTACTTAATCTCCATTGTCATGGTAGCCGTCCTGGGCGGACTGCTCTTCGGCTATGACACAGCCGTCATCTCGGGTGCAGAAAAGGGTCTGCAGGCCTTCTTTATGGGCGCTACCGACTTTGCTTACACCGACGCCATGCACGGCTTCACCTGTGCTTCCGCACTCATCGGCTGCATCATAGGCAGTGGCATTTCGGGCATTTTGGCCAGCAACTTCGGCCGCAAGAAGTCTCTCATCTTCGCCGGCATTCTCTTTTTTATTTCCGCTTTGGGCAGCATGGAGCCCGAGTTTATGCTCTTTGAGCACGGCGTTCCGACCTACTCTTTGCTCGTGGCCTTCAACATCTACCGCGTCATAGGCGGCGTGGGTGTGGGTCTGGCTTCGGCCATTTGCCCGATGTATATCGGCGAAATCGCCCCGAGCCACATGCGCGGCATGCTGGTCAGCTGGAACCAGTTTGCCATCATCTTCGGCCAGCTCGTGGTCTATGTCGTCAACTTCATCATCCTGGGCGACAACGTCAACCCCATTATCAAGGCCGTGGAGGGCATCAACCAGATTATGAACCCCGGCGAAGCAGCCTGGACCATCGAGACCGGTTGGCGCTATATGTTCGGCTCGGAGGCCGTTCCCGCCGGACTGTTTGCCATCTTGATTTGCTTCGTGCCCGAGACGCCCCGCTACCTGGCCTCTGTCGGCGCTGACGATAAGGCCGAGTTCGTGCTCTCGCGCATCAACGGCGCTACGGCCGCCAAGCGCATTCTGGCCGAAATCAAAGAGACCATGACGGTCAAGACCGAGCCGATGATGGCTTACGGCTTCATGTGCATCTTTGTCGGCATCATGCTCTCGGTGTTCCAGCAGGCCGTCGGCATCAACGCCGTCCTCTACTACGCCCCGCGCATCTACGCCGATATGGGCTTTGACAATGCAATGGTAGTGACCGTCTTTACGGGCATCATCAACATAGCCTTCACGCTGGTGGCCGTCTTTACGGTCGAGAAGATAGGCCGCAAGCCTCTGCTCATCGTCGGTTCGCTGGGCATGGCCATCGGCGCCTTCGGTGTGGCTCTGACCTTCGGCAACCCTGCCATGCAGCTGCTCTGCATGATCAGCATCATGATCTACTCGGCTTGCTTCATGTTCAGCTGGGGCCCAATCTGCTGGGTGCTCATCGCCGAGCTCTTCCCCAACACCATACGCGGTGCAGCCGTGGCCATCGCCGTGGCCTTCCAGTGGATTTTCAACTGGATTGTATCGTCGACCTTCGTGCCTATGTTCAACATCGAACTCACACCCGGCGACGGCTTCGGCCATTGGTTCACCTACGCCCTCTACGGCGTGCTCTGCGCTTTGGCTGCCGTCTTCGTCTGGAAGCTCGTGCCCGAAACCAAGGGCAAGACGCTCGAAGACATGACCCACCTGTGGCGAAAGGACAAGAAGTAAGGAACTTTGCCCACGTTGTATGGGCAATAAGCTTTATGTCCTTGCTATATAAGCAATAAG
>CAVFPF010000026.1:0-9853 GCA_963624265.1 bacterium | reverse complement strand
CAGAGCGTCTGCCTTACAAGCAGAGGGTCGGGGGTTCGAATCCCTCAGCGACCACCACACAAGCCTTAGCGACGTTACTTCCTTCGGTATCTGATGTCAGGTTCTTCTGTCGATATGTACAAACGAGGGTATGGGAAAAGATGCATCTGGCTCTGTTTGATGACGAGTCAGGTGTTTTTGTTTCTTCTTTTCCTGATAGCAGAAACATGCTTGCGTGATTTTCGTTATCGAAAATAAACTCACCGGATATCTAACACATAACACTTCCTACGTGATGAAATACCGTATCTTCCTTCTTTTCGCTTGCGCTGTGGCGCAGACTGCCGTTGTGGCACAAACCTACAAGGAATGGCAAGACCCGGAGGTCAATGCGACCAACCGTCTGGCTATGCATGCAAACTTTTTCGGCTACGAGTCGATCGAGGCTTCTCAGCTTCCGCCGGAGCAGTCTGACCGCTATTTGAGCATCAACGGCACATGGCGTTTCGATTGGCAAAACGATGCCGTTGATTACCGACGCGATTTCTACCGTACGGATTATGATGACAGCCAGTGGGGAACAATTCCCGTGCCAGGCTGCTGGGAACTCTACGGATACGGCGACCCTATTTATGTCAATTCGCAGTACGCCTGGGCTGCACAGGAAGGCAACAACCCGCCTTTCGTTCCCACCGTCAACAATCACGTGGGTTACTATCGTCATGAGGTAGAGATTCCTGCTCAATGGCGTGGCAAGCAGATTATTGCGCATTTTGGTTCGGTGAGCAGCAATATGTACCTTTGGATCAATGGCAAGTATGTCGGATATAGTGAAGACTCCAAACTCGAAGCCGAGTTCGATATTACTCGCTATGTCAAGCCCGGCAGCAAGGCTCTCATCGCAATGCAGGTCTTCCGCTGGTGTGACGGCACTTATCTGGAGGACCAGGACTTCTTCCGCTATACGGGCATTCACCGCGATTGCTGGCTTTATGCCCGTCCCAAGCAGCATATCACCGACTTGCGGGCCGTTCCCGATCTCGACGCAGACTACCGCGACGGTACTTTGACCGTCTCTGTAGAGACAACAGGGGCTGCCGTCGAGCTTTCGCTTCTCGATGCAGAAGGGGAAGAGGTTTCAAAGGCCAAGGCGAGCGGCAACGGCAAGCCTGTCGTGATGTCAGTACAGAACCCTCAGAAATGGACGGCAGAAACACCTGCGCTCTACACGTTGCGTGCCGTGCTGCGTGATGGCAAGGGCGGCGTCAGCGAGGCGACCCAAGTGAAAGTCGGCTTCCGCAAGATAGAAATCCGCAATGCCCAAGTGCTCGTCAATGGTCAGCCCATACTTATCAAGGGCGTCAACCGCCACGAGATAGACCCTGACGGCGGTTATGTGGTGAGCCGCGAAAGGATGCGCCAGGACATCGCGTTGATGAAGCAGTACAACATCAACGCTGTCCGTACCTGCCACTATCCCGACGACAGCTACTGGTACGACCTTTGCGACGAATACGGCCTCTATATGGTGGCTGAAGCCAATATTGAGAGCCATGGTATGGGCTACGATGACGGGACTTTGGCTCGAAGGGAAGACTACCGCAAGGCCCACCTGGAGCGCAACCAACGCAATGTGGCACGCAATTACAACCATCCTTCGATTATTTTCTGGTCGCTTGGCAACGAAGCTGGCTATGGCCAGAACTTCGAGGATGCCTACCATTTGGTCAAGCAACTCGACCCGAGCCGTCCCTGTCAGTACGAGAACGTTACCTCCGGCATCTGGCGCAAGAAAGTTACCCTGGCCGATGCGCCGACCGACATCTACTGCCCTATGTATGACGGCTACGGAGGAATGGAGCGCTACGCCCGCGATACAGCGATGACGCGTCCCTATATCCAGTGCGAATATGCTCATGCCATGGGCAACTCCGGTGGCGGCTTCCGTGAGTATTGGGACCTTATCCGCAAATATCCGGTTCTGCAGGGCGGTTTCATCTGGGATTTCGTCGACCAGTCCTTACGGTGGACGAATGACAAAGGACGGAGCATTTGGGCGTATGGCGGAGATTTCAATGCCACGGATGCCCACGACCGCAACTTCTGCGACAACGGACTGCTTGCCCCTGACCGCACGCCTAATCCGCACATGCACGAGGTGGCTTACTACTATCAGAGCATCTGGACGGATTTGCTTTCCTTTGCCAATGGCCAAGCACGGCTCAGTATCTATAACGAATATTTCTTCCACCCGCTCTCGGATTACCGCATGCGCTGGGAGCTCGTGGCAGACGGCGAGCCGCTTCGTTCGGGAGTCGTCACAGGTTTCGATATTGCTCCACAGCAAAAGGGACAAGCCGTTGTTCCGGTCGGTGCTTTGCCTTATGGCGCGGAATGTTTCCTCAACGTATACTACGAACTCAACAACCGCGATGGTCTCCTGCCAGCCGGACATGTGGTGGCAAAGCAACAGTTGGCATTGACCGCCGACGGAACGCCATCGGACAAAGGCTTGCAGTGCGAGACGGCGAGAGGTCGACATAGCGCACTGATGTTGACGGCCCAAAAGCTCACCAGCACGAAGACAGAGTCGACTTTGACGGTCAGCAACGACCGCGTTCGTGTGACATTTGACTGCAAGACGGGTTATGTCTCCGGTTACGATTGGGATGGTACGCCTATGCTGCTCGAAGGCGCTTCGCTTACCCCGAACTTCTGGCGGGCACCGACGGACAATGACTTCGGCGCCAATCTGCAAAAGAAATGGCGCATTTGGCGCAACCCGCAAATCGTCTTGCAGGACTTCCAGACGACGCCGGGCGACACGACTACGGTGGTCGAAGCTACCTACCACATGCCTGAGGTGGGTGCTCGCCTTATCTTGACCTATGAGGTTAATGCCGATGGCTCGATGACAGTAACACAGCGTATGGATGCCAACAAAGTGGCTGCCGCCAACGTCGACAAGGAACAAAACGAGCAGGCCAAGGATGTGCCGCCGATGTTCCGGTTCGGAATGCAGATGCAGATGCCGTCGTCGTACGAACACTTGCGCTACTATGGCCGTGGCCCCGTCGAGACCTATTCAGACCGCAAGGATTCGCAGTTCCTCGGTGTCTACGAGAGTACGGTGACCGACGAGTTCTATCCCTATATCCGTCCCCAGGAAAACGGCAACCACGTCGACCTGCGCTGGTGGAAGGTTACTGATGCAGCAGGCCGTGGACTGACCATCTATGCCGACCGGCCCTTCTCTGCTTCGGCCCTTCATTATACGGTCGAGAGCCTTGATGAGGGCGAGGAAAAGCGCAACCTTCACTCGCCGGATATCGACCCGCAACCGCTGACCAATCTCTGCATCGATGCCGTCCAAATGGGCCTTGGCTGTGTGAACAGTTGGGGTGCTTGGCCGCGCGACGAGTATCTCGTCCGCTACCAGGACCGAGCCTTTACGTTCACCCTTGTGCCCGTGCGCCAGAGGTGAGATAGCGGAATATAGGTAAGACAATAATCGAAACAAGGTCGACTCCGAAGCGGGAATCGGCCTTGTTTCGTGTATATCGCTATCCGGCAACCGCCGCGTCGGTTATTCCAGTAGCTTCTGAAGCTCAGGGCTGTCGGGATTCTCTGTGTAGAGCGAGACAAACTCTTTGGGTGTCATGCCGAAATGCTGCGAGAAGTTGGACGAGAAGTAGGCTGGGGAGGAGAAGCCTACGGAGTAGGCGACCTCGGCTACCGTGACGTTATTTTGCACGAGCAGGAAGGCGGCTTGCTTGAGGCGGGTCGTCTTGATGAGGGTAGAGGGCGAGACACCAATGAGTTCCTGGAGTTTGCGGTTAAGGTGAACGCGCGAAATGCCGATTTCGGAGGCCATCGTGTCGACCGAGAACTCCGAGTCGCCGAGATTCTTGTGTATGCAGTTGACCACGCGGTTGAGCAGCCGTTCGTCGGCCGACGAAATCTGTTTCTGCGTGTAGTCGAAGCCCAGGTTGGCCTTGCGTTGGTGCTGGCGCTGCTTTTCCTGCAGTTCTTCGTTGAGCATGTCGATGAGTTCCTTGCCCTTCTCGTCCTCTTTTTGGGCGATGTGCGCGGCACTGCCTTCCCGCATTGCCCGGGCTTCGATATCCTTGTTGTCTGTTGTTTGGGTCTGAGGCTCTTGACGCAGTTCTTCTGCGGTGTATGCTGCACTTCCGATGGGCAGCTGCACGGTGAAGGTCACGCCGTCTTGTTCGTTGGTGGCGCAGAGCGTGCCGTGGTGTAACTGGGTCAGCTCGGCAGCCAGACTCAGGCCGATGTTGTCGCCGGTCTCACTGCTGAAACGCTCGAATATCTGACCCGACTGCGCGTCGTCGATGTGCGAACCCGTATTGAAGACCGAGATGAGGCAGACTCCCCCCTCGTTGTCGACTTGCACGCGGATGTGTACCTGCCCTTCGTCGTTGACGAACTTGAAGGCGTTTGACAAGATGTTGAAGAACACCTTGTCGAGCTGGTGGAAGTCGGCCCACAGCGTGAGGTCGTCCTGCCCTTCGGGCATAAAGAGGCGGTAGTCTATCTGGCGGCTCAGGGCGATGTTGCTGAAATACAGCATAATGTCGTCGAGGAAGCCGCGTATAGACATTTCGCTGACGTGTAGCCGCACAAGGCCTTTGTCAAGCTTGCGGATGTCCATCTGCTGATTGACGAGCATCAGGATGCGGAGCGAGTTGCGGTACATCATCTCGTAGACCGACTGTGTGGCGTTGTCGTTGCTGCGGTCCAGCAGTCGGCGTAGCGGGGAGATAATCAGGGTGAGAGGCGCTTTGATTTCGTGGCTCACAGATGCGAACATCTTCAGTTTGGCTTCCTTGATTTGACGGGCGTGTTCGTTGCGCATCAGCACGTGCCGGTGGTGCGCCTTCATGCGCAGGTTGTTGAGGCCGAAGCCGACAAGAATTGCCACGATGGCGAAGTAAATCAGACAAGCCCACCAGGAGGCCCACCAGGGAGCATCGACGATGATTTCGAGTTCCTTTTCCGACCTTTGCACATTGCCGTTGCCGTCCGACATTCCGGCACTCACCTGGAGGTGGTAGGTACCCCACGGCAACGAAGTGTAAGAGACCATTTGTCCCTGGCCGTGCACGTCATGCCAGTGGCTGTCGTAGCCATCGAGGCGGTACGAGTAGGTGATACCTACGGGATTGCAGTAGTCCTGAACGGCGAATTGTATCGAAAACGAGTTGGCCGTAGCCGGTAGGTGTAGTGTGTGGGCCTTCCACAGTGACTCGTCGAGCATGTTGTCTTCCGCGCTCAGGCTCGGGTCATAGTCAGTGGCGACGTTGTTGACCCACAGCTTAGTGAAATAGATGGGCCGTAGCGGATGCCGGTACTCGCTGACCTGGTCGGGCGAGAATGTCAGCACGCCGTTGTCTCCGCCAAACGACATCGTGCCATCGTTCCACACCATGGCCGCGCGGCTGCTGAACGAGCCCACAGCTGAAATCTCAGGGTCAGAGAAATGTGTGTAACTGGCCCTTCGCACATCGTAGGCACAGAGTCCGTATGACGAGGGCAGCCAAAGCCGTCCGTCGTTGCTGCGCAAGATAGAGTAGTAGGTGTCTTCCTGGCTGCGCAATGGGTCGGCGGCCAGGCGCAACGAGTCGGCGGTCGCATCGTACGACAACAGTCCGAGGTTGGTGGCCATCCAAATGGTTCCGTTGAGGTCCTCGGTGATGCCGTAAGCCCGCAGCGGGCGTGGCAATTTGGGCGTGAGGCGTATGCCTTGGTCCTCATCGAAGCAGAAGACAGCGCCCTCGGTACTGGCCCAAAGCCGGTGGCGCTTGTCGGCATAGAGCGAGACAATCCAAAGCAGGTTTCGCTCGCCCGAGATGCGGCGCAGTTCGTGGGTCAAGAGGTGGTAGGCATAGATGCCGTCGCCATTGGTGCCGATATAGAGCAGGTGCCGGAGGCTGTCGCATGCCATTGTCATAATGCTCTGCTCGTCAAGCAGGTGGAGGTATGGGTCGCGGCTCAGACGCTGGCCGTCGTAGACGAAAACGCCGTAGTTGTACGTGCCGACATAGACCTGGTCCTGAGCCGTCATGAGCGACAGGATGGCATCGGTGGGCAGCGTGCTGTTCTGGTTGTTGTAGTGAGAGGTCGTGCCGTCGGGACGGCGGTGTACAAAGCCGTTGCCGTCTATGGCATAGAGCCGGCTGCCGTCGTCCGTTTGTGCAAAAGACGAGATGTTGCCCAAATTGTACGAACCGCCGTCGGCCCGTATGGCCTGGCATCGGAAGAGGCTTTGCTGTTTGGGTATGACCATCAGTCCCTTCTGGTAGAGGCCCAGCCAGAGGTTCTGTTGCCCGTCGTAGGCAATGCTGTGAATCTTGACGTGGTCCAGGTCGACGGGGCTTTCGTCGACACTGATGCGCGACGTCCTTCCGTTCGACTCCAGACGCCACAGACCTTCGCCTTCGGTGCCGATGATGAGGTCGCCCTCCGGACTTATGTTGAGTGCCGACAGGTTTTTGTGGTTGAGGTCGGGCAGGTCAAGCGCTACCATCTCCATCTTGCTCAGGTCGCAGCGCAGCAGTCCGTGGCGCAGGGTGGCGAGATAGAGGCAGTCGTGCCGGCGGTCCTCGACGAGTGCCTGTACGATAGTTCCGGTCATTCCGGCGGTATCGCCAGACAGAGTGATGGCCTGGTTGGCTTCAAGATCCAGGCACTGATAGCCTTGCGGCTCTGTGACCCAGACATGGTTGTGGGCATCCGTCAGCAGAAGCGGACAGTTCCACCGGAGCAATAAGGCAGAGAGTCGGGCGGAGGCTTTCTCGTCGAAAGTCCGGGTCTCCGTGTCGAAGATGTGCAGGCCGTATCCGTAGCTTGCCACGAGCAGACAATTGGGCCGGGTGGGGTGACGGTCGATGCACGACACGCAGATATCGTCGTAGCCGTCGCCGATGCGGTAGTGGGTAAACTTGTTCTCTGTGCGGCAGAGATAGTAAAGGCCGTTGGCGGCGCCGATCCAGTGTTTGCCGCTGCCGTCTTCGTACATACAGGAGACGTGGCTGTCAGAGAGTGCCATATCGTTGTCGGTCTGCCTGGAGTAGGTCGTGAAGGTTTGCCCGTCGAAACGGACCAGACCCATATTGGTCGAAGCCCACAGGAAGTTGTCGCGGTCTATCGTGATATGTTCTACCTTGGTGCTTACCAGTCCCTGTCCTGTGCTGTACAGTCTGGGCGACTGGGCCGACATCTTGCAAGGAAACAGCAGGAGTAGGATAGTGTAGATGCAAAGCCGAGAATGTAGACGCAGATGTATCATAGTTTTCGATTTTGGAGGTCTTCGTAAGGCCTCTGTTTTCGTTTCTTAACAAGGCAAAGATAAGTCTTTTGGTCCAAAAAAACAAATCTTTGATTGAAAAAGTAACGCTCGAAACCTAAAAAGTATCCTTTTACCTATGTTTTTGTAACAAAAAAGCGCTTATTATAAAAAATTAAACAATAACTTTGCATCACAATTCGTAAAGTTTCAAACTTTTTGTATGAGGTAAAAAGGTAGATTGACCATTATTGTAATTGTGCACTGTATTTATTGTGCAGCGCTCATAGCCTAAAACTGTAACCAATGAAAATTCAATTCAAGTCTTTGTTTCTTGGGGCGGCCATCGCGACAGCCCTGTGTGGCGTGACAATCCCCAGTGTAGAGGCTGCCGTGCGTCTGCCTCGGGCAATCAGTAGCGGCATGGTCTTGCAACGCGGCGATACCGTCAGCATTTGGGGCTGGGCCGATGCCGGAGAGGAGGTGCAGGTCCGTTTTCTGTCAAAGCGCTACAAGGCAGTGGCCGATGCTGACGGAGAGTGGGAGGTACGTATCCCGACCCTACGGCAGCGTCGGGGCGGAGGCCCTTACACGATGCAAATCGGCGATGTCACGCTGCAGGACATATACATTGGCGACGTGTGGCTCTGCTCGGGCCAGTCAAATATGGATTTGCACTGCGACCGCCTTGTCGACCTCTACCAGGAGGAATTCTGCACCTCATCCTGTCCTGCCATACACTTGATGCAGACGGCGCGCAATCCATCGCTCGATGGCCCGCAGGATGACCTGACGCGAGGCGGCTTTTATGCCTGGGAGGATTTGCGTCCCGAGCACGTCGGCCACTGGTCGGGCATCGGTTACTTTTTTGCCAAGGCCATGTACGAAGCGACAGGAGTGCCCCAAGGCATCATCAGCGCCTCGATGGGCGGCTCTGACATTGTGGCCTGGTGCAGCCGTGCTGTTCTTCAGGCCAATGCCCCCAAGTATCTGGCCGATGCAGCCCATCTGAGCACGCCAGGTTATCTGGCCCGTAATGCCGAGATCAACCGCGCCATCGGCCAGGCCTACGACCGCCTTTATGACGAGCAGGACCCGGGCCTCTCCGGTGCGTGGATGAATGCCGACGTCGACGACTCCGACTGGGAGAGCGTCAATCAGTACGACCCTGCCATGGGCTATGCCAACGGCCGTACCTGGCGCGGCAGCCTATGGCTGCGCAAGCACTTCACGGTGCCCGATTCTTTGGCCGGACAGGAAGCGCTGCTGCGTCTGGGTTGCCTTGTCGATGCCGATGTCTGCTATGTCAACGGCACGAAAGTGGGCGAGACTGGCTACCGTTACCCTCCGCGCAAATACGTGTTGGGCAAGGATCTGCTCCGCGCCGGCGACAATGTGGTCTGCATCCGCTTGAAAACCGGCGGCGGCAGAGAGAAATTTGTGGCCGACAAGAGCTACAAGGTAATTTGGCCTTCCGACACTTCGCTCCATGGCCGCGCGCTGCTGGGCGTCACCTCTGGTCGCGCAGAGGTAGACCTCACGGGCGACTGGCTTCTGCGCCGCGGTGTGCTGATGCCGGGCCGTCCGGGTGTTGAGGGCGTCAGCAATGCCTGTGCCAGTTCGCTTTACAACAATGTCATCAGCCCGTTGCTCCGATATCGCGTAGCCGGTATTGTGTGGTATCAGGGCGAGACCAATGCCGGCCGTCCTGATGAGTATGCATGCCTGCTTCCGGCCATGATCAGTGACTGGCGACAGAGCTTTGGCGAGGTTCCTGCCGTCATATGCGGACTTGCCAACTACATGCAGCGTCACGACGATGCCGGTTACTATGGCGGCTGGGCGCGCCTCCGCGAGGCTCAGCGCCTCAGCGCAGAGCGCCTGCCAAACGCTGCTTTGGCCACATTGGCCGACCTTGGCGAGTGGAACGACATCCATCCCCTCAACAAGAAGGAAGCTGCCCGTCGCATCGCGCTGCAGATGCGGGCTTTGAAGGGCGAAAAGGGGCTTGCCCATGAAGGTCCGCGCGTAGAGTCGGTCCAGTACCATGACGGCCATGCCGTTGTTACCTTTGTGCTTTCGACGGCCGAGGAGACTTTGGCCGTTGCCCCTTCGCGCGAACAGCATACGTCGGCCGGAGTGGTCCGCACATCGGGCCGGCTGGAAGGCTTCGCCGTGGCTGGCAGCGACGGACGTTACCATTGGGCCGAACCTACGATTTTGCCCAAGCACAAGGGCGACGCACTGCGTCAAAGCGTTTTGCTCACATGTCCCGATGTGCCCAATCCGCAGCATGTGCGCTACGGGTGGGATGACGATCCGCTCTTGACGCTATACAGTTCGTCGGGACTTCCGGCAGCACCGTTCACGAGCGACAACATCGGAAAATAAAGCATCACACAAAGCATCTCTACAACTAAGCGGGAGGATTTGGTCTAAAAGCCACGTCCTCCCGCTTTCGTAGACAATGCTGTAACTATGCGAGACCAAAAGGCCTATGAGGGAAAAGCGGAGGGGCGTGAATCGGGCCCGACAAGCTCCTCTGCCCGTACCTCAGGTCAGACCGAA
>CAVFPF010000025.1:0-66467 GCA_963624265.1 bacterium | reverse complement strand
CACGGCCCGCCGCTCTTTCCTAAGGTCCGTAAGGCGCTCCTTAAGTTCGAAGAACGAGAGCGATTAGTCGGGAAAATATAAATTTCAAGCCCGAAAACGTGAAACGTCTTCCGAAAGTTTGTGTTTTCCGAAAATTCTCTTTACCTTTGCCGAACCAAACGGGCCATCGCTGTCCTATGGCGCACACAGATTACTCCATTTTTGCTATGAAACTCTCCAAACTACTCCTCACTGCATTGGCCTTTTGGGCAAGCGTCCCCGTCTTCCCGTCGTGCTCGAAAGACGGTGACAACAACGGCATGAATTTCGAACAGCAGGAGCAGGATTCCATTTCATCGCCCGACTCCCAACAGACAGGCGGCACCGCCATGCAGATTGCCGCCCGGATGTACCCGGGCTGGAACCTCGGCAACACCATGGAAGCCGCCAACATCGACAGCAATGGCCATGTGACCAGCCAGGGCGAAACCTCTTGGCAGAGCACCGTCACGACGCAGGCCGTGATAGACTTCGTGGCCGAATGCGGCTATAAGTCCGTCCGCATCCCCTGCAACTGGTACAGCCACGCCGATGCCGACCACAAGATCGACGCAGCCTGGATGAACCGCGTGCAGGAGATTGTCGACTATTGCCTCAGCGCCGGCCTCTATGTGCTGCTCAACGACCATTACGACATCGACTGGCTGCAGAACTCGATGGGCACTTACGACACCGGCAAGGCCGCCATTCTCAAGAATCTCTGGACGCAGATTGCCACACACTTTGCCGGCTACGACCAGCGCCTGCTGTTTGCGGGTCTCAACGAGCCGGCCGCCGACAACCAGGTCAAATCCGACAACCTGACCCGCTATGAGCAGGACTTCATCGATGCCGTACGTGCCACGGGCGGCAACAACGCCAGCCGCATCCTGGTGGTGCAGGGTCCGAACACCGACATCGACGTCACCGACAAGTACTACACTCTGCCCACCGACCCGACGCCTGACGCTTTGGCGGTCGAAGTCCACTACTATTCGCCTTGGTACACCTGCGGAATGGACGCCGACGCCGACTGGAGTCCTGTCAGAATCTACTGGGGCGCCGCCAATCACAGCGTCACCTTCTCCGACCGCAACTGCGAGTCGAAGTACGAGGAGGCTTACGTAGCTTCACAATTCAAGAAGATGCAAAGCAAGTTCTGCGCAAAGGGCGTGCCGGTCATGATTGGCGAGTACGGCATCAACTGGTTCAACAACGTTAGCACCTACAACTGGGCCAAGAACGGCGCAACGGGCAAATCACGGCCGACCGACCAGAACCGACACAACGCCTCGGTGAAGCTGTTCCACAAGACCGTCGTGGCCGAAGCCATCAACCACGGCTGCGTGCCCTTCACCTGGGACACCAACTATACGGGCCCTTGCACGATGACCATCATCAACCGCAACAACGGCGGCAGCATCTTCAACGCCTACGCCATGGACGGCGTCAACGAAGGAGCAAGCTCGGGCAAGTGGCCCTATTGACCTATTGTGCCCGGTTTTTCCCTCCGATAGAGCATTATTTGAATGACTACATAAACACACAAAAAACTATGAAACCACTCCTTCTGACAGGCTTTGCCTTGCCTGCATTGCTGCTTTTGGCTTCCTGCGACCAGGACGTCAGCCGAAGCGGACAACAGGTCACAGTACGAATTGGCGAACCTTCGGCCACGAGCCCCAAAAAGGTGCGTCTCGAAGTAAAGTCACCGAACATCATCCGCGTCTCGGCCACCGCTGAAGACAGGTTTGCCGACAACCCGTCGCTCATCATCGTGCCCGACAACCGCAAGACGGACTTCCAGCTTCTCGAACTGCACGACACCGTGCAGCTACGCACCTCGCGCCTCGCCGCCAACGTGCTGAAGAGCACCGGCCGCGTGTGGTTCACCGACCTCGAAGGCAACCTGCTTCTGGCCGAACAGGCTGAGGGCAGCAAGACGTTCAAGCCCTACAGCTGCGAGCAGACCGTGTGGAAACGCAACGACGACGGTCCGGCCGAAGAGGCGCATCCGACCAAATACACGGGCTGGACGACCCAGTTGATCTTCGACAGCCCCGCCGACGAAGCCTTCTACGGCCTTGGCCAGCATCAGGCCGACGAGTGGAACTACAAAGGCAAGAACGAAGAGCTCTTCCAGTACAACACCAAGGTCTCTGTGCCTTTCATCGTTTCGAACAAAAACTACGGCATTCTGTTCGACAGCTACTCGCTGATGCGCTTCGGCAACCCCAACGACTACAGCCAGCTGCCGGTGCTCTTCGACCTCTACGACAAAGACGGCAACCCGGGCGCTCTGACGGGCACCTACTCTGCCCCAAAACAGGAGACGCTCGTGCGCCGCGAAGACAGCATCTACTTCGAGAACCTGAAGTCGGCCAAGAACCTGCCTAAGTTCAAGCTCGACCAAGCCACCGTGCTCTACGAAGGCGAAATCGTGCCCAAGGTCTCGGGCGAATACCGCTTCAGCCACTACTACTCCGGCTATCAGAAGATTTATATCGACGGCCAAAACGTCTACACCGAAGACCTTCTCGCCACGGGCAAGAACGACCAGACCATCTGGCGTACGGCCTGGAACCCCAACGCCCGCAAGTTCGCCCTCAACCTCGAAGCCGGCCGCCGCTACAAGTTCCGCCTGGAGTGGCAACCCGACGGCGGTGAAGCTTATTGCGGTCTGCGCGCTTTGGCTCCCGTCGACAGCCGCGCGCAAAACCAGCTCTCCTTCTGGAGCGAGATGACCCAGCAGATGGACTACTACGCCATCTTCGGCAACAACGCCGACGACGTCGTTGCGGGTTACCGCCAGCTCACGGGCAAGGCCCAAATCATGCCCGACTGGCTGCTCGGATACTGGCAGAGCCGCGAACGCTACAAGACGCAGCGCGAGATACTCGATGCCCTGCAGGGATTCCGCGACCGCCATCTGCCCATCGACAACATCGTCATGGACTGGAACTACTGGAAGTGGGACAGCTGGGGCGCCTTCGAGTTCGACCCCGAACGGTTCTCCGACCCGAAGGGCATGATCGACACCATCCACCAGCAGAATGCCAAAATCATGATCTCGTGCTGGCCGAAGTACTATCTGACCACCGACCACTTCAACGAAATGAACGAGATGGGGGCCATCTACCAGCAGAGCGTCAAAGACTCGCTCTACGACTGGCTCGGCTACAAGTACGCCTTCTACGACGCTTATAACCCCGCCGCCCGCAAGCTCTTCTGGAACCAGCTCTGGGAGCACCTCGGCACAATCGGCATGGACGCCTGGTGGATGGATGCCTCCGAGCCCAACGTGCGCGACTGCACCGACCTGCCTTACCGCAAAAAGCTCTGCGGCCCCACCTTCCTGGGCTCTTCTGACGAATATTTCAATGCCTACTCCATTGTCAACGCCGAAGCCATCTACAACGGCCAGCGTGAGAAGAACGACAACCGCGTCTTCCTTCTCACCCGCAACGGCTTTGCCGGCGAACAGCGCTACAGCACCGCCACCTGGTCGGGCGACATCGGCACCCGCTGGGAGGACATGAAGACGCAAATCACGGCCGGCCTGAACTTCTCCATCTCGGGCATTCCCTACTGGAGCCAGGACATCGGAGGCTTCTCGGTCGAAAAGCGCTACGAGGCCGCCCAGAAAGTGTTCAACAAAACGGGGCAGGAGAACGATGACCTGAAGGACTGGCGCGAACTGAATGCGCGCTGGCATGAGTGGGGCGTCTGGACGCCTATCTACCGTGTGCACGGCCAGTATCCTTACCGCGAGCCCTGGAACATCGCCCCCGAAGGCCATCCGGCTTACAAGACCATCGTCGCACAAATCGACATGCGCTACCGCCTCATGCCTTACCTCTACTCGCTGGCTGCCAAGGTTCACTTCGACGACTACACCCTCATGCGTCCGCTTGTCATGGACTTCAATGGCGACGCAGGCATCTACAATCTGGGCTATCAGTTCATGTTCGGTCCGGCCTTTATGGTCAATCCCGTGTACCAGTACAAGGCGCGCCAGCGTGACGTCTACTTCCCCGAGGGCTACGTGTGGTACGACTTCTTCAGCGGCGAGGTCGCTTCACGCGGAGGCGAAACCAAGACTTGCCCTGCACCCTACGACCGCATCCCGGTCTTCGTGCGCAGCGGTTCGATTGTACCGATGGGCCCGGCCATCGAATACACCCGTCAGCGGTCGGCCGACACCATTCGTCTGTATGTCTACGAAGGACGTGACGGAGAGTTTACCCTCTACGAAGACGAAGGCGTGAACTACAACTACGAGAAGGGCGCTTTTGCCAACATCCGCTTCACCTACAACGAGGCTGCCAAGACCCTCAGCATCGGCCAGCGCGAAGGTGAGTTCCCGGGCATGCTGAAGGAACGCACTTTCGTCATCGTACCCGTCAGCGCTGACAAGGCCCAGGGCTATGATCCGGATGCTGCCGGCATCGAAGTGAAGTACGACGGCACGGCCCAAACCGTACAGCTGTAATAAAATATCATCAACAAAACATCATCAACAAAACATCAGCAGCAAAACATCATCAACGAACAAGATATGACGAAAAAACATATTCTGACCACGCTTGCCGTCATGTGTGCGGTTCCCGTGGTCGCACAACAGCCGCAACTTCAGGCGTGGCTCGAAGGTCATGGCGACCTTGAGGCCGTCGTTGAAGAGACATTGGGCCGCATGACGCGCGACGAAAAGCTTAGGCTGTCGTACGCGCAGTCTAAGTTCTCGAGTCCGGGCGTGCCCCGTCTGGGTCTCCCCGAACTCTGGATGAGCGACGGCCCGCACGGCGTCCGTGCCGAAATCAACTGGAACGACTGGGGCTATTCCGCCTGGACGAGCGACTCGATTACGGCCTTCCCGGCCTTGACCTGCCTGGCCGCCACCTGGAACCCCGAGTTGGCCTACCTCTACGGCGTCAATGTCGGCGAGGAAGCCCGTTACCGCAAGAAATCGGTGTTGCTCGGACCCGGCGTCAACCTCTACCGCACTCCGCTCAACGGCCGCAACTTCGAGTATATGGGCGAAGACCCGTATCTGTCAGGCCGTATGGCAGTCCGCTACATTCAGGGTCTGCAGAGCAACGGCGTGGCCTGCTGCATCAAGCACTTTGTGCTCAACGACCAAGAGGAATTTCGCGGGCATGTGGATGTCAAAGTCTCCGACCGTGCGCTCTACGAGCTCTACCTGCGCCCCTTCTACGCAGCCGTCAATGACGGACACGCCTGGAGTGTGATGGGCAGTTACAATGAGTATCAGGACCAGCACTGCTGCCACAACGAGCGGCTGCTGAACAAAATACTGAAAGGGGAGTGGCAGTTTGACGGAGCCGTCATTACCGACTGGGGCGGTTGCCACGACACCAAAGAGTCGGTCTTCAACGGCCTGGACCTCGAGATGGGCAGCCACACCAACGGTCTGACCACCGAAGCCACCGGTTTCGGCTACGACGACTACTATCTCGGCCGGGGCTACCGCGAGATGGTCAGCAGGGGAGAAGTGCCCGACTCTATCGTCAACGACAAGGCCCGCCGCATGCTCCGCCTGATGTTCCGCACCGTAATGAACACCCGTCGCCCGTTGGGCTGCGCCAACACCCGGGAGCACCTCGACGCCGCGCGCAAGATTGCCCAAGAGGGCATTGTGCTGCTGAAGAACGACGCTCCGGCTTCGGCCGACCGTCCGCTGCTTCCTCTCGACATCAAGCGCTATAAGCGAATACTTGTGGTCGGCGACAATGCGGTCCGTTCGCTTTGCAAGGGCGGAGGCTCTTCCGAACTGAAACCAAAAGACGAGATTTCGCTGCTGAGGGCCTTGCGTGAGCGTTACGGCGCGCAGGCGACCATCGACTTCGCACAGGGCTACACTTGCGGCGGCGCCTATTATGGCCGAATCGACGACATTCCCGAGGCCACACAGGTGCAGCTCCGTGAGGAAGCCGTTGCCAAAGCCAAAGAGGCCGACCTGGTCATCTACGTGGGCGGACTCAACAAGAACCACTTCCAGGACTGCGAAGGCGGCGACCGTCGTTTCTACAACCTCGATTTCTATCAGGACGAACTCATCGAAGCCCTGGCCGAAGCCAATGCCAACCTGGTTACCGTCATCGTGAGCGGCAATGCCTACGCCATGCCCTGGCTTGACAAAGTGCCCAACCTGGTGCAGTCGTGGTATCTTGGCAGCCAGGCCGGACCGGCGCTGACCGACATCCTGTCGGGCGACGTCTGCCCTTCCGGCAAGACCCCCTTCTCCTATGCGCACTCGCTCGCCGACTACCCGTCGCACCAGCTGGGCCGTGTCGGTTATCCCGGCATTGACCCCGACTCGCTGCCCGCCGTCTTCCAGTACGGCAAGGGCAACCCCAAGTCGGCCGACCTGCTGAAGAAGGGTTTCTTCGAAGCGCAGCGTAAGGCCATCGGGGGCGACCAGGCCCTCTCTGCCCGCAACACCTCCATCAATCCCAACGACCACGCCGGCAACGGCAACGAGGCGCAAGTCTATGCCGAAGACATCCTGCTGGGCTACCGTTGGTATGATGCGAAAGGCACCAACGGCACCTATGCGCAGCGGAAGAGCCGACTCACCTTCCCCTTCGGCTACGGTCTGAGCTATACGGCCTTCCGTTACGGCAAGCCCACCATTGCGGGCAACGTCGTCTCCGTCACCATTACCAACACGGGCGATGTGGCCGGCCAGGAGGTCGTGCAGTTCTATGTCGGCGACGACAAGGCTTCGGTGGTGCGTGCGCCCAAAGAGCTGAAATACTTCCAGAAGGTTGCCCTGCAGCCCGGCGAGGAAAAGACCGTCACCTACACAATCCAGCCCGACGACCTCAAGTACTTTGACGAAGACAAGCACGAATGGGTGGCCGAACCCGGCTCGTTCACTGTCTATGTTGCAGCCTCGTCGGCCGACGTGCGCGGAAAGGTCACTTACCGGCTCTGACACTTTCGGTTTGGACTTCCGGTTCTGTTCGGACTTCCGATTCTGACTTCCGGTCCAAACATCTGATACAGAATTACTGACAAATTTCGTCGCGGAATGACACGCCAAAAGGTCATTTCCGCGGCGAAATGCATAAAAAGCAAAGTCTGCAATGATTTTTTTGGGCAAAAAGATTGTTCATAACTTAAAAATAAGTTACCTTTGCACTCGCTTTTTGAAGCCTATGGCAAGGAACGCTACTTGTGGATGCTTCAATAGTCTTAATTTATTAACAACATTAAAACAGTCACAAAAATGGCAGATTTGATGAAGATTGCCGAAGAGGCATTTGCTACAGGCAAAGAGCTTCCGGCATTCAACAGCGGAGATACCATCTCTGTTTTCTACAAGATCAAGGAAGGAAACAAAGAGCGTATCCAGCAGTACCGAGGCGTAGTCATCCGTATTTCGGGTCATGGTACAAAAAAGAGATTCACTGTACGCAAGATTTCCGACGGTGTCGGCGTAGAGCGTATCTTCCCGATGGAGTCACCCTTCATTGAGAAAGTCGAGGTCAACAAGGAAGGCCGTGTACGTCGCGCCCGCCTCTATTACCTCCGTAATCTGACTGGCAAGGCTGCCCGCATCCGCGAGAAGCAGCACGTTGCCCCTAAGGCTCAGTAATCTTGGCTACAGACAATCGGAAAAATTTGGCAGCACGGCCTCTTTGGCGATGTGCTGCCAAACTTGTCTTATGGGCTTTCTCGACAGTCACGAAAGCCATCACAGTGGTAGTGGCCGCGTTGCTGATAAGTTCTGCTTACAGCGACCTGGTCAGTCCCGTTGTGTGGATTTTTGCGGCCTATCTGGGGTTGGCCTTTCCCGTTTTCCTTTTGTCGGCCATATTGTGGACCATGCTTCTTCTGGCGGCGCGCCACTGGAAGCTTGCGTTGTTTATGCTTGTCTGCTTCACAGCCATCAGTCCGCGCATTCAGCGTTACTTCCCCTTCCGCTATTCTCGTCCGCAGCCCATTGTCAACACGATGACCGTAGGCGGCAAAGTCACGACCACGCCCGTCGACACCTTCCGTGTCCTGACCTTCAATACCCGAGGTCTGGGCGACGCGCATCTGAACCTCGAGACCGAACCGCTGCCCGTGATGGATTTGGTCCAGGAAAGTGACGCCGATGTCGTTTTTCTGCAGGAATACGCCTATTCCAACCGCAAGAACGGACACACGGAGGAGAAGCTGCGCGAACGGGTCAAGGAGCAGTATCCCTACTATCACTTCCTGCGCAACTCCAACCGGGAGTTTATGGGCATCGTCCTCTACAGCAAATGGCCCATACTGACCGAGGTGAAGATAGACACCTGCTCGACCGACTACACGTGGGCCATGTACTACGAAATCGACTATCGTGGTCGCAAGCTGGCGCTCGTCAACTGCCACCTGGAGAGCACCCGGCTGTCGAACGAAAACCGCAAGCTCTATAAATCGCAGGCCCGTCACTTTGAGTCGGACAGCCTTGCCCGTATGGAGGACGGACTGCGCCAGCTGAAGCCCTCGTTCCTCGAGCGCACGCGTCAGACAAGCATCATCAACCGCTTCCTCAACACCCGCATGATAGCCAGCGACAAGTTGCCGCTGCTCATCTGCGGCGACCTGAACGACACTCCGATTTCGTTTACCTACCACTCGCTGCGGCGTGATTTTGGTGATGCCTGGGTCGAAGCCGGCTACGGACCGGGTACGACCTACCGCGAGATTCCTTTCCTTTTCCGCATCGACCACGTGTTCCACTCATCCCACTTCCATGCGCTGAGGGCTCGGGTGCTGAAGGAGATAAAGGCCTCCGACCACTATCCCGTGATGGTCGATTTCCAGTTGCTGCCCGACACCGACTGACAAGCGCGACACGCGACACGTTCTTGGTCCTGAAGGCAACACAAAACACATAAACATAACACCCAACAACACCGTTCTCACCCAACACCCTCTGACACCGTGCTTTCGTTCATTCCATACCTGGCCCTTGTGCTGATATTGTGCCTTGCCACCAACCTTGCGAGTTGGGGGCCGTACGGCATCATCCGTGCCCAATGGCCCAATCTGACCGACTTCCGCAACCTGCGCACATTCAACAACGACCGGGCTCTGTCGTTTGGCCGCATCGCCCTGATGCTCCAGTGGTTTGCCTTCTCGGGCATTACGCTCTACACCTGCTTCGACCCCGCTCCCTATCTGCACCTGGCGCACCCCGACCTGTCGGTGGTCTCTGACATTGCCCTCTGCGTGGCCGTTCCGCTGGCCGTCTTCTTCGCGCAGTGGCTGCTCTATCACTGGTGGGGTTACATCTTCAGTCAGGCTGGCGGCATTCACATCCTCGACCGCGTATATCTGTCCGCCCATCTGCTGGCAAGTCCCTTCGTCATGGTGTTCTTTCTGCTGCAGGCGGTGGGCTTGATTTCGCCTTTGGCCAACCTCTTTTTGCTTGTGCTGATTTCCATAACAGTCCAAATCTTCTGCTTTTTGAGCGGAATCAAGATTTTTTGGCGAGGGCCCGGCACGTTGTTTGTCTTTTTTTTGTACCTTTGCGCGTTCAATATTGTGCCGTTGTTGATCATCTGGACCAAGACGAACTCCTGAAATACTGAAATTTGTCATTCATGAAAGTAACGAACATCCTCGTCTCGCAACCGCAACAACCAGAGAGGTCGCCCTACTTCGACCTGGAAAAAAAGTATGGGGTGAAGTTTACCTTCAAACCGTTTATCCGCATAGAGCAACTCAGTGCCAAAGAATTTCGCGAACAGAAAATCTTTGTGCCCGACTATAAATCGATAGTGTTCAATTCGCGCATCGCCGCCGACCACTTCTTCAACCTCTGCCGCGAACTGCACGCGCCCATTACCGACGAGCTGCAGTATTTTTGCTTGAGCGAAACGATAGCCAACTACTTGCAGAAGTACATCACCTTCCGTAAGCGCAAGATTCACTTCCCGAAGGTCGCACAGTTGTCGGAACTGGCTCTTGTGATGAAGCGTCACAACACCGAGAAGTTCCTGATGCCCGTGGCCGATGTGCACAAGGAGGACTTGTCGGTGTTTGCCAAGGCCAAAGTGGACGTCACCACTTGCGTCATGTACCGCACCGTGAGCTCCGAGATTTCGCCCGACGAAATCAAGTCGTACGACATGCTCTGCCTCTTCACGCCTGCCGGTGTGCAGTCGCTCTTCAACAACGACCCCAACTACACGCAGGGTGATCAGTTGCTGGCCATGTTCGGGCCAAACACGCAGGCTGCAGCCGAAGCCCGGGGTCTTCGCGTCGACATCAAAGCCCCAAGCGAAGAGACCCCGTCGATGCCATCTGCCCTGAACGCCTACTTCCTCAAGAATCGCCAGGACTGAAAGGCGGTTTGGACAGCCACCACGGCTTTGAGCGCCATCTGCCCTGAATGCTTTCTTCCTCAAGAACCGCCAGGACTGAAAGAAGCGCCCTCAGTCCTAAACGCTGTGCCGAGGCGGTTATGATTTTTTTCTTACTATGAAGCAATATACACTGCCCAAGACAGAACGGCTCTATCTGCGCGATGCCATCGGCAACCTCTTTGCCAAGGGCAGTGGCTTTACGGTCTTTCCCTATCGGGTCATTTACCGCATCCTCGACGAGGACGATCCGCAGATTGCCCGCGTTGCCATTATGACCATAGCGCCCAAGAAGCGCTTCAAGCATGCCGTCGACCGCAACCGCGTCAAGCGCATCTGCCGCGAGTCGTACCGGGTGGCTAAACTGCCCCTCCACAAGGTGTGCGCCGACCACCACCGCAAGCTGGCCTTCGCCCTGCTCTATAGCGACAACAGGCAAATTTCGCTCCACGATGCGCAGCAGCGTATGGCCAAAATCATCCGCACCTTGAGCCATAAGGTCGTCGAGTCTGCCGGGAGCAACCCGCAGGGGTCATCGGTCCCGTCTTGCAGTCTGGAGCAATCTTGTAGTCCGGCGCTGCCGGCGTCACAACCCCAGGCATGATGAAAAAGATTTGCATCTGGCTGATCAGGTGGTATCAGACCTGTATCTCGCCCCTCACGCCACCTTCCTGCCGCTTCACGCCCACCTGCTCGCAGTATGCGCTCGAGGCCATACAGAAGTACGGTGTGCTCAAGGGCTGTTGGCTGGCCCTGAGGCGCTTGTCGCGTTGTCATCCGTGGGGCGGTTCCGGCTACGACCCCGTGCCGTAAGGGAGACATCCGGTCTCGCTTGCACCTTTTTTCCTTTCTAAAAATTTCTGTTCGAAGATGGTAAGCGTCGACGGCCTCACCGTAGAGTTTGGAGGCACCACCCTGTTCAAAGACATTTCGTTCGTCATCAACCCCAAAGACCGCATTGCCCTGATGGGCAAGAACGGTGCGGGCAAGTCGACCTTGCTCAAGATTCTTGCCGGGGTGCGCACGCCCACGCGCGGCAGTGTGAATGTCCCCAAAGACTGCACGGTGTGCTACTTGCCCCAGCACCTGCTCACCGCCGACGGCCGCACCGTGTTCGACGAGGCCAGCCAGGCCTTCCGTCACCTGCACGACATGCAGGCCGAGATTGACAGCCTCAACGACCAGTTGGCCACCCGCACCGACTACGAGAGCGACAGCTACATGCAGCTCATTGAGAAGGTGTCGGCCATGAGCGAGAAGTTCTATTCCATCGACATGTCGCACTTTGAGGAAGACGTCGAGAAGGCGCTGCTGGGCATGGGCTTCAAGCGTTCCGACTTCGGCCGGCAGACCTCCGAGTTCAGTGGCGGCTGGCGCATGCGCATCGAGTTGGCCAAGCTCTTGCTCCAGAAGCCCGACGTCCTGCTCCTCGACGAACCCACCAACCACCTCGACATAGAGTCGGTGGGCTGGCTCGAAGACTTCATTGCCGACAGCACGATGGCCGTCGTGCTCATCAGCCACGACCGCAAGTTTGTCGACACGCTCACCACCCGTACCATCGAGGTCACCCTGGGCCGCATCTACGACTACAAGGCCAAGTACTCGCAGTACCTCGAGCTCCGCAAGGAACGCCGCGCCCAGCAGCAGAAGCAGTACGACGACCAGCAGAAGCAGATAGCCGAGGCCAAAGACTTCATCGAGCGCTTCAAGGGCACCTACAGCAAGACCTTCCAGGTGCAGTCGAAGGTGAAATGGCTCGAGAAACTCGAGCTGGTCGAAGTCGACGAGGAAGACACCTCTGCCTTGCGGCTCAAGTTTCCGCCGGCTCCGCGCTCGGGCAGCTATCCGGTCATTGCCGAAGGCGTAGGCGCCGGCTATGCCGACCCGCTCACCGAAGCCCAGTGCATCTTCCGCAACGCCACCTTTATGGTCGAACGCGGCCAGAAGATAGCCTTTGTCGGCAAGAACGGCGAGGGCAAGTCGACTATGGTCAAGGCCATTATGGGCGAGATACGTCACACGGGCCAGCTCACCGTGGGCCACAACGTCAAGATTGGCTACTTTGCCCAGAATTCCGCCTCCCTGCTCGACGAGGATAAGACCGTGTTCCAGACCATCGACGACATTGCCGTCGGTGAAATCCGCAAGAAGATCTCTGACCTCCTGGGGGCGTTTATGTTCGGGGGCGACGACACGCAGAAGAAGGTTAAAGTCCTCTCCGGCGGCGAGCGCGTCCGCCTCTGCATGGTCAAGCTCCTGCTCGAGCCTTGCAACCTGCTCATCCTCGACGAGCCCACCAACCACCTCGACCTCAAGACCAAAGACATCCTGAAGCAGGCGCTCCAGGCCTACGATGGCACCCTCATCCTCGTCTCTCACGACCGCGACTTCCTCGACGGCCTGGCCGAGAAGGTCTTCGAGTTTGCCGATGGCCAGGTGAAGGAACACCTGTGCGGCGTCTATGAGTTCCTGCAGAAGAAAAAACTCGAAAATCTGCACGAATTGGAGCGGAAATAGACCTTTCCGCACATTTTAACGTCCAAAATTTGCGTGTTAATACAATAAGGACTACCTTTGCACACAAAGAATTGTCTTTGCACCAAAGGATTATCCTTTTGCCCGCAATATGTCCGACCTTTTGCCCGCAAGCAAGGATTGTCTTTTTGCACGCAACAGCTAACCCACAACCTTAACCAACAACAGACAAATGAAACAACTTCTGACTACCGTCGCCCTTCTGCTGCTGGCCGTCTCGGCCTCCGATGCGCAATATGTCGAGCGGAAGGAGAAAACCCAGGGGCAGAACTATCCGCTGTCCTCGTTCAGCCACTACCGTAAGCAGCTCTTCAACTTCGACTGGAAATTTCAGGCAGGGCCGGCCGATGCCGACCGCGTTGCGCAGCCATCCTACGACGATGCCGCATGGCGCAGCCTTGACCTGCCTCACGACTTCCAGTTCGAACAGCCCTGGAGCGAAGAGGCAGGCGGAGCCCGTGGTTTCAAGGCCCAGGGCGAAGGCTGGTACAGAAAGACGTTCGCGGCCGACTCCCTTTGGCAGGGCAAGCAGGTGCTGCTCGACTTCGGCGGCATCATGTACTACGGCGACGTCTATATCAACGGCCGCAAAGTGGCTTCGACCGACTACGGCTACGTGGGCTTCGAGGCCGACATCACCCGTCATCTACGCTACGACGAGCCCAACACGGTGGCCGTCTATGCCAACACGGGCAAGTCGAAAGGCTCGCGTTGGTACACCGGTGGCGGCCTTTTCCGCGACGTGTACCTGAAGGTGCAGAACCCCACCCACGTTGCCCGCCACGGCATCTATATCACCACGCCGCAGGTCTCGGCTGCCCAAGCCGATGTGCAGGTGCAGGTCGAGGTGTGCGGCTGGCAGAAGCAGAACGCCAGTCTGCAGTGCACGCTCTACGCCCCCGACGGCACCCGAGCCGGCTACACCGAGTGCTCTATGCCCGACCATACCAAAGCCTCGGTGGTCGAAGTCGACATGCCCTTGCTCAGTGTGCCTTCTCCGGCGCTGTGGGACATCGACTCGCCCCAACTCTATCAGGCCGAGGTCGTCCTGCTCAGCAACGGCATGGTCGTCGACAGCCTGCGTGAGACCTTCGGCATACGCAGCATCGAGTTCGGCAACGACTTCGGCTTCAAGCTCAATGGCCGCAAGGTGTTCCTGCAAGGTGCCGCTAACCACCACGACCTCGGCGCTTTGGGCGCAGCCTCCTACGACAAGGCCATCGAGCGCATGATGCGGCAGCTCAAGAGCTTCGGCTTCAACTGCATCCGCTGTTCGCACAACCCCTACTCCGAGTCGTTCACACGCATTGCCGACCGGGTGGGCCTCCTCGTCGTCGACGAGCTGACCGACAAGTGGAGCGACAACGACTACTGGGGCGGACGCCGTCCGTTTATGACGCTTTGGCCTGAGCTCATTCCCGAGTGGGTCAAGCGCGACCGCAACTGCCCGTCTGTTGTGCTGTGGAGTCTTGGCAACGAGCTGCAGACGCGTGCCGACTGGAGCGGTTATCAGACCAACGACTGGGGCATCACCACCTACCGCATCTTCCGTGAGATGCTGCGTCGCTACGACCACTCGCGTCTCACCACCGTGGCCATGTTCCCCGCCCGTGCAGGCGCACAGCGCAACACGCCCGATTTCGACACCTACCGCGTGCCGCCCGAACTGGCACAGGTCTGCGAGGTCTCTTCGTTCAACTACCAGAGCAATTGCTACAACGACTACCTCAAGCACGCCCCCTGGATGATTCTCTTCCAGAGCGAAGCACAGACCGAATGGCTGCTCAAGTGCATCTGGAACATGCCCTACGACCGCAGTGTGGGGCTCGCCTATTGGGGCGCTATCGAATACTGGGGCGAGAGCAACGGCTGGCCCAAGAAGGGCTGGAACTACGCCTACTTCCGCCACACGCTCGAGTCGTATCCGCAGGCCTACCTGGTCCGCACAGCCTACGACGCTGCCACGCCCTCCGTCCACATCGGCGTCCGCGACGGCAAGGGTGAGTCGGTCAACTGGAACGACGTCGTCGTGGGCCGGCAGAATCTCAGCAACCGCTGGAACTTCCCCGCCGGTTCCACCCAGAGCCTCTACACGTTCACCAACGCCGACGAGGTCGAACTCGTCTACAATGGCCGTAGTCTCGGCACGAAGCCCAATCCCGTCGATGATCCCGGCAGCCGCAACATGATTCTCTGGCAAGACATCCCCTACGGCAACGGAGGCACCCTGGTCGCCATCGCCAAGAACGGCGGTAGGGAAGTGGCTCGTCATCAGATTATGACCACGGGCAAAGCAGTCCGTCTCGTTGTCGAGCAGGAAGAGCTCGGTCCCGAAGGCGCACGCTTCACCATGCCCGAATGGAAAGCCGACGGCATGGACCTGCAGTACCTCACCGTACGTGCCGTCGACAGCAAGGGCCGCACCGTCGTTGCCGACACTTCTATGGTCCAGATTTCCCTCAGCGGACCGGCGTCATCCGTTGCTCTCGACAACGGCGACCACTATACCGCCGAGCTCTTCACCCCCGACATCGTGAGCAAGCGCCTGTATCAGGGCACCTTGCAGGTCATCTTGCGCAGCCAGCGCGCTTCCGCCGGCACCGTGACTGTCAAGGCCACCGCCTCCGATTCGAAACTCAAGGCGGGCACTCTCAAGTTGAAAACCATCATTCAATAACATAGCGATGGGGAGAATGTATAATTTAAAATCAATCTCTTATAAAATGAGGAACATTACAAAAATCTCGTTTCTAGCCGCATTACTTAGCGTTTGCCTAACCGGATGCCGACAGGCAACCTATTCGATTGAAATCAGTGAAGACCAGAGATTCCCTGTCTGCTTCTCTGGTGAAATACAAACCAGAATGGTCGACAACACCTGGGAAACGAACGACCGAATCGGCGTGTTTATGTTCAAAACAGGACAGACAGATGTCGCCTCAGCCGCCATCGACAACTCTGACAACCGCAAGTACATCTACTCTTCGGTTTCGGGCGAGAACATTTTCGGTCCTTATACGGAAAATGATGCCCTATATTATCCGCAGGTGGGAAATGTAGACTTTGTTGCATATTATCCCTATCATGCCGTTGAAGACTACAAATTGAAATTGGATGTTTCCATACAGGCCGACCCGTCGTCCATCGATTTACTCTACAGCAACAATCTCAAAAATATAGAAAAAGGCGAGACGCTGCAGACGCTACAATTTACGCACCGTTTGTCCAAAATAGTGTTCAAAATAACGGCAGGAAAGGGATTGACAGACGCAGATCTGAACGGATTGAAACTTTCCGTCGAGGATGTTGCGTCTTCGGCCACACTGGATATCTTCACCGATGCGCTGAACTTGACAAGCAACTCCAACAAAACCATTACGGCAAATACGAATGCCGCCGGAACGCAGGCCGAAGCCATCTTGTTGCCACAGACGTGCAAGGACAAAAAGGTTAAGGTTGTGCTGGCAAATCGACGTACTTATACTTATATAATAGGTAGCTCTACAATAGCAACCGGAATCGAAAATACAGGTGCTGCGACAAACGAAACAAAATGGGAAGCGTCCTACAAGTACACATACAATATTGAATTGAATCGAGACTACTACTCAGTGACGAGTCTGACCGGCACCATTACAGAATGGGTGGACAAAGAAGAAAGTGACCTTGTCCAGTCTGGCAGCAGTAACATAGAAGCGTCTATCTGGGACGGATTCACAACTAATTTCGATTGGTATAGTGAGTCAAAGGATAGTTTCAACATCTCCACAGCCGAAGAATTGGCCGGATTCTCTGAATTGGTAAACGATGGCAATAGCTTCGAAGGAAAAACAGTGAACTTGCTTTCAGATATCGATTTGAACGACGAAGACTGGACTCCTATAGCGTATAATAAGGAGACCTCTTTTAAAGGCTCGTTCAATGGTGGGAACCATACGGTGAACGGACTGACACCTATCATACGTGCTGGCGGGAATGTATTGGGATTGTTCGGTGACAATAGTGGAACAATCGAGAATGTTGTTGTGAGCGGTTCAATAGATTACAATGGAGACCCCCAAACGGCTATCAGTATAGCTGGCGTGGCTGGTATGAACCGTGGAACAATAAAAGGTTGCCGTAACTATGCTTCGATTTCGGTTGTGAACACAGCGGCAAAGGGTAAGTCAATTTCTCTCTATGTCGGTGGCATTACTGGATATTGTGATACTACAACAACCATTGAAGATTGTCAGAACCAAGGTGTGATTAAAGGAGAAAACATGAATTCTTCGTCGTCAACGGTCATAATGGGTGGTATTACCGGATATTCTAAAGCTGTCATCCGAAATTCTGAGAATAACCAAAGCTTGCGGTGTAAAGGAGGAAATTTATGTGTTGGAGGTATCGTGGGAAATCTTTCTTCAGGAAAATCAACTGCTTCCGAGTGTTACAACTATGGTAACGTAACAATAGAGGAATCGGATTCTACTTCAATGGCAGGTGGCATTGTAGGATATTTGACAAAATCAGGAAAGGTTAGCGAATCCTTCAACTATGCCGAAGTAGTCGCAAATGTTGCTAATGCAACGGAATATGCCAAGGCTGGTGGCATTACTGGTCAAAATAACGGTGGACAGATTATCTCCAGCACAAACAACGGTGTTGTCTCGGCGGTGAATACTCAGAATGCAGATTATGCTGCCGCTGGAGGTATTGTAGGCTATAACCAAAACAACGGAACGGTACACAAGTGTACGAACGGAGCTAATGGCAGCGCACAGAGCGCTGGCTCGCAAGGTGGCATTGCCGGATTTAACAATACAACAGAGAAAGAGGTCGGCAAAATCTACAATTGCTGTACCAACAACGGGACACCGTCCAAGTGGATTGGCAACGCTACCGACAGGGGTTCGCTCGCAGGAGTGACGACCTCTGAGCACACGGATGAGTGACACACGCTCCAATAAAAGAGACTGGAGCAGAGCGCGGTTACGCCCCGACAACAATATGAAACGCACCCGTATTCCAATCACGGAATACGGGTGCGTTGATATGTTATTGCTATCGGGCAAACTTAACAGGGGGCGTTATAGCCCGAGAGTGGCCTATTTGTCCCAGCTGTCAGTGCGGAAGGGGTAGGCACAAAGTTCGTTGCCACCGATGAGCGTGCCCGGCTGGAAGTCGCGGAAGCAGTAGCGGACGGCGACGGGGTGCGGCACCCTTGACGAGCGGACCGTGATGTGATTGGTCTGCCAGCGCAGCGAGGTCTCGTCGGCGGGATAGAAGACGCGGTCGTCGCCGGCCACCTCGAAGCCACGGATGTCGCAGTTGCGGCAGATGCCCATCTGTAGGTCAGTGAAACCGATGAAGCAGGTGTCGCCCGAGACGGTCATGTCTTTGTAGCGCGGTCCGGAGCAGCAGATATCGCTCATGCCGTACACGCGGTTGAGCGCACTGTAGCAAAGGCGCTGGCCGACGGCCTTCTTTTGCTTGGGGTGGATGTTGTGCAGTTCGTAGGGCTCGACGAGGTCGTTGGTCGAGATCATGAAGCTGTTGGGGATGAGGCTCTGCGCCTTATACTGCTGTTCGCGCAGGAAGGGGGCACGGTCCTGCTGTATGCCGTCGTAATGGTAGGGCGCAATCTCGACGTAGTGGAAGGGTATGTCGCCCAGTCCGATTTGCTCGCGCCACAACTTGACCATATCGGCCAGGCGCTGGGCGTACTGGTCGCTCGAAGGCCCTACGCCGACGTTGCTGCAGCCTTGGTACCAGATGATGCCGCGGTAGGTGTAGTGGCGCACGGGCGCGAACATGGCGTTGTACATGAGCAGCGGCCGGGTGTAGTGAGGCTGGCTCGCCCAAATGTGCTCGAGGTTGGTGTCGATGTCGGGATAGGTGTCGAGAAGCTCCTTGCTGCACCAACTCTCGACGGTGGCGCCGCCGTAGCTGCTGTTGACGATGCCGACGGGCACCTGCAGGGCCTGACTCAAGGTAGAGGCAAAATAGAACGCCGTGGCGCTCCACGACATGGGGTTGGGGAACTTGCCGTCGGTCCACTGGCCCGTGCAGTCGGTCTGCACCTCGCTCTTCTGGTCGAGCTTGACGACCATCATGCGCACGCCGGGATAGTCGCGGTAGGCGTTGATGGCATCAGTCGTGCCATTCTCAATGCAGCAGCCCGAGAAGCCTCGGAGCGGCATTTCCATATTCGACTGACCCGAAGCCAGCCACACCTCGCCGATAAGGACATCAGACACCCGGATGCTGTCGGCACCCTCCTCAGAGAAGACGAGGGTCTGCGCTTCGAACGAAGCCGAGGGCGTGAAGACGCTGAGCTGCCAGCAACCGTCGCGGTCGGCCTTGCAGCTGTAGGTGTCGTCGGACCACGATACCGTCAGACGAACGGAGCTGCCGGGACTCGCCCACCCCCAGAGGCGGGCTTGCGACTGCTGCTGCAGCACCATGTGGTCGCCGATGAGGGCGGGAAGACGCAGGGCGGCCTGAACGGCTGCGCACACCGACAGCAAAGATATAAGCAAGAAGATTCTTTTCATGGACGGGAATGTTTTGGAAAGGGTTATTTTTCGTTTTTGATATATTGGATGACTTGCTCGGCAATGGCTTTATGACCGGCTTGCGAGGGGTGACCGACCTGCTTGTCGATATCGTGGAGCGTGATGACGGGCAGTCCGTAGTGGCGGCAGATGACGTGGAGCGACTCGACAAACTCAGGCTTGAGTTCGGTGTTGAGGATGATGTAAATCTTGGCGAGCGGATAGTTCTGCTTCATGACCGAACAGAGCCGCGCCATGGCCGGACGGAAGTACCAGAAGTCGGCTTCGGTCCAGTTGGCGTACTTGTACGAACCGAGTTTCTCGCCCGTCCACGAGTCGTTGGTGATGCAGCAGGAGAGGATGATGTCGGGCTCGCCGAGTTCGGCGACGCGCGTGTTGAACGACCGGGCCTTGTAGTTCTCGTTCTGGTAGCCGAAGTAGCCCACCGTGCTGCCGGAGTAGGAGTTGTTGCGCTCGAGCGTCCAGCCCATTTGGTCGATGACTTGCCACCACCAGGTCTGCTCGACACGGGTCACATCGTTGCCCTTGACCTTATGGGGCGAATTTTCAGACCAGTACCAGGGCTCGTTGTCGGCAGGGGTGAGCCAGCCTTCGAACGTAGAATAACTGTCGCCGAAGATGGTGACACGGGTTTCGGCCTGCAGGGATGTGAAAGAGAGGAGCAGGACGGAAGTAAGGGCAAAAAGCGTTTTCATATTGCTGTGATTTATGATTTAAGAGTAGAAATGTATCGATTCAAGCGTAAGAGCGTAAAGTGGCAGACTTTGCGGGCAAAGGTGCGTTTTTCGTGCGCACAAAAATTAAGCGCAGAGACGACCGTCAGGGCGTGGCGAACAGCAGCCGGATTTGGTCGAGGTCCTTGTCTAATTGCCTCTTGAGGTCGTCGAGGTTGAGCATCTTGCGCTCGTCGCGGATGCGGCAGACGAAGGAGAGCTGCAGCGACTGACCATAGAGGTCGCCGTGAAAGCCGATGAGGTGAGCTTCGACTGTGGGGCACTGTCCCGCGCCCACCGTGGGACGCACCCCGACATTGACCATAGCGGGAAAGGTGCGGCCATCGGCTAGAGTGGCCCAGGCGGCATAGACGCCACAGGCGGGCAGCGGGAGGTGAGGCGCGGGCGCGAGATTGGCGGTGGGATAACCGAGTTGCCGCCCGAGTTGCCGCCCGTGCACCACCCGACCCGTCAGAGTCTGTGCTTCAGCGGGGTTCATGGCCGTCAGAGACCCTTGATGACGTTGACCATCTCGATGGCCGAAATCATGGCATCGGCGCCCTTGTTGCCGGCTTTCGTTCCAGCGCGTTCGACGGCCTGTTCGATGCTGTCGGTGGTGAGGATGCCGTTGGTGACAGGCACGCCCGTCTTCAGACCAGCTGTGGCAATGCCTTTGGCCGACTCGTTGGCCACCATGTCGAAGTGAGGGGTAGCGCCGCGGATGACGGCTCCGAGGCAGACTACGGCGTCGTAGTCGCCCGACTCGGCCATCTTCTGAGCGACCAACGGAATCTCGAATGCACCGGGCACGAAGACCAGGGTGAGGTCGGCGGTGTTGCCGCCATGGCGCACGAAGCAGTCTTCGGCTCCGTCGATGAGACGGCTCACGATGAAATCGTTAAAACGCGAAGCCACGATACCTATCTTCTGGCCTGTGGCCGACAAGTTGCCTTCAATTCTTTTCATTGTCGTTATCGTTTGGTTTGTTATTGTCGTTGGAGTTGTGGTCCTTATATTTTTTCTGAAGGTCCTTGACGTGGAGCAGGTGACCCATCTTGACGTATTTGGTGTACATATAGAACTCGTCCTTCTCGTTGCAGGTCATCTCGATGGGTTCGCGGCCCACCACCTTCAGACCAAAGCCGTCGAGACCATCGATTTTGGCGGGGTTGTTGGTCATAAGGATAAGCTGGCGAATGCCCAGGTCGGCCAGGATGGAGGCGCCGGTACCGTACTCGCGGAGGTCGACGGCGAAGCCCAGGGCCAGGTTGGCCTCGACGGTGTCCATGCCCTCGTCCTGAAGTTTGTAGGCCCGCAGTTTGTTGATCAGACCGATGCCACGGCCCTCCTGGCGCAGGTAGAGGAGCACGCCGCGACCTTTCTTCTCGATGCGGCGCAGCGCCTCGGCCAGCTGTTCACCGCAGTCGCAGCGCAGGCTTCCGAAGGCGTCGCCCGTGAGGCACTCCGAGTGGACGCGGCAGAGGACGGGTTCGGGGGTCGTCACGTCGCCTTTGACCAGCGCCACATGATGTTCGCCGGTCACGCGGTTGACGTATCCGTAGGCTCGGAACGTGCCGTACTTGGTGGGCAGTGCTGCGGCAGTGACCTGGTCGACAAGTTTCTCGGTGCGCCGACGGTAGGCGATGAGGTCGGCGATGGTGATGATGACGAGGTGGTGCTTCCCGGCAAACTCGAGCAGTTCGGCCGTGCGCATCATCGTGCCGTCATCGCGCATAATCTCGCAGCAGAGACCGCACTCCTTGAGTCCAGCCAGCCGACAGAGGTCGACGGTGGCCTCGGTATGTCCAGAGCGGACCAGAACGCCGCCCTCACGAGCCTGCAGCGGGAACATGTGGCCAGGACGGCGGAAGTCGGTCGGTTTGGTGTCGTCGGCCACGGTGGCGCGCGCCGTGACGCCGCGCTCCACAGCCGAGATGCCCGTGGTGGTCGAGATGTGGTCGATGCTGACGGTGAAGGCCGTCAGGTGGTTGTCGCTGTTGTTGGCGCACATCTGGGGCAGGTTGAGCTTTTCGCACATCTGCCGGCTCATGGGCATGCAGATGAGGCCTTTGGCTTCCGACGCCATCAAATTGACGTTTTCGGTCGTGGCAAACTCCGCTGCACAAATCAGGTCGCCCTCGTTCTCACGATTGGGGTCGTCGAGCACCAGAATGCACTGGCCCTTGCGGATGGCCTCGATGGCCTGTTCTATCGTATTGAATTTTTCCTTGTTTTCAGAATCCATACCTTCTCAGTTTCAGAATCCGTATTTCTGCAGTTTGTCTGTCAGGCTGTCACCATCGGAGGCAGAGCCTGACAACTTCTCGACATATTTGGCGATGATGTCGTTCTCCAGATTGACGGCGTCGCCGACGCGGGCCTGGTGAAGGGTGGTGGCGTGCTGGGTGTGAGGAATCAGCGAAACCGCAAACGAGCGACTGTCGACGCGGGCCACGGTGAGCGAGACGCCCTGCACAGTGATGCTGCCTTTCTCGACAACATAGCGGAGCAGGCGCGAGTCGCACTCGACGGTGAGCCACAGGGCCGTGTCGTCTTGCCGGCGGTCGGCGATGCGCCCTACGCCGTCGACGTGACCGGAGACGATGTGTCCGCCCAAGCGCGACTGCAGCGACAAGGCCCGCTCGAGGTTGACGGGACTGCCCGGCTTGAGCTCGCCCAACGCCGTGCGGGAGACGGTCTCGGGCATCACGTCGGCCGTAAAGCCGTGCGCCGTCAGCGAGGTGACGGTGAGGCAGACGCCGTTGGTGGCAATGCTGTCGCCCACCTGCGTGCCCTCGGTGACGAGGCTGGCTTCGACCTCGAGCGTAAAACTCTTGGCGCCCCGGTGCAGGGCTTTGACGCGGCCCGTTTCTTCGATGATTCCGGTGAACACTTTGCTGCCCTTATCTGTTTACGATGCCATGGATTAGGAAATCCGACTCGAGCTGCTTTGTCTCGACGTCTCTCAAAGAGATGGCCTGCATTATGCGGGCAATGCCGAGGCCTTCGACGGGAGTCTTGGCGTCGATTCCGCCTATCAACTTGGGAGCGATAAAGGCATAGACCTCGTCAACCAGCCTTTCGCGCAAGAAGGACTCGTTGAGCGTTCCGCCGCCTTCGAGCAGAATGCTGTCGATCTTTTCGCTGCCGGCCTTGGAGAGCAGCTCCTGCGGTGTATTGCACTTCCAGGTCTGCACGCCGAGCTCTTGCAACTTGGCGAGCTTGTCGGGGTCTGCCCCTTCGGTATAGGCCACGACGGTCGGAATGTCGCGGGCGGTCTTGACCAACATGCAGCCAAGCGAGATGCGCACATTGCGGTCGGCCACGATGCGTATGGGCGTGGGGGCGTTGGGCAAGTTAGAGATGCGGGAGTTGAGCATCGGATCGTCGGCCAGAACCGTTCCGATACCGCACAAAATGCCTTTGTGGCAACGGCGGAGGTGGTGCGAATACTGCCTCGACTCTTCGGACGACACCCATCGGCTGTCGCCGGTGCGCGTGCAGACCTTGCCGTCGAGCGTCATGGCATACTTCATCGTAACCCACGGCTGACCGGTCGTGATGTATTTGAGGTAGAAGCGGTTGAGGTACTTGAGTTTGGCTACCAGTTTGTAAGTCTCGGGCAAAACCTCAACCTCGATGCCGGCGGCGCGGAGCTGTTCCACACCCTTTCCGGCCACTAGCGGGTTCGGGTCGAGCATGCCGACCACAACGCGCGCGATGTGATGTTCGATGATGGCTTCGGTGCAAGGAGGCTGTTGACCATGGTGGCAGCAAGGTTCGAGCGTGACATACATCGTCGCTCCCGAGCAGTCGATGCCCTTCCGTTCGGCATCGAGAAAGGCATTGCGCTCGGCGTGCAGACCGCCATAGCGTTCGTGATAACCCATGGCCACGAGGTCGCCGCCTCTGTAAATCATCGCAGCCACCAGCGGGTTCGGGTTGACTGCACCCCAACCCATTTGAGCCAGCGCTTGGGCTGCATCCATAACTCGAATATCAAATTCTGTAATCATAAAAAACTGTATTGTCGTGAAAGTATTTTAATTGTAAAATAAGGCGTAATGTGCCGCAGTCGGACACCTTCCGGACTGGGAAAAGAGGCGACCGCGGGAGAAACCGAAAGGACACCGCCTTCCGAATGTCACTGGAATAACGATGCCCACTGGAGGAAAAGAGGCCCATCGGCTGTCCGCACAGACCGGTTCTTTGCCCTGCCCGACACCTTCTTCCATCCAGACTATACTGTCGGTACCGAAGTTGCATCGGTTCGTGGTTCGGAGGGAACCTTGCGGACTATACCGCCGATCGGGAATTTCGCCCTGCCCTGAAGAGTCTGCCGCGAAGATACGGCGTTTCCGGGTTCGCTCCAAATTTTCGGCGCTTATTTTCGCCGGCAGCCACACAAAAGCGCAAATCTTCCTCCCAATCGGCATCTAAGCGTGTCAAATGTTTCGTCTGGCGGATTTCCGTCCGGCTTGTCGGGATTTTTTAGGAATCGGAATTTGTAGGTTATTTTTAAAATGTATATCTTCGCGTCCGAAACAGCAGAAGACGGGAAACCGTTATTCCGAATGTAATTCAGTTAATTATATACAACACATTATGACAAAGAAAGCACTTCTGCTCATCCTCGACGGTTGGGGATGTGGCGACGGAACGAAATCAGATGCCATCGCAAGTACTCCGACTCCATATTGGGATAGCCTGTTGGCCAAATATCCTCACGCTCAGCTTCGCACGGACGGCCTCAACGTGGGTCTGCCCGAAGGTCAGATGGGCAACTCCGAAGTGGGCCACATGAACATCGGCGGCGGCCGTATCATCTATCAGGACCTGGTCAAAATCAATATGGCATGTGCCGACAACAGCATCATGGACAACAAGGAGATTAAGGCCGCTTTCGAAAACGCACAGAAGGGCGGTGCCATCCACTTCATGGGTTTGACTTCGACGGGCGGCGTACACTCTTCGCTGGCCCACCTGCTCAAGCTCGTGGACATCGCCAAGGCCTACGGACTCGAAGGACGCACCTACCTGCACTGCTTTATGGACGGCCGTGACACCGACCCACATTCGGGCAAGGGCTTTATCGAGACCGTGGCAAAACACTGCGAGGAAGTGGGTTGCGGAGAAATCGCTTCGATCACAGGCCGCTTCTATGCTATGGACCGCGACAAGCGCTGGGACCGCATCAAGAAGGCTTACGACCAGCTTACGGCCGGTGTGGGACATCCGTATGCCTGCCCGGTGGAGGCTATGCAGGCTTCGTACGACGCTGGCGTGACCGACGAATTTGTTGAACCTGCCGTCCTCACCCGCGACAATACGCCAGTCGGCACCATCCGCCCCAACGACACAGTTATCTTCTTCAACTACCGCAACGACCGCGCCAAGGAGATTACCTCCGTGCTGACGCAAGAGGATATGCCTGCCGAGGGTATGCGCACCATACCGCTCTATTATTGCTGCATGACGCCCTACGACTCGAAGTTCCAGGGCCTGCACATCCTTTTCCCCAAGGAGAATGTCGAGAAGACGCTCGGTGAAATCGTCTCCAATGCCGACTTGAAGCAGCTCCGCATCGCCGAGACCGAGAAGTATGCTCATGTCACCTTCTTCTTCAACGGCGGACGGGAATCGGAGTATCCGGGTGAAAACCGTATCCTCGTGCCTTCGCCCAAGGTGGCTACCTACGACCTGCAGCCCGAAATGTCGGCTCTCATCGTCAAGGACAAACTCGTCGAGGCCATTCAGACCAAGCAGTTCGACTTCATCGCCTGCAACTTTGCCAACGGCGATATGGTAGGTCACACAGGTGTCTATTCGGCCATCCAGAAGGCTGTCGAGACCATCGATGTGTGCTGCCATGACGTAGTGGAGGCTGCCAAGGCCAACGACTATGCCGTGCTCATCATCGCCGACCACGGCAATGCCGACCATGCCATCAATGCCGACGGCACTCCCAACACAGCCCACTCGCTCAACCCCGTCCCATGTGTCTATATCGACGATAACAAGCTGCAGGTGAAGGTCGCTCCTGGCCGTCTGTGCGATGTGGCTCCCACCATCCTGTCTGTTATGGGCTTGCCACAGCCTGCCGAGATGACGGGACAGAACCTGATTTCGGAATAAGCAGGATTCTGATTTGAACAAGCAGGGGAGGTTTGTCTCTCCGTAATCAAAATAACGATGCGAAAGCTGACTCGACTGTATGTATTGTCACTCATCGCCGCCCTGATTGCACCTTGTGTGTGGTCGGGGTGCGATGACTACGATACCGATGTGGTGGGAACGGCTTTTTCGCCCATTAACTCGCTGGTGTCACGCTTCGTGCATCCTGTATTTGTCGAGTACAGGGAGGGCAATGTGCGGGTGTGGGGCCCGAACGCGGGGTTGGTCGACGTGGAGCGGGACGGGGCGCGGCTGAGTCTCACTACCGACGATGACAGTCTGGCGCTTATCGTCTACGGTAAGGCTTCTGTCGACTCGTTGCATCCGCTTGGCGGCCAACTCAAAGTGTCGGCCGACCGCGACTTTGCCCTCTACTTGAGCGGGGTGCGCCTGCAGTCCGGACACGGTCCGGCCGTCGAGGTGCAAACGGGCGACAACGTCTGCTATGTGGTCGTGACGGGAAAGACAAATGTACTCTCCGACTCGGTCTACACGACACAATACGCCGACGGCTACATTCAAGAAGCCGATGGTTGTCTCTATGTGAGCGGCCAGCTCTATTTCGACGGAACTGGGACGTTGACCCTCAACAACCGGGCCTTGCCGCGCTATGACGCCGACCTTGGCGATTCTGTCTACACTCATGCTCTCTATGCCCGGGGCGGTGTGGTCTGCAACTATGCCATGACGGCCAACCTGACTTCCTTCTGCGGCGACGCAATCCACACATCGGGAGCACCGGTCAAGTTGGTTAAGGGAACCTGGAAACTCTATTCCGAGCGGAAGGTTATCGATACCGAAGAGGCAGAACTCAGCATCGGCAGTTCGGCGACCGTCTACATCAACGACTCTATCCTGTCTTTTTAAAATTGCTCGACAGGTATTGACGAGTCCTGTTTTTCTATTCTTCACTAAAGGACAAGCCAATGGATTGGCGATTCCAATCTTGAAAAAGTCTGTTCCCCCTTTTCCCTAAAGACCTATTACCCCAAGTCCTTGTCCTGCCCGGTGTGTGAATCAGGTTTTGGCGTGCCGGGACGTGTATAGAACTTCACGGAAGGTTTTTTAGAGCCTTTTGTCAGGTTCTTCTTCCGCTCTTCGTAGGCGGCATATTGACGCTCCAAAAAATTGTCGGCCATAGTATACGGATGTTTTTTCGTGTACAAAAGTAGCGGTTTCTGCCGGAATGTCCAAGCTTTGAAGCAAAAAAAGAGCGAAGGACTTGGAAAAATCAAAATAAAACTGTATTTTCGTGCCGGATTCCACACCGAAACGCGGCAGTTGCACGCCCGCCACACAACAGTCCAAGCCAGTTTGATTGTCCAGGCCTGCTTGATAGTCCAAGCGCGCCCGGTTCTGTCGAAACTTAACACAACTAATCACAATACCCACACAACACCAACACCTATGAAACGCTTACCTATTTATTTGTGCGCCATCTGGATGACGGCATCGGCCGTTGCCGTAGCCCAAAGCAAGGAACAACTGCTCCTGGACGGATGGCGGTTCCAGCGCGGGGCAGCCGAGGGAGCTGAAGCTCCGGCCTACGACGACTCTGACTGGCAACAGGTTTCCATCCCTCACGACTGGGCCGTCGGCGGTCCTTTCGACAAAGACATCGACAAACAGACCGTGGCTATCGAGCAAAACGGAGAGAAAGAAGCAACCGAAAAGACGGGACGTAGCGGATCGCTGCCTTGGATTGGCGAAGGTTGGTACCGGACAGAAATCACCATTCCCGAGGGATACAGCTCAGCCGAACTGGTCTTTGACGGAGCGATGGCCGAACCGCATGTATGGGTGAACGGCCAGGATGTGGGTTTCTGGGCTTATGGCTACAACACGTTCAGCCTCGACATTACCAGCGCCATCGGGACACAGACGGAGGACGGGACGAAAGAGCCGAATGCTGCAGCACAGGCACTGAAGGCCGGCACCTATGCCGTGGCCGTACATCTGCAGAACATAGAAGAGTCGTCGCGGTGGTATCCGGGAGCCGGACTGTATCGCCCGGTGCGCCTGCTGTTGCACCAGGAAAAATATCTGGACAAATGGGGCACTTTTGCCCGCACAACCATGACTGGAGGCGTCGACGCCAAAGCCGAAAAGGCCGCCGAAGCCCGGCTGTATGTCACCTCGGAGGCTGTCCTCGGGAGCAGCAAAGCCAAGTGCACTGTGGTGCAGACCCTGCTGGATGACGCCGGCCGCGAAGTGGCCCGATCGGAAGCGGAAGTGAACCGTTCGAACGAAACCAGCCAACTGCTGATCGTCAAGGACGCTTTGCTCTGGAGTCCGGAGCACCCCGTCCTCTATACCCTGGTCACCGAACTGAAAGAAGGCGACCGGCTTTGGGACAGAATGGAAACCCGTGTCGGGCTTCGCAGCATCGCCTACGACAACGAAGGGTTCAAACTGAACGGACAGGTGCGCAAGTTCAAGGGCGTCTGCCTGCATCACGACCTCGGTCCGCTGGGTTCGGCATTCAACAAAGACGCCTTCCGCCGGCAGGTGCGCCTGCTGAAGGAAATGGGATGCGACGCCATACGCACGAGCCACAATATGCCGGCTCCCTGGCAAATGGACATCTGCGACGAGATGGGCGTGATGGTGATGGTCGAATCGTGCGACATGTGGGTGAGCCGCAAGTGCCGCAACGGCTATGCGCGCTTCTTCAATGTCGTCGACAAGACATCAGTGAACCGTGACGGACGGGCCTGGTGGGAACGCGACTTCACCAACCTGGTGCGCGTGCACCGCAACCATCCGTCAAACATCATGTGGAGCATCGGCAACGAAATCCCCGAACAGGGAGCGGCCTCGGGCCTATACTATACCCGCCAGCTCCAGCAACTCGTGCACCAGTTGGACGGAACCCGTCCCTGCACGCAAGGCATGGACCGCGGCGAGGCCCCGATGTACAGCGGCGTGTTCCAGGAGACGGACATCCCGGGATTCAACTACCGCCTGCACGTCTACCAAAAGGGTCTGGACAATTCGCCTAAAGGCATAATACTCGGTTCGGAAACGGCCTCGACCGTCTCAAGTCGCGGTGTGTACAAGTTCCCGGTGGAGGAAGTGCACGGTGTGGCTTACGACGACGGCCAAATCTCTTCATACGACCTGGAGTCGTGCATTTGGAGCAACCTGCCCGACGACGACTGGATGTGGCAGGACAAAGAGCCGCGCGTAATCGGCGAATTTGTCTGGACGGGCTTTGACTACCTCGGCGAACCGACCCCATACGACGAATACTGGCCGTCGCGCTCAAGCTACTTCGGCATATTCGACCTGGCCGGACTGCCCAAAGACCGAATGTGGCTCTACCGGACACACTGGGCTCCGGAGAAAGAGACACTGCACCTGCTGCCGCACTGGACCTGGACCGGACGCGAGGGCGAGACGACTCCCGTCTTCTGCTACACCAACTATCCGGAAGCCGAACTCTTCGTCAACGGCAAGAGCCAAGGCCGACTGAAGCATCTCGATTGCAGCATGGACGACTTCCTCTCGTTGCGGCACGCCGAACGTATGCCATGGGGCGGCACCTCGATGTTTGCCAATGGCGATGCTCCTAAGGGCAAAAACCGCTTGGACCGCTACCGTATGCGCTGGATGGACGTGAAGTATGAACCCGGTGAACTGAAAGTGGTGGCCTATGACGCCGACGGCAATGTGGCAGCTACCGAAACCGTCAAGACGGCCGGTCGGCCACACCACATCGAACTGGTAAAGGACCGCGCGTCGATGTCGGCCGTCCCTGTCGATGCCGACGGCAAGGCCCTCGACTGTCCGGACCTCACCTTCGTGACCGTGCGGGTGGTGGACCGCGACGGAAACCTCTGTCCAGATGCTGACACGCAGTTGAAATTTGCGGTCAATGGCAAATCAGCCAAGTTCAACTCATGCTGTAATGGTGACGCCACCTCGCTCGAAACCTTTGTCAATCCGACGATGAAAGCCTTCCACGGCGAACTTGTCGTCGTCGTTCAGGCAACGAAAGAAGCCGGTCTCTCGACTTTGACCGTAAGCGGAAAAGGCTTGAAGACTGCCAAGACGGAGATTTCGGTGCAATAAGGCGAAAGTGTGTCAGTGTGCTTCAAGCCAGTTGCTGCCACTTCCGCAGTCGGCTATCAGGGGGACGCTCAGACGGCAAGCCCCGGCCATCTCCTCGAGCACGAGTTTCTGCAGTTGACCAAGTTCGTCGGCAGGCACACTGAAGTTTAGTTCGTCGTGTACCTGGATGAGAAGCTTGGCGTGCAGCTGCTCCTGCCTGATGCGGCGGGCTATGCGTATCATGGCTATCTTGATGATGTCGGCAGCCGTCCCCTGGATGGGGGCATTGATGGCATTGCGCTCAGCATAACCGCGCACCGTGGCATTGGCTGAATGGATGTCGGGCAGCATGCGCTTGCGGCCGAACAGAGTCTCGACATAACCTTTCTCACGCGCGGTCTCGATGCTTTGCTCCATATATTCCTTCACCTTCGGATAGGTGGCGAAGTAGCCTTCGATGAGTTCTTTAGCCTCGCTGCGCGGGATGTTGAGACGGCTGGCCAATCCGAAGGTAGAGATGCCGTAGATGATGCCGAAGTTGGCCGTCTTGGCTTTCGTGCGCTGCAGTTTGGTTACCTCGGCCGGGTCGAGGTGATAAATCTTGGCCGCGGTGGCCCGGTGGATGTCTTCTCCGCTCTTGAAGGCTTCGAGCATGTTGGGGTCCTGGCTTAGGTGGGCCATCAGGCGAAGCTCGATTTGACTGTAGTCGGCGCTGAAGAAAATCTCACCGGCATCGGGTATGAACGCCTTGCGCAACTCGCGGCCCAGTTCGTCGCGGATGGGAATGTTCTGCAGATTGGGATTGGATGACGAGAGCCTGCCCGTGGCGGTCACCGTCTGGTTGAACGAAGTGTGTATACGGCCCGTGGTCGGGTTTATCTCGGCCGGCAAGGCTTCGATATAGGTGCTAAGCAGCTTCTTGATGCCCCGGTAGGAAAGGATGTCTTCGATGATTTCCAGTTTGTCGGGGTCGTCGGCCACCTTGCCCTTCAGTTGCTGCAGGATATCCTCGGCCGTGCTCCGCTGTTTGTTCTTCGGGTCCATCTTCTGCTCGTCATACAGGACGGTGGCCACCACTTTGGGTGAAAGCGGATTGAACGCATGGCCTGCCAATTCGGACAACCGTCCGTCCAGCCGTTTCAGTTCGGCATTGAGAACGCCCTCCGATTCTTTCAGGGCCGAGGTGTCGAGGCGGACACCGGTCAGTTCCATGTCGGCCAAGACCTTGACAAGAGGCATCTCGACCTCCTCAAAGAGACGGACCAGGCCCTCCTTTGCCAATTCCTGTCGGAATATCTGCGCCAGTTGCCAGGTCACATCGCTGTCCTCGCAGCAGTATTCAGCCACTTGTGCCACCGGACATTCCCGCATCGTCTTGGGCAAAGTCTCTTCCTCGTCGGCTGCTGCCATTGCGAAGAGGTCTTCGACGAATGCCTTCGGCTCCTTCTTTTTCTTGCCCGTGTCTATGAGATCCGAGGTCGGGATAGGACGGTACTTGAGGTAAGTCTCCGACAGATAGTCCATGTTGTGAGGCTGCTCGGGCTGAAGCAGGTAGTGGGCTATCATCGTGTCGAAGACGGGGTCTGCCACCTCAAGTCCGTACCGCTTCAAGACAGAATAGTCGTACTTCAGGTTCTGCGCAATCTTCTGTGCAGAACCATTCTCCAGTATGGGGCGAATCTCCTCCACCACCGATTGGGCCTCGCTCCTGTCGGCTGGAACAGGCACATACCAGGCCTTGTGTTCCGCTACGGCAAAACTGACACCGACGAGTTCGGCTGCCATCACATCGGTAGAGGTCGTCTCCGTGTCGAAAGCAAACTCCGTACAGGCGGACAACTGCCTGACCAGGTCCTGACGTTTTTCAGGTGTGTCGCAGACCGTATAGTCAGTCCGGATGTCGCGTATGGTCGACAGAGTGATGTTGGCACCTTCCTCCGCATTGCTGTCGGCTTGCGGGCCGAAGTCGAGTTCCCCAGTCGAGACAGTGCGGCTGCGTGTCGGCTTCGTCACGGTCTGTCCCATTTCGGCCAACACCTTGTCACGCATAGAGCGGAACTCCAGTTCGCCAAACAGTCGGGCCAGTGTTTCCCGGTCCGGCTCCTGAACCTGCAGCGACTCGGCAACGAGCGTCAACCCAGGCACATCGCGGCAGATGGTGGCCAGATACTTCGAGTCGCGAATCTGCTGCACATTGTCGGCAATCTTGGCAAACATCCCTTTCTTGAGATTAGGCAACTCGGCCTTGCCGTCCCGAATAGCGTCTTCCACTTGTCTTAGCAGCTCTTCGATACTGCCGAAATCGGCAATGAGTTTCTGTGCAGTCTTCGGTCCGACTCCCGGACAGCCCGGGATATTGTCGGCAGCATCACCTTGTAGACCCAACATATCGATGACTTGCCCCGTGTGCTGCAAGCCGTATTTGTCCAGCACTTCCTGCACTCCGAGTATCTCGTAGCCGGGGCCGAAGCTCTTGGGCTTGAAGATGCGGCTGTGCTCCGTCACGAGTTGGGCGTAGTCCTTGTCGGGCGACATCAGGTAGGTCTCGTACTCGCCCGTCTCGTCGGCCATGCGCGAGAGCGTGCCCACAACATCGTCGGCTTCGTAATCGGGAACCTCGAATACGGGAATCCGATAGGCATCGATAATCTGCTTGACCCACGGAACGGCTTTAGTGATGTCCTCCGGCTGTGCTTCGCGTTGGGCCTTGTATGTCGGGAACTGTCTATGTCGGAAAGTGCCGCCCTTCGGGTCAAAACAAACGGCGATGCAGTCCGGGTGCTCGCCCTGCAAGACATCCTGCAGGGTTTTGACAAAACCGAAGACAGCTCCGGTGTTCATTCCCTTGCTGTTGACAAGAGGTTTGGAGATAAAGCCGTAGTAGGCGCGGTAGATGAGCGCGTAGGCATCGAGCAGAAACAGTTTCTTCATCTTCTCATTATTAATAATTATGACTAATTGTCATTAATTACCATGACAACTTGCCGCAAAGATAAGCAATTTGAACGAAAAAACGAAACGCAAGCGGAATAATTTCAAATTATTGTTGACATTATTTCGCAAAAAAAGTGACATTTTGCATAAACTTTCGATAAAATCAGTCTTTTTTCCATTTTTTCTTTGCTTTTGATTATTTTTTGCAAAAAATATTTGGCAGTGTGATTTCTTTTCTCTACCTTTGCCGCCAGATTGCACGACTTGCCGTGCCGTCTGACATTATTAAGGTTTTGACTACACACTTACATTCACATAATCCTAAACAAACAATTCAATGGACGCAAAAAAAGTTCTTGAGAATCTGAAGCAGCGATTCCCCAACGAGCCTGAGTACCACCAGGCAGTGAGCGAAGTCCTCGATACCATCGAGGAGGAGTACAACAAGCACCCTGAGTTTGACAAGGTCAACCTTGTGGAGCGTCTCTGCATCCCCGACAGAATCTATCAGTTCCGTGTAAGCTGGATGGACGACAAAGGCAACATCCAGACCAATATGGGCTACCGTATCCAGCACAACAATGCCATCGGCCCCTACAAGGGAGGTATCCGTTTCCACAAGTCAGTTAACCTCAGCATCCTGAAGTTCTTGGCTTTCGAGCAGACTTTCAAGAACTCTCTGACCACTCTGCCTATGGGCGGTGCAAAGGGCGGTTCTGACTTCTCGCCACGCGGCAAGTCAAATGCCGAGGTAATGCGTTTCTGCCAGGCCTTTATGCTCGAGTTGACACGTCACATCGGTCCTAACTGCGACGTTCCTGCCGGCGATATCGGCGTAGGTGGCCGCGAGGTAGGCTATATGTTCGGTGCTTACAAGAAGTACACCCGTCAGTTTGAGGGCGTGCTGACTGGCAAGGGCCGCGAGTTCGGCGGTTCGCTGATCCGTCCCGAGGCTACCGGTTACGGCAATGTATACTTCCTCTGCAACATGCTCGCCCGTGTGGGCAAGAGCCTCAAGGGCCAGAAGGTGCTCATCTCTGGCGCCGGCAACGTTGCACAGTACACAGCCGAGAAAGTGCTCCAGCTTGGCGGTATCCCGATGACCATGTCTGACTCTGACGGCTACATCTACGATCCGGAAGGAATCGACCGCGAGAAGCTCGACTACATCTTCGAAATCAAGCAGGTGAACCGTGGCCGTATCAAGGAGTATCTTGACAAATATCCTCATGCCAAGTATGTTGAGGGTGCAAAGCCCTGGAACGAGAAGGCCGACATCGCCCTTCCTTCTGCTACACAGAACGAAGTCAACGAGGAGGCTGCCAAGGCTCTCGTAGCCAATGGTATCTATGCCGTTTCCGAGGGTGCCAACATGCCTTGTACTCCCGGCGCTATCCGCGTATTCCAGGAGGCCAAGATTCTCTATGCTCCTGGCAAGGCTGCCAATGCCGGCGGTGTTTCCGTATCAGGTCTTGAGATGTCGCAGAACTCTGAGCGTCTCTCTTGGACTGCCGAAGAGGTTGACAACCAGCTCCATCGCATCATGAACGACATTCACGAGAACTGCGTGAAGTACGGAACCCGTCCTGACGGCTACGTAGACTACGTCAAGGGTGCCAATGTTGCCGGCTTCATGAAGGTGGCCAAGGCCATGATGGCTCAGGGCGTCTTCTAAACAGACTCCAACACTACAGGCGTTCGCCTTTTCACAAGACGGACGTTACCTCATAACCCTCGTCTGTGTGTAAGCTAACACACAGACGAGGGTTTTATCTTGTCACACAAAGACAGCCTTGTTAATAAGTCAGATTATATTTTACTGCTTGTTTGGCAACGAATACGTACTACTTCTTGCATACAACCATTTTGTTTCTTAGTTCAAAGGCTCTGAACTTATGTTCAAAGCCTTTGAATACAGGTTCAATGCCTTTGAACGTAAGTTCAATGATACTGAACATAGAATGCAACTACTGGTATTGACGATTACAAGCAATAGTAATCCTAAGAGTAAGGTGTGTCGGTCAAATATAATCAGCGTTAACCAATGCCCGACGGGAGAAAGATTAACGAAAAAGGTCCTGCAATGCTGTTGAAAGGCATTGCAGAACCTTTATATGCAAAAGATGCAGTCGGCTGCAGATTACAGCTTCGAAACAATCTCCTTAGTGTCGGTAGCAATCATAAGCTCCTCGTCGGTAGGAACGACGGCCACCGTAACCTTTGAGTCGGGTGTAGAGATAATGGCCTCGTCGCCATGTATGGCCTGGTTCTTGGCAGGGTCCATCTTGATGCCAAGGAACTCCATATCCTTGAGCACCTGCTCGCGGACATACGAATGATTCTCGCCCACACCGCCCGTAAAGGCAATGGCATCGAGACCGCCCATAGCAGCGGCATACGAGCCAATATACTTCTTGATGCGGTAGCAATATACATCCATAGCCATCTTGGCCCGCTCGTCGCCGTCCACCATCTTCTGTGCAGCATCGCGCATGTCGCTCGAACCGCACAGGCCCAGCATGCCTGACTTCTTGTTGAGTACAGTGTCCATCTGCTCGGCGGTATAGCCTTCCTTCTCCATCAGGAAGAGGACGGCAGCGGCGTCGATATCTCCGGAGCGGGTGCCCATCACGAGACCCTCAAGCGGAGTAAGACCCATAGAGGTGTCGACACACTTGCCATTGACGACAGCCGACATCGAGGCTCCGTTGCCGATATGTGCAACGATGAGTTTCGAATTGTTTGGGTCAAGACCCAAGTACTCGATTGCACGCTTACTTACGAAGCGATGCGATGTGCCGTGGAAACCATAACGGCGCACACCCCACTTCTGATAGAGCTCGTAGGGAATGGCATACATATAAGCCTTCTCGGGCATTGTCTGATGGAATGCCGTGTCGAAAACGGCCACCTGTGGGCAATTGGGCATCAGCTCCTTGACAGCCATAATGCCCTTGAGGTTGGCGGGGTTGTGCAGAGGGCCGAGAACGGCACACTCTTTAATCACTTCGATGATTTCGTCTGTGACGAGGCACGAACCCGTAACCTTCATGGCACCATGGAGCACACGATGACCTACAGCTCCGATTTCGTCGACCGAGTTGAGGACACCGTACTCCTTGGAGAGAAGCTGTTTGAACACAAAGCCGACAGCGGCAGTGTGCTCGGGCATGCTATACTCCAGGATAACCTTTTCGCCGTCAGGTTTCACCAATTTCAGGAATGAGTCAGGCAGACCGATTTTCTCAACACCGCCCTGTGCTATCACTTTCTTCTCGTCGAACAATTTGTACTTCAGACTCGAAGAACCGCAGTTCAAAACTAGAATCTTCATTTTCTAACCTTTATAATGTCCTCTCAATGTTATTTCTTAGCTGCGCGTTCCTTGGCACCGATGGCCTGGTTGCAGGTGACAACGATGGTCTGATAGACCTCGTCAACATTGCATCCGCGGCTGAGGTCGTTGACCGGAGCGGCGATACCCTGCAGGATAGGACCGACGGCTGTGCCGCCAGTGAGACGCTGCACGAGCTTATAGCAGATGTTGCCTACCTCGAGAGAAGGGAATACCAACGTGTTGCAGTGGCCGGCGATTGTCGAACCTTTGGCCTTGCTGGCGCCTACAGAAGGCACAATGGCTGCGTCTGCCTGGAGTTCGCCGTCAATCTGCAGGTCGGGATTGAGCTCCTTGGCCAAACGTGTGGCCTCGACTACCTTGTCGACCATCTCATGCTTGGCAGAACCCTTGGTCGAGAAGCTGAGCATACCGACAACAGGAGTCTCGATGCCAGCGATATCGTGGGCTGTCTGTGCTGAGCAAACAGCAATCTGAGCAAGTTGCGGAGCCTCTGGGTTGGGAGTAACGGCGCAGTCGGCGAATACAAGGATGCCGTTCTTGCCATAAGCCTTGGCGGCTTCGTTGTCCATAATCATGATGAAAGCACCGCTCACGCATGAGATGCCGGGAGCAGTCTTGATAATCTGAAGAGCAGGACGGAGCACGTCGCCCGTTGTATTGCGGGCACCGGCCACCTGACCGTCAGCTTCTCCGCTCTTGATAATCAACGTGCCCAGATAGAGAGGGTTCTTGACCAATGCGTCGGCTTGCTCGCGGGTCAAACCCTTCTTCTCGCGGAGCTTGAAGAGCAAGTCTGCATATTTCTGTGCGTTAGGATTGTTGTCGGGCTCCACAATGGTAGCCTTGTCGATGTTCTTAAGATTGTACTCTTTGGCAAGAGCGTCGATTTCGCTCTTGGCGCCAATTAAGACAATGTCTGCCACGCCGTCACCAATGATGCGGTCAGCGGCCTGAATAGTCCGAGGCTCTGTGCCCTCAGCGAGGACAATGCGCTGCTTGTTGGCTTTGGCCTTAGCAACGAGCTGATCCATTAATGCCATAATGTTAGTTGTTTTTAGATTAATAAATTATTATTGAATACTATTTGAGTTCAGTTGTATTGCAGTGTCTTGATGTCGTCAACCTGCACGATGCCGTGCACGATGGCATAAATCACCAGTCCGGCAGGTGTGTGGATGTCGAGTTTCTTGGCGATGTTGCGCCGGTGGGTCAAGACGGTATGGGTGGCAATGAAAAGCGAATCGGCAATCTCCTTGTTCGTCTGGCCTTTGACCACTCCCATGATAATCTCCTTCTCACGCTGGCTCAAGATATCCTTCTCGCCCTTTTTGGCCTCCGGCTCCAGTTCCTCCTCGCTGACGTCGACCTGACTCTCCAGCATCGACACAATCGGGATGAAGACTGTATCTTCGAGCTGCGTGTGGCTGTCCATATCCTTCTCAAACTCAAACAAGTTGAGCAATGCCTCGTTGAGAATCTCCTTGTTGGCCGATGTGGGCGAATAGCGGATGATGATGTTCTTCAGGTCGGTCAGCTTCTGACTGATCATCTTGTCGTCATTACGGTGATCCAGATCGTCCTCGAAGTGCTGCAGGCTCACATCGGCAGGACGCTTGCCGCGCATAAGTCCGTCAACATATTGGTAGAAGTGCTCAGACTCGTACTCCTGGTGATGCTTGATTTCGGCCACATAGTCGTCAAAGAACTTCAGAATCAGAAAGCCGATTTCATTGTGCGTCGAACAGTCGACCGCATTGACGAACTTGCGGCGTATGGCAGGCAACTCAAAGTCGAGGAAAAAGGAGTGGCTGTTGCGCAAATACGTCAACAGGCCCTCTACATGGAGCGACATGTACTCATCGTACGAAGGCTTTAGTCCCTGACTGACAAAGTTACATACAGCCAGGAATGTGTCGGTGTCGACATTATTGTCCCGGCAAACCTCTTCGACGGTCTTGTCGCCAAAGCCCAGGGCGATGCCGAAACGGCTCATCACCTGCAGTAACTTAAAGTCAGCGCCTATCAGTTCGGCCAGACTGTCGTTGCTATGATATTTGTGTCCCATACATGTTTCCGCCTCAATCTGACGGCAAAGATAGTCATAAAGTAAGAACAACGAACAAAAAAACGGAGCAAAATGGAGTTTTTGTCTTTTTTTTGACAAAAAAATGTTTGATTGCGCGAAAAACATTATATTTGCGGCCATGCAAATCATCTACGAAGACAACCATCTGCTCATCGTCAACAAGAACTGCCACGAAATCGTGCAAGGCGACAAAACGGGCGACGAACCTCTGTCGGAAACGCTGAAGAGTTTCATCAAGGAACGGGATGCTAAGCCAGGCAACGTGTTCTTGGGGGTCACGCATCGTCTGGATCGTCCGACGACAGGACTGGTCATCTTTGCCAAGACCTCGAAAGCCCTTGAACGTATGAACCGCATGTTTGCGAATGGCGAAGTGCACAAGACGTATTGGGCCGTCGTCGACGTCGCGGCTTTTAGCCGTAGCGAACGGGCCGTGCCTGCCGAGGCAGACTTAAAGCACTGGCTTGTACGCAACGAGAAGGCCAACCGCAGTTATGCCTACAACACGCTGGAGGAAGCCATGCGGCATGCTCCGCAAAAAGAATGTAAGGAAGCCCGGTTGCATTACAAGGTCATTGCCTCGGGCATCCGCTACGCACTGTTGGAAGTCAACCTCTACACAGGCCGTCATCACCAGATCAGATGCCAACTGTCGCACATCGGCATCCCCATCAAGGGTGACCTTAAATACGGAGCTCCGCGCAGCAACACCGATGGCGGCATCTCTCTTCACTCGCGGCATGCGGCCTTCGTTCACCCAGTCAGCAAAGAGGAAATACAAGTAACGGCTCCCGTGCCGGCAGATACTCTCTGGCAAGCACTGGAAGCCGAAACCCATCAAGACGGCTGATTGTCTTGAAAACTATTCGAAAGGGATTATACAAGCACTTTTAGCCTCGAGAGAACCTTCAGATGAGGCGTGCTTTCTCTATCCTCCAAACAACTGGAGTCCGTTTTTGCTATAACCGGAATCCGTTGAGGAAAGCCTTAACGTCCATGCGTTTTTTGCCCGGCAACTGCAGTTCTTCAAGGGCAATGACACCATCTGCACAACCGACGTGGATGTAGTTCTTGCCGTCACTCGTGATGGTTCCAGGCTCGGCCTTGCCCTCCACTTCACTTACGCGAAACACCTTGACGGGCGACAGAATGTCTCCCGACGACAACGTCAGTTCTGTCCAGGCTGCAGGATAAGGCGACAGACCGCGCACTTGGTTGTAAATGTTCCGGCTTGACGTTTTCCAATCGATGTGGCATGTTTCCTTGAATATCTTCGGCGCAGGCCTCAGTTCGGCTATTCCCGTAGCCGCCACAAGGTCATTCATCATCGCATCCTGACTGATGGTAGGGATACGGTCAATCTCTCCGCCGGCCTCCAGCACAAGGTCTACGGTGCGGAGCACCAGTCCCTTGCCCAACTCCATGAGGCGGTCGTGCACCGAGCCGACACACTCGTCGGGCGCAATGGCGGTCTCCTCCTTAAGTATGACACGTCCCGTATCTATATCGTGGTCCAGGAAGAACGTAGTGACTCCCGTCTTGATATCGCCGTTCATTACGGCCCAATTGATAGGAGCTGCACCTCGGTATTGCGGCAACAGTGCGGCATGCAGGTTGAAGGTGCCGCAACGCGGCATATTCCATACGACTTCGGGCAACATCCGGAATGCTACGACAATCTGGAGATCGGCATGCCAGGCCTTTAGGTCTGACAGGAAGGTCTCGTCCTTGAGTCGCTCGGGTTGCAGCAAAGGCAGGTTGTGGGCAAGGGCATACTCCTTGACCGGCGAATACTGCACCTTATGGCCTCGGCCGGCCGGCTTGTCAGGCATCGTGATGACGCCCACTACATTATATCCGCCCTGCACAAGGGCATCAAGAGACGGAACGGCAAAGTCCGGAGTCCCCATATAGACTATCCGCAGTTCTTCCTTATTCATATTTCGATTTCAGATATTTAGCGGTATAAGAACGCTTGCAGCGGCACAGGTCGCGAGGTGTGCCCTCAAACACCAGATTGCCGCCTTCTGCGCCTCCCTCTGGACCCAAGTCGATGACATAGTCTGCACACTTGATGACATCCAGATTGTGCTCGATGATGACCAGGGTATGGCCGTGCTGTAGCAACTCGTCAAAGGCGTGTAGCAAAATCCGCACATCGTGCAGATGAAGGCCGGTAGTGGGTTCGTCGAAGATGAAAAGCGTGCGGTTGTCATCGTGTGTGCGATACGAAACGTCGGGAGACTTGGCAGACCACGATTCCTGCGACAGATAATAGGCCAGCTTGACGCGTTGGTTTTCGCCGCCAGACAACGTGCTTGACGACTGCCCCAACTTGATATAACCCAAGCCGACTTTCTGAAGGGGAAGAAGGCGCAACTGCACGGACGGAATGTCGGCAAAGAAATCCAAAGCCTCGTCGACCGACATGTCAAGCACATCGGCGATGCTTTTGCCCTTGTATTTCACCTCAAGCACATCGCTGTTGAACCGCTTGCCGTGACACGACTCGCAGACCATCTCAAGGTCTGCCATAAACTGCATCTCGACTGTTATCTTACCTTCGCCTTTACACTCCTCACAGCGTCCGCCTTCGACATTGAAGGAGAACGTTGCCGGGGTAAACCCAAGTTGTTTGGCCAAAGGCTGGTCGGCAAACACCCGACGGATCTCGTCGTAGGCTTTCAGATAAGTAGCGGCATTGCTGCGCGTAGATTTTCCGATTGGATTTTGGTCTATAAATTCGATGTGCCGGATGCGGCTCACATCCCCCTCAAATCCTGCAAAAGCGCCAGGAGCGTCGCCGGCCTCGCCCAATTGCCGGAGCATTCCCCTATACAGGATGTCGCGCACCAAAGTCGACTTGCCGGACCCTGAGACTCCGGTGACCACTGTCATTACTCCCAGCGGGATTTTGACATCAATGCCCTTCAAGTTGTTCTGTACGGCGCCCGTGATTTTGATATAACTGCTCCACGGACGAGGCATGGCCGGCACTTCTATCCGCTCTCGTCCGGTGAAGAACCGCGCTGTGTAGCTGTCGCCCTTGGTCAGATCCGTTAGGGGGCCTTGATAGACGATTTGACCGCCATTGACACCAGCCTCCGGCCCGATATCTATCAGATAGTCGGCTGCGCGGATTATCTCCTCGTCATGCTCGACGACGATAACCGTATTGCCCTGGTCACGCAACTCGCGCAAGACATGTATCAGCCGGTCAGTATCCCGACTGTGCAGGCCGATGCTCGGTTCATCGAGGATGTACATGGAACCCACCAATGCCGACCCCAGCGACGTGGCCAAATTGATACGCTGGCTTTCGCCTCCGGAAAGACTGTTGGACAAACGGTCGAGGGTCAAATAGGAAAGTCCGACTTCATCAAGAAAACGCAGCCGGTTCCGGATTTCAGTCAGCAGGCGTTTGGCCACCTGTGCCTCCCTTTCGTTGAGCGGCAGGTTGTCAAACCAGGGAATAAGTTCGGAGACACTCATACGGACTATCTCCGTTATCGTTTTTCCGCAGACATAGACATAACCGGCTTCTTTCTTGAGCCTTCCGCCATGACATGCCGGACAGACGGTCCGTCCTCTGTAGCGCGACAGCATCACGCGATACTGTATTTTGTACAGATTTTCCTGCACCATTTGGAAGAAATCGTCGATGCCGTACACGACCTTCGACTCTTCCCAACCCGTCTGCGGATTGGTTTCTGATGCCGCTTCTCGCTGCTTGCGGTTCATGACGCCCGCCGGATAGCCATGCCACAGAAGGTCTTTCTGCTCTTGTGTCAATTGGTAATACGGACGGTGTATGGGGAATGTCTGTCCGTCACTTAGTACCACTTCACTGCAACGGGACATGAAATATCTCTTCCATTCGCCCATCTTCTCGCCACGCCAACATACGACAGCATCTTCGTACAGCGAAAGGGCCTTGTTGGGGACTACCAGGTCCTCATCGATGCCCATTACCTTGCCGAAGCCCTCGCACACGGGACAGGCACCGACAGGCGAATTGAAGTTGAACATCATGTCAGAGGGCTCGTCAAACTGCATGCCGTCAGCCTCAAACCGCTTGGAGAACACTGTCTCCGTGCAGTCTCCCTGTGGCGTCCAGGCCTTGAGAATCATCTCTCCGTCACCCTCGTAGAAGGCGGTCTCTATCGAGTCATTGAATCGGCTCAACGAAGCGGCATCCTCAAAAGGAACCTTAAGTCTGTCGACGACCAAATGGAATGGAGCTGCAGAGACCTCTTCAAGTTTGACAAACCGGCCATTGACTTCGGCGCGCGCAAATCCCGATTTCTGCAAGACCTCCAGATGCTCTGCCAAACTCCGCCCTTCAGGCAGACTGACCGTCACCAGTACGGCGAGTTTCGTCCCGTCGGGGAAACGCTGCGCCCAGGCAACCACATCGTCGACCGTGTGGCGCTTCACCTCACAGCCGCTGATGGGGGATATGGTCTTCCCAATGCGGGCGAAAAGCAGGCGCAGATAGTCATATATCTCAGTAGAAGTACCAACTGTGCTTCGCGGGTTGCGGACGATAACCTTTTGCTGAATGGCGACGGCCGGCGGAATACCCGAGATGTAGTCGCACTCAGGCTTGCCCATTCGTCCCAAGAACTGACGGGCATACGAAGACAGAGACTCCACGTAGCGTCTTTGGCCTTCGGCATACAGGGTGTCGAAAGCCAATGACGACTTGCCCGACCCTGAAAGACCCGTAATGACCACCAAACGCCCACGCGGAATCTCTACGTCAATATTTTTCAGATTATTGACACGAGCACCCTTGATGAAAATGTTGCCCTCGTTCACTGAAAAATACTGTATTATGACTTTATTTCTTGTTGATGTAGTCTACAATCCAAGCACCGACCTCACGGGTACCGTACTTGGCGCCACCCTCGACCTGAATCTCTGGTGTGCGGACATTCTGTGCCAACGAAGCATCGACAGCCTCACGTACCAATGCGCCTTCTTCCTTTAGGTCAAAATACTCGAACAGCATGGCTACAGAAAGAATCTGAGCCAACGGATTGGCAATATTGAGACCCTTGCCCTGTGGCCAGGAGCCGTGAATAGGTTCGAAGACAGGAGTGTGCTCGCCTGTCGAAGCAGACGGCAGCAAGCCCATCGAACCTGTGATACAGCTGCCCTCGTCGGTCAAAATATCTCCGAAGGTGTTTTCTGTCACCATAACATCGAAGAAGCGCGGGTCTTGAATCATGCGCATAGAGGCGTTGTCGACATACATAAAGTCGGTGGTAACGTCAGGATATTCTTTCATTACTTCCTGGGCAACCTTACGCCACAGACGTGAAGAAGCCAATACGTTGGCCTTGTCGACTACAGTGACATGCTTGCGACGCTGGCGAGCATACTGATAGGCGACACGCAGGATGCGCTCAATCTCAGGACGCGAATAGTAATTGGTGTCGAAAGCGTCTTCTACGCCCTTGTCATTGACCGAAGGCTCTTTCTTCTGTCCGAAGTACATGCCTCCGGTGAGTTCGCGGATACAGATGAAGTCTGCGCCCTTGACGACCTCGTCCTTCAAAGGAGACTTGTGGACCAAACAGTCGAACGTAGTCACCGGACGGATATTGGCATAGAGGCCCAACTTCTTGCGCATGGCCAGCAATCCCTGCTCGGGTCGAACCTTTGCATTCGGATTGTTGTCAAACTTGGGGTCACCGACGCTGGCGAAGAGCACGGCATCAGCATCCATACATGTCTGGAACGTCTCCTCCGGGAATGGATCGCCCACTTTGTCGATGGCATCGGCACCACAGATGGCATACTTGTAACTCAGCTCGTGGCCAAATTTCTTGCAGACAGCCTCGGTCACAGCCAGGCCCTGCTCCATAATCTCGGGTCCGATACCGTCGCCGGGAAGTACAGCTAATTTCAACTTCATAGTTCTTTTATTCTGTTTCTAAGAGATTTAACATTTTGATGGTCGCCTTGATGGCAGCTTCGGTCTGGTCGGCATCCAGACCGCGGGTTCTATATACTTTGCCCTCATACTCCCACGAAATGGAGGTTTGCACCAACGCATCGGTGCGACCTCCTGGCGGTATCGTGACCGCATAGTTGGTGAGCCAGGGGAAAGTGCGGCCCAATTTGAGCCGGTAGATGTGTCGGACGGCACGAACGAAGGCATCAAACATACCGTCGCCCGTGGCAGACTCTTCGTACTCCTGTCCGTCTATCTCGAGTTTGACAACGGCTTGGGGGTGCAAGCCGTATGCTGTCGAAACCATATAGCTGAGGAGTCGTATTTTGTCCGATACGGTATCATGATGAAGCACATCAGAGATGACATAGGGCAAGTCGTCGATTGTGACACGTTCCTTCTTGTCTCCGAGTTCGTTGATGCGCTTGGTCACCCTGCGCATATCATCGTCGCTGAGGTGTATGCCAAGTATCTTGAGGTTCTGCTCAATATTGGCTTTGCCTGACATCTTGCCCAAAGCATACTCGCGGCTGCGGCCGAATCGCTCGGGGAGCAGGCCGTTCATATAGAGACGTCCTTTCTTGTCGCCATCGGCATGCACACCGGCAGTTTGTGTAAAGACATTCTCGCCGACGATGGGAGTGTTGGCTGCCGTAGCCAGTCCGGAGTAGCTCTCCACCATCCGGCTTATATTGTTGATAGATTGCTCGACAACGCAAATCTCGGCTCCAGGCACCATGTCGTTGACGACAGCCACGACACTGCTCAACGAAGCGTTGCCGGCTCGCTCTCCGAGACCATTGACGGTCGTGTGCAGGCCTTTGGCTCCCGCCTTGGCTGCCTCCAGGACATTGGCGACCGCCAGGTCGTAGTCGTTGTGTGCGTGGAAATCAAAACTCTGATTGGGAAAACGCTGGACCATACGTCCGATAAACTCGGAGGTCTGCATCGGGTTGAGAATACCCAAAGTGTCGGGCAGCATAAACCGCAGGATGCCGCAATCCGTCAGACTCTGCACCATATCAAATACATAGTCCGGACTGTTGACCATGCCGTTGCTCCAGTCCTCAAGGTAGACATTGACGTCAAGCCCTGCCTCGTGAGCCATCCGGACATTGTTGCGGACATCGGCCCAATGCTCCTCGGGAGTCTTCTTGAGTTGACCGACACAATGCTTCTCCGAACCCTTGCAGAGCAAGTTGATGACCTTGCCGCCTGCGCGGCTTATCCAGTCTATCGACGTGCCGTTGTCACAAAATCCCAAGACCTCGACCCTGCTGAGGCAACCGGCTTCAGCCGCCCATTCGCAAACCTTCCTGACGCACTCGAACTCTCCGTCACTCACACGGGCAGAAGCCACCTCGACGCGGTCTACACAGACCTCCTCGAGGAGTTTGCGCGCAATGGAAAGCTTCTCGGAAGCACTGAATGCCACTCCCGAGGTTTGTTCTCCATCGCGCAGGGTCGTATCTAGAATCTCGAACCTCATTTTCTGTTTTTCTCGTAATTCTCGATATCGGCTTTTTTGGTCAAAAGATAATCGATGTCATCGTAGCCATTGAGCAGACAATACTTCTTATAGCCGTTGATATCGAACTTCTCCGAATGACCCGTCGTCTGATTCGTTACGGTCTGGTTGGGCAGGTCGACCGTGACAACGGCTTGCGGATTGGCACCGACCGTCTCGAACAGTTCCTTTTGGAAAGCCTCGCTGACGATGACTGGAAGGACGAAACAGTTGAGCAGGTTATTGCGGTGAATGTCGGCAAAAGATGAGGAGACGACAACATGGACACCATAACCGGAGATGGCCCATGCTGCATGTTCACGGCTGGAACCGGAACCCCAGTTCTTTCCACCTATGATGATTTCGTGACATCCCTCGTGCGGTGCTTCAGAAAACTCGGGGCGATTGAGCACGAAGTCTGCAACAGGATTGCCCTGGGCATCATAACGGAGGTCGTGCATGAAAGCATCGCCAAAGAACTTCGGGTCACGAGTGGTCGAAGCCAAATAGCGGGCAGGAATGATCAAATCAGTATTGCAGTTGTCAATGTCGATTGGCAAGCAAGTCGATTGTATGACTGAAAATTTATAGTGTGCCATATGTGTATCAAAGTTTACGGGGGTCAGTTACAACGCCGGTGATGGAAGAAGCCGCTACAACCAACGGAGAGGCCAGGATAGTACGGGCACCCGGACCCTGTCGGCCGACGAAGTTGCGGTTGGAGGTGGAGATGGAAAGTTTTCCGGCCGGCACCTTGTCTGGATTCATGGCCAGACAGCTCGAACAAGAAGGAAGACGAAGTTCGAATCCGGCCTCCTCCAGAATCTTGTCGATTCCTTCGTCGATAATCTGCTGGCGGACGAGCCACGAACCGGGCACTAACCAGGCCACTACACTGTCGGCTTTCTTATGTCCCTTGACGATACTGGCAAAAGCACGGAAGTCCTCAATACGACCGTTGGTGCAGGCGCCAAGGAAGACGTAGTCAACCTTGTGGCCCTCCAGTTTCTCGCCTGGCTGGAACTGCATGTATTCGAGTTGGCTGAGGAACTGAGCCTTTTCGCTCTCCGACATACCGTCTGTCGTAGGGATGCACTCGTCGATAGCGATGCCGGCACCGGGATTGGTGCCATAAGTGATGCGTGGACAGATATCCTCTGCACGATAGGTTATCTCCTTGTCGAAGACAGCATCGTCATCGCTCTTCAATGTCTTCCATTGGGCAACGGCCTTGTCCCAATCCGCACCCTTGGGCGCGTACTCGCGACCCTTCAGGTAAGCGAAAGTCGTCTCGTCAGGAGCGATAAGACCTGCACGCGAACCCATCTCGATAGAGAGGTTGGAAAGCGTCAGACGGCCTTCCATCGACATGTTGCGAATCGTCGAACCGGCATACTCTACGGCATAACCCGTAGCTCCAGAAGTTGTCATTTTGGCCATGATGTAGAGAGCCACGTCCTTGGCTACGACACCAGGCTGAAGTTGGCCTTCGATGTTGATGCGCATCGTCTTCGGTTTGCTCTGCAGTATACACTGGCTTGCCAGTACCTGAGCGACTTCCGAAGTGCCGATGCCCATAGCGATAGCGCCGACAGCACCGTGAGTAGAGGTATGCGAGTCGCCGCATACGATTGTCATGCCCGGCAGGGACAGTCCCTTCTCCGGACCGACCACATGGATGATGCCGTTGTCCTTGGTGCCCATAGCGAAATGGCGAATGCCGAACTCTGCACAATTGGCTGCAAGAGTCTCGACCTGCTTACGGCCGATAGGGTCGTTGATGACTTCTTGCTGGTCGCTGGGCGTATTGTGGTCCGGCATCGCTACGATGTGGTCCGGACGAAAGGCTTTGATGCCCTTGTCACGCAGAGTGTCGAATGCCTGAGGCGAAGTCACCTCATGCGCATAGAGACGATCTATATAAAGTTGGGTTGGGCCGTCCTCGACCTTCTGCACGACGTGTGCATCCCAGATTTTGTCAAACAATGTCTTTCCCATATTCTAAATAAAGCTGTTGGTTTAATGTTTGAATTTGTTGATACAGTCGATGTATGCTTCCACAGAAGCGGTGACGATGTCGGTGTCCGAACCGAAGCCATAATAGACATGACCCTCGTGCTCGACCTGAAGGTGTACTTTGCACATATCGTCCGAGCCTTTGGAAATGGCCTGTATGGTCATTTCTTTAAGTGTCATCTGACGGTGGATAATCTGCTTGAGGGCATTGATAGATGCATCGACTGGACCATTGCCGATACCGGCTGACTCAAAGATTTCGTTGGCAACCTTCAGGCGAATGGCGGCTATCGGCGTGACGCCCTTGCCCGTCGTTACCTGGAGGCTCTCCAACTGAATGTGGTTGTTTTCGGCCTTGTCAGCTCCTGCCAAAACAAGGAGGTCGTCGTCGGTAATGTCCTTTTTCTTGTCGGCCAAACGCAGGAAAGCCTCGTAAGTCTTGTCGAGTTTCTCCTTGTCCATCTGAATGCCCATTTCCTCCAAATGATAACGCAAGGCTGCGCGGCCGGAACGGGCTGTGAGGACGATAGAGTTCTCGTCAATGCCGACATCCTTCGGGTCCATAATCTCGTAGGTCTGCACGTTCTTCAGCACGCCGTCCTGATGGATGCCGCTCGAATGTGCGAAGGCATTCTTGCCCACCACGGCCTTATTGGGCTGTACGGGCATATTCATCAGCGAAGACACCATGCGCGATGTAGGCCAGATCTTGGTCGTATTGATATTGGTGGTAACGGGCATTGTGGCCTGGTGGCATTTGATAATCATGGCAATTTCCTCCAGCGACGTGTTGCCGGCTCGTTCGCCAATGCCATTGATGGTGACTTCCACCTGACGTGCGCCGTTCATCACACCGCTTATGGTGTTGGCCGTAGCCATACCCAAGTCGTTGTGGCAGTGGGTAGAAAGAATGGCACGGCCATCCTGCAGACCATCGACGTGATCCATCAGATACTTGATCTTCTCACCGTATTCCCAGGGGAGGCAGTATCCTGTCGTATCCGGAATATTGATAATCGTAGCGCCTGCGTTGACGACTGCCTGCACCACCTTGGCCAGATACTCATTTTCGGTACGGCCGGCATCCTCGGCGTAGAACTCCACCTCGTCGACCTTGTTGCGGGCATACTTGACAGCCGCTACGGCGCGTTCGATGATGTCCTCACGAGTGCTATTGAACTTATATTTTATATGGCTGTCGCTTGTGCCGATGCCCGTATGTATGCGCTTGTGTTTGGCATACTTCAAGGCCTCTGCTGCGCAGTCGATATCTTTCTCTACGGCTCTCGTAAGGGCACAGATAGTCGGCCAGGTAACGGCCTTCGAGATTTCCACTACGGAATTGAAATCACCCGGGCTGGATATTGGGAATCCGGCTTCGATAACATCGACACCCAACATTTCGAGTTGTTTGGCAACCTGAATCTTTTCGACAGTATTCAGCTGGCAACCCGGCACTTGCTCTCCATCACGCAACGTGGTATCGAAGATGTAAAGACGCTCTGACATAATACAACAATTTAGATATAAATAGGAGATGTCTGTTTTTATTCCTGTTTTTACTTTCTATTTTCTATCTCGTGACGGTCAACTGCCCTCGAGGGTGTAGATGACTTGTATGCTCTGCGCACCTTCGCCTTTCTTTAGGCGGACGGCCGTCGGTAGAATATAGTTGGATACGGACAGCAGGGTGCCGTATGTAGAGTTGGTCGTGACATCGACAGGCAGAATCGCCATACGCACCGTATAGTCGTTGATGTCTACGACACCGTTGCCATCCATGTCTTGGGTCAACTTGCCGTTGTCTTTCAGCATCTGCTCCCATGCAGCGACGGTGGTGATGCCGTCTTTGCTCCAGCCGTCGTTCTCAGCCAGTCCGATAAAGACGGTGTTGATATTGCCGAAACTATAGTAGTAGACGCCTTGAGTCGGGTCGTTGTACTTGCCGTTAGGCACGGAGTCGCATGTGTACGAAGCATAGCACGAAGTGGCACTATTGGGCAACGAGCCTTCCTCGAAGAAGGTGTCTACAGAGTCTTGCTGCACCATCAGCACGGTCGGAGCCGGTGTGTTGCTCAACATATAGCCTTCCGGTTTGTAAGCCTTTAGGTAGAAGTTGACGGCATTGAGGAAGTAGCTCGAGTCGTTACGCAGCGGGTCGTCCATAATGGTACTGATGACCTTGCCCACCGGAAGGTCAAGAGTGGTGTAGTATCCTTGTGGTGAGGATATATAGGTGGCTTCCGAATCTGCCAGTCGCGACTCCTTGTTGCCGTCAGCAAAACGCAGGCCGCTCATTTGGATGACATCCGGCGTCACGGCGATGTACTTCACGTGATTGGTGACATACGAGGAGTCGGCGTCGTCTGTAGCGTTGCGGAGCAGAGTGCCGTCTTCGTTATAGCGATGGAAAGAACTGTAGAACAGGTAGATGGCCGTATAGTAGACCTTGACAAGCGAACCGTCGCCGAAAGTGGGTTTGACGCATACGCCTGAAAGCCACCTCGAACGCAGGGAGTCTTGATTGGCGAAGATGTCTACATACTCCGCATGGTGCGGGTTGTCTTCGTCGCGAGCCACCTCAGCCTGGACAGCCATAGAGAGAAACTCGTCTTTGTAGGAGGGGTCCAGCTTGACCTCTATGTAATGCATATAGTCCGACACACTCCTGAGGGAATCGCTCAGTTCGCGGTTGGCAGATGTGTATGCCTTGCGTCCCAACAGGTTTGACTCGTCGTAGAGGGCACTGAAGTCGTTGTTGCTGTAAAACTCGCTCTCGGGCATCGTCTCGAAGTTGACGTCCGGGTTCAGGCCATAGACACTGACTTGCATTGGGGTCAAAGAGTCGCCGTAGTAAGACTGGTAGTAGATGCGGATGGTCATCGAGTCTATGCGGTTGCCGACCAGCGAGTCAAATCTCGAGTTGTAGTGGTAGTCGCTCCAGTCGAATCCCAACTGCTTGGGCAGGGAGGTGCGCAGGATGTCGAAGGTCAAGGAATCGGAACTGTTGTACGTGTTGATGCTTGTCTCCTTGTTGGCATAGAACTGCGCCAGATAGCTGGCTGAGATTTCGCCGAACGAAGGGTCTGTAATCGTTCCAAGCAGAGGATAGCCCGTACGGACGTAAATAGAATCGCGATAGACCGTTGCAAGGTCTACCCCATAGGTCGTGTTCCTAATGGTGATGCCATCGGTCGACGGACGGGTCGTAGCACCGACTTCGCTCAAGTCGTCGCTGCAGGATGCCGTCAGTCCCATTATTCCCAAAGCCGCCAGGGCGGCACAGACAATATGCAATTTCATTGTATTCAAACAGTCTAAGCTGAAAACTAAATAAGTCGACAATTTCGTGACTCCCACATCCCGGTGCCTTTCATTCCTCAGGATGGAACTCCTCCAGGAAAGCGTCGTATTTGGCCTTGTCCAGAATCTCGTCCGTAGCGGTCAGAATCTTACAGCCCTTTGCACTGGCGTAGTCGAGCAGTTCCGGATCTATCCCCTCATCGGTGACAATTACGCCATCGCTGTACTTCAAAGCGAATTTGCAGAGCGTCGTGTGGGTCATTGGCTTGTCCTTAATCTCTGCAACGTCGGCTTTGGAGATTCCTTCGCTCCGGAGCATCTGCGAGAATTTCGGAGACAAAGGCGTGGTGAAGGCATCGTTGTACAAGGCAGTCACTATCTTGCATCTCTTGAAGCACGGATCGTCTGAATATCGCTTCTTGAGGTAGATGGGGGCTATGGCCGAAAACCAACCTTGGCACACAACCACATCCGGCACCCACCGCAACTTGCAGATGGTCTCGGCCACGCCACGGGTGAAGAAGAGCGCGCGCTCTGCGTTATCTTCATACTCGCTGTGCTGCTTGTCGCCAAACTCTCCCCGGTGGGTAAAGTAGTCATCGTTGTCAATAAAGTAGACCTGCATCTTGACAGGCTGCAAACTGGCAACCTTGATGACCAGCGGATGGTCTCTTTCGTTGATGACGAGATTCAATCCAGACAGTCGGATTACCTCATGCAGCTGATTGCGTCGTTCGTTGATAATCCCGAACCGCGGAACGAATGTGCGGATTTCATGTCCAGCTTCCAGCATGCCTTGAGGCAACTTGCGCCCAATCTCAGCCATGCGCGACTCTGGCATGTACGGCGACATTTCAGTGTTGATGAATAGAATCTTCGTCTTTGTCATTTTGTCGTTTAGAATCCTACTTTTTAGGATTTTTAGTGGGCAAAGATAAAAATTATTCTCCAAACAAACAACTTTCCGCGCGATTTTCAGACACAAGAGCCCCTTTTTTAAAGGTTTTTGGCTTTTATGCTATTCCTTTTTGCCGTTTTTGGCAAATGCCCGGTCTGAGCAGCCGGGGTTGTTGTCAGACAATGGAAGGAAACGGTTGGTGTCTTCGTGGCTCGGAACTGGTGCACGTGGCCGTCCGGGACAAGTGCACTTGGCAATCCGGGACAAGTGCACATGGCGACATTCGCACGAGTGTCTGTAAAGCCACAGACTTCTCCTGAAAAAGCCTTCTTATGTGACAAAATGAACATCTTCCCATAGATGTGTGATACAAAATGCTTGCAATATGCAGTAATTGCGCTATCTTTTGTTTTGTTATATCGCTTGTATGTCGTTCAAAATGTTTGTAAACAATGGCAAAAGGTTTACACAATGTCATATCAATACAAAATATAAGACTTTTGATAAATATAAATATCATAATATAGAAAAATGCAAGCAAAAACGAAGAATATCTCAAAAAATCTATTCCGTCTAAAATAATTACCTTTACATTTGCATCGTCAAAACTGATTAACAGAAGAAATGACAAACAAAATTTCGAAAGCTACAAAACAACGTATCATCCGACTAGTAACATACAATTCTTAATCTGTGTTTTTATGAAAAAAGGTATGATTGCCGTTGCATCAGTACTGACGTTGATGACGGCGACTTCTGCAAAAGCGGAAGACGGAGAGAAGGCAACATTTGAAGTGAGCGCAGACGTGGTCAGCAGCTACATCTGGCGAGGACAGGATTGCGGAGGATTCAGCGTCCAGCCAGGCGTGACTTACACTTGGAACAAGCCGGGCATTTCGGTCGGAGCTTGGGCAAGTGCCGAACTCTTTGAGAACAGTCGGTTTGCCAATATGAAAGAGTTCGACCTCTCTGTGTCGTGGGCACCGATTGACGCATTGTGTGTCGGCGTGACGGATTATCACTTCTGCGGCGGCAACTACTGGCGGGACTGGGACTTCAGTGCAGGGGCAAGCCACAACCTCGAGTTGAACATTTCTTACGACTTCGGTCCGGTTTCGCTCGCCTGGAACACTTGCCTTACAGGTCCCGACCACCACGCCAATAGCGACCGCTGCTACTCGACTTATGTTGAGGCTAAAGCTCCGTTCACTTTGTGTGGTGTCGATTGTGAAGCTGCCGTCGGTGTCACGCCTTGGGACGATCACTTCACCGTGGCCAGTGGGCAGGAGAATTTTAAGGTAGTCAATGTCTCTTGTCAGGCCTCCAAAGACATTAAGGGTGTTCCATTTTTCGGGCGGATTGTGTTCAATCCCCGTTCCGAAGCCACTTACTTTGTTGTCGGTCTGAGCTTCTGAGGCGAAAGAAGATTCTGGGGGCAAAAGAAAACTTATTGAATCAACGGCAGGCCAACAGCATTGGCCGGTAAGGTACTGTTAGGTTATTAGGATTTATCAGGTTGTAGTTTTTAAGGATTAGTCAACGATTAGATTATTCGGCATCTTTGTTTTGTGTCTATGCAATGAATGTTTGTGTGTGTGACCGGCAATCCTAAGGCCTGCTGCTGATTCTTTTATTGTTGTGAATAATTTGGGAAACAAACAATATCTGTTAACAAAAAATTCTTACGGTTATGAAAAAAATTGAAGCAATTATCCGTAAAACCAAGTTCGATGAAGTCAAGGAAGCGCTCTTGTCTTCCGACATCAACTGGTTCGAGTACCACGACTGTCACGGCATCGGCCAAAGTCGTCAGGAACGCATCTACCGTGGTGTGGTCTACAACACCGACATGATCGAGCGAATACACATCACCGTCATCTGCCGCGAGATGTTTGTCGAAAGCACCATCAAGGTTTTCCTCAGTGCCGGACACACCGGAGAGGTCGGCGACGGTCGCATCTTTGTGAGCGACGTAATCGACTGCTATTCAATCCGAACAGGAGAACACGGCGACACCGTTCTGAGAGACAAGAAATAAGATAATGTAAAAAAAGAACCATTAAGACTTTTGTGTTATGTTTATGTTAGATACAACTGCAGTCGCTCCCGTAGTGGAAAAGGCTGTCGATTATGTGAACGGTGTAGACACCATGTGGGTGTTGTTGGGTGCAATATTGGTCTTTTGGATGCAACCGGGCTTTTCTTTGGTCGAAGCCGGCATGACGCGCGCCAAAAACACGGCCAACATCTTGATGAAGAACTTCTGCGACTTCATGTGCGGTTCGGTGCTCTTCTGGATTGTCGGATTCTCAATCATGTATGGTTCGGGCAACGGCTTTGTCGGTTGGGACGGCTTCTTCTATATCGGTGAAGACAGCAACGTGCCTGCCGAAGCCACCTTTATCTTCCAGACGGTTTTCTGCGCCACGGCTGCCACTATCGTATCCGGAGCCATGGCCGAACGTACAAAATTCTCTATGTACCTCGTCTATTCTATCCTCGTCTCGCTGATTGTCTATCCGCTTGAGGGCCACTGGTCATGGGGCGGAGGCTGGCTCTCCGAACTCGGATTCCATGACTTTGCCGGTTCTACGGTCGTGCACCTCTGCGGCGGCTGTCTTGCCTTGGCCGGCGCCATCGTGCTCGGTCCCCGCATCGGCAAGTACGACAAGAACGGCAAGAGCAAGGCCATTCCGGGTCACTCGCTTACGCTCTGCTGCCTTGGCGTCTTCTGCTTGTGGATGGGCTGGTTCGGATTCAACCCGTGTTCTACAGTAGCTGCTGTAGGTTATGACAACGCCACCAGCATGTCGCACGTATTCGTCACCACCAATATGGCTGCCGTGACGGGCGGCTTGGCTGCCATTGCCTATACCTGGATTGCCGACGGCAAACCGTCTCTCAGCATGATGTGCAACGGCATTCTGGCTGGTTTGGTCGGTGTTACAGCCGGATGCGACTGTGTCGACATTTGGGCTTCGGCCGTCATCGGTGTCGTTGTTTCGGTTGCCATGTGCTTCTCCGTCAACTTCCTCGACAAGAAGTGTCACGTCGACGATCCCGTCGGTGCTGTCAGCGTACACGGCGTAGGCGGTTTCCTCGGCACTCTTCTGACGGGTGTGTTCTGCAACCCTGCCATTGACGGCGTCGACTGCGGAAGCGACAGCATCTGGGGTCGTATCGGAACGCAGACTTTGGGCGCAGTGGCCGTTGCTGCATTTGCCTTTGCAGTCGGTATGATTATCTTCCTGACCATCAAGCACACCCACGGTCTGCGTATTGACAAGCGCGTTGAGGAAGAAGGTCTTGACATCTACGAGCACGGCGAGACGGCCTACAACTGACAAGTTGACTTTGGCCGAACGACGGTCTGCCAAATTGCAACAGCAAATTGTCATTTGGCCAAAGCTGCGAGGCTTTTATTTGCTGAATGAAAAAAAACTCCGGGAAAAGTCTTTTTTCTCCGGAGCTTTTGTTATCTTTGCGCTTGACTCGTCTTTAATGACAAAATCACAGTTTTCATACGCAAACGACAAACAGTTTTCATAACGCAAAACGACAATACTATAATCAAGGCAATAACAAACCAAATTTATAACTCTTATTAAACCTTCTTTTTTATGGATTCTACAAGCAAGAAAGTCGCATTGATTACCGGAGTCACAGGTCAGGACGGAAGTTACCTTTCGGAATTCCTCATCGAGAAAGGCTACGAAGTACACGGCATCATACGCCGTTCGTCGGTCGATTACCGCGAACGTATCGCTCACCTTGAGGGCACGCCACATTTCCACCTGCACTATGCCGACATGTCCGACTCGATGTCGCTCGTCAAGATAGTGGGCCAGGTTCAGCCTACAGAGATTTACAATCTTGCCGCACAGAGTCACGTGCAGGTTTCGTTCGATGCTCCTGAGTTCACGGCCGATGTCGATGCTGTCGGCGTTTTGCGTGTGCTGGAGGCTGTCCGCACCAACCATCTCGAAAACAGTTGCCGCATCTATCAGGCCTCTACGTCCGAGCTCTATGGCAAAGTCGAAGAAGTTCCGCAAAACGAGAATACGCCATTCCACCCTTATAGCCCCTATGCCGTTGCCAAGCTTTACGGTTTCTGGATTGTCAAGGAATACCGTGAGGCCTACAACATGTTCTGCTGCTCGGGCATCCTGTTCAACCACGAGTCGGAGCGCCGCGGCGAGACTTTCGTGACCCGCAAGATTACGCTTGCCGCAGCCCGTATCGCACAGGGCAAGCAGGAGCGCCTCTACCTCGGCAACCTCTCTTCTCTGCGCGACTGGGGTTACGCCAAGGACTATGTGGAGTGTATGTGGCTTATCCTGCAACACGACAAGCCGGAGGACTTTGTGATTGCCACCGGCGTGCAACATTCCGTCCGCGAGTTTACTTATGCTGCTTTCAAGGCTGCCGGCATCGAGCTTGAGTTCAAGGGAGAAGGCATGGACGAAACCGGAGTCTGCGTCAGCGGACCGAAGGAACTGGTCGGGAAGACCCTGGTGGCTGTCAGCCCCGATTTCTACCGTCCGACCGATGTGGTGAACCTCTGGGGCGACCCGTCGAAAGCCAAGCGTGAACTGGGCTGGGACCCGCAGAAGACGCGCTTCGAGCAGCTCGTCAGCATTATGGTCCAGCATGATATGCAGAAGGTTGCCGCCGACCATGTGGCAAGCCTTGTGCGCACCAACCTGGCCGAGTATCTCGAAAAGGGTGTAGTCAAATAAACCTGCCGCTATGCTGAGTAAAGACGCCAAAATCTATGTAGCCGGTCACCATGGGTTGGTGGGCAGCGCCATTTGGAACAATCTGCAAGCGCGAGGCTACCACAATCTCGTAGGCCGCAGTCATAAGGAACTCGACCTGCTCGACCCCATTGCCGTAAAGAAATTCTTCGACGAAGAGCAGCCCGACGCGGTGGTTCTTGCTGCTGCCTTCGTGGGTGGCATTATGGCCAACCTGCAGTATCGGGCAGACTTCATCTACCGCAACCTCCAGATTCAGCAGAATGTCATCGGTGAGGCTTGGAAACACAAGGTGCAGAAACTCCTGTTTCTCGGCTCGACCTGCATCTATCCCGGCGAGGCTCCGCAACCCATGCCGGAAGATTGCTTGCTCACCTCTTCGCTTGAGTACACCAACGAGCCGTATGCCATCGCCAAGATAGCCGGCATCAAGCTGACCGAAAGCTTCAACCTGCAGTACGGCACCAACTACATCGCCGTGATGCCCACCAACCTGTATGGGCCGAACGACAACTTCCATCTTGAGAACAGCCACGTGCTGCCGGCCATGATACGCAAGATTCACCTGGCCAAGTGCCTGAACGAAGGCAACTGGGAGGCTGTCCGCAAAGACATTTCCCTCCGTCCCGTCACCATGAAGGGAACAGACCTTCGCGTTGACGGACAGTCGTCTGAAGCCGACATCCTGAAGGTCCTGGGCTCTTACGGCATTTCAGCCGAAGCCGTCACCCTGTGGGGCACGGGTGCTCCTATGCGCGAATTTCTCTGGAGCGAGGAGATGGCCGACGCCTCGGTACACTGCCTGCTCAATGTCGACTGGCAGGACATTCTCGACAAGAGCGACTTTGTCGTCAACCACGACGGCATCCGCGAGATACGCAACTGCCACATCAACGTAGGTACGGGCAAGCAACTCTCCATCCGTGAGTGTGCCGAGAAGATTGTAGCCGAAGTCGGCTTTAAGGGCAGTCTGCGTTGGGACCGCTCGAAACCCGACGGCACGATGCTCAAGCTGACCGACGTCAGCAAGTTGCACAGCCTGGGTTGGCACCATACCATCGAGATTGACGAGGGCATACACCGGCTCTACTCGTGGTATCAGGAGGGCATCTGCATCAATCACAAGGACTAAAACAAGCGTTAACGAACCATTATATTATAAACTTAAATCATTCGATGAACTTTGTACAAGAACTAAAATGGCGCGGCATGATTCAGGATATGATGCCGGGCACTGAGGAACAACTGCAGAAAGAAATGACTGCAGCCTATCTGGGTATTGATCCTACAGCCGACTCACTCCACATCGGACATCTGGTCGGCGTCATGATGCTTCGCCACTTCCAGCGTTGCGGACACAAGCCGTATGCCCTCATCGGAGGTGCTACCGGCATGATTGGTGACCCTTCCGGCAAGTCGAAGGAGCGTGTGTTTATCGACGAACCCCTGCTTCGCCACAACCAGGAGTGCATCCGCAAGCAGCTGGCCAAATTCCTTGATTTTGACAGCGATGCTCCCAACCGTGCCGAGTTGGTCAACAACTACGACTGGATGAAGGACTTCACTTTCCTCGATTTCATCCGCAATATCGGCAAACTCATCACTGTCAACTACATGATGTCGAAGGACTCTGTCAAGCGCCGCTTCACCGGCGAGAACGGAGCTGATGGCATGTCGTTCACCGAATTCTCTTATCAGTTGCTCCAGGGCTATGACTTCCTCTACCTCAACGAGCACAAGAATTGCAAACTCCAGTTGGGCGGAGCCGACCAGTGGGGCAACATCACAACGGGCACGGAGCTGATTCGCAAGGTGACCGGCAACGAAGCCTTTGCCCTCACCTGCCCGCTTATCACAAAGGCCGACGGCAAGAAATTCGGCAAGACCGAGAGCGGCAACGTATGGCTTGACCCCAAGCGCACCAGTCCCTATAAGTTCTACCAGTTCTGGCTGAATGTCGGCGACGAAGAGGCCAAACGCTACATCCGCATTTTCACTTCGCTGAGCCGCGAGGAAATCGAGAGTCTGGAGCAGGAGCAGGATGCAGCTCCCGAGCGTCGTGTGCTCCAAAAGCGCCTCGCCAAAGAGCTGACCGTCATGGTGCACAGCGAGAAGGACTTCGAGCTTGCAGAGTCGGCCTCCAACCTGCTCTTCTCCAATGGCGGTGCCGATGCGCTCCGGTCGTTCGACGAGACCACGCTGCTGCAGATTTTCGAGTCTGTCCCGACGTTCGTCATCAGCCGTGACCAGTTTGCCGGTGGCATGACAGCCGTGCAGCTTTGTGCCGATGCCAAGCCTTCCAGTGCAGACCAGGCTGTCCAGACCATCTTCGCTTCCAACAGCGAGATGCGCAAGCTCGTGCAGGGTGGCGGCGTGTCGGTCAACAAGCAGAAGCTCTCGGCCTTCGACCAGCCGATTACCGACGCAGATTTGCTGCAAGGCAAGTACATCGTGCTGCAGAAAGGCAAGAAAAACTACTTCCTGATCACGGTAGCCTGAGCCGCAGGCTTTGCGCCCATGGTCAGGAAACCTGCAGCCCGATGAGGGGCTGACTTCTCCGGCCGGACGCCAAAATAAATAAGGCAAAAAGAATGCCCATATACTTCGGACTAAAGTCCTTGTATATGGGCTTTTTCATTGATTATACCAATACCAGGACTGACGCAGATGTCTGAAGTCCGAAGTATATGGGCATCACTTATGATGTCGGTTCGGTCACACAGTTGTGGCCGCCCTAATTACCACTTGTTGACCAGCAGCGAACCCATCCATTTGAGGCAGGTAGCAATATGTCCGGCCTCATAGCTGCGGTACATGCTGACTTTGTCGCCGAAAGCGTCGATTACGGCCTGTGCGTTTGAGTAAGGCACGATATCATCCTCCTGGCTGTGGTAGAGCTCAATCCTGTGAGAGGGAGTCCATCCCTTGGTCAGGTCGTTCTTGTCCAGGCAGACGTACAGGGCCTGCGTCATTGCCGAAGTCTGGCATAGGGCAGAGTCGCTCAAAATGTCTTTTACAGAAATCTTCTCCTTCTTCCCTTCAAGACCCATCGCCTTACCCAACATGGTCTTCATCGAGTCGATGAGAGCCTTCGATGCTGTTTCTTTGGCAGCAAGGAGCCGGTCCATATCGCCCTTGATGGCAAGATAGTTGTCGTTATAGAAATCTTCTTCCTTCCAGTTTTTGCCCATGATGTCGGGATAGCTGTCAAACATCGACTTGATGACGACAGGAATGATGACAGGGTAAGCGAGTTCGTCGGTTGAATAATAATAGTCCATCGTCTTGCGAGGGCTGTAAGGGCCTGCGCAGCAGTATGAATAGTCGAAACGCCACTTGTAGGCAAATTCCGGATGGGTGTCAAGATACTTGTGGACAGCCAGTGCGTTGCCACCGCCCTGCGAGCAGCCGGTCACGTACATTTTCCAGTCGTCCTCCATTTTGGCGTCCTTGTCTTTCTCTTCCTCAAACACTTTATAACCGCCGGCCAGGGCATCGACTGAGTTGAGTGCGCACACGTCGTGGTTCAGGTAAGGATGCAGCATGTCTTTCGTATTGCCATAACCGATGTAGTCAGGCATAATCAGCAGATTGTCGCCGAGAGCGACTTGCTCCTTTGAGTAACTGTTGGTCGGGCGCTCGTCGTCGCTCAAAATGGTGTAGTGCTCAACGAGATAGATGTTGTTCGGGTCGAGGTCGTTCCAGCCGAACCACCAGTATTTGGCCCATGACACAATGCTGGACAACAGGACGTCTTTGCCATACTGGTCTGTGCTCCAGTAGTAGTACTCCCAAGTCTCAAAACCCATATAGAGACCATTTGCGCCAAGAACTGCGGCCAAAGAGTCTTCCTTCTCTTTGATGTTGTTCAGGAATGCCTCCCGAAGTTCGGCGTTGTTCTCGTCGGCATTGCCGCCGTCGGGGCCGAATATCAGGTCACACATTTCCTTGGCGGAGATAATCATGCTGTCGCCGATTATGACTTCATCTCTCCAGTTCTTCTTGCCTTGACCGTTGTCGTCGTCTTCGTCACAGGCAAAAAAAGATGGGCAACACACCAGTGCTACAAGCACCATGTACAAAAACTTTCTTGTTTTTCCCATATTAAAATAATTATAATTAAATAGTTGAACGATATTCTGTTTCTTCATCTCAGTGCACGTTTTCGCCTTTCGTGAGCCGTCTTAGCATAGAGTCGCCCGCCTGTCGGTATTTCTCTTCAATGTCCTTGCGCAGGTCAAGGAGCAGGCTGTCGTCGGCGCACTCTTTCATCGCTTCGTCGAGGGCCTCTTTCACGGTAGTCTGTTTGCCTCTCACGATGACGACATCGACGCTGTCGCCTTCTATGGGCGAATACGGCTCGGGCTGCGCCTCCCTTTCCCCATACACACCACATGCGGCAAAGAGGCCGCCCAAGCACCCCGCAGCCAGCCGCATCCTTAGGTGCGGCATAAGCCTGAGTGGCTGTCCGAATTGAGTCATAATCAAATCAACGGTTGAGTAAGTCGAAAAATTCCGATGGCGTGTTGGTGTAGAGGTTGCCGAAGTTCGACGCGTTGGCCACGTGCACATGCGACCCCAGCGTGTGCTCTGCCAGGTAAAGGAAGAAGTCCCTATAGGTTTGGTTCGTATTCTCCGTCATCTGTTTGACCACGTTGTTCGAGAATCGGTCGCTCATCCAGGTGGAGAGCGTCGACGAATGGTAGTCGGCAAACGACTGCTCGTTGCCGCTTGCACTTGCGAAACTCAAGATGCCCGGCAAGTCCACGGTCTGTTCTATCATGTTCTCCGAATAGCAGGGCTCGAAGAGGAACAGCATCTTGCGGTATCTCTGCTCGTCGTGCATCTGCACGAGCATCTGCCTTAACATCTCCACGCCGAAGGGTTGGTTTTCGTGCCGCCACAGGAAGCCGTTGCTGCTATATCCGTTGTCCTTCAGACAGCCGTGGCCGCTCCAGAAGAACAGGATGTTCGATTCGTCGTTCGTCGGCAACACGACCGGCAGGTGTTGGCTCTGCCTGCCGAGGAAGATGTCGCTGATGTCCGTCACGCTGAGGGTGTCGGTGTCGTAATCGACCTGCAGGTCGTGATAGAGGTTGTCGCCGTCGCCGTATGCTTTTACCTCGCCCGGATATTTGTTGTTGGCGTGATTTGCGATGTCGTCCGACAGAATCAGTATGATGTGCTCGTCGTCCCAGCCCTTGCTCTTCAGCAGTTGGTACACATTAAGCACGTCTGCCTGGTGGCGGTAGTTTCTCCATCCCGTCGAACCCTGCACCAGCACGGCCCATTGGTCCTTCATCGGCTTGTATTCGATGTCCACATTCTGGTCCTCGATGGTCTGTCGGTTTTTCGCTTGCCAGTTCCACGAGGCCAGGGTCGGCGTGACGCGGTTGTTGCCGTCGCTGCTCCGGTAGTCGATTGGCAGGATGTTGTTGTCGTACACGACCCAGTGCACGTAAGTGCTCTGCAGAAGGCTGGTGTAAGCCTCGCTGTCGAAACGCAGCAGTCCGCTTGCGCCCATCAGTTTGACGAAGATGCCGTTCTTGAGCAGGAATATGAGGGAGTGGAGTCCCAGTTCGTTCCATACGGAATAAACCTCTTCACCCTTCGATGTCATCAGGCGGATAATTTCGTTGGTGTCCTTCTCTCCGTGAAAGTAGTCTTTGACGAATGCCGTAAATCCGGCCAGAAGAATGGCGTCATAGACTTGCGCCTCTGCGCCGGCGGGCGACACGCCGAAATGTTCCTCATACGCCACCTTGAAGCCCGTGGCGGGGTCGGCATACGGAGCCACACCCTCGGCGCCTTCCGACAGGTCGCCATAATTCAGCAAAGCGGCCGACAGCGCCCCATTGGAAAACAGCACACGGGGGGCTTTCTCGCCCAGTTGCTTTCTCGCTTCGAGCACCACTTTTGCCTCCTCGGCCGTCCTCACGGCACAGATGGCGCAGTCGACACCGCTGCCGAGCACGATTTTGGCTGCCTGCGCCAGGTTGCCGTCAGAATATTGCGCGTTGAGCGACAGCTTCATGCCCATCTCGTTTGCCTGAAACGGTATCCAGTCGAAGAAAGTCCGGCCATAGTCGTCGCTGGGCGATAATAGCGATATGTTTTTTGCACCGCCCTCCCAGGCCTTTGCCATAAGCGCCTCGCACTGGCTTACATCAGTTTCGCAGAGCGACCACAGGAATGGGGTTTGGCTCTTCACGCCGGCAGTGCCCACCGAGTAGCGGCGTATGATGTTTTCGCTCGTGGCATAAGGCACAATCAGCGGTTTGTTAGCGGAGCGGCAGGCCTTGGCAAAAATGTCCACATTGTTGTTTCTCAGCGGGCCCACGATAAGCAGGATGTCATCACGCCGCGACAGGTCGTTAGCCAGCATGTCGAGGTCCGACTTGTCTTCGTCATACCATTCGATAATGAGGTCCACGGCGGTCGAATCGCCTTGGTTGATGAGGAGGTTCTGAGCCGAGCGCAGGTTCTGCAGTGCCCAGTTCACGGTGCTGTCAAGCCTGCCCTTGAATTCTCCGTTCTCGTCGAGCGGCAGTATCACGGCTATCTTGTAGTACTCCGTTTTCACGTTCGTCACATGCACGACGACGTCCTCCTCCTGCCTGCAGGCGCTTGCGAGGCCTGACAGCAGCAACAGCAGCGACGCGAGCATCGTTGCCCATCGGCATTTACCTGTTCCTGTTTTCATACTCCTCTTCCTTTTCTATTGCAGTCTGATACAAATCCTCGACGGCAGTGCCTATCACGGGCTTGTAGTTGTCGGCCACCTTCAGTTCGATGTAATTCGACGAGAGTCCGAGGTCAACGTGTTTCTCTATCGAATCGCCGTTGGCCCATCGGGTAATCCAGTCGGCCACGGCATCGTCGATGTGCTTCACAATAGAGAACGGCACGCGCGATGCGAATTGCTGCATGTCGACGTCTACGCCCAGGGTGTAGAACGACTCCGGGTGCTCCCTGTTGTATCTCAGGAATCCATGTGCCGTACCTCCGCAGATGGGCAGCACGAGCTGGTATTTCGAGTCGATGTCATACGACATCTGGTAAGCCGAATCCGCCTCGTCATATCCTCCCAATGTCATCGACATATAGCAGTTGTCCACGCCTATACTTTTCCCCGTTATCTCCGTTCCGTCGGCTATTCCCTGGCAGAATGCGTTTCGCATGTCGGTCACGTTCTCGTTGCCGGGGTTGGCCGATGCTATGCAGATGCTGTCCACGTCCGAAAGGCTTTGGGCCACCACCCTGCCTGCCTGATAGTAGGCGCCGTAGCTTGACAGGCGCATGGTGTGGCAGCTGAGCGTCGTGTCCTTGGTTTCGGTCAGCAGTATGGTCATCTTGTCGGTCTCGTCGACTTTCTCCTTGTAGTTGTGAATCAATGGCTCGAAGTTGTCGTTCGAGATTATGACAAGCGTTTTCCTGTCCGGTTCGACGTACTGCAACAGGGAGAAGAAGATGTCGAGGACTATGTCGATCATAGCCGAATCCTTAGGCAGTTCCGCCAGCGACACGAGCATTTTGCCGTTGTCGGTGGCCTTAGCCACTCCGCGCCAAAGGTCGTCCTCATAGCTGAGATCGCCCAATGACCCTTCCCGGTATATGAAAAACACGATGGGGCGGGTGTCTTTCTGTGGCTCGTCGGTTACATAGATGGTGTCTCCGCTTTTTGTACAAGCGAAGCAGGCCAAAGACAACAAGGCCAACAACAAGAGATAAGAAATACGATTCGAGTTCAAAACCTTATATTTTCGCGCAAAGGTAGGTGAAACTATTTAAAGTTGTGGAAATCAGGTGGCACATTTCACCAAAATGTGGCTGAGAGTGTGAGAGTTGCAAAATGGACATTCTATCCGACCCGGTCGTTTGCCCTGCCTGCCGGTCTTGTTTGCCCGCTGCCCGTCCGGTCGGAAACGCGAATCCGGGACGACGGTTCGCCTATTGCCCAACCTGTGGGTGCAAAAGGCTTCCCCTGTCGTCCCGGATTCGTCTGTCCTTCAGACAGATATCCTGTTCGTTACGGCTCCACTACGGCACGTACCGAGAAGCTGAAGTAACGGCGATAGCGATACCAGTCGTAGTCGCCGCTGCCGAAGTACAGACTGTAGGCCATGCTCTTGAAGCTTGCGTAGCGCGAACTTGACCAGTAGTAGCCGCGCGAACCGTGCGTATAGACCCTTTCGCCGTTGCGGTAACCCACAGCCGGGAGGAAGATGCTGTTGCCGTTGGCTTTGCTGATTACCTCAAAGCCGTTGATGAGCACGCCGGCACTGGTGGTCCTGTACGTCCACTTCCAGGTGCAGTAGTCGAAGTTGCACAGCTCCTCTATTTCCAGTTTGCTCGGCATGCGGCAAGGGCTGCCCCAATTGGCGGTTGCGGCGTCGTCCTCTGCCTCGAGGATGAACTTGCAGTCCTTGTTGTTGTATTTCTCGATTTTGGTCGACGAAGAGCCCAGTTTGTATGTGCTCCAGTCGTAGTAAGACTGAGTCGAAGTCTCGCCCCAGGCAAAGTAGTCGCCGTCGTCAGATGCAGTGGCTGCGCCGACGTTGGTTTCAGCCCAAAGGAGGCCGCTTGGCAAACCGAGATCTACAAACTTGTGACCATTGACCATCTTGCCTGTCGCGTCGTTTCCTTCGGCATTGGCGGCGAGTGCCATTGTCCACATACAAGCTACAGCAACGAAGAGCCGTGAGATTGACAGATTCTGTTTCATATATTTATATATATAGTATGTTTGTATTGTTACACTTCCGTGTTGAAAAAATACATCATTGGCGCAAAGGTAATGTAATTTTGTGAAACTAAAGAATGTTCTTGCTAAAAACTGTTGTTTTGGACCAAAATCAGCCTGTTTGTCCAGTAGAAATGCCGAGTGTGCATCGCAAGTAAGGGTTGCTCAACAAAGTTTGACTATTCTCCGCCGAGGCTGTGCCGTCGTTTGTGCTGCAGATAATCGAGGCTCCGGTTAAAACTTCCGCGGCAAGAAATTCCCTCCTGTTAACCAAATATCGTACAAACTACATATTCCGGAGCATATCCGTTCAATATTTCGGGACTGCAGTCAGCAGCCAGAAGAGATGAAAATGCCTCTTTTTGATGTCCGTTAGTCCATACGACAAAATGGATATAATCACTCAAAATACTGGATTTTTCAGAGCATACCCGTTCACTTTTGCCGATTCTTCAGTTACCTTTGTACTGTAATTCAAAGTAA
>CAVFPF010000024.1:95459-109238 GCA_963624265.1 bacterium | reverse complement strand
GAAGCCCCCAACCTTCCTGTCAGTCAGTCGCGGCGGAAGAGGTCGCGGGTGTAGACTTTGGAGCGGACATCGTCGAGGGAAGGGTCGTAGCGGTTGGCGATGATGGCCTGGCTCTGGGCCTTGAACTGCCGGAGGTCGTTGACCACGCGGGAACCGAAGAAGGTGGAGCCGTCGTCGAGGGTGGGCTCGTAGATGACGATCTCGGCACCCTTGGCCTTGATGCGCTTCATCACACCCTGGATGGCCGACTGGCGGAAGTTGTCGGAGTTGGACTTCATGGTGAGGCGATAGACGCCAATGACGCACGGGTGCTCGCGACCGGGTGCAAAGGTGCTGCTGCCAGTGTAGTAGCCCGCCATGCGGAGCACGGCATCGGCAATGTAGTCCTTGCGCGTGCGGTTGCTCTCGACAATGGCCTCGATGAGGTTCTCGGGCACGTCGGCGTAGTTGGCCAGGAGCTGCTTGGTGTCTTTGGGCAGACAATAGCCGCCATAGCCGAAGGAGGGGTTGTTGTAGTGCGTGCCGATGCGCGGGTCGAGCCCTACGCCCTCGATGATGGCACGGGTGTCAAGGCCCTTGACCTCGGCGTAGGTGTCGAGCTCGTTGAAGTAGCTGACGCGCAGGGCGAGATAGGTGTTGGCAAAGAGCTTGACCGCCTCGGCCTCTTTCATGCCCATGAAGAGTGTGTCGATGTTCTCCTTGATGGCACCCTCGACGAGGAGGGAGGCGAAGGTGTGGGCGGCCTGCTGCATCTTTTCGACGTCGGTGACCTGACGGATGGCCTCGTTCTCGTCGGCAAACTCGGGACGGTCGATGATCTTGGGGTAGCCCACGATGATGCGCGAGGGATAGAGGTTGTCGTAAAGCGCCTTGCTCTCGCGCAGGAACTCGGGCGAGAAGAGCAGGTTGAACTGCTTCACGCCCCGCTTGGCGTACTTCACATAGAGCGAACGGGTGTAGCCCACAGGGATGGTGCTCTTGATGACCATCACGGCCGACGGGTTGACCTCGAGCACGAGGTCGATGACCTCCTCGACATGCGAGGTGTCGAAGTAGTTCTGCACGGGGTCGTAGTTGGTGGGCGCCGCTATGACCACGAAGTCGGCATCGCGGTAGGCGGCACGTCCGTCGAGGGTGGCAGTGAGCCGGAGCGGCCGCTCGGCCAGGTACTGCTCGATGTAGTCGTCCTGAATGGGCGAGATGCGGCGGTTGAGCTTGTCGACTTTGTCGGGGATGACGTCGACGGCGGTCACCTGATGGTGCTGCGCGAGCAAGGTGGCGATGCTCAAACCCACGTAGCCGGTGCCGGCTACGGCTATCTTGAGGTCACTGAATGTCTGCATAGTCTGTAAGGAAAAAACTAAAAAACTAAGGTTGTAATAAGGTGCGTGTTGAGAAACGGACGCATCGGGTTGACACCCCTTTCTGTGACATTTTCGCGACGGGCGCGTAATGTTTCTCGGGGAGGGCGAAGGGGGCAAACCCAACGCGAATGGATCCTGGGATGAAGGTCACCTCGAATGCCATACTCTCTGGTCTGTGTCTGCCGGGGCACGGTCGTCCTAAACAGAAGCGACGGTCCCGTCAGTGAGCCTAAATGCGTGTGTCTCAACGCCTTGGCTCTTGTTTCGTCTCGCTTTGGGGGGAAACTTCTTGTGTTGATGACTTTGTCCACAAAAAAGGTCCGGCTAAATGAGACTCAATTGATACTAATAAAGCGCCTGTGATGCGCCCTTTGTTTTATTTCTGAGCCCAAAGATAAATCAATTTTTTGTAATAACAGTCATTTTTGTGCGGAAAAATGACGGAGATGGCGAATTTTGGGGAGAAAAGGGAGGTTTTTGTGTTTTATGTTTTACGTTTTATGTTTTACGTTACCATACGGCGCGGAGCTAAAAGAAAAAGGCGGGACAAGAGCGCGAAAGGAGCGTCTTGTCCCGCCTGATTAAGCGGAGAGGTCAGCGGCTGACTACTTCACGATGACCTTGACGGTGGAGGTGGCACCGGTGGCAGGGTCGGTGGTGCGGAGGAGGTAGACTCCAGGCGCAGACGGACGGGTGCTGTAGGTGCGGCCGTTGAGATCGAGCCAGAGACAGCCCTCAGCATCGGCAGGGATGAAACCGATGGCCGACGGAGAAGCGGAAGTGAACCCGACAGCGAACGGAGCCTGGTAGGTGCCATGGACAGCGTCGGTGACGTAGGTGAGCAACGAACCGGTGGTGAGCACCTTGCCGTCGCGGTCGAGACAGAAGCTGAGCGATGCGGGGTTGTCGCCAGGTATGGTGAAGTAGGCGTAGCCCTGGGCATCGGTGACCTGTGCCGTGCGACACTCGCCATCAGCAAAGACGCCGACCTCGGCACCGGCACACGGCTGGCCGTCGAAGGTGACAAGCGCCACTACGCACATGTTGCCGGAATAGAGATGATGGTCGACGGGCGCGAAGGTCTGGAGCACGGTGGCCAGGCTGCGGACCGCACTCGGAGCCGATGCTGCAGTGCGCGTGGGATAGGTCAGCGTGCGCGCCGTGGCGGCGGTGCTGTAGAGCATGTAGCCCTGGCCCGGGGTGAGGGCGGAGAGCGAACCGTTCCACTCGTAGCCATCGAACATGGCGAAGCCGGACTGGCCCTTCACAATGTCGCCGTCCTGCGGGTCGAGAGCGGCAAAGGCATCGGCCACACTGAGCGTGTAGAGGCAGTTGTAGCCTATCCAGTTCCAACCCGGCTGAACGGTGACGGTGCGCTCGGCAGCAGTGGCGCTGCGGCCTGTCAGGGCAAGCGTACGGTCGGCCGTCATGTGCACCTTGTACATGCTGCGCACGTCGACATCGAAGGCGTTGCCGTGCCACGTCGTGCCGTCGGACGACAGGAAGGCGCTCTTGCTCTTCACAATGTCGGCAACGGGCGCTACAGGTGCATAGACCACGGAAGCCGAGAGGCTGTCGGGAACGACGTAGAGTGACGTCCAATTCCAGCCTGTGCCGAGCCTCTGGTTCTGCTCCATCAGGTCGGTGGCTGCCAAAGCTACCGGCGACGAGTACTTGCCGAGGAACTGGTCGAAGACGAAGGTGAAGTCCTGACCCGTGGTGAGGCGCGAGTAGACGGTGCCCGTGCTGGCGTCGTAGGCGCGGAAGGTGAGCGCGCCCTTGTCGTCGGAGGCATTGCCGTAGATGTCCATCATCACGAAGTAGGAATCGTAGCGCGTGTTGTAGACCGGATGGGCCACACCACGGCACTCTCCGTCGACGAAGGCTGCTACCACATCGTCGGTGTCGCTGGACGGAACGCCCAGAATGGAGAGACTGCCGATGAGGTTCATGGTGCCGTCGTAGAGACTCGGGTCGACGCTCCAGTCGGGCACATCGCCTGTCACAGTGACGGTGAGGACGAGCGGAGTGACAAGTCCTTCGTTGCCGGTGAGGTAGAGTGTCTGCTCGTGCTTGCCTATCGGGGCAGACTTCGACACCGTGAAGGTGAGCCGGGTCTGAGACAGTGCCTCGGTCGTGCCCTGGGCGACGCTGGCCTTGAGCCATGACGGCATGCCCGTGAGCGTCCACATCTGCTGCTGTGCACCCCCGTTGACGATGGTGGCAGAGAGTGTGGCCTCGTCGGCAACATGCTTGGTGGCAGAGAGTGAAGCCTCGGACCACGACAACTCGTTGCGGTTGACGAATGCCGACCAGGTGACTGCCTCTGACTTGTTGCCGTTGGCATCGCTCACGCCCGTCACCGTGAAGTGGAGCGTGCAGCCCTCTATCGTGGCGGCATCGGCATCGACGGTGATGACAATGGTGTTGTCGCTGGCAGTGTAGGAGAACGGAACGTTGGTCTCGACGGGCTTCTGGCGGAGTGCAGGGGCCTGGTCGGTGAAGGTCAGTGCTGTGCCGTAGGTGGCAGAATGACGTCCATGGCAGAGGTCGGAGGCCGTGGTCTGCGTGACGAGCTGGCCGTAGCCGTCGAGCGCCTTGGTCTCGAACGGATAGTAGGCCACAAGTCCAGCCTCGGTGCCTGTGAGTCGCTGGTGACTGCGCTCGTTGATGATGTCGGCGCCGAGGGTGGCATTCCAGATGCGCACCTCGTCGACCTCGCCCTTGAAAGCACGGTCGTAGGTGATCACGCCGTCGGTGTTGGTGCGGCGCTGGCCCATGACGAGACAATCGCTGGCTGTCTGCCCGACGTTGGAAGCGCTGGTGGCGAAGGTGCGGAGACCGTCGACATAGACAGCGGCATTGCCCGTGCGCAGAATGTTAAGGGCGATGTGGTGCCATGCGTTGTCGAGTAGGGTGACAGAGCCTGCCTCGTAGGTGTTGCCTAAAGAGGTCAGTCGGAGCAGACCGTCGGCCGTTGCCCAAAGGCTGACTTCGCCTGCCTGCATGAGCTGCGCCTCGCCCGTCTGGCTACCGCCACGCACCCAGAACTCGATGGCACAGTTGTCGGTGCCGAGAGGCGACACTTCGGCCGTGGGGATTGCGAGGTGCGAGGTGCCGTCGAGCGCCACTGCCGTGTTCTCGTTGTTGAGATACCAGGTGGCATCGGGCATGTACATGTGTCGGCTACGGGCGTAGTCGGTGATGTCGGTGCCCTCGCCTTCGTTCATCTTCCAATAGCCGATGAGGTGCGCCGTAGACGGATTCTTGGTCTTCAGGCGGTTGGCAAGAGCCGTGCTCATGTCGTGCGCCTCGTCCCAAAGGGTGAGCTCGTGGATGGCGCCCTGCATCTTGCGCCCTACGGAAAGGGCGCCATTGCCCTCGTAAGAGGCCACCGGCAGGTTCTTGAAGAGGTCGATGCTGGTGTCGTCGTAAGCCACGGCGGCATTGACGGTGCCGCCATTGGTCCTGGCCGTGTAGCTCAGCGAGAGGAATGACCAGCGGTCGGTGGGGAGCGGATTGGCAGAAGTGTAGGTGTCGGAACCTATGCCCACCACCAGCCTGTTGTCGCCACCAACCGCAACGGTGAACTTCGAAGCGCCGTTGCCATGTGAAAGCAGCGTGCCGGAGCCACTGATGCGCACCCAGGAATCAATCGAGAAGTCCTTGCCGGCAAGCGAGATGTCGGCTTCGGTGGATGCCGACACGTCGGTGCCGTCCATGCGCAGGGCTGTGGCGTGGTCGACTTCGGTGCCATTGAGCACTCCCGTCACGAGGAAGTTAAGGTCCTGCGTGAGCTCGCCCTTGAGTATCGACTCGTTGAAGGTGAGGCTGATGTCGTCGCCCACACTGAGGATGCCGTTCGACGGACTGGGCTGTCCGAGCGGACAGGGCTTCTGCATGTCCTTGACCACAGCAATCTCGTTGCTGGAGCGGGTCACCTCGCCGTCGGAGCCGTTATGGGTGACGGACAGGACACGGAAGGTGTAGCTGCCGTCGCTGTAGCTCTTCATCGGCATCGTGTAGGTCACCGACGAGCCTGATTCGGGCAACTTCTCGTTGTTGCCCGTGAGCCACTTGTCGGCGGTCACGTACTCGCGGGCCGTAATCCAGTCGGTAGCGCCCTGCTTCTTGTACTGTATGCGGAACGCCTTCAGGTTCTTGTAGGTGCGGTCGAAATCGCTCATCCTGACGGTCAAATCGGAACCTGTAGCGGCATTGAGCGTAGTGAGGTCGAGCGCCATGGTGACCGGCGACGATGACGGCACGAAGTGTGCCTCGACGTAGGTGGTGTCGGCAATCTGGTCCCAGGTGGACGTGTTGTCGTACTGTGTGGTGGACGCCAGGACGATGCCCACCCTGTTGAAGTCGAGCACGCCGAGGTCGGTCTGGTAGAGCTGCAGGGTCTTGGTCACCGTTTCGCCGGCAGGCACCCTCACAAGACGGTTGTCGGTGAGCGGCATGCCGTTGATGGTCACCTTGACGTTGTCGCTGTACTCGTTGTCGACCAGGAGGAGCTTGTAGTACACGTCGTCGCCCGTCTCCGACTCGTTGGTCATGGACAGGGTGAAGTTGGCTGCACTGCCGCTCGGGATGTCGGAGATGATCTGCGGCGAAGCGGCAATCTTGGGAGCCTCGATCTGCATGGTGGCCTCCATGACGGTGGTGCCGGGCTTGTAGTACTGCGTCAGCACCTCCCCTTCGTAAGGAGCGCTGGTCTGTCCGCCGCGGGTGCGGAAGATCGGACCGTAGTCGCCCTTCCTGTACACATCGACGGTGATGGCATCGCCGGCATCCTGGTCGGAGAGCGTGTAGCTGAACTCGCTGATTTCGGTCTCGGTGTCTTCATAGTCCCAGTTCTTGCCGCCACCGGTCCGCGTGGCGGTCTGCACGAAGACGCCCACTTTGTTGATTGCCAAACCGGCTTCGTTTCCAACTATGAGTTTCGACACTACGGTGTTCTCGTAGGTAGACCCCGTGCCGCTCTCGTTGGTCTGCGTCTTGGTGATGGTGGTGCCCGAGTCGAACGAGTAGTTCTTCTCAAGACAGGTGGCGCGGTCTTCGTAGGCTTCGACCTTCTCCCGCTCGTTGAACGCCATGATGGACTCCCAGTTGGAAATCTGGTTGTTGCACCACATCACAGAGTCGGTGTATCCCACTTCCGTGTCGGCGGGCGCCCCTTCCAATACGGGCAGTACCATCTTGTAGGACGGGCCAGAGGACGAAGGCTCGTCGGTGGCATTGGCCCATATGCTCTTGTCGTTGTTGTCGCTGCCGAATCTCTCGTCGTCTGCAGTGAGCTGTGTCAGATACTGCGGCACACTCGAGGTGCTGGTGTTGACCGCCGTGGTGTCGGGCACATACTTGAGCAGCCGGTTGCGCATGTCGCGGAGGTTGGGAAGCAGTATGTTCTCGATGTGCCAAGCCGTGTAGTTGAAGCCGGTCTGCATCTGCAGCCCTGTGGTCCAGATGTCTGTCAAGCCCAGTTCTGCCGTCTTCCGGCCGGAGCCGTCGTCCTTGACTTCGAACCCTACCTGGCGGGCCTTGCCGTAGATGATGTTGTTGGCCGTGCCGATAAACACGTCACCGCAGGCACCGTCGTATTCGGGCTGGTCGGAGGTGGAAATCTCACGGGTCACGGTGAGCGTGGTGCTGTACTGGTCGGCATTCATGCCCTGCACGGTCACATTGACGCCCGCAGTGATTTCGTCTTTCGCTTCGACACTATTGATTACGGCAAATCCTATACCCTGCTCTGTTTCCACTTTCGGTCCGAGATTGGTCACCGTGGCCACCTCGTTTTCGGAGTCCCACACTTTGCCGATGCTCCGTGTGGAGGAGGTGACGCTGCCGGATGTCCAGCTGGAGAAGGAATTGCTGCCCGGCGGGTCGCGGAGTATCATCTCGACCTTGTCGGGTCCGCTCGTCACGAAGTTGCTGCCTGTAGACAACGAGCCGAGAATGACGCCGTTGATGACGCCGTTGTTGGCCGGCCACGTGCCACTGCTGCCGTCAATGTCGTACGACATCTGCAGCGTGCGTGTGTAAGGACTGGTGATGTTGGGCAGTCCGGCTTTCCAGGTGTAGGTGGCGCAGCCGTTCCCGTCGAGCACAAGCTGGTTTTCGGCTACCTCATCGACGGTGCCGGCCTTGTCGTCGTTGCCATAGCCGAGCGCATAGACGGCCTGACCATCAGAGAGGGCGTTGGCAACAGTCACGGTGAGACCCTGGAGAGGCACTTTGCTGTGCTGCACATTGTTGACATCGTCGGCGTTCTCATACTGTTCGTAAGCCTCGATGTCGAATGTATACTGATTCTCGCTTTCGAACACCGGACCACCATATTTATAGGTTACGTTACCTTCGCCGTCGACATCGTACATGCTGACCTGCAGGCTGTCGGTGCCGTCGGCCAAAGTGAGAGACTTCAGACCGAAAGCTCCGTCGTTGTTGCCGGACTGCTTCACGACAAACACGGGAGCGCTGTGGTAGGTCTTGCACAGGCGGTAGTTGCAGGTGTAGGTCTTTATGCTCGCACTGTCGACCACCAGGGTGTCGGTCACCTCCTTCTGCAGATTGCTCATGTCGAGGGCCTCGCTGCCGCTAAAGAACGTCTTCTTATCGCCATTCAGCCGGGTAATGCTGCCCAACGTGTAGGATATCGGCGGCACCATGGCAGAGAATTCGCCGGTGCGGGGATCTGTCTGTATGTAGATACGGTTGCTGTTGCCGTTGGCACCACGATAAGCGACACTCTTGAAGGTCTCGTCGGATACTGGCGGACAAGGCACCGTGTTGTCATTTACTACGGATTGACTGGTAGTGGTGCCCTGCGTCTTCGTGTTCAGACTGTAGCTTCCTTCAGCCGTGAGCACCAGTTGCGCCTGTCCGATGTTGTTCTTGCTCTCGCGGAATCCGAGCGGCTTGCTTCCCTCTATGTCACCGCCAACCACGCGACCGGAGAAGTTGACAAGGGTGCTGTCGCGGAATGTGAGATTGGTCACCTCGCTCACATATTCCAAGGTGTTGTTTACTCCCTCCGGATAACGCCCTTCGTTGACAAACACATGCCCGTCTTTCTTCACCTCTATGAAGTGTCGGCCAATAGGTACGCTGATTTCGAAATGTCCATTCTCGTCGGATTCTATCAGCTTGCCGTCATTGCTGCACACGTCGCCGTCGACATAGAAATTACATCCCTCGACGGGGTAGCTGGTCCCCTTGTAGTAAACGTAGCCGCTGACAGGGAACGACGACACGTCGGTGAAATCCACACCACTGTGGACCAGCGACGAACCGCTGACATAACGGGTCACGTAGGCCGGCGAGAATTCGTGGATTCCCTTGGACGGCGTCACGGTGTAGTTGGTGCCGTCGCCGGAGAAAGGTACACCTCGAATCACGAAGTTGCCCATCGCATCGGTGAGCGCGAAAAGACCGAGCTGATTGGCGGCAGGAACATCGGTAGAGAGACTCGTGTTGGTGTTGTCGATGACGCCATGGTTGCTGTTGGTCACGCCACTGGTCTTGGAGTAGTCGTAGGCCGTCGTGGGTTTGCTGATGCCTTCGTCGACAGGCCAGTAGATGAGCAGCCCGTCTTCGGTGCCGCTAAGCGTGTGGTTGTAGTTCTTCAAGATCTCCTCTTTGGTGAGCGTCTTGGTGAACACGCGCATCTCGTCGATATAGCAGCTGATGTACTGTCCCGCCCCAGCATAGTCGGACCCCATGCTAATGCCGGAAGACGTACCATAGTTGCGTGCGCTGAGGGTGCCGGTCCAGGTGCTCATATTGCCCTGCTCGTCAATGACATAGATGGTCGGCACACCCGCTGCCGTCATCGTAATCGTGACATGCGAGAACGAAGTGGTGGGAATCTTGATGTCGGTGACATCACTCCTGCCAAGCAGTTTCAACTTGTAGGAGCCGTCGGTTTGCTTCTTCAGTCTCAACTGTAGGGTGCCGCCGACATCGCAGATTACGGCTTCGTCGTATGTCGTCGCATCGGGCTTGATATAAAACTGAAGGGAATAGGGCTTGTCCTTGAACTTTTCTATCACCTGTGCACTGAAATCCTTTGTGCGCACTCCGCCCTTGTTGCTCGTCACATGCAGGGAATAGAACTGACGTCTCGTGCCTTCTTCGTCGCTGAACTTCAAGTCGACACGGGTGTCGGCCACAGCTGTGCCCGTACCGTAAGAGACACGACCGGAGACGATGCCCGTGGAACGGCAGAAGCCGTCGTCTATCCTGGAGGACGAATATCCGTTTTCGACCTGATACTCGTAGTATTTGCCCGGAAGCGCCGTGTTGTCTTCGTAATAATAGGCGGTGGAAGTGCCCGACGTCTTGTAAATGGTGGACCAGGTATCGATCCCCTTCTCCCTGCGCTGCACGTTATAGACCGTGGCAGTGGTGCCCACCTGGTCGGCCTCCCACGTCAGCTTGACAAGCCCGTTGTAGTCGCCCTTGGTGGCAGTGAATTTCGTCACTGTCGACAAATCGTTGATGCTGCCTTTGGCATATCCGGTTTCGACCGTATAATCGTTCAATGCCGAGACGGTGGCCATCACCTTATAATAATAGGTCGTGCCTGCCGCTACGTTCTTTTCGGGGTCTGTATAGGTGTTGGCGGTTACTTGGGCTATGGCATCGCCCCAACCCGACGGCACACCTTTGGATACGGTCGCCGTACGGTAGACGGAGAATGTGGTCGTGCCCTTCTGGGTCGCCTCGGAATTCCAGGTCAACGTTATGGTTCGCGCATTGCCCGTGACCTTGAAATCGCTGATATTGAACGAACGGGATATGGTCGTGGACTTGCTCTTCGTAAGTCGCTCTGACCGTCCGCCATCGGTGGGGATGAACGCCACCTCGTAAGTGTATTCCTTGTCATACACCAGCGTGTTGTCGCTATCCTCGTACGAGTTCTTGTCGTAGTCAAGGTCGTTGGCGTTGATCTGGGTCCTTGAGGACGCGCCCGATGAAGTCAGATACCTGTAGATCCTCCATTTGCCCTCGGTGCACTTGGTGTAGTTGGTAGTAACGTCGGGTGTCCACGACACGACGACCTTCTTGTTCCACTTGTCGGCGGAAAGCGACACATACTTCGGACGGATGAATTCACGCAGTACGGTATAGGTGTTCCACCGGTAAACCTGAACGTTGTTCACCTTCTTGCCATTCTCTTCAGGCCAATCGCTTGAGGTGTCAATGCTGGTGGCACGTTGGAAATAAAAATGATGGTTGCCGTAATTCGTGTCGCTCAAGTCGTTGTAGTTGGCCGTGACGCTAAATGCCGTTGCCCCCGCATTGTACGATGTGCTCATCAGGGCGCCGCTGTTTTTTGAAGCGTCGGACTTCACCGTACTCACCGTCGTGGCATAACTGGCATTCAACGTACCGTCGATCTGTATGGTCTTGCCACTTGTACGCTTGGCCGTAAGCCCCGTGTCGGGGAACAGCTTGTTGAATATGCTGGCTGAATAGGTATAACTAAAGGAAATCGTCTTGTCGGAATAATCGCCTTCGTCTCTACTCGTACCCCATTTGCCTGACAGCGTCACTGTGTGGGAAGAGCCTGACTCCACCCTATCGATATGCACGGCGATACCCACTCGGACGTATGAGTCACCGTCTTCCACGTCTCCCGGAGTCCATTCCTGCGGGTCGTAAAACCTCACGGTATAAGTGATGCCGTTACTGCCGGTGGCCTGATAGGTTCCTTTCCACCAGCTGTCGTTGTTGGCTCTTTCGCTTTTAAGATTGCCCATATTGTACCATATAAGCTCCTCATACAGGCTACCCACAAAGACTCCGTCCACATATATGGATGGTCCTTCGTCTTTTCCACTGGTGTCTACCCATTTTTCGCCTGTATCAAGATTCACAATGGGAACCCATTGTATCCACCACGGTTCTGCAAGCGATACTTTGTGCTGCGTTGCAAGCCAAGACGGATCGGCCGCCAACATCCTTGCCGGCGAGACGAACAACGAGATTATAAACAAAAGCCATGCGACTTGTCGCCACCTTTGCCAATTGTCACGTCTTGCTCCGTTATGAGCAGAATGTAATGCGCTGTTGTGTAAATCGGTCTTCATAATATCAGGTTTTAGTTGTACTGTTTCAGGAATAAGAATATCGAGTCAGTGCGTTGATTCTCAAAGCGCGCTGTAAGATGTCACAAAATAAGCGAAGAAGTCAGGTTGTTTCTGTGGCCAAAGATAAGGCAAATATTTGATATAAAAACATTTTTGGCCGAAAAAATGACGGAGAGAGCGATTTTTGGGGAGAAACAAGAGGTTTTTACGTTTTATGTGTTACGTTTTATGTTAGCCATACGGGTCGTGGGTTATTTTCGAACACGGAACAGGAAACACTGCAAAATGGACGACTCCTTACTCACTTGACCTTCAGGAGGTCGTCGATGTCGGTGAGGTAGTTGCCGCTGCGGTAGTCGCTCTTGACGCGCCAGGACTGGCGGTCGTCGCCCTCAGCCGCCAACTGGACGGTCTTGAGACCAAAGCGGAGGTTGAGCCGGTCGATCTCCTGCATGAGGCGGGCACGCTCGGGACGGTTGGAGACGGTGTCGAAGAGGCTGCCCTCGATGCCCGCATTGGGCACAATGTCGCTCACGATGACACCGGAACGCTTGTAGAGGATGCCCTCGCGCCAGATGCTCTGCAGGGCCTGGACGGCAGCACGGGTTATCTCGAGAGTGTCGGCAGTGGGCACCGGAAGGGTAACGGTGGCGGAGGTGGCGTACTGCGGCAGGTCGGTGCGGAAACGGTTGCTGGCAATGAAGACGGTGACAGCACGGGCACCCGAAGCCTGTCCGCGAAGCTTGCCTGCGCAACTGCCGGCAAAGGTGGTGATGGAGGCCCGCAGGGAATCGAAGTCGGACACCATCTCGCCAAAGCTGCGCGAGGTGCAGACGGTCTTCTTGAGATGCACCTCGGCAGTGTCGATGCAAGGATGGCCGTTGAGCTCGAACCACGTCTGCAAGCCGGGCTTGGCGAGATGCGAACGTACCCACGACTCGCTGCGGTCGGCAAACTCGAGGGGCGTCTGGATGCCACAATACGCCAACTTGGCCAGGGTCTGCCGGCCGATGCCCCACACGTCGTCGAGCGGGAAGAGCGAAAGGGCCTTGCGCCGCCTGGCGTCGGTGTCGATCATGCACACGCCCCGATAGCCGGGGTACTGCTTGGCGAACTTGCTGCCCATCTTGGCCAGGGTCTTGGTCGGAGCTATGCCTACGCTGACGGGGATGTCGGTGTAGAGCAGGATGCGGTCGCGCAGCCCGCGCATCATCTCCACAAGGTCGAAATGCTGCCCGTAGCCATGCAAGTCGCAAAAGCTCTCGTCGATGCTGTACTGCTCCACGTGGCTGACGCTCTCGCGCATAATGCTGACGATGCGCTTGCTCATGGCGGCATAGAGCATCATGTTGGAGGAGAAGACGCGGACGTTGTGGCGCGTCACGATGTCACGGACCCTGAAGACGGGGTCGCCGCGGTGCAGTCCCACAGCCTTGGCTTCGGGGGTGAGCGCAACGATGCACCCGTCGTTGCTCGACAGCACGACGACGGGTTTTCCCTTCAGTCCCGGATGGAATACTTTCTCCACCGAACAGAAGAAACTGTTGCAATCTACCAGGGCAAACATATTCTCTCTGATGCTTTGGCTTTTGGGACTTTGACCATGACTTTGACCGTGACCGTGAACTTCAGGCTGCGGCCATAACAGGGCTGTCAGGCTCCGACCATAACGGCTCTCTTTGACCGAAACTGGCACTGTCAGTCACGGGCCTTGTGGATGATGTACGTCACCACGCCCCAGATGGAGAAGTCGTCGTGCTCGGTGACGCGTATCTCGGGATAGGCGGGGTTGGCGGGCACGAGCCATCCCTCGCCGCCTGGGCGCCGCTCGAACCGCTTGAGTGTGTACTCGCCGTTGAGCTCGCAGACCGCCACCTCGGAGGGCGAAGGGTCGCGGTTGCTCTTGTCGACAATGATGATGTCGCCACTGCGTATGCCTGCATCGATCATCGAGTCGCCCTCCACGCGGATGAGGTAACTGGCGTTGGGGTGCGGACATATCATGCGCAGCAGGTCGATGTCCTGACTCTTCTCGTCGTTGTCGAGCGGAATGGGGAAGCCGGCCTTGATGCCAAGGTCGAAGTAGGGCAACCGCAGCCCTTCCACCGCTGCTGCGGGATAGACCGTGCCTAACCGACCGAATGGCGTCCCGACTCCGGCCATCACACTCCCCATGGCGTCGGTTCCGGCCTCGCCGGTCACCTTCGCCTGTCTGTCTTTATCGTGTGTCATAATCCTGTTTCCTCTTGTTTGCTACCTACCAAGAAACTACAACTTATCTTGCCGCAAAGCTATAAAAAACACCAATCGCGGCA